>JAGBVU010000025.1 GCA_017630155.1 Bacteroidales bacterium
AATGGATGCAATAACTACTACTATATGTTTATTGCAGGCACAAAATGATACAGAAAGGATAATGTTAAGTAAACATGCATATACGATAATTTATGAGGCAAGAATAAATGATTTGTCTAAAAAAGTATCAAAAGAAATGAGACTATATCCTAATGAGGTTGTTAATATTCAGGAATTATCAGATTTTTGGAAGAATATAAATTCTATACTAAAACAGGTCATGGATATTGAATTTGCCAAAGAAATTCGAAACAACATCGATGCCCACAAGAATAATTCTTTCATAAGGCAAATAGCTCTGTATAGAGAATGTCAATGGGGTGAAAGCATAATCTATTTGTCTATATTCACTAAACTTGTTGATCTTATTCAAGATTATATGAATATTATCAATAATAACATGAAGAAAGTGTATAATAAATATACAACAGATATTAAAGAATATATTGAGAAATTAGACCAAATTAAGAAAGAGTTGGGAGAGTTGTAAAAAAACTTATAAGCCATTGTTTGTCTAATTTATATTGAAATAAAAATTAAACAAGCAGGGATTCCGAACTGAGCTGGAGCAATAGCGAGAGATTACGTTTATTGCGATTCTTTAACGTAAAGATATAGAGCCATTTAGGAATGAAACTCGTTTTCCGGTGGCACCACGCGCCCAAAAGCCTCAGAAAATCTCTGAGGCTTTTTCTTTTTACCCCTCCAATCTCTCTACTGGGGAGGGTAAGTCGATTTGCTTAGGTGGGAGACTAGGTCGCGCTGCTCCGGCGTTTTTTCAGCTGTGCGGTATTTTGACCGTTATTTGTTACAGCTCGGGTCGGAAAGGGGCTTTTGCCTCTTTTTTGGGCACCACTGTGATGTTTTTTAAGAGTTTTCCTTTACAGCTGTCAGCTATAGTGTGTATGTGTATGGTTGTCGTGAAATTCGGGGGCCACGTTACCCCTTCCTGGGGTGCTGTCTGGGCTATCAGGCGTGGCTTCTGCGGTCGATTACCGGGTAGTGGCCAAGGTACATATCTGTAGAGATCGTTCTGACGGGTGGTGAGGTGGCTTCTGAATTGCAGGGGAAGTTGTTTGATAGATTAAGTGAATGCTACTCTTTGCTACTCTTTGATTTTCATTGTTGTTTTATTAAATTTGTGGAGCTAATAACTCTTAATTTAATAACTTAATCTTGATTATGGAAATAATTCAAAACACCTCTCCGACATTGCAGTTGCCAACAAATCGTGGTCTTGTCAAGATGATACTTCTGGGTATTGTAACCCTTGGTATCTACCCGTTGGTAGTTTATTCAAAGATTTCTACAGAGATCAATACCGTAGCTATGAAATATGACGGGCAGCATACTATGCACTATTGTCTGGTCTATTTTATTTTCTCGTGGCTGACTTTGGGTATTGTCCCTCTGATATGGTATCACAAGATATCGGCCCGTATAGGGAATGAGTTGAAAAGGCGTAGCATTACCTATGACTTTGGTGCATCTGATTTTTGGCTATGGAATATTCTTGGCTCCTTGATTATCGTGGGTCCCTTTATTTATATTCATAAGTTTATGCACGCTATGAACCATTTGAATGCAGATTACAATCAGAGAGGCTGATAGTGACAGCATCAAACATAGGTAAAAAAAGGCGGGACCACTCCCGCCTTTTCTGTATGAATATCTGTAGCCGTTTACTCCACTCTGAACCAGTCCATGGTGCGGCCGAGGAGACCTTTTTTGTCGAGTGAACCACGAACTTTAAGGGTGGTTCCTTCCACTTTCATTGAGCAGTTGTAGGTCTTTCCATTGCCCGGGTCATAAATTTTGCCACCTGAATATTCCCCATCGACTGCTTTTAGGCCATGGAGCATATTCAGACCAATAAGCTGGCGTGAACGGAGTGCTTTGTCGGGATTCTTGTCATCAACTGCTGGTGAGCCGTCTGCTTCGGTGGGTTTCTCGAGCCATACGATGCGGCCGTTGAATACATCACCATCCTGGTATACCTCTACGATAGCGCTGCCATCTTCAAGTTTCCATTTGCCAAGTACATCCTGAGCCATAGCTGCCGATACAGACATCGCTGCAAACAGCAGTACACATAAAAGTCTTTTCATCTTATGATAGGTTTTAGTTGTTTATTATGTTGCAAAGTTACTATTTGCCGTTATTTGCCTATTGCCTGTTTGACTCTTTCTATTGCCTGTTTGACTACACTGCGGGGTGTGCCGACATTAAATCGCATAAATCCTTCTCCTCCAGGACCAAACATCTTTCCGTCATTGAGGGCAAGTCCCGCCTTGTTTACGAAAAGATCGACCAGCTCCTGATGACCAAGCCCGAGCCCGCGGCAGTCAAGCCATACAAGAAATGAAGCCTGCGGCTTGAGCGGCTTGATCTGCGGAATCTCCCTTGAGCAATATTCCGTCAGAAAATCGATATTCCCCTCTATATATTCAAGCATCTGCCTACGCCAATCCTCTCCGTATCGGAATGCTGCGATTGTGGCAATAGGGGAGAATAGTGGTGCTGAGTTCATTTCATTGGCACTCAACCAACTGTAAAACCTCTCCCTCAGCCCGTCATTGGGCACTACAGCATATGAACTCACTATCCCCGCGATGTTGAAGGTCTTGGAGGGAGATGCAAAGGTGATGCTGCATTCAGATGCCTTTTCTGATACAGTGGCAAAGGGGATGTGTTTGTGCCCATACAGCGCCATATCGCAATGTATTTCGTCAGAGATGACAATAATTCCGCGTGGGTGGCAGAACTCTGCCAGCCGTTGCAGAGTCTCCCTTGGCCATACTATCCCTGCCGGGTTATGTGGATTGGAGAGGATGAGCATCCTGCATTTTTCATCACATACCTCTGCGAGATTGTCAAAGTCCATTTCATAGCTTCCATCGGGGAGCTGGCGCAATGGATTGTTGACCACTTCATATCCGTTTTTCTGGGGCACAAGCCTGAACGGATGATATACAGGTGGCTGGATTATAATTTTGTCCCCAGGGGACAATAAGGCATTGATCGCCATTCCTATCCCTTTGACGATGCCGGGGATGAATGTGAGCCACTCCTGGTGGACATCCCAGCCGTGGTGGTCAAATATCCATTTGCATATGACAGGCCAGAAATCTGCAGGCTCCGATGTGTAGCCAAAAACAGGGTGTTCAAGTCTGCTGCGGAGGGCGTCAACTATGAAATCTGGAGTTTCAAAGTCCATGTCCGCCACCCACATGGGGATAAGGTCGTCGCGGCCAAAGTATTTGCCGAGTGCATCGCATTTGATGGCACCGGAGCCACGGCGGTCAACTATTTTGTCAAAATTGTATGTTTGCATATTCTATCTCCTGCGGAAGCGTTGTTGACGGCGGGAGTGACGGACACGTTTGATGATACCCGCTACAAACAAGCCGCCGAAAGCAATGAAAATTATAATCAGCATCCAGCTGTTGAATTTGTTCCCTTTTACACGTGACCACATGGTCATAAGGGCTTCTGTCCTGTCGCCGCTGTCGTGCATCATTCCACATCTGTCGATGGCACTTATGCTTGGGTACATTGTGGGGTTGGCCACCACGTCTGTACCATCCTCCCCGAAGAAGTAGCTTATATCCATCTTCTCTTCATATCCATAATCAGCAGCAGACTCCTGTGCCCACTCAAGCACCTCAGGTGTGCTGATTACACTTACATATCCGATCTCCTCCATATTGCGTATGGCATTCTCGGGTTTGCACATGAAGTTGATGAAATATGATGCAGCTTTTACATTTTTGGCATATTTGGGGATTACCCATCCGTCAAACCATACAATACTCCCCTCTGATGGGATGTGGTAGTCAAGTTCTACCCCTACAGCAGCTGCTTCCTCCATGGCCCAGGCGGCATCACCGCTCCACGAGAGGTTGACCCAGGCTGCCTCCTTGGTCATAAGCTCTTTGCCGAAATCGGCCTCCCAACCCGCTACATATGGCTTGGCCTGCATTAGAAGTGCCTCCACTATCTCTATAGATTCGTCAGATGTGTCATACATAAGTGAATCAAGTGTGATTTCCCCATTTGCCAACCTCTCCAGATTGGCGTGGATAAGAATAGGTGAATATACATCTCTGAAGGCGTCTTTGATGAGCAGTTTCTTGTCGATTTTGGGATTCCATAGGACACTCCAAGTGTCTACCTCCTCCTGTGTGATATATTTTTTGTTGTAGAGGAATCCGTTTGTACCCCACATATATCCGACAGCGTAGTCATTGGCATTGTTGCCGTGAGCTTCAAGTTTCCCAAACAGATGGTGGATGTATGGGGATACCAGGTCCAAGTAGTTGGGGGTCTCTCCGAAATCCTTGTTGATGGGGAGGAGGAGATCTTTGCTCAACATCCTCTCTATAATGTAGTCAGAGGGGCATACCACATCAAAATCCTCTTTGCCACGCTCTATTTTGGCAAGCATAATCTCATTTACGTCGAAAAGCTGGTAGACCACTTTTACCTCTTCTCCCGTCTGCTCCATATACCACTCCTCAAACTCACCGATAAGATCTTCATCTATGTAGTCGGCCCAGTTGTACACTTTCAGAATGCTCTGACGCTGGTCGTCGGTGGTGCTGCATCCTCCCAATATGGTGCAGATGACAGTAAGGGCCAATATGTTAAGGAATCTTTTCATCATATTTTTTCGACTCTCTTTCTGTTACGCTCGGAGCGTACATTTATAACTATAAGAAGGATAAGTACTGTTACGAATATAATGGTGGAGAGAGGCCTGAGTTCAGGGGTCAAACCACCTTTTCGTGCATCGGCATATATGTATGTCGAGAGGGTTTCAAGCCCCTCTGTCCCTTTGGTGAACAGGGTCACGGCGAAATCGTCTATCGACAGTGTGAATGCCATAATGAATCCGCTTATCATACCCGATTTAAGCTCTGGGAATATGACTTTTCTCATCGCTTGTGCAGGGGTGGCCCCGAGATCCAGTGCAGCTTCGTATATGTTGGGGTTCATCTGCAGGAGGCGCGGCATCACGCACAGCACTACGTATGGGGTGCAGAAGGTGATGTGTGCCAATATTACAGTGGTAAACCCTTGGGTAATACCCAGACTCACGAAGAGTAGGAACAAGGAGATACCTGTGATGATATCTGGGTTGAGCATCGGGATATTGTTCAGGGAGTTCATTATAGCCTTTTTCCTACCACGTAGATTGTGTATCCCTATAGCGGCAATTGTCCCCAGGATGGTGGAGAATATTGCTGCAACTATCGCTATGACAAGTGTATTCTGTATGGCGTGCATCAGCGAATGGTGCGAACCCGAGGTGAATAGCGATGCGTATAGTTTGGTGGAGAAACCGGTCCAGTTGCCAAGCACCTTCGCCTCAGTGAATGAGAATATCGCTATGATAAGGATAGGTGCGTAGAGCAATATGAGAAGCAGCCACAGATATGACTGGGCAATAAATTTTTTCATTTTCATCAGATTAGCCCTCCTTCATTTCCTGCAGCCTCCTCTTTCTTGTCAGAGAAGACCTCCATGGCCAAGATAAATACAAGCATTATGAGTGACAGTACAGCACCGTAGTTCCACATGCCGTTGTTGATATTCTCCTGGATAGTGGTACCGAACAGTTTTATTGTGTTCATTGTCAATAGCTCCGCAATGGCGAATGTGGAGATGGTGGGCATGAATACCATCATTATTCCACTCATTATTCCAGGCATGGAGAGGGGTATCACCACTTTTCTGAATACTGTGACGGGGTTTGCCCCAAGATCCTGCGCAGCCTCTATATAGCTGTGGTCCATTTTGGCCATTGTGTTATATATAGGGTAGATCATGAACGGAAGGAAGTTATATACCATTCCGAAGATGAGTGCCCCTTGTCCAAGAGGGACGCGTATGAAGTCAAAGAGTGCCACTGTGGCGAGTGTACGGACCAGAATGTTAATCCACATAGGGAGGATGAACAGCAATACCATCACCTGCGAGCGGCAGAGCGATTTGTTGCTCAGGATATATGCTGCCGGGTAGCCGAGCAGAAGGCAGAACAGGGTGGTGATGATGGCTATGCCAATGGAGTATACAAAGGTGTTTGCATCCTCCGGGCTCGAGAAGAATTTGGTGAAGTTTGTGAAAGAGAACTCACCATCATTGTTCTGGAAGGCATAGATGAATATCAGCACCAATGGAAGTACCACGAATACCAGCATAAAGACAAAGTATGGTATCGACCAGTTGCTCCTCTTGGTGAATATTTTGGCTAACCATTTCATAGCAAGGTGATTTTAAGGTCTTCAGGGAGGATTCTTACACTAACAAGGTCCCTGTTGTCCCACACGTCATTTGTGTCTACATATATATTCTCTCCGGTCTCGGTGCGGACTGTCAGGTGGTAGTGATTGCCTTTGTAGAGGATAAAGCGTACATCACCGAGGAGATTGCCATCCTCTTCGTTGTCCATAAGGTCCACTTTGTTGAATGGTACCTCCACTCTCACCTTCTCGCCACCTTCTATACCCTCCATCTCTTCGCAGAGGAATGAGGTATCGAGGATCTCCACGTGGGTCTTGTCGAGCATTTTGCCCACAAATGTATTGGTGGTGCGCTCTTTCTCCATCACGTGTATGTCGACAGGCTTGATGATCATGCCCACTTCATTGCCCACTTCAAATGCGTTGTAGTCCTGGATAAGGATCTCGTATCCGTTCTCTGTAAGTACCACTATCTCGTAATGGACACCCTTGAATATACAGGACTGTACAGTGCCTGTAAACATAGAAGATGTTGTATTGTTAAGGATATATACATCCTCGGGACGTATTACCACATCTACGGGTACATTCTCTCCGAAGCCTGAATCGACGCATTCGAACTCGTGACCCAGGAATGAAACCTGCTTGTCGCAAATCATGGTGCCGTTGAGGATATTGCTCTCTCCGATGAAGTCTGCTACGAATGAGTTTTTGGGCTCATTGTAGATGTCCATTGGGGTACCTATCTGCTGGACTGTACCTTCGCTCATTACCACGATGGTGTCACTGAGGGTGAGGGCCTCCTCCTGGTCGTGTGTTACATATATGAATGTGATGCCCAGGGTTTTGTGCATCTCTTTAAGCTCCATTTGCATATCCTTGCGCATCTTGAGGTCAAGGGCGGCAAGGGGCTCGTCAAGCAGAAGCACCTGAGGCCTGTTGACGATAGCTCGAGCTATGGCCACCCTCTGCTGCTGGCCGCCGGAGAGGGAGTTGATGTCCCTCCACTCGTAGTCAATCATCCCCACCATTTTGAGGGCCTTGCGTACGCGCATATCTATCTCATCCTCCTGGACATCTTTGAGTTTGAGTCCGAAGGCAATGTTGTCATAGACATTCAGATATGGGAATAGGGCATAGCGCTGGAATACTGTATTCACAGGGCGTTTGTGGGGTGGGGTATTTGTAATATCCTCCCCATTGATTTTAATTTCACCCTCATCGGCATTGCCGAATCCGGCCAAAAGCCTCAAGAGTGTCGTCTTTCCGCATCCGGAAGGGCCCAGAATGGTTACAAACTCTCCGCGTTTTACGGAAATGCTCACATCGTCCAATACACACTTGTCTCCGAAGTGTTTTGAGATGTGGTTAAACTCAATAATGTAATCGTTCTCGTTATTTATCATTTTCTTAAAGCTTTTGTCAAGTCAATTCTCCAGGTGGCACCGATATTGATCTGGTGGCTCTGTGTATATTCAGTATTGTGTGTCCATGTGGCAAACAGCCTCAGCTCCCTATAGTTGCGGATGGGGAAAATTTCGGCACCCACACCGTAGAAGAGGTTGTCGCCCACGAAATCATATTCAAGAATCTCGGATGCCCTCTCAAATCCCACCTTTAAAAAAGGTCTGCACCACGAGCATCCTTCGTATGAAGGCATTGCCAGAGCTGTAAAGTCTTCGGTGAAGAGGGTGTTGAGGTCATATGAGCGGGTCATATAGTCAAGGACCAGAGAAAAGTCCCCGATGTGGAATTTGTTTCCGAGGTTAAGTGCCTTTACAAAAGCACCTTTGTCATATTGCCACAGGTTTACGCTCCAGTACGATTCGTACCAGTCGTGTTCTGACCTCCAAGCAAGTGCGTAAGCAAAGTGGTTGGGGTCGTATGTCAATGGGGAATTTGCCACTTGTAAGAGTATTGAGTGCCCCTCTGCTGGGTAGAATGCCGCAGATGCTCCCCATTGCCAGCAGTCGAACGAGTTGTAGAAGAGGGAACTCATGTCGAAATAAGTGTCTATCTCCATGGCGTCATATTCAAATCCGCCGACGTAGATCGCATCTTTACCTGCTGATAGGGAGAACCACTCCCTCTCGTATGTGAGCAAGAGCCAGCAAATGCTGCTCCCGTACTCGGGAGAGAGGAACTTTATATTGGAAGTATAAGAAAAATGGGGGGATATGTTACCGTCTATATTTAGATATATACCATCGCTATAGAAGCGACCGCTTTTATCTGTTATTGATTGATTGAACCCGAATCGGGTATCCAATGAAATTTCAGGAAAATAATCAATTGCTGTTGTATCCTCTGCCTCCTGCGCGAAGATAGCCGAGCTAATTGTCATAAAGACAACCAAATAAAAGGGAAATAGTTTTTTCATCTAACACTAATAAACAGTAAATACCATAAAAATTTTGTTTTCGTTCTACATTAAAAGCGGTCACAAGTCCTTGCGGGAACTCATAATCGCTTTAGTCGGGAACAAAGTTAGAATAAACTTTGAAATAATAATCCATTTTGATAATTATTTTTCTTGTTGCTTTGATATTTTTGAGCGATTTTTGCGGCCAATTTTGTGACCATTTATTTATTTGCTATGAGACGGATAACTTCCATTTTTCTTTTATTCGCCACTACGATTCTTTCATCTTGTCAGGATGGTGAAAAAAATTCCTCAAGTACCGGCGAGACCCTTTATGAGACACTTGAGGTCTCTCTAAGTGACAGAACTCTTACTACAGGCTATTCCGCCACCATCAATGGCGTACAGACCGTAGAGGTAAGGCCGCAGGTTAGCGGAATGATTGTAGACATCCTTATTGAAGAGGGAGAGAGTGTTTCAAAGGATCAGGTGCTTTTCATTATCGACCAGACTCCATATAAGGCGGCATATCAGATTGCGGTAGCCAATGTAAAAAGTGCAGAGGCAGCTTTGTCCACAGCACAGCTCGTCCTTGAGAGCAACCAGAAACTCTATGAGCAGGATGTGGTGTCGGAGTTTGATCTGATGACAGCACGCAACAACCTTACAGAGGCTCAGGCAAGACTTGCCCTTTGCCAGGCAGAGGTGGAAAATGCAAGCAATAACCTCTCTTATACTGAGGTGCGCTCCCCTGTAAATGGCGTAGCGAGTATGATCCCATACCGTGTGGGTGCCCTTGTCAACAGCAATATCTCCCAACCTCTTGTTACAGTTTCTGATGTGAGCAAGGTATATGCATACTTCTCTATGGCGGAGAACCAGATGCTCGATATGATAATGCAGTATGGCTCCCTCAATAATGCCATCAGCCAGATGCCTGAGGTCGATCTTATAATGAGCAATGGGGACAAATATATGCACACAGGGAAGATCAATGCGATAAGCGGTACCATCAGCGAGAGTACCGGTGCAGTGAGCATAAGGGCAGTCTTCAACAACAGGAACAAGCTCCTAAGAAATGGCGGTAGCGGTACCATAGTGATACCTACCACTGTTTCCAATTGTATAGTTATTCCACAAACTGCCACTTTTGAGCTTCAGGACAGGATTTTCGTCTATAAGGTGGTGGATGGCAAGGCTTCATCTGCAGAGATTCACGTGGCACCACAGAACAATGGTGTCGAGTATATCGTGGAGAGCGGTCTGAAGGTGGGTGATGTCATAGTAGCGGCAGGTGCAGGTCTGTTGAAGGAGGGTACACCTATTAAAAGTAAAGGCCCCTCAAAAGTGGAAGCAAACGATACAATGAAAGTGATGGAGGGGGGCAAATAATGAACGTAAAGACCTTTATTGACCGTCCGATATTTGCAGGTGTGATATCGGTGGTTATCCTCCTCGTGGGATTTATCGGACTCACACAACTCCCTGTGGAGCAGTTTCCCGAGATAGCCCCTCCGACAGTCAGTGTTTCAGCCTCTTATGCAGGTGCAAATGCTGAGACAGTCCAGAGGAGTGTGCTGGTACCCCTTGAAGAGGCTGTCAATGGTGTGGAGGATATGATGTATATGGTCTCCTCAGCTACAAACAGCGGTTCGGCCAGTATCCAGATATATTTCCGCCAGGGTACAGACGGTGATATGGCGATGGTGAATGTGCAGAACAGGATGGCCTCGGCACAGAGTCTTCTCCCCGCCGAAGTGACCAGAAGCGGTGTGACTGTAAGGAAAAGGCAGACAAGCCGTATCAAGCAGCTGGCGGTCTATAGCCCAGACAATTCGTTTGACAGAAAATTTATCGTAAACTACCTCAAAATCAATATCGAACCCCGTCTGTCACGTGTGGCTGGTGTGGGTGAAGTAGATGTCCGTGGTGGAGACTACTCCCTCCGTATATGGCTCGACCCAGGTAAGATGGCCAAATATGGACTCATGCCTACAGATATATCGGCAGTGTTGTCAGAGCAGAACCTGGAGGCCCCTACAGGTACTTTGGGTACGGAGTCCGACAATACATTCAGGTATGTCCTCAAGTACAGGGGACGCTATGAGGAGGTTCAGGATTACGAAAATATGGTGATAAGGGCGGAGAGCGACGGAACAGTACTCTGCCTGAAGGATGTTGCGACCATCGAACTTGGAGAGAGGAGCTATGATTATATAGGTATGGTAAACGGCCATCCAGGCACTACCATAAGTATCTCCCAAACCTCAGGCTCCAATGCCAATGAGATCATCAAGAATGTGGACAAGGTGGTGGAGGAGATTAGGAAAGATCTCCCTAAAGGTCTTGAGATAGTGGACCTTATGAGTACCAAGGACTTTCTCGATGCATCCATTAAAAATGTGGTCAAGACCCTTTTTGAAGCGATACTTTTGGTGGTTCTTGTGGTGTTTGTCTTCCTTCAAAGCGCCCGTTCGACCATTATACCTACAATATCCATAGTAGTGTCACTTGTGGGAACTTTTGCATTTCTGTACGGGGCAGGTTTCAGCCTCAATATGATTACCCTTTTTGCCCTGGTGCTGGTTATCGGTACTGTGGTGGATGACTCTATCGTGGTGGTAGAGGCTGTACAAGCCAAGTTTGATGAGGGGTACAAGTCTGCATACAAGGCGACAGTGGATGCTATGGGTGGTATATCCACAGCACTTGTTGCCACTACATTTGTATTTATGGCGGTGTTTATCCCTGTGAGTTTTATGGGTGGGACTACAGGTACATTCTATACCCAGTTCGGCCTCACAATGGCTGTGGCTGTAGGTATCTCACTATTGAACTCACTCACCCTATCTCCGGCTTTGTGTGCCCTGATAATGACACCACACGATGAGGTGGTAGAGGGGCAGAAGGCGAGCTTCTCCTCGAGGTTCCACAAAGCTTTTGATGCCGGCTTTACCTCTATGGTGGCGAAATACAAGCATATAGTCCTCTTTATGTTCAAAAGGAGATGGCTCACACTTATCCTTCTGGTGATCGCATCTGCAGGACTCTACTATATGATGAGTACTACCAAGACAGGTCTTGTCCCCAAGGAGGATATGGGTTCTATCAATGTCGATGTGAGGACCCCTCCGGGCACCAATATTGTGGAGACAGACAAGGTGCTTGCCGAGATAGACAAAAGGATAAGTACCATTCCCCAGATAAAGGCCTATTCCAGAACTACAGGTTTCGGTATGATGTTCGGTCAGGGTTCATCTACAGGTAACTTTGTCATAAGGCTTCACGACTGGGATCTCCGTAAAGGGGAGGGTGAAGATGTGGAGTCTATAGTGGAGGAGATCTACCGAAGGACAGCAGATATTACCTCTGCAGATATCATGGTCTATACCCGTGGTATGATCCCCGGTTATGGCGCCAGCAGCGGTTTTGACCTTTATGTACAGGATCAGAAGGGTGGAAAGCTTGAGGATCTGCAGAAGGTAACCAATGACCTGATTGTCGAGCTAAACAAAAGGCCGGAGGTGAGCCGTGCCAAGACATCCTTTGATACAAAATACCCTATGTATCTTGTCGAAGTGGATGCTGCACAGTGTAAAAGGAACGGTATCTCTCCAGGAGACGTGCTCGATGTCCTTGCAGGATATGTGGGTGGCAAGTATGCATCCAATATGAACAGGTTTTCGAAACTCTATCGTGTCATGTATCAGGCTGCACCCGAATACCGTCTTGATACAGAGTCCCTTCAGAATATGTTTGTGAGGAACTCACAAGGGGAGATGTCTCCTATCAACCAGTACCTCAGACTCACCAGAATATACGGTCCCCAATCGATATCACGCTTCAACCTCTTTACAGCGATCAATGTCAATGGCAATGCCGCTCCGGGTTACAGCTCAGGTCAGGCTATCCAGGCTGTAAGGGAGGTGGCAGAGCAGGTTATCCCTGAGGGATATGGCTATGAATTCAGCGGTATGTCGCGTGAAGAGGCCGCTACCGGCAACTCGGTGGCTATTATCCTGGTGATATGCGTTGTCTTTATCTACCTTATCCTGTGTGCCCTTTATGAGAGCATATTTATCCCTATAGTCATCATATTGTCGATACCTTTCGGCTTGGCAGGAAGTTTCCTTTTTGCCAGGATGTTCTCTCTGGAGAACAATATCTACCTGCAGATCGGTCTTCTGATGCTTATCGGTCTGTTGGCCAAAACAGCTATCCTTATCACAGAGTTCGCATCCCAGAAGAGGAAAGAGGGGATGTCCATTACCCAGTCTGCGATGTACGCAGCCAAGGCGAGACTTAGACCTATACTTATGACCTCTCTGACCATGATCTTTGGTATGTTGCCCCTTATGTTCTCCCGTGGGGTGGGTGCCAACGGCAATATCTCCATCGGTGTGGGTACAGTAGGTGGTATGCTTGTCGGAACCATTGCTCTGCTGATTATGGTTCCACCACTCTTCATAATCTTCCAGCATATCGAAGAGAGGGTTATGCCCAACAGGGGGAAAATGGAGAGGGGGCTGATGTTGCTGCTTGTGTTGTTGGCTCTCAATAGCTGCGGTCTTTATAAGGGGTATGACAGGGGAGAGCTCCCTGTGGTGGATAGCCTTTATACCGCAGGTCCATCAGATTCTGTTTCAGCGGCTACACTCTCATGGAGGGAGGTGTTTGCAGATACATTGCTTCAGAGCTGGATAAATACAGGTCTCAAGTACAATACTGATCTCAATGTTGCCCGATTGAAAGTTCAGGAAGCTGAGGCGTCACTCTCTGCTGCTCGTGGTGCGTTGCTTCCAGGTGCCTCATTTGGTGCATCAGGAGGGGTGTATCCAGGTACTTTCAAGGCATCTGTAGATGCAAGTTGGGAGGCAGATATATTCGGTTCTCTCCGCAATGCCAAGAGGAAGGCCCAGGTGGCGCTCGAGCAGAGTAAGGCTTATGAGCAGGCGGTGCATACGCAGCTGGTAGCCACCATTGCCACAAGTTATTATACCCTGGTGATGCTCGATGAGCAGCTCCAGATCAGTTACCGCACCCTAAAGACCTGGGAGGAGAATATAAGGACCCTTGAGGCGATGAAGCGGGCAGGTAAGACCAATGAGGCAGCTGTCCTTCAGGCCAAAGCAAACAAACTTAGCGTGGAGGCAAATGTCCTCACACTTGAGAAGAATATTGTCTCTACCGAGAATACAATGTGTGCTTTGTTGGGGGTCTCACCCAAAGCGATAGGGCGAACCACCATCGATAAGGTGAAAATCCCTTCAACCCTCTCTACCGGTCTTCCTGCAGAGCTCCTTGAGAGGCGTCCGGACGTGCGTCAGGCTGAACTTGAGCTCGCTAAGGCATATTATGAGATAAATATTGCGAAAGCGGCATTCTACCCCAAATTGACCCTTAGCGGTGCGATAGGGTGGACCACAGGTTCGGGGAGCATAGTGCTGGATCCGGGGAGCATCATTGCAAATATGCTAGGCTCACTGACCCAGCCAATTTTCAACAGGGGGAGACTTAAGGCTAATAAGGTCATTGCGCAGGCGCAATATGAGGAAGCTTCCCTCAAATTTACCCAGTCACTTCTTGATGCCGGTGTGGAGGTGAACAACTCCCTTGCAAACTGGCAGAGTGCCAAAAAAAGGGTGGAACTTGACAAGAAGCAGATTGTCACCCTTCAGGCGACAGTCTGGAATACACAGCAGTTGATGAGGTACGGAAATGCAAACTATCTGGAGGTTCTCACAGCGCAGAAGAATCTCCTCTCTGCAGAGTTGGCCGAAGTCTCTGACCGATTTGAGGAGATACGGAGTGTGATAACACTCTATCATGCCCTCGGCGGAGGATGGGGTGAATAGATAGTATAAAAAAAGTGCTGCAAATGAATGCAGCACTTTTTTAATTTATAGTCGGAGGGTTTAGAAGTAGAAAGCCATATAGAGTGAACCTCCAAGGTTTTCGATACCTACGTGGATACCGTCATTACCTGGTGATACAAGGTCTGTTCTCACCTCCACCTGCTGTGTTGATGTGTTGAAACCTTCTGAAATCTCATATGCCTGACCACCTATTACATAGTATGCATTGAAGTTGATCTCGGCTCCGAGTGCCACTTTAGGTGCCACAAAGCACTCAACACCCATTCCTGCAGTAAGACCTGCGAAAATGTTCATCTGGCTATTAGACTCAAGAAGTCTGTAACCATTGCCGTATGTTGGGGTGGTGTTCCATCCTGCAGATGGTTTCTGGTTGATAGATGTCACTGCATTTGCATATTTGTAAGTTGTCTTGTTGTTCTGGAACCCTGCAATGACCCCAAAATTGAAGACACCCTGAACCCTGTTTCTCCCTTTGCGGTACTCAGCACCAAACATAAGGCTTGTGCCGGTTCTGCTGGTGGTGCAGTCATCAATAAGCTTTGTCTCATTGAATGGGTCAAGCATAGCCAACTTGTCATCCTGTACATATTTGTGCAAAAGATTTGTTCTGCTGATAAGGCCGATATTTGCGCGGAGACCCAAATCTTTGCTGAGCATATATTTGACCATAAGTGAAGCATCAGGTGTGATGGTAGAAATCCCTACCATATCGTGATGGACAGGTGTTCCTGACAATTCGTCAAGAGAGTTGTCGGTGGAGTTGTTGAACATATTTCCCACATACCTGAACACAGGGCTCAAGTCCACTCCGAAAGCTATATCGCCACTCTCAGGGATATAGGTTTTCTTTTTGCCCTCCTGTCCATACATGATGACAGCTGAGCAAAGAAGAAGTGCTATAATTGTTGTAAATCTTTTCATATGGACTCTGTTTTAGAAAGAGATATAATTCCATTCGTATGAACTGTATCCGAAGTCTTCGCTGCTTGCGTATGGCTCAAATACCATTGCTACTTTCTGATTGGCAACAAACACTTCATCAGATCCATACAATGTGATGGTCCTGTATGAATTTGAACTTGGACTGAACTGCTCGAATGTACCTCCTTCGATGGTGTACTCATTGACAATATATTTGCCGACTTTGTCGTCATACTCTTCTGCCATGTATGTGAATTCAGATACTCCAAATGTTCTGGCCTCTACACGTACAGATGCATTCCATACTCTCTCTTTTGAAGGGATGGCGAAGGTGGCATAACCGCTATTGTTGGTAGTAGCCATAAATGTCTTCACTCCAGAGCTGTAGTTTACATCAATGGTCAAATCTACATTGTTGGCAGCTACATACTCTCTGGTAATAACATATTTTGCATTATCCTTGTCGTATTCTTTAGAGTAGCTGTTCTTGCCAACCATTACCTGAAGACGTACATTGTAATCAAATTTTTCAAATGCAGATCTCTCGTTGCAAGTGTAAACACCATCGCATACTGCCAAATCACCAGGGATGATAGAGATTGTCTTCTCGTTCACTTCATAGTAAACCTCAGTCTCTTTCATTACAGGTGCACCGTTCTGGATGCTCTCCACTTCGTAATATTTGCCTGTGAATGTTTCAGGTTTTACCTTTACCTCCACTCCGTTTGATGTAGAAGGAACCTCGATCTCATAGATACCGTTGGCGTCGGTGGTGTCAGCATATACAGTGTAGCCCTGAGCCTGACCTTTTGGATCTAGCTGACTGTTCTCTACCCTTACAGTAACCTTCACGCCGGCAGCAGGGTTGATTTGCTGGATATATTTTCCGTTTGAGTAACCTTGTCCCATGTCGTAAACAAGACAACCTTTTACAGTAGCCTTGTAAGGGATATCATCAATACTCATAGAACTCTGTACCTTTGTACAGCTTGAGAATGCCATTGCCAATGCCAATAGCACAGCAGAAATTTTAAGGATGTTTTTCATTATTTGGTTAATTTGAATTGATTGTTTTCCTTGAAAGGGGGGACAAAGGTATCTCTATTGTTCGAATAAATGAAAATATTCTTTATATATATCACCGGTATATTCATTGAGGGCCTTCTGGAGCTCTTCCCCTTTCATCTCTCTGATTGACTCCTCAAATCCGGCCTGCCCCTTAAAAAGCTTTTTCTGGAATTTTTTGTTTACCCTTTGGACTCCCTCGGATCTGCCGAAGTAGTCCTCCAATATCCAGTGCCAGCGATCTACAAATTTCCAGGCTATACCGTCAGGGTAGTTCTCTTTCATCTGTTTCGAGTCGCTGAAGTGTTTTTCCAGAGCCTCGTCGGCTGAGGCAAATCTTTGGAACCCTGCAGGGGACTCTGTCATCCCTGAGTACCAGGGGATGAATGCCTCGACACATGGGCTTGTACCTGTTACCCACATTAGTGCCCCGATCTCTACAGGGAGGTAGTTGCGGAGTTGGAATATTGTGGCGTTGACAGTCACATCGGTGCAGATGCATACAGGGTGGTCATTGTCGTGTTTGGTGACCACTTTCTGCTCCACGTTGTCCCCGTGGCTGCGTAGGATCTCCATCATATCTTCCAATCCCACTTTTCTGTTGGCCTTGACTGCAAAGGGGTAGGTGTCGGGGTTTGTGGTATAGTCCTTTTTGGTGAGGTAGTTCATAGCAGACATATGTCGGATGTAGTTCCTGTCATAGCTGTATGTGTCGGGACGTGAATATACCTTCTTGAAGATGAATTTGCCGTCGGTTTCGGGATTGTACCATCCCCTCTCTACAGCATATGTGATGATGTCCGGAGAGCCCATGAAGTTGGCTGTATCCGCAAGGTTTACCTCATTGATGCAGTAATAGTTGGGGATAGTCATTACCATATCATCAGGGATTCTTTGTGCCACCCAATGACGCCCTTTTACCACTGCGCATACCCACCCTTCATTCGGGTCGGCCACTACGTAGGTCCTCCCACTGCCACGGTAGCCCCTCTCCTGGACAAGGGCACCGATAAGTTCCACAGCGTGGCGGGCCGAGCGGGCTTTCTGTGCAGCCAGGGTGCGGACTTCATAGAGTACGCCATCATCTGTAAAGTCCTCACGATCCTCGCGGGAGTTGCAGGCATCGGAGACTACAGCTACGCCGTATTCGTTGAGATAACCGTCCGAGACGGCCATTCCAGGGAACTCTATCCATAGGTATTTGTTGGTTCCAGCGGTCTCATTGCGGGGGACATTGTATATATTGAGCATCTGCTCACCCGAATCATCCTCATTGTGGGCCAGAAGGACAGAGCCGTCCACTGTGGCCTCTCTCCCTGCCAATACTGCAAAGCAGTTCATGCCATCCTGAGCCGATAGGGTGGCAACAGCCAGAAGCAGCACTATGGCTGCAGAGAAAAATTTTTTCATAGTTTATATCTTTTCAAGGAATTTTACTTTACCCATATCGCGAGGTCTTGCCTGCGGGGTCTCGTCAGGGTATCCAAGGCCGATACATAGGCAGAATTCATACCCTTCGCTGAATCCCAGCCCTTCAACTATAGGTTTGCATATGTCGTTGTCGGTGAGGAAACGGACAGGTATACCCAAGCAGATGGAGCCCACTCCGTATGACCATGCAGAGAGCATTATGTTCTCAGAGAGAAGGCCGCAATCGTATGGAGAAAACTGGTATCCAGTGTCGCGTGCTATAAACAGCATTACGGGGGCACCGCGGAAGCACCCTTTTACCATCTCCGGGTCCATATTTGGGTGCCCGGCTGCCATCGCATCCTTTATTTTGTCCATTACGGCAGGGTCGTCCACTACGCGGACCTCCCAGGACTGTTTGTTCTGTCCGTTGGGGGCGTTGATGCCGCACTCCATAATTTTATTGATGAGCTCCCTGCTCACAGGTTCTGCTTTGTATTTGCGGATGCTGCGGCGGGTCATAATGTTTTCGACCACTGCATTGTCGTATTGTGAATCTGAATTTTGTACTGGGGCTTGATTGCAAGCTGTGGTAGCCAGAAGTGCTAAACCGAAGAAAATGGATCTGAATGGTTTCATATTGCGTTGCGTTTTCGCAAAAATAATAAATTTGCATCTCAAAATGAATAGCAATGGATAAAAAAGGATACCGCTTTCCCAAGGACCCAATGGGTGCCGCAATCTACGATTTCCATAAAAATGGCAAAGCTGCCAAATTGAGGGTCTTCTCTTCGCAGTTTGATGAGGATGAGATACCTGTGGAGGAGCTTTTCAGAGATTTCGAGAGTATGCCTTATCTGGAGAAGGTGGCTCTGGAGCTTGCGCAAGGTTCTATTTTGGATGTGGGGGCTGGTGCAGGATGTCACTCCATTGCCCTTGGACAAATGGGGAAAAAGGCCCTTGCAATGGATATATCGCCACTCTCGGTGCAGGTGATGCGTGAAAGGGGTGTAGATGCGGTGCAGGGGGATTTCTGGGACCCGGCTTTCCCCGGGAAATATGATACCATTCTGATGCTTATGAACGGATCCGGGATTATTGGCAGAATCGACAATATGGGGCGTTTTTTTGAAAGGGTTAGGGGACTTCTCAAACCTGGCGGCTCCCTTCTGATGGATTCGAGTGACCTCCGCTATCTTTACGAAGAGGAGGACGGAAGTTTTGCGATCGATCTGGCCGGTGATTATTATGGGGAGCTTGATTATCAGATGCAATATAAGAGTGTAAAAGGGGAGTCTTTTGATTGGCTTTACGTTGATTTTCAGACCCTCTCATATTATGCGGAACAATACGGATTCAATGTGGAGCTGGTGGCAGAGGGGGAACATTACGATTATTTGGCGAAAATTTGGTAAATAATCGCCCAAAGCATATCTTTGCAGCCGATTTTAAACTTTTATAGCAGTGGCATTTACAACTAACACAAACATCGTACGTTATAAGCTTTTGTCAAAGCTTGTAAGCCTATGGAAAGATGGCAATCTTGTAGAAAAAATTGATTATGTTCCCATTGAGTTGAGCCCAAGGAACTCAAAGATTTTTGGAAGATGCTGTGTGCACAAGGAGAGAGCAGTGTGGAAATACAAATCATTCCCTCTTCTTGGTTTTGACATGTGGGATGAAGTGGATGAGCTCAAGCCACTCTCTGCGTATGCAAAAGAGACTATGGAGAGGACCAAGATGAAGGACAATATCATGTGCGTTATTGATGATGCATGTTCATCTTGTGTATCCATCAAATATGAGATCACATCTCTTTGTAAAGGTTGTGTGGCACGTAACTGCTACATGAACTGTCCTAAGGATGCTGTATATTTCGACTCTCACGGACAGGCGAAGATTGACCACGACAAATGTATCAGCTGTGGTATCTGTCACAAGACTTGCCCTTATCACGCTATCGTATATATCCCTATACCTTGTGAGGAGGCTTGTCCTGTAGGTGCCATCTCAAAAGATGAGAACGGATATGAGCATATCGATGAGGACAAATGCATCTACTGTGGTAAATGTATGAAGGCATGTCCTTTCGGCGCTATCTTCGAGATTTCACAGATTTTTGACATCCTCAACTCTATCCGCAGGGGTGAGAAGGTGGTGATTATCCCTGCTCCAGCAGTCCTTGCACAGTACAAACAGCCTATTGAGAAAGTTTACGGTGCCATGAAGGCGATAGGTTTCAGCGAGGTTGTGGAGGTTGCCAAAGGTGCCATGGTTACCACTGAACACGAGGCAGAGGAGCTTCTTGAGAAGGTTAAGGAGGGTCAGTCATTCATGACTACATCTTGCTGCCCTTCGTATGTGGAGCTTGTCAAGAAACATATCCCTGAGATGATGCCATATGTATCACACACCAAATCTCCTATGTACTACACTGCAGAGATGGTGAAGAAGGCAGATCCAAACGCAAAAGTGGTATTCCTCGGCCCTTGTATTGGTAAGAGAAAAGAGGCTAAGGATGTGGAGTTTGTAGATTATGTAATGTCTTTTGAGGAGTTCAATGCTACCCTTATCGGTATGGGTATCAATATTGATGAGTGCGAACCTTATACCATCACAGATGAGTCGATGAGAGAGGCTCATGGTTTCGCCCGCACCGGCGGTGTTTCAGATGCTGTAGTGGCTTACCTTGGTGAGAGGGCAAACGGTCTTCAAATCGTGAAGGTGGCAGATATGAACAAAAAGAACATCGGTCTTCTCAAGAGCTACGCCAAGAGAGGTTCTGCAAATGCACACTTTGTAGAGGTGATGACTTGTGAAAATGGATGTATTACAGGTCCTGTAGCATTCAATCCAGATTTGGCCCAGAGCCAGCTTGTTTTCAACAAAGCTATGGCTGCTGTGAAGAAATCATACGCTGACGAACGTAAATAGGAGACCGGGGCTGCCCTTATTATCGGGTGGACATTTATGAAAATTGCCCCTTTGCTGCCAGAATGCAGTGGGTAAAATAGAGATAGCAGGTACTGAAAAGTGCCTGCTTTTTTTGTTTATGTTGAGGATAATATTTACTACATTTGTAAGATGAAACTGATTAACTTAAAAATAGCTGTCCCTACACGTGACGGAGTGGTGGATGACCACTTTGGCCATTGTGCTTATTATACAGTATTTACTGTTGTGGGACAATCTGTTGCAGGTATTGAGACCCTCCCCTCACCACAAGGGTGCGGATGCAAATCAAATATTGCCTCTGTTCTGGAAGCGATGGGTGTGAAGGTTATGCTTGCAGGAAATATGGGCCAGGGGGCCAAAAATGTTTTGGAGAGCCACAATATCCAGGTAGTAAGGGGATGCTCAGGCCCTGTAGAGGAGCTGGTGAAGAGTTACCTTGCAGGGAAGGTGGAAGATTCAGGGGATAGTTGTGATCATCACGAATGTCATTGATTTATGGAAGAAAAAGATAAGGATTACAATACTCAGCGTAAGAAACTTCTTATGCCTGAGTATGGACGCAATGTCCAGAAGATGGTGGAATATGTCAAAAGCATTCCAGACAAAGAGAAGAGAAATGAGCAGATAAAGGCCGTAGTGGGTGTTATGGGTACACTCAATCCCCAGTTGAGGGATATAGAGGATTTCAAGCACAAACTCTGGGACCATGTGCAGATAATTGCGGACTTCGACATTGATATTGATTCCCCATACGAGATCCCGACAAGGGATATCATAACATCCAAACCGGAACCTATGGAGGTCTGCCGTACCCCTATCAATGCACGTCACTATGGGAGGAATATCGAAAATATGATTGAGGTTATTGCCTCTAAAGAGGATGGCCAGACAAAGGATGCCATGATCAAGGCTCTGGCTGTCTATATGAGGCAGCAATATCTGATATGGAACAAGGATTCTGTCTCAGAAGAGACAATCTTTAACGATATCAATATACTCTCCAAAGGGAAGTTGACTGTTCCTGGTCACATACATCTCGACTCCATTTCGGATAAGGAGGTATTCAACAGACCCGGCATTATGGGACAGAAGGAGGGACAGCCAAGAAACCAACACAATCACAAGAATAAAAACGGAAAGAAACGCTGGAAGAAATAATGAAAGAGGAACAAAAGAAACTGCTGAGACTCGTTTGTGGAGCTGCATTCGCCCTGCTTACTGTTTTTACCCTATACTCGCTTATTACATATTTGTTTACCTGGCATAATGACCAGAGTCTTCTGTACCATGCAGATTTTATGAATAATGTAGTCAAGGCTGAAAATGGTGGGGGAAAACTAGGCTTTGTCTGGTCAAACTTCCTGGTGTCAAAGTTGTTTGGCCTCGGCGCGTTTGTAATCCCGGTATTTTTTGGCGGGGTGGCACTCTTTTGTTTTTCTAAGAAAGGTGTTAATCTTGTAAGGCTTTTCTGCCTCACTCTGATGGGCAGTATTGTCTTCTCGATGCTGTTTTCGTATATATTTTCACTTGTTGGCAAAATCTCCCTTTTCGGTGAGGGTGCGGGAGGCTCATATGGTCACTATATAAATGAGTGGCTTTGTTCTATGCTCGGTGTCTTCGGGGCAGGAGGTGTCATCCTCTTCCTCCTTTTGTTGTGGTCTGTATTGGTGAACAATAAGATAGTGGACAGGATAATCGCCCTTCTGGACCGTGTTGCTCCGAAGGAGGAGCCAAAACCCAAAAAGAAAAAGGAGAAGGCCCCTGTTGAGCCCGAGACTCCTGCTGGACCTGCAGAGCCGGCAGTGGTCCTCCCAGTGGATATACTCAATGGTGGTGATGATCCTGGGGTGGATGTGGAGATTCTCCCTGTGGATGAGCCGGGATACAATTCAGATGATGAACCTGTTGGAGGATTTGAGCCAGAGCCTGCGATAGAGCCGGAAGTGGTAACGGAGCCGGTAAGCCAGCCTGAGCCTGTGCCAGAGGTGGCAACTGATGTGCTTCCCCCTATGGAGGTAATTCCCGGACAGGAGGTCTCATTTGATAATGAAGATGACAAGTGGAAAGAGAGATATGACCCCCGTCTCTCCCTCTCCAGATATAAATTCCCAACCACTTCTCTTCTTGAGGATTACCAGTCCCAATGGTACGAGGTATCCAAGGAGGAGCTCGAGAAAAACAAGGAGAAAATTGTAAATACCCTCAAGGACTATAAGATCAGTATTACCAAAATTACAGCCAGGATAGGTCCTACCGTGACCCTTTATGAGGTGGTACCTGCACCAGGTGTGAGGGTTTCCCAGATCAAGAGGCTGGAGGAGGATATCGCGCTCTCTTTGGCGGCCAAGGGGGTCCGTGTAGTTACCCTTGTCGGTACCAATGCCATCGGAATTGAGGTGGCAAACGATAAGCCAAGTGTGGTGTCGATGAAGTCTGTTCTGGAGGATCCCAAGTTCAGAAATACCAAATATGACCTCCCTGTAGTGATAGGCCGTACCATCTCAAATGAGGTGTTCAGTTTTGACCTGGCCAAGATGCCCCACCTTCTTGTAGCTGGTGCTACAGGTCAGGGTAAATCTGTGGGTCTTAATGCTATCATTACATCTCTTGTTTACAAGAAACATCCGGCAGAGCTCAAGTTTGTGATGGTGGACCCGAAGAAGGTGGAGCTCTCTCTGTATTCACCATTGAATGACCACTATCTGGCCAAACTTCCCGATAGTGATGATGCTATCATTACAGAGACAGATAAGGTAGTCTATACCCTCAAATCACTCTGCAAACTGATGGACAGAAGGTATGACCTCCTCAAGGATGCTTCGGTAAGAAATGTGAAGGAGTACAATGAGAAGTTCCTCTCACGCAAACTCAATCCACACAAGGGACACGACTATATGCCCTATATTGTCGTTATAATTGATGAGTTTGCCGATCTCCTTATGACAGCCGGCAGAGATGTCGAGGAGCCTATTGCCCGTCTGGCACAGCTGGCCCGTGCTATCGGTATCCACCTTGTGATTGCAACTCAGAGACCTACCACAAATATCATTACAGGTTCGATCAAGGCCAACTTCCCTGCGAGAATCGCTTTCAAGGTTATGGCAAGTGTCGACTCAAAGACCATTCTCGACCAGACAGGTGCAAACAGACTTATCGGAAGGGGTGATATGCTTATTATGACAGGAAGCAGTGAGCCTACCCGCGTCCAGTGTGCGTTTATCGATACACCGGAGGTGGAGAGGATTACCGAACATATCAGTTCACAGGCTGGTTATGGTATGGCATATTTATTGCCCGAATATGTTCCGGTGGAGGATGGCAGTTCTCCGGCGATAAAGATCAACAGTTCCAACGAAAGGGACGAACTTTTCAAGGAGGCGGCAAGACTGATAGTCCGCGAGCAGCAGGGTTCAACCTCGTTAATTCAAAGGAAGATGAACCTCGGCTATAATAGAGCCGGCAGAATTATGGACCAGCTCGAGGAGGCCGGTATAGTAGGACCATCCGAAGGAAGTAAACCCAGACAAGTGAGGGTTACAAGTCCGGAGGCTCTCGATGCTATATTCTCTACCCTGGGACTATAGGTTTATGAAGAGATTGTATTACATATTTCTGGCTATTCTCCTCTCTGCCCCTTTGCTAGGGCAGAGTACCCAATATGTAATAGAGCAATATACAGGCAGGATCTCAGGATTCGAATCCTTGTATGCCACATACTCGTTTGAGGTGAGAGGGGGAGATGGAACTCTCCAGTTCTCCACTGATGGTGAGTTCTTTTCAGAGGGGGATAATTTCCTGGTCAGGACAGGGTATTCGGATATCTATTGTGATGGTGAGTCCAAATATATCTATGATAAAGGTTCTGACGAGGTGATTGTCGTAGGGCATAACACAAATGATGTCAATATGTCTGAGAATCCCTTCTCTATCCTCAGAAGAGGGGTCGCACCCTACGAATATCCGGCCAGACCAAAAGTGGTGATGTATGAAGGTCAGGAGTGTTACCTTGTAAACCTTGTGCCCAAGGCAAAGCAGGCAGATCACACTTCTGTGGATGTTATTGTCACCAAGAGTGGGTTTGAATTGCGCAGCATATCCTACAAATCGCGGAAAGGTGATACCTATACCGCCAAGATCAAGTCAGTGACAGAAGGGAGCTTGAAAGGGGGCTCTTTCTACCGTCCTGACTATGACTCCCTTGGTGATGTCTACGTTAACGATTTAAGATAACTGGAGTTGTCCGATTACAGCCTTTATTGAGGGGTATGTATTCTCCATGCACTCTACGATTTTGTCCCTCTTTACCCATACTGCCGATGTTATATCCTCTTCAAACTGTGGCTTGGGATCCTCTTGGGTAGGGTTCTCCATTTTGTACCAATATGTGTGCTTGAGGTAGAATTTACCATCCCTGTGGTATGTGTGGTATGTGATGCAGAGTAGCTCTCCCAATTTGAGATCCTTTATTCCGCACTCTTCCTCCACTTCGCGAAGGGCTGTCAGCGCAATATCTTCCCCATCTTCCTGTTTCCCTTTTGGGAGATCCCATACACCATTTCTGAATATGAAAAGGAGCTCTCCATCGGGATTCTCCACTGCTCCCCCTGCAGCGTTTATCTCAGTGAAGTGGGATGCGAGTTTCCTGAATGTCTTTTCAGGGTCATCAGACGGGATATAGAGTTTGGATATGTGTGTCGAAGTGTCGAACATTTCAGGGATATCGGACAGGTCAGAGTACTCCTCTCCGCTAAGTGTGACAGTGCCGTGCTCCTGAAAATAATCTTCAGTTTTACTGCAGATTACAATCGATCTTTGGTCAAAAAATATTTGATACATCTCTATGTTTTATCTATTGGCAAAAGTATGATTTTTTTATTATATTTGTGTGTTTTAATTAAGACATTATATGAATACTATAGAGAAAAATGTAGCCAAGCATCTGTTGGAGATTGAGGCTGTGAAATTGAGCCCTGAGAAACCTTTTACCTGGGCTTCAGGTTGGAAATCACCAATCTACTGTGACAATAGGAAAATCTACTCTTATCCCGCTATCAGACGCGAGATTTGTGAATATTTCAAAACCATTATAGAGGAGCGTTACTCTGATGTGGATATCATCGCAGGTATTGCTACAGGTGCCATCGGATATGGTGCTATCGTAGCTGAGATGATGAACAAACCATTTATCTATGTCCGTTCATCTGCCAAAGATCATGGTCTTCAGAACCAGGTGGAGGGTATCCTTCCACAGGGGGCCAAAGTGGTGGTAATCGAGGATCTTGTATCTACTGGTGGCAGCAGCCTTGCAGCGGTAGACGCATTGCAGAAAAATGGTGCTATCATAGAGGGTACCATCGCTATTTTCTCTTACAACTTTGATAAAGCAAGAAAGGGCTTTGAGAACGCCAATGTAGAGCTTTACACCCTTTCAAATTATGATGCACTTCTTGATGAAGCTGTTGCTTCAAAATATATCAGTGGATCAGATTTGGAGATGTTGAGGGAGTGGAGATATTCACCTGATACTTGGGGAAAATAGAGACAGTATGGGTGCGACTCACGTGAAGGGGAGAGACCTGGTGGTCAAGCATCCCCCTGTTGTCTTGTATACCATCTTTTCAGATTTGAGGAGGTTTGCAGAGAATCTCCCTGCCGATTTGAAGGATAAGGTGAGGATAGAGGCAGACAGTATTGTAGGATCTGTACAGGGTATGGAGATGGGACTCAGGGTAGATCAGAGGATACCTTATTCGCTTATCTCTTTTGCAGAGACAGGCAAGTTCCCTTTCCCTTTCAAATTCTACTTCCATTTTTCCCCTGTTGGGCTGGACAGTACCTTATTCAATCTTGAATTGGAGGCGGAGCTCCCCACTATGGTTAAGATGATGGTGGGAGGAAAGTTGCAGGAGATGGTAGATAAGGTGACTGATCAGTTGGAGCAGGCGTTCAACGGTAAAATTCCACAAGAGTACAATGGATATCAGAATTCCTGAATCGTTTTTAGAGAATATATGTATAGAGTTCGGAGAGCCCCAAGCAGGGAGACTCTCCGAATTGCTTAATAGTACTTCACCTGTCACTGTGAGGGTGAATCCCATGAAAGTGGGTGACAGACAGGATATTTTGGACCTCCCTATTGATCCCTCTGTAAAGATGGAGGGGCGCTCAGAGTTTGGCCGTGTCCTCAAGAGCAGACCTGTCTTTACCCTTGATCCCCTTTTTCATGCTGGTTGCTATTATGTGCAGGAGGCCTCTTCAATGGCCATAGAGAGTTGCAAGGAGGTATATGCCAAATTGCAGGAAGATTCTGTCGATGGAAAGGTCAGGATACTTGATTTGTGTGCAGCACCTGGAGGCAAATCAACCCATCTCCTCTCTATTTTCAGAGATTGCTCTGGGGCAATGCTGGTCTCAAATGAGGTGATACGGGCACGTGCTACCATTCTTGCAGAGAATATTGCCAAATGGGGGGCTGCAAATGTTGTGGTCTCCAATAATGATCCTGCAGATTTTGGGGCATTTGCCGGTTTCTTTGATATGGTTGTGGTAGATGCACCCTGCTCCGGTGAGGGGATGTTCCGCAAGGATCCGGCCTCCCGTCAGGAGTGGTCGCCCGAGCATGTCGACCAGTGTGCTGCCCGCCAAAGGAGGATTGTGGCAGATATATGGCCTGCATTGCGAAGCGGTGGCATAATGCTGTATTCTACCTGTACGTTTAACCATTGGGAAAATGGGGACAATCTCAATTGGATTGCCTCTGAACTTGGGGGCGAGGTGCTCCATTCACAGCAGTGTTTCCCGGGTGAACAGTATGGGGAGGGCTTCTTCTATGGAATTGTCCGCAAGAGTGGAGATGAGCAGCATGCATTGATCAAAGATCCATTGCGCGGAGCGGCAGTCAAGCCTTATAAGGATTCTGTTGATTTTGCAGAGGAGGGTTATGTGTGTTATCGCAAGGGGGATCTTGTAAAGGGGTATCCGGTCTCGGTGGCAGCAGATATGATATGGGCAGAGAGTCATCTCAGATGTGTATCTGCAGGAGCGGCTCTTGCATCTGTGGTGGAGGGGGCAAAAGGGCGCACTATGGTCCCTGAGGCAGATATCGCATTGAGCGAAGCTCTCCGTAGAGGGAGTTTCCCAGAAGTGGAGGTGTCGCTTGAGGATGCATTGAGATTTTTGAGAAAAGACCCGCTTGCCTTTCCGTCGGCTCCGAAGGGGTATCTCCTGCTTACATACAAAGGGGTGCCGCTCGGATTTGTCAAAAATATTGGGAACAGAACAAACAACCTTTGGCCGCAGGGCTGGAGGATAAGGAATGTGTAATTTCTAAAATCTATGGATATGAAAAGAGTTTTATTGTCATTTGTGATGGCACTTATGTGTTGTACTTGGGCTATGGGCCAGAATGTTAACAAGATCTATATGCCACAAAGCATAGGGGATGTGAGGCAGGAGGTGGTTATCCCTGATGTGGCAGGTTATAAGGTGTTGAAATGTGACTTCCATATCCATACCGTATTTTCGGATGGGGATGTGTGGCCAACATATAGGGTTACAGAGGCGTGGAAAGATGGCCTCGATGTTATATCCATTACAGACCATATAGAGTATTTGCCACATAAGAAATATATATCAGGTGATTTCAACACCCCATACGAGATAGCGAAACCAACAGCTGACAAGTTTGGACTTATGCTTGTTCGTGGTACTGAGATTACACGCAAACAGGGTGTTATAGGTCACTTCAATGCCCTCTTCATAGAGGATGCGAACCTTATCCCTGATGATGATCCATTTGTAGCTATTCAGAATGCACGCAAGCAGGATGCTTTCATTTTGTTCAACCACCCTGGTTGGGCAGTGGATACCTGTCTGGTGACAGAGTTCCAACAGAGGCTCTTTGATGCAGACCTGATAGATGGTATTGAAGTGGTAAACCATATGGAGTATTATCCGAGGGTAGTGTCGTGGTGTATAGACAAAAATCTTCCGATGTTTGCAAATAGTGACGAACACGGGATAATCAGTGAAGATTATGCCACAGTGGGATATGGTACAGAAGGTCTGGATGGCCGTTTTGTGAGGTTCCGCCCTATGACTCTTGTCCTTGCACAGGAGAAGAGCCAGGAGGCAGTTAAAGAGGCCCTTCTTGAAGGAAGAACCATAGCCTATACAGACAATAAGTTCATGTCGACTGAAGAGTACCTTGTGGCCCTTTTTGATGCGTGTGTGGAGGTGCAGATGAGTTTGCAGGGGGATAAGAAGAATACATATATTTGTACAAACAAGTCATCATTTCCTTTCGTTTTTGAGGTAAATGGTGGCGGTCAGAAGACACTTCCCCCATTTTCCACTATAACCTTCTCTATCCCCAGCCGTATGGCCCCTGTGCTCACAATTTTAAATATGTGGTGCTACGAGGACAGACATCCGGTGGTAAGGAGATAACTGCACAGTGCATCCAATTTGCCGGATTGGTTTGTAACCTGTGTGTATTTGTGTAAATCAAAACTATATATGTTATGAGCAAGAAACGTTCCTGGTCCATCTTTCTAATTATACCCATCCTTTTTTTCTCGGCTCTTATAGGGCTGTGTCTGGTAACCGTATGTCAGCATGTGTTTTATGGTGGCGCACAGGTGCCTGAGTTTGTTGAGGTTACGTTAGATAAGGATGTTCCATTCTTTACAGATCCTTCAGGCGAAGTGCATAGTGTGCTGAAAAAGGGGACAAAAGTCAATATTACAGCATACCATACAAAAGACAGGAATATTACACTTCTTGCAGAGACAAAGGATGGTCGTAGAGGTGTCATCCAGACCTATCCTCTCCCGGTAGAGCCCATTTATGGATTTGATCCGCACAAGGGGACATACAAGATGTCTGCATGGGAGTTTAGAGAAAAGTGTATAGGTAAAACATTTTCAGATTTTGACGGCAAATACCGTCGGACAGTTTTTGTCCCTAAAAATCCCAGGACGGCAGACAGTGTAGATATTACAATGCCCTTTGCTCTCCGTATGTCATCAGACTGGAAGGTATATCAGCCGGTAGTCACATATAAAAAAGGTATAGCGAAAGAGGTGAGATATGTCCGTTTGGTAGGAAGAAATTCACTCCCCCTTCGCATCCTTCCAGGTACTGACTGGTTGATAGAGATCCCTTTTGTTCAGAAATTGATATCCTCACCGCAGTATATGAAGGATGAGCCTCTTCATTCAAGCAAGTGGATGTATTATCTCTCTTTTCCTATAAAGTGGTTGGGGGATCTTATGTACCTGTTTGTCATAGGGATGATTCCCATCCTGCTGCTTGCCTTTTTGGTGACATATACACCCATATTCAGATTACTCAACAATACCATAATGAGGATTCTGATGATTGGGGTAAGTGTCATAGGACCATACCTGTGGATGCTGATAATAATGATGGAGGGGTATTGGTGGGGTATAGCATGGTTCTTGCCTCTATGCAGTATGATTCTTGGTATTTTACTTACACTGTATCTGATAAAACGTCGTTGTCCTAAGTGTCGCAGAATAGCTGTCATTAGGATCGATTCAAACTACAAAGGGAGTGAAATTAAGGAGTTTGAGAGGACAGAAAAGAAATATTTTGTCCATCAGGAGAAGGAGATGGGTGTCAAGAGACATACAGAGTATCGTGTCAAATATACTTCGAGCGGCACCAGGACAGATGATAAGTCTGATGTTTTCAGACAATGGGATGAAAAGGTCCCTGTTATCAGGGAGTCAGGTGGTGTTTACTACGATACATATGATATGAAGTATAGGGAGGACAAGTACCGTAACAAATACAGGTGTAAGAAGTGCGGACATATATTTGAGAAAGATGAGCAGGAACTTACCCTCCTTTCCAAAACATTCACAGGTCGCAAGACTGTCGTAAATTACACAGATCACGTGTTCGAAGACAGATCACGAAGGTAATATCCTTTCTGTCAGTAATCCCTACTGGATTTAGCCCGATCATAGTAACTAAAAAAACTCCCGACTTCTGTAGTAGAGGTCGGGAGTTTGTCGTTATAGCTTTATGGTTATGCTCCGAAGTTATCGTAAAGGATGTTTTCAGGAGCTACTCCAAGACTGTCAAGCAGATTTACTACTGATGAAACCATCATTGGAGGACCGCACATCAAGTATAGTGCATCTTCTGGAGCCTCGTGTTCTTTCAGATATGTCTCGTACATAACATTGTGAACGAAGCCTGCTACGTAAGGTACACCTGCCTTGTCTGCCTCTGGATCTGGTCTGTCAAGAGCCAAGTGGAACTTGAAGTTAGGGAACTCTCTCTCGATAGCATGGTAATCCTCAAGATAGAATGCCTCTTTCAAGCTACGTGCACCGTAGAAGAAGTTAACTTTACGTGTAGTCTTCTCAGTGTGGAACAAGTGCATGATGTGGCTTCTCATAGGAGCCATACCGGCACCACCACCCACGAAGATAAGTTCTTGTTCTGCTGGCAGATTGTCTGGCAAGAAGAACTCACCGTAAGGACCTGAGATAGTTACTTTATCACCAGGTTTGAGTGAGTAGATGTATGATGAACAGATACCAGGGTTGATGTTCATGAACTTGCGGGTCTCCCTGTCGATAGGAGGGGTAGCGATACGGACATTAAGTTTGATAATGTCACCCTCTGCAGGATAGCAAGCCATAGAGTAAGCACGAAGGGTTGGGGTAGGGTTAACCATTTGAAGATCAAATACACCCATTTTCTCCCAGTCTTCTCTATATTCAGGATCTACATCGATGTCTCTGTAGTTGATGGTACAAGCAGGTACATCCACCTGGATATAACCACCTGAACGGAAGTTAAGGTGTTCTCCCTCAGGAAGCTTAACCACAAACTCTTTGATAAATGTAGCCACGTTGTGGTTAGAAACCACTTCGCATTCCCATTTTCTTACGCTAAGTGCAGATTCGGGAACGATAACGCTCATGTTCTCTTTAACTTTCACCTGGCAACCAAGTCTCCAGTTGTCCATGATCTGTTTTCTGTTGAAGAAACCGACCTCGGTAGGGAGAATAGTGCCACCACCTTCGGTTACACGGCATTTGCACTGACCGCAGTTACCTTTACCACCACATGCTGATGGAAGGAAGATTTTCTGCTCAGCCAAAGTATTGAGAAGGTTTCCACCAGGGGTAACCTCGATCTCTTTGGAGCCGTTATTGATGTTGATTTTAACTGTTCCTGAAGGGGTAAGTTTTGCTTTGATAAATAGAAGTAGTGCAACCAATAGAAGGGTGATAACCAGGAACACTACAACTGATGAAATAATAGTCATTGTCATAATCACTCCTCCTTATTATAGTTGAATACCCATGAATGTCATAAATGCGATACCCATAAGACCTACGGTGATGAAGGTGATACCAAGACCACGTAGAGCTGCAGGGACGTGAGAGTAAGTCATCTTCTCTCTGATAGCAGCCAAGGCTACGATAGCTAGGAACCAGCCGATACCTGAACCAAGGGCGTAAACAGTAGCCTCACCCACATTGATGAAGTCTTTCTCCTGCATAAAGAGTGATGCACCAAGGATAGCGCAGTTCACAGCGATAAGAGGGAGGAAGATACCGAGTTGTGAGTAAAGGGCAGGGGCAAATTTCTCTACCACCATCTCTACGATCTGTACGATAGCGGCGATTACCGCAATGAAGATGATGAAGCTCAAGAAGCTGAGGTCCACATCAGGCATGCCAGCCCAAGCAAGTGCGCCAGGTTTGAGAACATACTCATTAAGAAGGTAGTTGATAGGTAGAGTTACAAGTAGTACGAAGATAACAGCTACACCCAAACCAGTCGCTGTCTTCACATTTTTAGATACCGCCAGGTATGAACACATACCCAAGAAATAGGCGAATATCATATTGTCAACGAAAATTGACTTTACGAATAAGCTAATGTATTCCATATTAGATTTGAGTTAGTTGTTATTTTTCCTGTAGGTCTTTCTGAATGCTTCTTTGTACCCAGATGATACATCCTAGAAGGATAAGTGCCATAGGAGGGAGAATCATTAGACCGTTGTTCATATATCCAAGTTCGTAGAATGACTCAGGGATGATTCTGAATCCAAATAGTGTACCTGAACCGAGAAGCTCACGGAAGAAGGCCACAACGATAAGGATCAGACCATAACCTGCACCGTTGCCAAGTCCGTCGATAAGTGATGGAATTGGTTTGTTTCCAAGTGCGTATGCCTCGATACGGCCCATTACGATACAGTTGGTGATGATAAGACCGATGTATACGGACAGAGTCTTGCTGATGCTGTAGGCATAAGCTTTAAGGATCTGGTCTACAAGGATTACCATCAACGCTACCACTACAAGCTGTACGATGATACGGATACGGTTAGGAATGGTGTTTCTCAAAAGGGATACAACCAAGCTTGACAGACCTGTAACGATGATTACAGAGAGTGCCATTACAAATGCACCTTTAAGCTGAACTGTTACAGCCAAAGATGAACAGATACCCAATACAAGAACCGAGATAGGGTTACCTTTAAATATAGGGTAAAGGAATGTGTTTTTCAAATCACTCATAATCTATTCCTCCACAGCTTTAAGAGTTTCAAAATAAGGTATGTATGCCTCAATCCATGCTTTGATGGCCTTTTCAAGAGCCTGAGATGTGATGGTACCGCCGCTGATAGCGTCCACACCATTGATGTCATCTTCAGATGCACCACCTTTCACCACTTTTACAGAGGTGAAGTTGCCTTCTGCGTCATAGATTTTCTTTCCTGTAAAGTTGGTACAGAACCAGTCTGTAGCGATCTCAGCGCCAAGACCAGGAGTCTCACCTTTGTGGTCAAATACTGCACCTTCAATAGTGTTCATATCACCTTCGAATGCTACATATCCCCAGATAGGACCCCAAAGACCAGCACCGTAGCAAGGTACTACAGGGATGGTTTTTCCGTTAACATTGAAAATGTATACAGGAAGAGCGATGTTGGCTTTTGCATCTGCATCACCTTCGCTTGCCTTCTTGATAAAGGTAGACTGAAGTTTGAGATCACCTTGCCCTTTGAGTTCAATGCTTTTTGCATCGGTGCTCATATTGCCGATAACTTTTCCTTCAGCATCTACAAGGATAGCTTCCTGGATGTTTTCACTGTATGTTTTGATAATCTCGTCATTTGACATCTCCGATTCTGCATCGTAAAGACCTACAGAAGTAAGAATCTTGCTGATAGTCTCCACTTTTACGTTAGTGTCCTGTGCAGGCTGGAGGGTAAGTGCAGTAAATGCAAGAACTACGGCAACTACCACAACGAGAATCACAGAGTAAATTACTGTGTATGTATTACTGTTTGTATTCATAATCCCTCAATTATTTAGTTGCTCTTTTAAGTCTTCTGTTGATGTTTGCATTTACCACGTAGTAGTCAATAAGTGGAGCAAATGTGTTCATAAGTAGGATAGCCAACATCATACCCTCTGGATAACCAGGGTTGAAAAGGCGTACGACGATAGCCAAAGCACCTACTAGGAAACCATAGATCCATTTACCGGTTTCAGTCTGAGCTGAAGTCACAGGGTCGGTAGCCATAAATACGATACCGAATGCGAAACCTCCCATTACCAGGTGATTCCATGCAGGAAGTGCAAGGTATGATCCCTCTGCTGCAAAAGCGTTGCCCAAGAAACCTACTGCCAAAGCGCCGACAACACCTGAAAGCATGATTTTCCAGCTGGCAACACCAGTCCAGATAAGGATGATGGCACCGATGAGGATGGCGATAGTGGAGGTCTCACCTACAGAACCTGGGATAAGACCGATGAACATATCCATAAATGAATATCCCAAATCACCGCTGGTGGCCTGTGCAAGAGGTGTAGCACCTGTGAATCCGTCTACAAGAGCATCATTTTTACCTACAGATACCCATACTTCATCACCTGACATCTTGCTTGGATAAGAGAAGAACAAGAATGCACGTGCGATAAGTGCAGGGTTCCAAATGTTCATACCTGTACCACCGAATACCTCTTTGCCGATAATTACAGCAAAAGCAACAGCAAGTGCAAGTGTCCATAGAGGAACATCTACAGGCATAATGAGAGGAATGATCATACCCGATACAAGGTAACCTTCATTCACTTCGTGTCCATTAATCTGTGCAGAGATAAATTCGATACCAAGACCCACGATGTAGGAAACAAGGTAAAGAGGGAGAATTTTAAGAAAACCGTACCATACCATCTGCCAGAAGCCCATGTCAGCCCCTACAGCAAGAGAGTGCTGGTAACCGATATTGTAAACACCGAAGCAGAAAGCTGGAAGAAGAGCTACTACCACTACGATCATAATTCTCTTAAGATCGACGCAGTCCCTTACGTGGCTACCTTTTTTGGTTACGGTGTTTGGAACGAATGCAAATGATTCGAATGCATCGAATGTCGAATGCAGGAATCCAAGTTTGCCACCTTTCTCGAAGGTTGGCTTAATATTGTCTACTAATTTTCTGATATTCATAATTATACACTTATTAAGCCATTTCTTTTAACATAATGTCGATACCTTTGGCGATGATGGCCTGGATGTCGATTTTTGAAGGACAGATGTATTCGCAAAGTGCGAAGTCCTCTTCGATTACCTCATAGATACCAAGCTGCTCCATCTTGTCGATGTCTTCAGCCAGAATGGCTTTCAAAAGGTAAACAGGGTAGATGTCCATTGGAAGTACATCGTTGTATGCTTTGTTCATCACGAAAGCTCTCTCGCCACCGTTGAAGTTTGAGTCCATATTGTACTCTTTCTTGGGGCATAGCCATGAGAAATATGTTCTCGAGCTGCTGAACTTCTTGGGTCTGAAAATTTTGGCCCAGCCAAGACCTTCGTAGTAGTTACCCTCAGTGATAAGGGTTACCTGATGGTCAAAGAAACCAAGGAAACCTTCAGCGCCAACATTGGCACCGGTGAGGACATTGCCGCTGATGTAGCGAACACCACATCCTGCCTGATATGACTGTTTTGGATCTGCTTCAGCCGATACAAACTCAGCGATATCTTTCATAGACATACCTGCTACAGCTTTAACATAGCAAGGCTCTGTAGCGCGAGGACCTGTGATAGCTACTGTCCTGCTCAGGTCATAAATCCCTTTAGAGAAGAATCTTCCGATAACTGCAAGAAGCGGAAGATCTACAGTCCATACCACTTCACCTTTGTTGACAGGTGATACGTGATGGATCTGAACACCTACATTGTCTGCAGGATGAGGCCCGTCAAACACGTGGAACTGTACGTTTTTGAGTTTGTGTAGAGGAGAACTGTTTGCAGTCACTCTGCTCAGACCCATATGTACACCACCTTTGGTGAGTTTGTTGAGGGCGTTGACCGCTACCTGGATGTTGTCATACTCATCTTTAAGTGCGTAATCATAATCCGGAGCAGCAGGAACAGAACTGAATCCTGATACAAAGATAGCTTTAGGTGCTACAGTTGGATTAGGGATGATGCCGTAAGGGCGTTGTTTCAGACATGCCCAAAGGCCACTCTTCTTCAAAGCCTCAATAATCTTCTCACCTGAGAGATCTTCAACTTTTGGAAGGTCATACTTGATGTACTCTGTTTGTGCATCAGCTTTGATACGAATCTCCAAAAGTTTTCTCTTCTCACCTCTGACGATTTCGCTTACAGTACCACTTACAGGCGAAGCGAAGATGATTTCAGTGTTGAACTTGTCGCAGTAGACAGGTGTACCGGCTTTGACTGCATCACCCTCCCTTACGAGAAGTTTAGGTGTCAAGTTTTTGAAATCGGTAGGTTTTAAAGCTATAACTTCGGAGATTACACTCTTTTTAACTACGGGCTGAGGTGTTCCAACCATTGGAACATTCAGACCTTTCTTAATTTTGATATAATCTGCCATTTATACCTATGTTTAAAAGTAATCTGCAAATGTATCAATTATTGTTGAATTATGCTCAAAAATAGAGTAGATTTGCATCAATTATGGGAATAGACAGTAAAATTGACTTTGAAAGTCTCAATAGTGCACAGAGAAGTGCTGTAGAGTGCACTGATGGTCCGTCATTGATTATAGCGGGCGCCGGATCGGGTAAGACAAAGGTTCTGACATACAAGATAGCGTATCTTTTGGAGAGGAGTGTTCCCCCATCAGCCATCCTCGCGCTGACCTTTACCAATAAGGCTTCAAAAGAGATGAAAGAGCGTATTTCTGCACTTGTGGGTAAGGATAAGAGTGTCCGTTTGTGGATGGGTACTTTCCACTCCATTTTTATAAGGTTTCTAAGACAATATGCAGATAAGATAGGCTATCCATCCTCTTTCACTGTATATGATTCTTCCGATTCGAAAAGTGCCATCCGTGTATGTATCAAAGAGATGCAGTTGGATGAAAAGGTCTACAAACCATCAGTTGTACAGTCGAGAATCTCCAAGGCAAAGAATAGCCTTGTCACAGCCAATGCATATATGAACAATGCTGCTGCCATCCAGGTGGACATGCAGTCAAAGATGGGGCAGATATGCGAGATTTACAAGAGATATGAGCAGAAGTGCAAGGCCTCAGGCGTGATGGATTTTGATGATATCCTCCTCAATATGAATATTTTGCTCAGGGATCATCCCGATGTGTGTGAAGAACTTTCACGCTGTTTCAGGTATATCCTTGTGGATGAGTATCAGGATACAAACTATGCCCAATATCTCATAGTCAAGAAACTTTCAGCGTCCCACCGCAATATCTCTGTAGTGGGGGATGACTCCCAAAGTATCTATGGCTTCCGTGGTGCCAGAATTCAGAACATCCTCAATTTTAGAAAGGATTATCCCGATTCGAAGGAGTTCAAACTTGAGCAGAATTACCGCTCGACAAGGACCATTGTCGATGCTGCAAACTCGGTTATTGAGAAGAACCGCAACAGACTACCCAAGACCTGTTTCTCTCAGGGAGCTGCAGGTGAAAAGATAGAGGTGCTCAAGGCTTTCACAGAGCAGGAGGAGGGGTCATTGGTGGCAGCATCCATTGCGAAGAGGATATATTCTGATAAGGTTTCCTATGACAGTTTTGCTATCCTCTACAGGACAAATGCACAGTCGCGTGTCATCGAGGAGATGTTGCGCAAGCGCAATCTGCCATATAAAATATATGCGGGGCACTCATTTTATGAGAGGGCCGAGGTGAAGGATCTCCTTGCCTACTTCAGACTCCTGGTCAATCCTGGGGATGATGAGGCGTTCCGCCGTGCCATCAACACCCCTGCAAGGGGGATAGGTGAGACCTCCCTCAAATATCTTGCAGACACTGCAAAAGGGGAGGGGACATCCCTTTGGGGTGCATTGTTCTCTGACAAATGTGAACAGTTCGGTCTTAAGGCTGCAGCGCTAAACAAGATGAGGGGCTTTGCAAATATGATACAGGCAATCAGGATCAAAGTCGATACTCAGGATGCATATTCGATTGCTGTGGAGATAGTCAATGCCTCGGGCCTTATAGCCTCCTACAAGCAGGAGAATACCATAGAGGCACAGGCAAGGGTGGAGAATATAGAGGAGCTTATCAACAGTGTGCATGAGTTTGTGGAGGAGCAGAAAGCTGCGGCAGAAGAGATCGGGGAGGAGAATGTTTTGGTGACATTGGGATCCTATCTCGAAAATGTGGCATTGATATCGGATCTTGAGATTGCAGAGGACAAAAAAGATGATGGCAACAGGATAAGTCTGATGACTGTTCACTCATCAAAAGGACTTGAGTTCCCCTATGTATATATAATCGGTATGGAGGAGAATCTCTTCCCATCAGTGGGAGCTGTTTCAGAGGCTGATGTTGAGGAGGAGAGGAGACTTTTCTATGTCGCTATGACCAGGGCGGAGAAGGGGCTTGCAGTCTCTTATGCCGGGTCCCGTTTCAAGTGGGGACAACACACCTCGAGTCCACCTAGTAGGTTCTTGAAAGAGATTGATCCCCAATATCTTGATAGAACCATAGATGAGGAGCGTAAAGTGGTAGTAGGGGCTGGTTTTGATGACGATGATGCCTGGGACAATATGTCAGGATTGCGAAGTAAGACTTTTATCAGAAGGCCACTCGGCGGCACAAGTTCTTCTTCGGCTTATGGCTCGGCAGGGAGAAAAGAGGAGCCTAAAAGGGCCCCTGAGAGGGTGATACTTCCCCGTCCTGCCATGAGTAGGCCTGTACGTGAGGCTGATCCCAATTTTGTAGCAGATCCTGTCTCATCATTGAGGGTAGGGCAAAGAGTGGAGCATGAGAGGTTTGGCTATGGAGTCATATTGTCTATTGAGGGGGCTGCACCCAATACCAAAGCGATAGTGAGATTTGATGTGGGTGGTGAGAAAACTTTGCTTTTGAAGTTTGCTAAATTGAAAATATGCTAGAAATGGCACAGAAATTGCAATAGAATACTACGAAGTTTTTCATAGTTTAAGTTTAGGTTAAGTAGTGGGCCGATCCCTTTCTGTAGGGGACCGGCCCATGAATTTTATTGCTCTTTGCTGTATTTCTTATCTTTTTGCCAGTTTCTGCTTCTGAAGTATTTGAGAATTTCAATCTTCTGACAAGATGTTAATAAAGTAACGGCTGCCACTAGGGCCATTACTGCAAGTGTAATCTTTTTTATCTCCCATTTGTTTTCGCTGCAAAGCTCTTGTATAATATATTTTTTCGAATTGTGCTTATTGATTATATTTGCCTAAAGAAATTATGGTAAAGCAATGATGAATTTGAGAAAACTATCTGTAATATTGTCAGTTTTTCTGTCTGCCATGTTGCTCCCTTCGTGTGGAACCACCTCAGTGTCATATCTGTACTATTGGGGTAATGACGTCAATAGTGAAGCCAATGCTACTGCATATGAGGTGTTTACTTATGATGTATTGGAGAACAGGACACCAGAAAGCATATGTAATCTTATTGCCCTCTATGAAGATATTGTGACTAATGCCGGCAAAAATGGGAAGGATGTCCCTCCTGGAATATTAGCTGAATATGGATATGTTCTGCTTCAGTCTGATTCACCCGCGATTTTTGAGGAGCATGCTACAAAATTGCAGAAGAAAATGTTCAATACTGCAGATTACTCTTCTCTTTTCAGACAAAAGGGTGAGTCAATGCTGAAGAAGGAGATGGAACTGTATCCGGAATCGGCAAAGTTTATTGCTCCATTGATTGATAAACTCGTAAAATAGGAGGTTAGTGAGATGAAAAAGATTTTATACTTGGTTTTGTTCTCTATCCTGGTTTCCTCATGCGGACCTGGCAGATATACCAGAATGGAACAGTACCCAGCTATGTATCAGGAGCATCCCGGTACTATTCTTATAATGTCACCCATCAATAATACCCAGCATCCAGATGCGGGTGATATCTTGTATTCGTCATTGGCACATCCACTTGTAGATGCTGGATATTATGTCGTTTCCCCTTTTATTGTCGGGGACGCTTTTACAGGTGTGAATGGTTATAAATCCGAAGATTATATTGAAGGGGGGCTGAAGGTGTTCAACCAGAAATATGGTGCAGATGCAGTCCTCTTTACCGTTATAGAGTATTGGTTCAAGTATGGTGCAGGTATTTCTACCAAGATAAGATATGTATTGAGGTCTGCTCATACAGGGGAGATTTTGTTTGACAGGACCAATAGTATGACGCACGATTTGTCGATTACTACTGGTTTTGGATCCAATTTGGGGCTGCTGATAGATGTTGCAGGAACTGTTGTGAATACTTTTGCCACAGATTATGTATATGCTGCCAGAGCTTCAAATATGTATGTGTTCAAGGATCTTCCTAGGGGTAAGTATAGCCCTGAATATATGAAGGATCAGGAAGCGCCGGCAAGAAAGAATAATCAGAATGCCATCCATTTCAGGTAAGAGCACTTCAAATTTCAATAGAGCTCCTGCGGCAGTTATGTCGCAGGAGTTTTTTTTGTGCAAAAAAAAGAGCAGCAATGTTGTGCTGTTCTCTTCCGTGATCCGCCTGGGGCTCGAACTGGCCCTGGGGACAGGGCCTTGGTTTACTCGCTTTGCTCGACTGGGTTCGAGCTGATGCGGGATGAATATACAAAAAAAAGAGCAGCAATATTGTGCTGCTCTCTCTTCCGTGATCCGCCTGGGGCTCGAACCCAGGACCCCAACATTAAAAGTGTTGTGCTCTACCTGCTGAGCTAGCGAATCTCCGTTTTGGGAGTGCAAATGTAGTCAGAATTTCTTACTTAGCAAATTTTTCTTTCAATTTTCTTTCATTTAATCCAAAAATTTATCCTTTCCGCTTAATTTGACTATTTTTGGTCTATGAAAGTTTACATTTTACTCGCAGATGGTTTTGAGACTATTGAAGCTCTGACTCCACTTGATATCCTTCGCAGATGCGGAATTGATGTTAAGACAGCCTCCATTACTGATTCATTGGAGGTGATCTCTTCACATGGCTTGAAAGTTCAGGCAGATACTCTTCTCAGTCTGGAGGTGGCTGATGGAGAAATGGTAATACTACCGGGAGGTTTTCCTGGATATGTCAATCTCCGCGAAAACCAGAAGGTCCTATCTTTGGTAAGGGAATACTTTGAAGCAGGGAAATATGTTGCCGCCATTTGTGGAGCACCCACAGTTCTTAAAGAGGCAGGTGTTGCAAATGATAAAAAAATCACCTGTCACTCAAGCGTATTGGATGAGATGAAAGGTGATTATTGTTGCACTTGTGCTGATGTGGAGTGTGATGGGAAAATTATCACTGGAAAAGGGGCAGGACTCTCATTGCCATTTGCACTCCGCCTAGCTGAAATTCTGGCGCCAGCCTCTGTCGTAGATAAGGTGAAGCAGGGACTCCAGATCGTGTAGTTTCAGCCCTATTCTATAACTTTATAGGTGGCACGGGCCTCTTTGGATGGGAGAAGGTCGAAATGCCACCACTCCTCTTTTATTGGATGAAGGCCTGCTTCTACCATTACTTCGCGTAGAAGTCTTCTGTTTTCATACTCTCTGATAGTAATTCTCCCCTCTTTAAGAAGCTCCTCTTCAATATTTATCCTTGACTCTCTTCCGAAGAAATCATATTCAGAACCCATTGGGATAGGATGCCCTGTGCAGTCAAGTAGTGTTACATCGACAGCTGTGCCCAGATTGTGCATTCCAGCTCCGCGATTGGGATTGGCCACGAAATCTTCCATATCTGTCCCCTCAACAGATGCCCACATCTCACGTTGGATACTGATAGGACGGGCTGCATCGTATATTACAAGGTTCAGGTCAAGGCGTTTCTTCTTAAGGATTTTTTGTGCCTCTGCCACCTTTTTTGCCAACTCAGGCTGCATGAATGCCTTGTTTACTCCATGATATAGAGTCCTCCCCATAAAATTAAGAGGTTTGGCATAGATGAGATCCACTACAATAGTAGTGTCGAGTTCGTGGATATCCACAAGGCCGGCGGCCCTCATACTTGCCTCTTTAGGGGTGTCACCATTTTGGTCAAAATTTTGGTTAGAATTGCAACCGCAGTTGCTGCACGATACTGTCAGGAATATTGCTATTGCAGCAGAGAATACAAGATTTAATGCTTTTTTCATGATTTTAAAATTTATGAACCAAAATTAGCCAGAAAAGCTGAATTATAAAAAAAAGGGGGTGGAGAAATTTACTTTTATGCACCTTCGTAGAGGGGATGAGAGGCTAATTTTGCATCGGAATTTTTAAAGGATGAGTGCTATGAGAAGAGTTTTGCTTTTTGTATTGCCTTTGCTCCTGACAGGATGCAGTAAGGGGCTGGACAGTGGAAATTGTCCTTTGTTTCTCTCTTTTGCTGAGGACTTTGCTCTTCAGTGGGCCGATCTGCAGACCAAAGGTGGTGGGTCTTTGGAGTTGCCAGATACCAACGATTTTATATTGGTGATATCAGAACTTGACGGAGGAAAAGAGCTTTTTAGAGATCAGTACAGGAACAAACCTCCTCATATTGCTCTTCAAGAAGGTTCTTATATGTTATCGGTTTATTCCTGTGATTTTGAAAGTCCGGGGTTTGATACACCACAATTCGGAGATGAGCAGCAGGTTTTACTTACATCGGAGGGTTTGAGTGTAAGGTTTGAGTGCACGCAGCTCAACTCCGGGTTGAGGTGTACTTTTGATGAGAGTTTTCGTACTCAGTTTGCATCCTCGGAGATAGAGCTTGTGCAGGGGGAGGAGGATCTGAAGTATCCCTATGATGAGACGCGAATAGCCTATTTTGATAGCGGAAAAGTCAGCATTGTACTTTCTACAGGTGAGTCGAGGAGGCAGTTGCTTTCCAGGACTCTGGAGCCAAATGAGATATTGACTATAAATTTCTCTGTGGACCTCTCTTCCAGTGCTGAGGCAGATTACCATATCGCAGTCGATACGGGGAGAGTCTGGATAAAAGAGGAGTATATATATGGTAAGGAGAGGGATGGAAGTGTGAAGTCAAGGGCATTGATGGTGGATGATCTCCCCGATATGATAGGTTCAGAAGGGGTCTGGGTGTGCGGATATATTGTAGGGGGTGACCTCTCCTCTACATCGGCTGTTTACAAGCCACCTTTTGAGTCCCAGACACATGTTTTGATCTCAGACAGGCCGAGTGCAGCCAGTCGTGATGGGTGTGCCTCAGTAGAGTTGAAGAGCGGTTCCATAAGGGGAGATCTGAATCTGGTGGAGCATCCGGAACTCCTGGGCCAGAAGGTCTATTTAAAAGGAAATATTGTAGAGTCTTATTTTGGATTAGTAGGGATTAAAAGTCTTTCAGAATACAGCTTCAATTAATCTCTGTCCGTAGATTGCAAATTTATTTTGTTTTTATGTGGAAATGATATACATTTGCAATCCCAAAACGGACGCTTCCCTAGCTCAGTTGGTAGAGCACGACACTCTTAATGTTGGGGTCCAGGGTTCGATCCCCTGGGGGAGCACAAAAAGGCTATCAGATTTCTGATAGCCTTTTTTGTGTTTAGATTCAAGGGTGCTCCTTACATCCCCCCTTTGCGGTATTCCTGAATTTCGCGGAGGAGCTCTTCAGTGGTATCGACCATCTTTTTGTTTATTCTGTTGCCCAACAGGCCACCTATGATGGCCCCCACAGCAATTCCTCCCAAAATCCAAATAGTCTCCTCTCCTTGCTGCCCCTTGTGTACCTCTATCCCTAACCATATGAGCCACGGGATTATCATGGCGAGTGCTATTTTGTACCACTTCTTATACCTTTTTCTGAGCAGCGCCACTTTCTCAGCTACCTCCATGAGATTTGCATTGGATATCTGTACTCTCCATAGATCCCGGTGGAACTGCAGTGTCTTCAGAGCACTGAACAGGAGCATAATGAATGTCGCTCCACAGAGCCAGTAGGATGTGCCGAGCAGTGCAAAATATGATGGCGCCCACATTGCGACAAATAGCCCAAGCACGAACAGTATACGCCCCCTTTTCCCCAGTCCGTACATTTTTTTCTGCATTGCCTGCATGATGTGTTTTTCGTTTATGATGCTCTGTTCATCAAGTCTCTTTTTCAGCAGCTCCAGCTGTTGTTTCATCTCTTCCATATTGTACGTGTCGTTATTGTATCCCATAGTTACATTCTTTTTAATTGTTCTTTAATTCTTACCAGGCGGACTGAGACATTCTTTTCGCTGATTCCCACTATCTCGCCGATCTCTGCATAGCTGAGGTTTTCAAGCCATAGGAGGACTATTGCCCTGTCGAATGGGTCGAGTTGGCCAATTCTCTTATGCAGCATCCTGATCTGTTTGATGTCATCCGTCGTGTCATCAAAGAGGTCAATGTTCATGCTCAGAGGGACAGTCTGTACCCTTCTTGTTTTTTTCCTTTCGTATGAGACGCATGTGTTGAAGCTGATTCTCCATATCCATGTTCTGACGGAGCTCTCTTCCCTGAATTTTTCAATCCCGTTCCAGATATTTATCAAAATCTCCTGGAACAGGTCTGCCACTTCATCCTTGTCCTGTGCAAACATATAGCAGACTGTGTATATGGTCCCCTTATGTTTCTTTACCAAATTTGTGAATTCCTGTTCTATTCTGTCCATTTTGTTTTAATTGTTTTGCCCAATTAGACTCCCCAAATCTCCATTCACTATAAAAATAAGTATATTTACGCCCAATTTATGTTCCGGCAGTCATTTATAGAGTTTTTGCAGACGGGCGGGGTGGAATTCACCCGGCAAGGGGACTGTTTTCTTTTTCCGGAGCACCATCTGGAGATAGTCCTTGTACCCCGCGATGCTGCTGTCCAACCGGACATAACCACTGATGCCGCTACCCATTGCGACCGCCTCTATCTTTATGAGGACAGGTGGTTTTCGGGCGGTAAAGAACTCCGGAGCAGGATACTCGCCCGTGTAGGATGTTTCCGTAGTGTTTTTGCGCGCAAGTGCAATATCATTAGCGGGAGTACAATTGCCCGGGAGGTGGCAGAATTTCTGGAGAAGAACCATGCTTACGGCAATGCCCAATGCAAACACCGGTATGCTCTTGAATATCAGGGAGAACTTGTGGCTGTGGCCACTTTTTCAAAGCCGAGGCCAATGCCACGCGATGATGGCCGCACATATCTCTCGTATGAGTGGGTCCGTTATGCCTCGATTCCCGGGACACGTGTAGTAGGGGGGATGGGGAGACTTTTGAAAGCATTTCTGAAGGATGCTGCCCTGATGGGGCAAAAGGCGGGGATGCCAGTGGAGGTGATGAGTTACTCTGATAATGAGTGGTCAGTAGGGGATGCATATGTCAAATTGGGGTTCAGGCAGATAGGGGAGAGGGGACCGGTCAGGTATATGGTCGATCCTGATACCTGTGAGCGTTATTCGATGCGCAAATTCTCGCTGCTCCCTCCGTCGGACCGCAAGTTCTATGAAATCCACAATCTGGGAAGCAAGAAATTTATCCTTACTCTGTAAAGTCTCTGTTGCTTACGGTCTGAATCCATTTTTAGCTTGACCCCGATTTGTCGGCCGGGCTGGAAAAATGGGGTTTTTGATCCCGGAGTGTTCTGGCTGACCGGTCCGGGTTGGAATTTCGAAGGGAATGCCGGAGACCAAAAAGTGACGGAATCCAGCCCCGGATGGTGTGTGATGTAACAAGTTGATTCCTATGCTGTCACTACATCGTTCTTCGCCCTGTTGAGGGTGAGTGTAATGGTGCTTCCAGGTGCATATCGGCTCGAAAGGATAGCTTCTGCCACCACATCTTCCACATATCTCTGAATGGCCCTTTTAAGAGGTCTAGCGCCGTAACGGGGGTCGTAGCCCACATCAGCAATGAATCTCTTGGCGCTCTTTCTGAGAGAGAGCTTGTAGCCGGCCTCTTCCACCCTTTTGTGCAGGTCGGCGAGCTCGATGTCTATGATTTTTTCGATGTCCTCTTTGGTGAGTTCATTGAAAAAGATCTGCTCATCAAGACGGTTCAAGAACTCAGGATTGAAGGTTTTATCGATTGCCTTCTCTACAATAGATTTGTTCTTTTTATCCTTCTCTCCGGCGATATTGTTGATATAACCAATCCCGCTACCGAACTCTTTAAGCTCGCGGCTTCCTACATTTGAGGTGAGGATAAGAACAGTGTTTCTGAAATCTATATGGTGACCGTTTGAATCGGTCATACGCCCTTCGTCAAGCACTTGCAAAAGGAGGTTAAAGATGTCGGGATGCGCCTTCTCTATCTCATCCAGAAGTACCACTGAATAAGGTTTTCTCCTTACCCTCTCACTTAGTTGTCCCCCCTCTTTGTAACCGACATAGCCCGGAGGGGCTCCGATGAGTCTGCTTACAGCAAATTTCTCCATGTACTCAGACATGTCTACCCTTATCAGGCTATCTTTAGAGTCGAACATGAATTCTGCCAACACCTTGGCCAGCTGTGTTTTACCTACACCTGTGGGGCCAAGGAAAAGGAACGTTCCGATAGGCTTGTTGGGGTTCTTGAGGCCGGCTCTGTTGCGGCGTATGGCGCGGACGATTTTATCCACGGCCTCGTCCTGTCCTATGATTTGTTTCTTGAGTGTCTTGTCCATTGTGAGGAGCTTGTTGCTCTCGGACATTGCAATCCTGTTTACCGGGATTCCTGTCATCAAAGAGATCACAGAGGCGATATCATCTGCCCCAATCTCAATAGAGCTGTTTGCCTCCTGGGCGCTCCATTTTTTCATCTCTGCCAGGTATCTCTTCTCTACCATTTTTTCGGTAAGGTGAATCTCTCCGGCCCTCTGGAAATCCTCCTCGGAAACGGCTGCCCTTTTATCGATTTTTATCTCATCCAGAGCCTTTTCCAATTCCAGGATTTTCTTTGGTGCACTGAGGTTTCTGACATGCGCCCTGGCACCTGCCTCGTCGAGTGCATCTATCGCTTTATCTGGGAGACAACGGTCTGTTATATATCTGTTGGACAGCGTTATGCAGGCTTTGATAGCCTCGTCTGTATAATGGACCCTGTGGTGTTTTTCGTAGCGTGTTTTGATGTTCTGAAGGATGTCGAGTGTCTCCTCATATGTAGATGGCTCGATCATCACTTTCTGGAACCTTCTCTCAAGGGCTCCATCCTTCTCTACCACCTCGCGAAATTCATCCAGAGTGGTGGCCCCGATGCATTGGATCTGGCCTCTGGAGAGGGCGGGTTTAAGGAGGTTTGCAGCATCAAGTGAGCCCTGGGCGCCACCGGCGCCTACGAGGGTGTGCATCTCGTCAATGAATAGTATTATATTTGGCTTCTCCTTAAGTTCGTTGATTATTGCCTTGATTCTCTCTTCGAACTGCCCTCTGAATTTGGTACCTGCTACAATTGATCCGAGATCAAGGGATACTATCCTCTTGTTGAGCAATGCTCTGGAGATTTTTTTTCTTGCTATTCTTATTGCAAGCCCCTCCACTATTGCAGATTTGCCCGCCCCTGGTTCACCTATAAGTACAGGATTGTTTTTGCGGCGGCGGCACAGGATTTGGGCCAAACGCTCAATCTCCTTCTCCCTACCGACCACAGGGTCGAGTTTGTCCTCCTCTGCGGCTCGAGTCAAGTCGTAGCTGTAACTCTCGAGTGCAGAGGCTTTTGTCTTTTTCTTGCCGAGGCTCTCCCCTTCGTCGCTCTTCTCTGGTTCCTGTGGTTTTGGAACAGACTCCAATGATACAGTTATTGCCTCTGCTGTCATCCCGTGATCTTTGAGGATTGCAGCTGCAAGGGAGTTGCTGCATCGGATAATGGCAAGAAGCATCCGAGCTGCGTCGGGTGAAGATATTTTATTGGTGCGGGCCGATACTATCATCTCTTTAAGAACCTCCTGTACCTGGTCCGAGAATGATATTTTGCTTGACTCCTCAAATGGGATTATGTGCTCGTGAGAGAGGTGGTTATTGAGCTGCTCCTTGAGCATCAGAAGATCGATTTTGAACCTCATAAGGAGCTCATATGCAGAGTTGTCCTTGTGACGGATGATTCCCAGAACCAGGTGGTCCGGGGTGATGTCGTAGCAGCCGGTCCTCATCGCCTCTTCGCGTGAGATGCCGACGATTTCATTGATCTCTTTCGGTAGTCTTAGCGTCATATCTTATCTTCAATCGGGGTGCTAAATTAAGCAAAATCTCCGATATGGTAAATCTAATCGATTTAATTAGTTTTCTTATTTGTACAGATTAATTTTTTGTCGTAAATTAGCAGTTTGTAACAGTGATTAAGAAAATAAAATAAATAATGGAAAACCAGGAAGTTAAGGGTAGAATTATTCCGATTGATATCGAGAAGGAGATGAAGAGCGCATATATCGACTACTCAATGTCGGTAATCGTCTCACGTGCCCTTCCGGATGTTAGGGATGGACTCAAACCGGTACACAGAAGGGTGTTGTACGGAATGTCGGAGTTGGGGTTGAATTCAACCGGTGCATACAAGAAATCGGCACGTATCGTCGGTGAGGTTATGGGTAAGTTCCACCCTCACGGTGATGCAAGTATCTACGATACAATGGTAAGGCTTGCCCAGGATTTCAGTATGAGATATATGCTTGTTGAGGGACAGGGTAACTTCGGATCTATCGACGGTGACCCCCCTGCAGCGATGCGTTATACAGAGGCAAGATTCAGAAAACTTGCAGAAGAGTGTCTGGCAGACTTGGACAAGAATACAGTTGATTTCAATCTGAACTTTGATGATACAATCCCTGAGCCTACTGTACTCCCTGCCAAAGCTCCGCTTCTTCTTTTGAACGGTGCCTCCGGTATTGCAGTGGGTATGGCTACAAATATGGCGCCTCACAACCTTGGCGAGACAGCTGATGCAATATGTGCTTATATTGATAACAACGAGATCTCTACCGAGGAGCTGATGCAGCATGTCAAGGCACCCGATTTCCCTACAGGTGGTATCATTCAGGGTATACAGGGTGTTCGTGAGGCATATGAGACAGGCCGTGGCAGAGTGGTTGTCAGAGCTAAAACTGATGTGGAGGTATCCAATTCAGGAAGAGAGACCATCGTTGTATCAGAGATTCCTTATATGGTAAACAAACAGGAGCTTATCGAGAAGATAGCGGCTCTTGTAGAGGATAAGAAGATTGACGGCATAGCCTATGTAAACGATGAGAGTGACCATAAAGGTATGCGTATCGTTATCAAACTGAAGATGGGTGCAGTGGCAAATGTGGTACTCAATACCCTTTTCAAACTTACTCCGCTCCAGTCAAGTTTCTCTATCAACAATGTGGTACTTGTGGATGGTCGTCCTAAGACCCTCAATTTGAGAGACCTTATCAAATACTTCGTAAAACACAGACATGAAGTGGTGGTAAGAAGGGCCCAGTACGAACTGGAACAGGCTCAAAAGAGGGCGCATATTTTGGAGGGTCTTCTCAAAGCACTTGACTTTATCGATGAAGTTATTGCTATAATCAGAGCCTCATCTACACCACAAGAGGCGAAGGAGTCCCTGATGGCCAGATTTGATCTCTCTGAGATCCAGTCAAATGCTATTGTGGAGATGAGACTCCGCCAGCTTACCGGACTTGAGAGGGCCAAACTGCAGAATGAGTACTATGAACTCATGAAGCAGATCGCAGAGTTGACAGAGTTCCTTGCCAGTGTAGAGCTTCAGATGAATAAGATTAAAGAGGAACTTCAGGAACTAAAATCCAAATATGGAGATCCAAGAAGATCGCAGATTGAACTCTCTGCAGATGACTTCAACCCTGAAGACTTCTATCCAAACGAGGACGTGGTAATCACCATCTCTCACCTTGGATATATAAAAAGGACACCTCTTGCAGACTACAAACTCCAGAACAGAGGTGGCGTGGGTGCAAAAGGTAGTACTACCAGAGAAGAGGATTTTATCGAGCATATCTATGTGGCAAACATGCACAGCACTATGCTCTTCTTTACCCAGAATGGCAAATGCTTCTGGCTCAAGGTATATGAGATTCCAGAAGGTGCAAAAGCATCTAAAGGTAGGGCTATCCAGAATGTCATCAATATCGAACCTGACGACAAGGTTTGTGCATATATCAATGTTCCAAACCTTACAGACGAGGAGTATATTAACAATAACTACATAGTACTTGCTACCAAGCGTGGAGTAGTTAAGAAGACTACCCTCGAGGCATATTCGAGACCACGTACAAATGGTGTGAACGCTATAACCATCCGTGAAGGGGATATGCTTCTTGAAGCTGCACTTACTGATGGCAATTCTGAAATTCTCATCGCAGCCCGCAATGGTAAGTGCGTAAGGTTCCACGAAGAGGATGCGAGGGCTATCGGACGTACCGCTACCGGTGTAAGGGGTATCAGTATTGAGGATGATGACGAAGTGGTAGGTATGATCACTGTAGAGGCAAACGAAGAGGCCAGAGCACTTAACCACGTACTTGTAGTCAGTGAGAACGGTTTCGGTAAGAGATCGGAAATTGAAGAGTACAGATTGACAAGTAGAGGAGGTAAAGGTGTCAAGACCATCAATATTACCGAAAAGACTGGCTCACTTGTTGCAGTGAAGAAAGTGACTGATGAAAACGATTTGATGATAATTAACAAATCGGGTGTCACTATCAGGGTATCTGTATCGGATATCAGACTTGCAGGCAGGGCCACCCAAGGTGTCAAACTTATCAGTTTGAGAGAGGGTGACAGTATTGCAGCTGTATGCAGCGTAAACAAAAGTGAGGAGAAACTCGCAGAAAACACAGAAGAATTATAATCATTATCTAAATAATATTTTATGAAAAAATTATTACTTATCGTTTCAGCTCTGGTACTGACAGTTTCTGTTGGTGCTCAGACTAAAGAGGTTGTCCTTAAAAATCTTGACAAAGCTAAAGCAACTGTCGAGAATCCTAAGAAAGCAACCGCTCCTGCATCTTGGTTGAAATTGGCAGAGGCTTATGTTGACGCATACAACCAGCCACAGATTGGTCTTTGGGTAGGCGCCCAGTCTATGGAGGTAAAACTTCTTTTGAAAGGCCAGCAAGTTCTTTCAACAGAGACAAGAACTGTTAACGGCAATGAGTATACTGTAGAGGTATATGCTGACAAAGAGTTGTATTACACTCCACAAGGCGTTTTGGATGTAATCAAAGTTACTGCACCTCTAGTGGAAGAGCCACTTGAGTCTGCTTATGAGTCTCTTATGAAAGCTTACGAAGTGGATGTAAAAGCTTCAAAGAAAGAGGATATCGCTATGCAGCTTTCAAAACTTAGAGATTTGTATATCAACGATGCAATGACCGCTTACACCCTTGGTGACATCCAGACAGCCAACAAGTATTTCGAGTCTTCACTTAAAGTTCTTGATAACCCTGTTACCGAGAAGATCGACAGCATGATCGTTTACTACACTGCTGTTACTTTCAATATGTTGGGCGACAAAGAGAATGCTGCCAAATATCTTGAGAAATGTATGGAGATCAAATACTATCAGGATGGTGATGTATTCTCTAACCTTGCAGAGGTTTACAAAGCACAAGGTGATCTTGACAAAGCTAAAGCAGTTCTTAACGAAGGCTTCATCGCTTATCCTACAAGCCAGGGTATCTTGGTTTCATTGATCAACATCTATCTTGAAAGCAACGACGATCCAAACAAAGTTCTTGAGCTTATCAGAACTGCACAGGCAAATGAGCCAAACAACGCTTCTCTTCACTATGCAGAGGGTAATGTTTACAAGAACATGAAGGATATGGAGAACGCTATCAAATGCTACTATAAATCATTCGAGATTGACCCTACCTATGTTTATGGTATCTATACTGTAGGTTCAACCTATTATGACAGAGCAATTGAGATTCAGGAAGAGATCAACAATCTTGATGTAAACGATTACGAGACCTATGACAAGCTTCTTGCTGAGTTTGAGCAGGCTTTGATCGATGCTATCGATCCATTTGAGAAAGCATTTGCAGTAACTACTGACAAAGAGTTCCAATTGGCTATCGCTGACGGTTTGAAACAGATCTACTTCCGTTTCCGTGACAAAGATCCTAAATACCAGGAAGGCTTTGACAAATACAACGCATTCCTTGAGGAAAACGACAAATAATCGGTTAGAGATTATATGATAAAGGTGACTTCCATCGGAGGTCACCTTTTTTATTTTAGTCCTTGTTTATCCCTTTGGTAATCTGCTGTACAAACTTGAGGTTGGGGAGAAATTCTCCGGCTACAACCCTCAGTACTGTGTATGAAGGAATCGCTATAAGCATTCCCACCATACCACCTATATGCCCACCCATAAGGATTACAATGAAGATCTCAAGTGGATGTGCCTTTACTGTGCTGGAATAAATCAGGGGCTGGAACAGGTAGTTGTCCACGAGTTGGGTAAAAAGGAATATTGCCAGAACCACACCTGCAAAAAGGATAATGGACCCGCCGAATGAGCTCGCTGTATATACGAGGAAGCTTGACGAAAATGCTATAATATGACCTATTAGTGGACCTACATAAGGGACAACATTAAGGACACCTGAAACACAAGCCAGAAGGATGGCAAACGATGGTTCCATCTTGGCTATGAGCAGAAGGCCCAGAAAGTTGATTGTAGCCACACCGAGAGACTCGAAAAGGATACCTGCAAAGTATCTTGAAAGGAGCCCCGAAATGGATTTGGATGATCGGCGGATATTCTCCTCATATCTGTCGGGGAGGGCTGCAACTATTATATTTGTGAAGGTCCCCTCTTTGCTGAGAAAGAAGAATGATATGAAGCATATTGAGAAAACAGCCACGAAGGTATCAGCCATCAAGCCCACTACAGATGATATGACCCCGGATACATTCCCTATAGTGGCAATATCCTTGAGTTTTTCGATGATCACAGTCTCTACCCTGAATTCAGAGGTTAATGCAGGGAACATCCTTACCATAAATTCATTCACTTTGTTGAGAACCTCCATGCCGTTGAGTTTTTCAATATTGAGATTGGCCAGCTGATTGCTGATTTGGGAGATAAACGGCGAAATGAGAAACGATAGTGATAGTACTATGATAACAATAGATGCGAGTGTTATCATCGCGGCAATCCAGGATGGTATCTGGAATTTCCCCACCTTGAGAGAGGTTATTTTCCTTACAAGTGGGCGTCCTATCATCGCTATCACGGCAGAGACCACTATGTAAACAAGGATTGATCTGAAGTACCACAAAAGGGCGCATACAACTACCGAAATGGTACCTATTATTATATATCTGGCAAGTTTGTTCATATTCAAAAACTGTTTTAGAGAGTCAAATATAAAAATTATTATATTTGTAATGAAACACAATATCAATAATATGAAGCGTATTTTATCATTTCTGACAGTTCTGTTCATCTCTGTCACTATGTGGGCCGATGAGGGTATGTGGCTCCCGGCACTAATCTCGCAGAGAATAGTCGATATGCAGGCGAAGGGTTTTCGTCTTACAGCAGAAGACATCTATAATGTAAATGAAGCATCACTAAAGGATGCAGTAGTCCTTTTCAATAGGGGGTGCACAGGTGAACTTATCTCTGATAAGGGGTTGTTGCTTACCAATCACCACTGCGGTTATGGCCAAATCCAGAGGCACAGTTCAGTGGAGCACGATTATCTTAAGGATGGTTTCTGGGCGATGACCATGGAGGAGGAGCTCCCCAATGACAAGCTTACTGTTGATTTCCTCGTGAGGATGGATGATGTCACAGCTAAAGCTCTTCGCGGATATAAAGAGGGGATGAGCGAAGCTCAGAGAGATTCTGTAGTGAAGGCCAATTCAAAGCAACTTATCGCGGAGGCAACAAAAGAGGGTAAAGGACTTAGAGCACAGGTAGAGGCACTCTACTATGGAAACCAGTACTTTATCTTTGTATTCAGAACATTTACAGATGTACGTCTTGTAGGTGCTCCACCATCATCAATAGGTAAATTTGGTGGTGATACCGACAATTGGATGTGGCCACGTCATACCGGAGATTTTTCTCTGTTCAGAATCTATGCTGATAAGGATAATAACCCAGCTCCATACTCTAAGGACAATGTCCCATACAGACCCAAAAAGTATTTCAAAGTATCTGCTAAAGGGGTCAAAGAGGGGGATTTTACCTTTGTTTACGGCTTCCCTGGCAGCACCAGAGAATATATAACATCTGATGCAGTCCACTACAATGCTGAGATATCCAATCCCCATAAGATAAAACTGAGAACCCACAGACTTGATGCTCAGAGAAAATATATGTCGAAAGATCAAGCTGTTAGAATACAGTACTCTGCTAAAAATGCCAGTGTCTCAAACGCATGGAAGAAATGGCAAGGTGAGATGAAGGGTATCAGGAAGATGAATACTGTAGAGGTGAAGAGGGAGTATGAAAAGAGATTTAGAGAGTGGGCCAAAGGTACTGAGTACGAAGGTGTTCTGGAGAGACTTGAGGCACTTTATGCAGAACTGGAACCATACTCATTTGCAAATGACTACTATAGGGAATCTGTACTGGTAATAGAACTTCCGGCCTTTGCCCGCAGGGTGCAGAGGGCCCTTGAGAAGGGTGATGATCCACAATCAACAATTGATAACTTCTATAAGGATTATTATCTCCCAATCGACAAGGAGTGCTTTGTCTCATTGGTTAAGGAGTTTGAGGCAAACATACCGGATGAATTCAAACCTGAGTATTTCAAAAACTCTATGAAACAATACTCAACAGCAGAGGCCTGGGCAGATGATATGTATGCAAATTCGGCTTTTGTGGATGCCAAGAGTCTTGAAGCCGGTATCGCTTTGGTTAGTATTGCGGGCGGTAATGTAGCTGAGGCTATGAATGAAGATCCTGCAGTCAGATTTTATGCTGAGTTGGCTGACTTCTATAACAATAAAGTGTTCCCTAAGTACACCTCTCTTAATAAAGAGATTACCCTCCTGTATAGGGACTATATGAGAGGACAGATGGAGTTTGACAAAGAGAAAGCCTTCTATCCCGATGCTAACCTTACATTGCGTGTCGCTTATGGAAAGATTGCCGGATATAGCCCATCTGATGCGATTTATTTTACCCCATCATCATCCATTGAGGGTATTATGCAGAAGGACAATCCTGAAATCTTTGACTACAATATTCCTCAAGAGCTGAGAGATATCTATGCGTCAAAAGATTATGGCGAGTGGGCAAATGACAAAGGGACCATCCCAGTCTGCTTTATTGCCACCAACCATACTTCTGGCGGCAATTCGGGCAGCCCTGTGATTGATGCTGACGGTAATCTTATCGGTCTTAATTTTGACCGTGTTTGGGAAGGTACCATGAGTGATGTGGTGTTTGATCCCGATGTGTGCAGAAATATTTCCCTTGATGTGAGATTTGTCCTGTTTACCATAGATAAACTCGCCAAGAATCACCGCCTCCTCGAAGAGATGGAGATAATAAGATAAGATGAAAAAGCCTGATTCAGTCGAATCAGGCTTTTAATTTTTTAATTAAAGGAAACTCGGTTATTGTTCCACTGGTTCAGGGCGGGCAGGACGTTCACTTCCTACTGCTACATTAATAGTGCGACCCATATGTTCTGTGCCGTTGAGTGCTGCTATGGCTTTGAGACCATCCTCTTCAGACATCTCTACAAAACCGTAACCTCTTGAGCGGCGGGTTTCCTTGTTGACAATGATACGTGCGGAGCTAACTTCTCCGAAAGGGGAAAATAGATCGATGAGATCCTCTTTTCGAGCTCTGAAATTCAAGCTTGATACGAAAATGTTCATAATTTGTGCAGATATATAATATAGTTCATATTTCTACTACAAATTTATAATAAATTTTCGCCAAATGCCAAAATATTTTAACTAGCCACCATAACTTGTTCCATCAAAGCAATGGGTACAAATCCTCTCTTTTGGGAGGCCGATTGCCTTTACAATGTCATCTACAGTGTTGAACTGGAGTGATGCCAGATTAAGTTCCTTACGGATATACTCTACCATCTCCTTGTACTCCTCGGTATCATTTTTTACGTACTTGCCTATATTTTTGTCGTGAGCCCCCTCTTTCATAAGGACAAATCTCCTGGCGATAAGTTCAAGTGGAGTTCTTGTGCTTGAGAAATTGAGATATTCGCAAGGGTAAAGAAGTGGTGGACAGCTGATACGTACGTGTACCTCCTTTGCACCATAATCATACAGGTGTTTTACATTGTCCCTGAGCTGGGTTCCCCTTACGATGGAGTCATCGCAGAATACTATCCTCTTCTCTCTTAGCAGTGAATTGTTGGGGATGAGTTTCATTTTGGCCACCAGGTTACGGATGCTCTGGTTGGTAGGGGTGAAACTTCTTGGCCATGTGGGAGTGTATTTTACTACAGCCTTTCTGAAAGGTATCCCTTTTCCGCTAGAGTAGCCTATGGCCATACAAGTGCCTGAATCGGGGATGGAAGATACCACATCAAGTTCGGTTTTGTCCCTCTCTCCGAGTTGCTGGCCAAGAGAAAATCTCACATCATCCACGTTGATGTTTTCGTAATTGCTTACAGGATATCCGTAGTATACCCAAAGGAATGAGCATATCTGCATCTTCTCTTTAGGTTTGACAATGGTCTCTATCGAATCAGCCTTAATCTTTACAGCTTCACCAGGACCGATAATATATTGCTGCTCAAAGCCAAGGTTTGAGAAGCTGCAGGTCTCTGATGCTATGGCGTGGGCCATTACCTGGGTACCTGAGTCATCTGTATATATTTTGTTGCCTATGATTAGAGGTGTCCTTCCGTACAGGTCACGGCTGGCGATGATGCTATCCTCTGTCAGGATAAGGAATGAGCAGGATCCTTTGATTCTGTTCTGCACAATCTCGATACCCTCCTCAAATGTCTCACCATCGGTGATGAGCTGAGCTATGAGCTCTGTCTGGTTTGTCTTTCCTGAACTGAGCTCGGTGAAATTTTTATTGCGCGAGAGGAGGTCTTTCTCCAGCTCATCAATGTTGTTGACCTTTCCTACGGTAACTATTGCAAAGCGACCGAGGTGGGAATTGATGACTATGGGCTGTGGGTCCGTATCGCTTATGACTCCAATGCCGGCGTTGCCTGTATATTTTTCAAGTTCAGGCTCAAATTTGATTCTGAAGTATGAACTCTCAAGGGAGTGGATATTGCGCGCAAAGTAGCCGTTGCCGTTGTGGACAGCCATGCCGCCCCTTTTGGTTCCCAAATGCGAATGGTAATCTGTGCCGTAGAAGAGTTCACCGGCACACTTCTGAGTGGAGATAACTCCAAAAATTCCGCCCATAGTATGAAAATGATGTTATATCATACAAAGATAATCTCTGTTTGGGATAAATCCAAACGGAGATCTATACTATTCTGGAGAGTATCTCCATCATAAGATTCAGCAGCTCTATAGTGTAGGTGAGCAGAACTGATGCCAGAGGCCCGATCCATGGTATCCCGACTGTGACAATGGCAAAGGGGGCAAGGGTCATTACGGTAGTGACAACCGGCATTGTGATTAAGTTTGTGAGGAGTGAAACCAATGGGAAACTGTCGAAATAAAACAGCGTAAGCGGGAGGGTGGCGAGTTGGCAGGAGATGGATATTCCAATGGTGTTCCATATTTTCCTGATTCTCTTATTTGAACTGATTTCAGAGATTGCCCTCTCCAGATGGGGCTGGATGAGAAAAATGCCTAGCATTGCGCAATATGACAGCTGGAAGCTTATTCCAGCTGGTGCGGATGGGTCTATACAGCATATTGTCAGTGCACTGATTGATAGTGAGTTGAGGCCGTGCTTTTCTCTACCTGTCAAGGTGCCGGTCTCGTATATGAACGCCATTAGTACAGCTCTGCATATTGATTGGCTTGCCCCCGTAAATATTGCATAGAATCCCAGAAGTGCCATTATTATAAGACTCTTTAGTATGCCCCATTTGCCAAATTTCGGAAAGATCCCCAAGGCCAGTTTCAGCCCTCCGTAGATATACCCAACGTGCAGCCCTGAGAGTGCGAGAAGGTGCATTGCTCCACTGAGACGGTATGATATTTTGATGCTCTGGGGAAGGTCCCCTTTATCACCCATTGCAAGAGCTTTCAAAAGTGAATTTGCTGTACCCTCTTCCGGGGGGATTACCATTGCGAGGCGGTTGGAAAACATCGAACGAAGCCCCTGTATGAACTCTCCGCCAGATGCCTCTTCCAGAAAAGTAAATTTCCCCAGAAGGAGCCCCTGGCTGCTGTTGAGTATACCAAGGAGGAAGAATAGGGGGATAAAGAGGTGCAGATTGCTCTTCTTGTTTGTTATTGTGATGATTGACAGCGTGATAATCCCTATCAAGGCAGAGGTGCAGCAGATGGCTGAAAAGAGAGGGGAGGCCCCTTTGGTGAGCCATTGGGTAATAAGATTGCCCCCGATGAAAATTAATGTCAGATAGAACAGATATTTCTCTCGCCACATACCCTTCAAAATTTTAGTGCAAGGTAGCAAATTTTTGGCAGATTTTGATTACATTTGCTACAATATACTTTTTAATGAGAAAACTATGATAGTACTTGTTTTGAATTGCGGTAGCTCATCACTGAAATATCAGGTTCTTGATATGAAGGATGACAATACCAATGTGTTGTTAGCCAAAGGTCTAGTGGAGAGAATTGGCTTGCCTGAAGGTGACATTACCCACAAACCGGGCAGTGAAAAACTTGAGATCCATAAACCCATCCCAACCCATACTGAGGGTATCAAATCTGTCCTTGACCTCCTCGTGGACGAGAAATGGGGTGTAGTCAAATCACTTGACCAGATTGATGCAGTGGGACATAGGGTAGCTCACGGTGGTGAGACATTCCCAGTATCATGTAAAATTGATGCAGAAGTTATAGAAGGGATTGAGAAACTTTGCGCGTTGGCTCCACTTCACAACCCTGCAAACCTTCTTGGCATTCGTGCAGTAGAGACATTGATGCCCTCTACTCCACAGGTGGCTGTCTTCGATACTTCATTCCACCAGACAATGCCCGATTATGCTTATATGTACGCAATTCCATACGAGTATTATGAAAAATACGGTGCGCGCCGCTATGGCTTCCACGGTACCAGCCATAAATTTGTGGCTGAGAAGGGGTGCAAGTTGGCCGGCCTTGATATGAACAACTCGAAAGTTGTCACCTGTCACCTTGGAAACGGTGGTTCTGTGACAGCTGTCCTTAACGGAAAATCTGTAGACACATCTATGGGTTTCACCCCTGTTGAAGGTGTGGTGATGGGTACCCGTTGCGGCAACATCGATGCAGGCCTTGTGACCTTCCTTCAGGAGAAAGAGGGGCTTGATGCAAATGGTGTAAATACAGTTTTGAACAAGAAGAGCGGCTTCTTGGGTGTGTCAGGTGTCTCATCTGATGGAAGGGATATCAATAATGCTGCTGATAATGGAAATTACAGGGCGGCCCTTTCACAGAAGATGTTTGCCCACAGTGTCAAGAAATATATCGGAGCCTATAGTGCTGTGATGGGCGGTCTTGATATGGTTATCTTTACCGGAGGTATAGGTGAAAATGACAGCGAAGCACGCGAGAGGATTTGCGAGAATCTTGAGTATCTTGGGATTGATTTCAATAAAGAGCTCAATGCAAAAGTTCGTGGAGAGGATGTTATCCTTACAAATCCAGGATCAAAGGTACTTGTTGCCACTATCGCTACCAACGAGGAGCTTGTTATCGCTACCGACACAATGAATCTAGTAAAATAAACAATTAAAATATCTTAAAGTTATGATTACCAATTTTGAACAAATTTTCGAACAACTCCGTTCCAAAGCAAAAAAACGTCTTGTAGCTGCGTGGGCAGTGGACGATCACACTGTGTCAGCTGCTTATCAGGCTGTTAAACTTGGTATCGTAGATGCTACCCTTGTAGGTGATGCAGATATGATTGCCAAAGTTTGTGAAGAGGAGAAACTTGATATGTCAGTATTCCAGGTTGTGGATGTTAAAGAGGAGCTTAAAGCTATCTCTACAGCTGTGGATATGATCAACAACAAAGAGGGTGACATCCTTATGAAAGGTCTATGCTCTACTGACAAATATATGAGAGCTATCCTTAAGAAAGAGGGTGGTCTTCTTCCTCCAAAAGCTGTCCTTTCACACGTGGCAGTTCTTGAGAGCCCTCACTATCACAAACTAATGATCATCAGTGATATGGCTGTTATCCCTGCACCAGATTTGAAACAGAAAGAGGCTATTACCAAATATGTGGTTAGCACTGCCAAAGCTCTTCAAATCGAGAAACCAAAAGTGGCTTTCATCGCTGCTACAGAGCAGATGCTTCCAGGTATGCAGGCTTGTGTAGATGCAGCTATCCTTGCTAAAATGGTGGACAGAGGCCAGATCCCTGGTTGCGTAGCTGACGGTCCATTGGCTCTTGACGTAGCTGTTTCTAAAGAGGCTGTTGCTATCAAGAAACTTAAGAGTGAGGTTGCAGGTGATGCAGACTGCTTCGTATTCCCTAACATCGAATCTGCAAACGTATTCTATAAAGTGAATTCACAAATGTGTCAGGGTGTAAAACAGTCAGCTATGGTAGCTGGTGCTAAGGCTCCTTGCGTGCTTTCAAGCCGTGCAGACAGCATCGAGACCAAGTTGAACTCTATCGCACTTGCAGCACTAACAGCAAAATAATCGGACTATGAGTTACATTTTAGCAATTAATCCCGGTTCTACCTCTACCAAGATCTCTATCTTCGAAGGTAAAAAAGAGATTTTTACTAAGACCCTAAGACACTCTAACGAGGAGTTGGCACCATATCCAAATGTGATCGACCAGTACCAGTTCCGTAAAGACACTATCGCTGCAGCTCTCAAAGAGAACAATATCGATATGAAAGATATCGCTGCAGTAGTGGGCCGTGGTGGTCTTCTAAGACCTATCGCTTCTGGTGTTTACGAGGTAAATGAGAATATGGTGGCTGACTTGAGCTCTGCAAAATATGGTGAGCACGCAAGTAACCTTGGCGGTATCATTGCCAATGCTATGGCAAAAGAGATCCCTGGTTGCCGTGCATTCATTGCAGACCCTGTAGTGGTAGATGAACTTTGTGATGTGGCACGTATCAGCGGTCACCCCAAATTCCCACGCAAATCGATTTTCCATGCACTTAACCAGAAAGCTATTGCGAAACAATATGCAGCAGAGGTAGGCAAGAAATATTCAGACCTTAACCTTATCGTAGCCCATATGGGTGGCGGTACATCTATCGGAGCACACAAGAAAGGTCAGATCGTGGACGTTAACGACGCACTTAACGGTGATGGTCCTTTCAGCCCTGAGCGTTCAGGTAGCCTTACTGCTCTTGATGTAGTAAAAGCATGCTTCTCAGGTGAGTACACTTTTGATGAGATGAAAAAACTCATCAACGGTAGAGGTGGTCTTATGGCACATCTTGGTACCAACTCATTCTATGAGGTGGAGCAGAATATGGCCAAAGGCGATGCCAAATCTATCCTTATCACAGATGCATTCCTCTTCCAGGTAGCAAAATCTATCGGAGCTGAGGCTGCTGCACTTTGTGGTGAGGTTGATGCAATCCTCCTTACCGGTGGTGTGGCTTATGGTAAAGAGATGATGGCCCAGCTTGCTGATATGGTGAAATTCATCGCACCTGTAAAGGTATATCCTGGAGAGGATGAGATGGGCGCCCTTGCTGGCAACGGCCTTGCAGTATTGGAAGGTACAGAAGAGGTGAAAGTGTATTAATAACTGTTTAAAGGATTCATAGATTGAGCAAAGGGATACCTACCGAGTTGGGTACCGAGAATGTCGGTACGCTCCTTAGAAAATATGCAGTGCCGGCGATCATCGCGATGACGGCCTCATCACTCTACAATATTGTAGACAGCATTTTCATCGGACAAGGGGTGGGTCCCTATGCTATATCCGGGTTTGCCATAACATTCCCGTTTATGAATCTGGCTGCGGCATTCGGCTCCCTTATCGGGGTCGGGGCCTCTACACTATCCTCTGTACTTTTAGGACAGAAAGACTACGACAATGCCAAGCGTGTGCTTGGTAATGTCGTAGTCTTAAATTTAATAATGGGGGGACTATTCTCGCTCATCTCCCTATTGTTCTTGGACAATATCCTCTATTTCTTCGGAGCGAGTGAAAATACATTGCCATATGCCAAAGAGTATATGGTGATAATTCTGGCGGGCAATATAGTAACCCATATGTATCTGGGACTGAATGCCCTCCTCAGGTCTTCCGGACACCCCAAACAGGCTATGGCAGCCACCATCCTTACTGTGGTGCTGAACTGCATCCTTGACCCACTTTTCATCTTCGTTTTTGATATGGGTATTGCAGGTGCTGCTTGGGCTACAGTGCTATCCCAGTTGGTAGCATTGGTGTGGCTGTTGAGGACCTTCTCGGATAAGAATGAGCTTATCCATTTTCAGAAAGGTATCTTCCGTTTGAGGAAGAAAATTGTAGTTGATTCATTGGCTATAGGTTTGGCCCCGTTCCTAATGAATGCTGTCTCCTGCTTTGTGGTGATTTTTATCAATAGGCAGCTTCTCAAATACGGAGGTGACTTGTCTGTAGGTGCATACGGTATCGTGAACAGGTATGTCTTCCTGTTTATGATGATTGTAATGGGTTTCACTCAGGGTATGCAGCCTATAGCGGGATATAACTATGGTGCACGCCAGTATAAAAGGGTCAAGGAGGTGCTCTTCAAGACCATTAAATGGGGAATGCTGGTGATGACTACCAGTTTTGTGGTAGGAATGCTTATCCCTAAGACTGTAGTTTCTGCTTTCACATCAGATCCCGATCTGATAGAGAAAGCGGCAAAAGGTGTGAGAATAATAGTTATAGCCTTCCCTTTGATAGGTATTAACCTTGTTACTTCGAACTTTTTCCAGAGTATAGGCAAACCGAAAAGATCGATATTCCTCTCACTTTCGAGGCAGTTGATTTTTTTGTCACCATTGCTCTATATACTCCCTCTCATAATGGGTGAGAGTGGTGTGTGGTGGAGTTTTGCCATCTCTGATCTTATATCTACAGTAGTGGCCTCGCTGCTGTTGTACCAATTCCTTAAAACATTCAACCATGAACAGACCGCTTAAACATTTTTCTCTCTGCATAGGCAGGGAACTCGGTAGTGGTGGAAAGGATGTAGCTGCTACACTTGCTAAAAGACTTGATGCTTCATTTTATGACAGGGAGCTGATTTATCACGCATCCAAGGAGAGTGGTATAGCACCGGAACTCTTCGAAAAAGCGGATGAGAAGACCAAAATCAAAATTGCTGGAGGCTTCTTTGGTCTTGGTTTTTCCATTCATGGCGGCATGTTTCCACAGGGTGGATTTCTATGCAATGAAGAACTCTTCTCCATCCAGAGTGAGGTGATAAGAAATCTTGCATCACTGCATTCTTCAGTTTTTGTAGGAAGATGTGCTGACTATATACTCAGGGATCAGGAGAATGTGTTTACTGTCTTCATTGCTGCCAATATGGAGGACAAGATAGCCCGTATCTCCAAGGTTCATAACCTTACAGAGAGGGAGGCAGAAGCATATATCCAGCAGAGTGAGAAGCGTCGCTCTGAATATTACAATTATTACACTTATAAGCAATGGGGAGCAGCCTCATCCTATGATATGTGTCTCAATACATCTGTTCTGGGTGTAGAGAAAACAATTGACATCATCGAGGATGTGGTAAGGGGATTGTATTCGGTTGATGAATAGAATATTGTACTATATACTGCTATCGTTGGCCCTATTCCTCTCATCCTGTGCAGGAAGAGAGGCGGATTTGGATAACTTCAATGTGGAGATTTATACCCCCGAGTATGCTCAGGGGTTCTCTATTTTAGGGGCTGAGGGGGCGCAGAGTACTGTCTTGAGGATTATTAACCCATGGCAAGGGGCTGATAATATTACTTTTGACGTTTTTCTAGCACGTAATGGGGAGAAGGCCCCAAAAGGGTTCAATGGACAGGTGATTAATGGAGATGCAGAGAGGATAGTCTGTATGTCATCCACATATGTGGCGATGCTTGAGTCAATATCTGAGGTGGAGAGGGTGGTAGGTGTCTCCGGTGTCAATTTTGTCACTAACCAATATGTAGTACAGAATCGTGATAAAGTGAAAGATGTAGGGTATGATGCAAATGTAAATTTTGAGATGATAGTGGCGCTTCAGGCAGATGTTGTCCTCTTGTATGGGGTCAATGGGGCATCTGTCATAGAAGGTAAGCTGAGAGAACTTGGAATCCCATATATATATGTCGGTGAATATATGGAAGAGGATCCTTTAGGCAAATCTGAGTGGCTGGTGGCCATTGCCGAACTTGTGGGCAAGAGGGATACCGGGGTGGAGGTGTTTAATCAGATACCTGAAAGATATTTAAGCCTCATGGAGAGGGTCTCTCAAATTGAAGGTGACAAGCCAGGAGTGATGATAAATACCCCTTATGGAGATAATTGGTTTATGGCATTTACCTCCAGTTATATGGCAAGACTTATCAGAGATGCAGGTGGGGATTATGTGTACAAGAACAATGATTCCAACAGGTCCCTCCCTATAGATATGGAGGAGGCTGCTGTTTTGGTGAGCCAGGCAGATGTGTGGATCAATGTGGAGGGGGTAGGTACTCTTGAGGATTTGAGGAGAAAGTTTCCGAAATTTGCAGATGCATCTTGTGTGAAAAATGGACAGGTGTATAAAAGTGACCTCAGATATATCCCTGGAGGGGGAAATGACTTTTGGGAATCGGGGGTGATATACCCTGACAAAGTACTCTCTGATATGGTGAAGATCTTCTATCCGGGGTTGATGGAAGATGTCGAATTTACTTATTACAGAAAACTGGAATAGTTCTGATGAATAGAAGAAATACAATATTGTTTGCTGTATTGTCGATTGCGCTACTGCTCCTCTTTATCCTGGATGTGGCGATAGGGGCTGTCAGTATCCCTTTGTCAGAAGTGTGGAGAGCTCTTGTTGGGGGAGATGTTGACCCCACTACAGCCAAGATTGTTAAAGATATCAGATTGGTAAAAGCGGTGGTCGCTGTCGCTACAGGTGTTGCCTTGTCGTTGAGTGGCCTGCTGATGCAGACCCTTTTCAGAAACCCGTTGGCTGGACCATATGTCCTGGGTATTAGTTCAGGAGCAAGCCTTGGTGTGGCCATTTTTATCTTGGGTGCCCCTATTTTTGGTCTGGCGGCCAACTCTGTAGGATCTGCTGTCGGTATAGCTGGTGCAGCATGGGCCGGATCAGCACTGATTTTGGTATTTATAGCGGCGGTGAGCCGTAGAATAAAGGATATTATGGTGATACTCATTCTCGGAATGATGTTCTCTTCAGGTGTGAGTGCCATCGTGCAAGTGCTTCAGTATTTGAGTCATGAGGATGCCTTAAAGTCATTCGTGATATGGACTATGGGCTCTTTGGGTGATGTGACAGCGTCGCAGCTATGGCTTATGATACCGGCAGTCCTCATTGGTGTTGTACTCTCGGTTATGGTTATCAAACCGCTCAATCTCCTCCTGCTTGGGGAAAATTATGCAAGGACTATGGGGCTGAATATCAAACGTTCAAGACAGATTATTTTTTTTGCTACCACCCTCCTCGCTGGTACTGTCACCGCTTTTTGTGGACCGATAGGTTTTGTTGGCCTTGCTGTGCCTCATGTGGCCAGAGCCCTCTTTAGAGAGGCGGACCATAGGGTTCTGATGCCTGGAGCAGCACTTTGCGGAGCATCTGTCCTCCTTTTCTGCGACCTGATCTCGAAATTATTGACTTTACCTATAAATACAATAACATCACTGCTAGGTATTCCGATAGTGATCTGGGTGGTAATCCGAAACAAATAGAGCATTATGATCAGACTGGAGAATATTACTGTTGGATATGGCGAGCGTGTTCTGCTCAGTGATGTAAACCTTGAGTTTGCTGCAGGGACATTGACAGCCCTTGTGGGACGCAATGGTACAGGAAAATCCACCCTCCTGAAAGCAATAACAGGATTGGGCCAGTATGCATCTGGTGAGGTATTCCTTGGTGGAAAACCTTTGAGTACCCTTTCTACAGCTGAGATGTCACGTACGATAGCTTTTGTAAATACTGAACGTGTACGTATAGCGAACCTCTCTTGTCGTGATCTTGTCTCTATGGGTCGGGCACCATATACAAACTGGATAGGTAAGATGCTGCCCGAGGATGAGGAGATTGTGATGAGATCCCTCTCTCTTGTAGGGATGGAATCGTATGCTCTCAGAACTTTGGACAGAATGTCTGATGGCGAGTGCCAAAGGGTGATGATTGCCAGAGCCCTTGCGCAACAGACCCCCGTGATATTGCTTGATGAGCCCACATCTTTTCTCGATATGCCCAACAGATATGAACTCTGTTCGCTGTTGGCGGATTTGGCTCATAATGAGGGAAAATGCATACTTTTCTCTACTCACGAACTTGACATAGCGATATCGCTATGTGATACTATTGCACTTATAGATACACCTTCGCTGCACCATTTGCCGGTGGATGAAATGGTGCATAGTGGCCATATAGAGCGCCTTTTCAGTAGCAGCAAGGTCTATTTTGACCCTGTTAGCGGATCTGTAAAATCAAAATAATTGTTATCTGTAGAAATTCTTGGTGAATGCTGCCCAATCGTGGCGGCCGCGGATGCATATATTCCACCACCCGGCAATAAGTCCGCTACCATATCCTGTCAGCTGTGTAAATGATGCTGCTACAGCTAGTGCTCCTGTGCACAGGGATTTGGTCCTTAAGGTCGCATCTGCCCATAGTATCATTGCCAGAAGCAGAAGTGGGGTTATTGCCCAAGGGCAAATAGTGAGTGCTACCGCAATGAGAAACAGTGAGCCAAGGACAAAAGCCGATGGGAGCAGGTGGACTATCTTCAGGGTGCCTGGGTGTCTTCTGGTAAGATGGATACGGGCGATTCCGGAATTGAATACCTGCTTGAAGAATGTCCGGAAGGTATTGCGGCGTTTGTGGTATACCCAGTTTTCGTGGAACAAACGGCTATCATAGCCACCCTCTTTAACTTTGTAACTGAAGTCAACATCTTCCCCGAATCGCATATTGGAGAATCCTCCGATCTGGTCAAATACCTCTTTCCTGATACCCATATTGAAAGTGCGTGGGTAGAATTTGTCTGCACTTTTTTTGTTCCCCCTGATACCGCCCGTAGTGAGAATAGAGGTCATCGAATAGTCGATGGCTTTCTGGAGCGGAGTAAATGATGGATGGGAGCGGTCTGCGCCTCCGAAAAGCTGACAGTCGTGGTCCTGGAGCTCTTTTGTCGCATTGGTGATGTATTGCTCCGGAATAAGGCAATCTGAGTCAAAGAAAACAAGCCATTTGCCCTGCGCTTTGACCGCTCCGAAATTACGGGCGGCAGCTGGGCCTCCATTCTCCTTTTCATAATATGAAATGTCAAGGCGGTTTGCATAGCTTTTGACCACTTTGTCACATTTCTGGCCGGACTGCGAACCGTCCTCCACTATTATCACCTCGAAATCGTGTGATTTCTGGTATGTTAGACTCTCAAGAAGTTCCTGGACCTCCTGTGGCCTGTTGTAGACAGGGATGACAATAGAGAATAGCGGCGATTTCATAAGGCAAATTTAATGAAACTTCTTTAGATGCAAATGATTATATTTGTGTATAAATCTATATATGGCTATGAAGATAAGAATTTTCCAGTTCATTATTGCTTTATTTGCTTTCAGCAATGTATCTCTCTTCTCTCAGGAAGTTTTGCCTATCCTTGTCCAAAATACCCCATTTGCCCTTATTGACAATCTGGACAATGATGACAGCAAATATACTGACCTGGAGATACTGAAAAAGGATTGGCCGGCATATCTCCTCCCTAAAGGGATGAAAGTGGAGGTGCTGGGTTATGACAGTTACGATGCTATGCTGACTGTCAAACTTCCTGATGGCAGTATAGGGTATATCCCCACTATGGCTGTGGCATTGAATGAAATGTCATTTGTAACAGAGAGAGAGTATTCATATGCACCTCGCGGTAGTTTTAATCAAAGGGTGACGTATCCCCCCGGAAGATATACTTTAGTCGCTGTAGGGAAGTTTGAATATATGAAAAAGCTTGACTGGAAGCATAGTATTCAGCCAAGCTATTTCATCCTTCAGCATGAGAGTGGCAAGAGATTCAAGACAAGTGTAGGAACTCTCAATACCGCTGGTGGGGATCTCCATATAAGATTTATGATGTACAATGGACCTGCAATATTTGAAGGTTTTTTCGCCAACCATCCCGGGATAGCCGATCTGGACGACCATAACGTTCTGCGGTTCAAATTGAAGGATGGAAAATTGCCTGTTACCCTTCTTGGATATTCACGCTCGTACATCGAATCTGTGCTGGGGCGTCCGTTCAGCTATGTCGGATATGCCATATCCCCTTTCAACGGATATACATATTCTTGCCATACTAATGTTGCCTGGGACACTGAGACCAATAAAAAACGGGATGATAGCGGTCTGATCATCTATTATGACAAGAACCAGATAGCGGTGCATATGGAAAAGTGTCCGATAGATTTTTATTACGACAATTTCTTTACCAAGCTATATACCCCTTCCAAACCGGGAGCTGCTGTCAATCCCGATATGGGAGAGATAATTGAGGCCTCCAGAAGGGGGGACGCCCCTGCGTACCGGACCGGCAGAGCTGTTCATAAGGAGATTTATACAGCCCCAGGCAACATCTACAGGACTTGGATCAAACTCATATACTGTCTGGAGTATACATTCGGTATCTATAACAGGTGGGCCATCCTGGGACTTTTGATTCTCTTCAATTTTGTCGTTTCGTTGCTTGTATGTGTGATAGTCAGATACACCCTCCCCTTCTCCAATGATACCCTGAAGATAGTATCGTATCTCCTCAATGTTCCGGTGTCGCTCTTTGTGGTCATCTACATTTCAAGATTTTATATAATAGCTGCAATACTGGCATCTCTGTTGGCAATCGGTTTTGCAAACTTTGGTGCCTCATTACTGTTCAATACCATAGACTCTTCAAGGTGCAACAGATGTCGTACCTGGTTGGATAAGCCTATAGTAGTGGATGAGGTGGAGTGCCAGATACAGGTTTCAGATCCATCATTTACTTTGGGGACAGGTATAACTGTGGGTACACACAACTCCACAGAGTACAGGGATGGAAAGCAGATATCCCATTTTTCAAGGGCAAGGAATTTCAAATCCACAGTGCGTCTTACCACCCCATATATCCAGACTCTCAAATGTCCTGAGTGCGGGTATCAATGGAAGTATACCAGGTATGAAACCCGTGAGGTCCCCGGGCCGATATACTTCTCGGAAAGTACTCAGAGTACCAGCAAATGGAATGAGACAGAGGTTACTTCCAGACAAATTAAAAACAGAAGCAATGGGGAGATTCTTCATGAGGAGGAGATTGGCCGTCGCAGTGTGACAAGAACAGCCTCGCTCCCTTCATCTTCAAACAGTGGCTATGATGTGGCACGTTATAACGAATATCTTCACAGATATATCAATGGCGATTATGGTGCTCTGCATGAGTATGAACGCAAATATTGGGGCAATTATTTCGGATAGGGTGCCATGGACATAATGGAAGTAAGGGACTTTCTGTTGTCTCTTCCGCTTGTGGAGGAGTGTCAGCCTTTCGGGGACGATGCGGTAGTTTATAAGATAGGGGGGAGGATGTTTTGCTGCTGTATACTTCCCAGATTGGAGTATATTGCTGTGAAATGTCATCCTGATAGGGCTATTCAGCTACGTGATGAATTCTCTGCAGTGACTCCAGCATATCATCTCAATAAAAAGCATTGGAACGACCTTCTTGTCACACTTCTCCCTCAGGATGTCATAAAAAGGGAGATTGTACATTCCTATATGCTTGTTATCCGGAACAATGTAACCCCAAAAACACTAAGCCGGGAGTTATTGGATATTGTCAGTGCTGCTGGCATCAGGGATAATGCTGAGTTAATCCTATAAAGATACCTTAATCTCCGCAGCCGCTACTCCATCAGTGTACTTTTCCCTACTCGACGCTGGCAAAAACGGTAAACCACAGGCGTTACAGCACCTTTCGCCACACACCCACGAGTTTTTGCTGGATTTCTTGTAGGTGTGTCCCCGAAGCAGGCCTATTACAGCCCAAAGCGTCACCGTCACACTAGTTTTTGCCGGATTTCTTGCAGGTGTGTAACTTGCGAGACTCTCCTATGTCCATGTCAACTTTTGGAGTTCTTGTCGTGGCTCGGAGTTAAGGTTCTTCAGGCGTTCGCTCCGCTCACTCCCACCACCGCTTACGCGGCGGTCCCCCCGCTATCAAGCGCGGGTGCTTAGGCCTTCAGAACCTTAATCTCCGCAGCCGCTACTCCATCAGTATACTTTTCCCTACTCGACGCTGGCAAAAACCGGTAAGCCACAGATATCACAGCACCTTTCGCCACACACCCACGAGTTTTTGCTGGATTTCTTGTAGGTGTGTCCCCGAAGCAGGCCTATTACAGCCCAAAACAACACCGTCACACGAGTTTTTGCCCTATTTCTTGCATGTGTGGTGCGGACAGGACTAGATGTCGGAACTTACGACTTGGCCTCCCCCTAACGGGGGAGGTTGGAGGGGGGTAAAAAGAAAGAAGAGTTCAGATTCCTGAACTCTTCTTGGGAGCGGTGCGGACGGGACTCGAACCCGCGACCCCCGGCGTGACAGGCCGATATTCTAACCAGCTGAACTACCGCACCATTTTATTAGGTCTTGTTCCCGTTTGGGATTGCAAATATAGGTAGTATTTTTGTATCTGCAAATTTTTTTTTCGTTTTATTCAAAAAAAGTGAAGTGGACATTGCCATATTTTTTCTCCTTAACGAAATGGGGATGTGATTCGAAGTTGTAACTTCCTGGATGCTCTAAAATTAGTCTTCCACCTTCTCGTAGTAGCCCTTTGGAGAAAATTCTGTCAGGAATAGTGTCAAGCCCTTCGATATCGTATGGAGGATCGGCGAAAATCAGATCAAAGTCTATTTTGCAGATTTCAATAAAGTCGAAAACATTGTGACGTACCACCTGCATCCCTTTAATCCCCAATTTGGCGGAACTCTTTTTTATGAAGCTTGAGTGAAGGGGATTCATCTCGATGGAGTATATTTCAGGGCAGCCTCTTGATGCAAACTCGTAGGAGATGCTCCCTGTCCCGGAAAAGAGGTCCAGAACTCTGCATTCAGAGAGATCAAACTCGTTGATAAGCATATTGAACAGACCCTCCTTGGCGAAGTCTGTAGTGGGACGTGCCATAAAGCCATTGGGAGGTAGTATCGTTTTACCTTTGAGATTGCCGCCGATTATTCTCATAGTGTCAGGTTAGCGCCGATTAAAATGTGCAGACCCCTTTGAAGTATTTTGACAGATCCTTTGTCTGGCTTTTTGTAAGGGGACCCATTACTTGAAGAGTGGTGAATTCAGGGTTGAACATCACCTCTTTGATTACCAGAAACAGGTAGTATTGGGCAGTTACAAAATCTTTTGCAGGATAACTGTTGGCCAATAATAGTCTGTTACCCTCTGCTGCCGATATGTGTACATCTTCTTTGGAGAAGCATACACATATTTTGTTATTGTCTGTATTGTTCAGCATTCTCTGCAACATTCCGTATACTGAAGGGTAGTATTTGGCTTTCTTCTGGATTTTGAAGATGCGTGAAGTTATGCTGTTGGGGATGGCGTATATGAGTGTCGCCTGATATTGGGGGATCTCTACACTCATCACTTCATCCAACTCTCCGATTTTGTGCACTTGGGAGAGTATTTTGTTCTCCTCACCTTTTATATATAGGTGTGTAGGGATTAGTGTGAATTTAGGTGTAGCCACATAGACATCGGTCCCATTGTTCTTTTTCCCGAGGGCAGAGAATGAAGATAGCTCTTTTTTCAGTATTGCCTCAAAGTCAAGACCATATGACGACACAGATGGGAAACTCTTCTCTCCCGAGAAAAGTGTCCCACCAGTTAGGTCAGTTATTTTAAAAGAAAAACCACTCAAATCAATTTGAATGGTTAATCTATCAGCTATGTTAGCCATATATGTTTTACTATTCCCAGTTACCAGCGTTGTTGTTAGGAGTAGTTACACTACCAACTTTAAGACCAGTGTATCTGCCAAGATCCTCTTGAGCAGCTTTAAGGTTGATGATAAGCTGTCTGTCAAGACCACGGAGAAGGTCATCATAAGAGATTGTACCCTCGAACAATGGAACGTTTACACCTGATACAGATTTGATAACAGCGTCCATTGTGATCTCTTTACCATTGCCGTAAGGAATGTATTTGATAGAGTCAACGATGAAGTTAGGCTGATCTTTGAAAAGGGTGTCTTTGATGGCAACCTTCATAGTGTCACGGCGTACTCTTTTCTGTGCTACTGCCAAAGAGTCGTCCATAGAACCGATTTGTCTTACCACTGTCATTTCACCATTGTTGTAGAAATCAACCAATGAGTCCAAAGAAGCGGTGAATCTGCCGTGCTCGCCTTTGAATGCTACTTCAAGAGTACGGATAGCTTTAAGTCTTTCAACTGCTACATCTTTTCTCTTGTCAACTTCCTGTTCGAACCTTACAGGTTTCATAATGCTTGCTACTAGAAGGTAACCCAATACAACGATAATTGCAGGGAATACAACCAATGTTAAGATTTTTTGTAGTGCTTTCATTTATTTTATGATTTATTATTGTCTTCAATACGTAAATTGACCCACAAAAGTAAAAATAATAATTAGGACTTGCAATATATTTTTAATTTTGCGGAGGAATAAATTTTTTGAAATGGTAAAAGAGTTTGTAGAACAGTTGGAAAAGTTAGTGGAAAATGCCACTAATATAGTGATAGTAGGACACTTCAATCCAGATGGAGACTCGGTCGGTTCGGTGACTGGAATGAGAAGTTATTTGGAGATGAAAGGGAAAAATCCTAAGGTACTTCTCCCCAGCAAGTATCCCGATTTCCTCTCTTTTCTTGATGCTGACAGCGATTATCAGGTATATACCCAGAATCCCGAACTTGTGACAGAGTCGGTCGGATCTGCAGACCTTATACTGTGTCTTGATTTCAATAATCTTGGGAGGACTGAGGGGCTAAAAGAGCTGATCAGCTCAAGCAGTGCCACCAAGGTACTCATTGATCATCACCCATCTCCGGAGGTTGAATCTTTCGATCTGGTCTGTTCTACAGTAAAAACTTCATCGACTTGTGAACTTCTGTTTTACGTTCTGATGGAGACCACTTCCATCTCCAATGATGTCCAAAAAATGCCTTATAAATGTGCAGAAGCTCTTGCAACAGGGATGCTTACAGATACCAATAATTTCAAGAATTCTGCCATTGCATCTACCTACAAAATGGCCTCACTCCTTCTGGAAAGGGGGGTCTCTCTCGATGATCTGGGCAAGAGAGTTTTTGGCAGCTATTCGGAGTCAAGGATGAGACTTATGGGGGAGATGCTCCGCAATCAGATGGTAGTTTTGCCCGAACTCGGTGCTGCATATATGGTTCTGTCAAAAAAAATCCAGAAAGAGTACAATTATTTGCAAGGAGATTCTGAAGGTTTTGTAAATTTGCCACTTTTAATAGAAGGGGTAGAGGTGTCGGCAATGTTTACAGAGAGTGACGAATTTATCAGGGTATCTCTCAGATCCCAGGGTGGAGTTTCGGTCAATGCATTGTCGAGGAGCTACTTCAATGGTGGTGGCCATGAAAGGGCATCGGGGGGTAGACTTTTCATCCCTGTTGAGGAGGTTCCTGAATATTTTGAAAAATCGCTGAAAGCATTTTTAGCTGAAAGAGAGTAATATAAAGGCACGCTATTTGTTGTGCCTATGTGCCGTAAAATGAGTATGAAGAGGGTAATACTGGTGTTGTCGATATTGATTTTCGCCGCCTGCTCCAACGATGTCAAACTGACGTTGATAAGCCAGGAGGAGAAGATTGATTCGTATATCAGCACCACATTCAGAGACTCAACGGTAGTCAGAAACAATGGCTCTAACAGAGTTGTCCTTAGCAGGAATGAGAGTGAGCCTATGGCAGAGAAGGGTGATTCCATCCATTTCTACTATGCGGGCTATGTTTTCAATAACTCTCCGAGTATGATTTTTGCCACCAATCTTGAAGCGGTGGCAGAGCAGTCTGGACTTGTGGTGACAAATCCGGATTACTCAGTGATGAAGGCCACTCTGTCTGATGGTGAACTTATTCCGGGGCTGGTCTACGGACTGGAGGGGGTTCATCAGGGAGAGCATTGCATTATCCTTTTTGCTGCAGATCTGGGATTTGGAGCCCAGAAACAATATAATATACCAAGATTGTCGGCCTTAGCATATGAAATATGGGTCGAAAGAGTAATTAAACAATAGATGTTCATAATGAAAAGAATCAAATTGTGGGGAGTTGTCCTGTTTTCTATGGTTGCATATCTTGCCGTCTCGTGTGCGGTAGAGGTGGATGAGAAAACTGAGGATATCCAGGAACGAATTTTTAACGCATTCATCAGGACAAACGGATGGGAAAATGCAGAGAGACTGGGGGACAGTACATATATCGTAGAGAGGTCAGGGACCGGTACCGGTACAAACCCTTCTGACAGTATGTATGGCTTTGTCAGATATACAGCCCAGTACACAACAGGAGACTATGCTGCATATAACTATGACTCTATTGCGAAGCAGCTGGGTACATATGAGGAATCAAGCATTTATGAGCCATTTGTGTGGCCTATTAGGACAGGCGATGTCAGTGATCCTCTTTGCGACATTCTTAAAAATATGAAACCAGGGGAGAAGACACTCTCTGTAGTTGCCCCTTGGACAAATACTACCAACAGTACCTATGCATTCACATCGACATCGGCCCCTATCGTATATAGTATAGAGCTCCTCAAGGTGGTGCCAGATATCCAGGAGTATGAATATGAGCAGCTTCAGCAGTTCTCCAATAAATATTTTGAAGGTATGGACTCTTTGAGCCAAGGTTTCTACTTCAAAAAGATACATGCCAGTGAATATGCTGATACCATTGCTGACGGCAACGCTATAAGGGTGAAATATGTGGGACGTCTCCTTAATGGTAGAGTGTTTGATACCAATATTGAGGATACTGCCAAAAAATACGACCTCTATAACCCTATGGAGGAGTACAACTCTATGAGTGTTATCTATAATGTGGACCCTGAAACCATTGAAAAAGAGGAGGATCTTGTCCTTGGTTTCTGTAAGGCACTCACTTCAGGAGGGATGACATACGGAGACAAATGCTTCGTCTTCTTCGTTTCAGATTTGGGGTATGGTGGCAATGGTAACCTTGAAAACGGCTCTGGAATTCCCCCTTACTGCCCAATATCATTTGAGGTTTGGATTGAGGAGTATGAGAAAGCCTGACCGTAAGAGAGTTTTCCTGACTGGTGCCACCGGCAATATGGGCTGGGCAGGTTTTCAGGAGCTTCTCTCCAGAAGCGACAGGTTTGATGTGACCATATTGGCCCGTCCAAGCAAAAAAAATCAGAAAAAATTAAAGAAATATATGAATCACCCCCACGTGCAGATCGTGTGGGGTGATTTGACTAATTATGCGGATGTGCTCAGATGTGTTGAGGGTGCTGACTATGTCCTCCACGTAGGCGGGATGGTCTCTCCGGCCGCCGACCGTCATCCTAAGAGGACGATGGAGGTCAATATTGGCTCAGCACATAATGTGGTGAATGCGGTGAAGGCGCAGCCCAATAAGGATGATATAGGTGTAGTCTATATCGGCTCAGTGGCCCAGACCGGTCATCACGAACCCCCTTACCACTGGGGACGATGTGGCGATTCTGTCAAAGCCAGCAGACACGACTATTACTCACTCTCCAAATGTATAGCGGAGCTTGTCTTTGCCGAGTCAGGACTCAAAAAATGGGTATCTATAAGGCAGAGCGGCATGCTTTACCCGGAACTTCTGACCAAAGCCAATGATCCTATCACTTTCCACGTCCCATTCAGCGGGGTGCTCGAATGGAGCACAGTGGAGGATTCAGGCAGGGTACTTGCCAATGTGTGTGAGGATTGGGTTCCGGAAGAATTTTGGGGAGGTTTCTATAATCTGAGCAGCGGCCCCTCCTATAGACTTACCAATTACGAGTTTGAGAAAATGCTCCTGGAGGCCATATCCTGCCCACCTGTGGAGAAGGTCTTTGAGAGAAATTGGTTTGCTACCCAAAATTTTCACGGTCAGTGGTACACGGATGCTGACCGCCTCGAGGAGATGCTTCATTTCAGAGAGAATATAGATGCAAAAGAGTATTTCAGAAGGTTGAAAAAAAGGGTTCCGTGGTATTTTTCATTGGCGGCAATTGTCCCGGCATTTGCCATCAAGGCCTTTATGAAACATCTCGCTACTACTGATCCTCTCGGGACGCTCTACTGGCTCAAATACGGAGTTGAAAAGAGGATTGATGCCCACTTCGGCTCGGAGAGGATGTGGAAAGAGATAGGGGACTGGAGTACATTTGACTACAGCAGACCATCCGAAGAGGCACTGCTTCCCGATTTGGGTTTCGATGAGAGCAAACCTGCGCAGCAATGGACCATCACGGATCTTCATAAGTCTGCACTGCCGAAGGGTGGGCAATGCCTGGCGACAGAATATACCCCAGGGGATATATTTACCCCTGTCCGATGGAGATGCTCTTGTCGCAATGAGTTTGAGATGTCACCCAATTCTGTCCTTCGGGGAGGGCACTGGTGTCCCGAGTGTCTGAATAAGACAGTATTGCCTGAAGAACCCACTATATTGGAATAATCACCTAATTCAATAATTATGAGAAAAATTTTTCTATTGGCGCTATTCGCCATCCTTTTCACATCTTGCGGTGACCAGACTTGGAGAAAATATGATGATCCTGTGATGCGTGCATATCTGAAGGATAGTCTTGAAGTGATGGATGCCCGCAGCGCCGATGTACTTGCTTCGGCATATATGGCTGAGAAATATCTTGGCGAAAACACTGAGATCCCAGGATGGGAAGGTTTTCCTGTGAAGCTGTACGAATACTATACAGATGTGGATGTGAAGATCAACAAGCCTAAAAAGGGTCTTGTCTATATGCTCAACCCATCACCAAGACAGTTGTCGATGTGGATTCTCAATGCTGTTTATGCTGCGACAGATACGCTCCGTTATGAGGATATCAAGAGATTGTCGAACTTTATCAAATGGCAGTCAGGTGCACAATTCCCTGTAAAAGGCGTGGTGTATGAGGCTATGTATGTGAGAAATCACTTCAGACCATATGTTTTTAAAGATGGTGTGACAGTGTATCTTGCAGATGCAGCCCATTTCCCAAGGGTGGACAGCACATGTACAGAAGAGCACCTTCAGTTCTATGTGAACGAGATGGAGAATGAGCACTTGAAGCCAAATACAGGGCGCTATGCCCGTATCTCAAGCACCTCACGTGAGATGTATTATGAGGCTGGCGGCACTGTGGATGTAGGGTGCGATACCCTCCGTAGCCACGCATGGCTTGACGAGGTGAAGAGACTATATCAGAAAGCCTGGACCTCAGACGAGAACGAGCTTATCAATGCCTGGGCCAAATACTGGCTCTCCGGTAAGAGAGAATATATATACTAAGCCAGATAATAAAAAATACCCTCCGTTCTGAAAGAGCGGAGGGTATTTTTATGTAGTATCGGATATTAACCTACGAAGTGGAAGTGAGGGCCGAATCTTTCGAAAGCAGCTCTGTCAAGTTCCTCTCTGTGGTCAGGGTGAGCTACGCTGATGATAAGTTTTGCTCTCTCCTGAAGTGATTTGCCATAAAGGTTAACAGCACCGTGCTCAGTCACGAACCAGTGGATGTGTTGTCTTGTAGTAACTACACCGGCACCAGGGGTAAGGATAGGAGAAATCTTGCTCACACCTTTGTTGGTTACAGAAGGCATAGCGATGATAGCTTTACCACCTTTTGACATAGATGCACCGTAGATGAAGTCAATCTGTCCACCAACACCTGAGTAGAATTTGGTGCCAAGTGAGTCAGCACAAACCTGACCGGTGATGTCCACCTGAAGAGCAGAGTTGATAGCTGTCACTTTAGGGTTCTTGGCGATGATAAATGGATCGTTGGTGTATCCTACGTCCATCATAGCTACCATAGGGTTGTCGTCGATGAAGTCATAAACTCTCTGTGAACCCATAAGGAATGTAGAAACCAATTTACCTTTGTCGATAGCTTTCTCAGCACCATTGATAACGCCTTTCTCTACAAGAGGAAGAACGCCGTCAGCGAACATCTCAGTGTGGATACCAAGGTTTTTGTGACCGCCAAGCTGTGCAAGCACTGCGTTAGGGATAGCACCGATACCCATCTGAAGGGTTGCACCATCCTCGATAAGGGCAGCACAGTTGTTACCGATAGCTGTCTCGATAGCTGATGGCTCAGAGAAGTGGGCAGGCTCAAGCTCTGAATCGTGCTCTACAAAGATATCAATCATAGAAACAGGAATCATAGCGTCACCGAAAGCACGAGGAACGTGTTTGTTGACAACTGCGATTACATATTCTGCTGTCTCGATAGCTGCAAGGGTGGCATCTACTGAAGTACCAAGAGATACATATCCGTGTTTGTCAGGAGGAGAAACCTGAACCATAGCTACATTACAAGGTACAGCACCTGTTCTGTAAAGTTTCTGAGTCTCGCTCAAGAAAATTGGAATGTAGTCAGCATAACCTGCCTGAACACTTTTGCGTACGTTACCACCTACGAAAAATGCCTGGTGGAAGAATACACCTTCGTATTTTGCATCGGTATAAGGTGCCTCGCCCTCAGTGTGAAGGTGGTGGATGCGAACATCTCTCAGTTCACCTGCGTCGCCTCTGCGGCAAAGTGCGTCGATAAGCACTTTTGGTGCACTTGCTACACTGCTGAAGTGAATGTGGTCACCAGATTTAACCACTTTAACAGCTTCGTCAGCGCTAACGAATTTAATGTCTTTGTACATGATATAATTGTAAATTAATTAATGAATATTCACTAAAGGGCAAAGTTAAGAAAACAATCTTATAAATTGCTATCTTTGCCCCCAATAAAAGTTCCAAAAATGAAAAATAGAGAAAAAGAGATGCAGGCATTCGGGCGTTTGCTCGATGTTATGGATGAATTGAGGGAGAAATGTCCCTGGGACAGGAAGCAGACAATGGAGTCCCTCAGACCTCAGACAATAGAGGAGACATACGAATTGTGTGATGCCATTATGAAGCAGGATGACCACAATATTGCCAAAGAGTTGGGAGATCTCCTTCTCCATGTGGTATTCTATGCGAAGATAGGCTCGGAGAATGGAACTTTTGACATTGCCCAGGTCATTGACCTTCTGTGCGAAAAGCTCATTTTCCGTCACCCTCACGTATTCGGGGAGACGCAGGTCTCAGGGGCCGAGCAGGTGGTACAGAACTGGGAGCAGCTCAAGATGAAAGAGAAGGATGGCAACAAAAGGGTACTTTCAGGTGTTCCCGATTCATTGCCATCACTTCTGAAGGCATACAGGATGCAGGATAAGGCCCGTGCAGTGGGCTTCGACTGGGAGGTGCGTGAGCAGGTGTGGGACAAAGTGGCTGAGGAGCTGCAGGAGTTCCGCAATGAACTTGACGCCATAGCCCTTGATGGGGCAGATGAGGCTACCCGCCGCAGGGCAGAGGAGGAGTTCGGAGACTTCCTCTTCTCTGTCATCAATGCAGGACGCCTCTACGAATTGAACCCTGATACTTCCCTCGACAGAACCTGCACAAAATTCCGCCGCCGCTTCACTTATCTCGAGGAGCACACTATCCGTCAGGGGCGTGACCTTAGGGATATGACCCTTGCACAGATGGATGAGATTTGGGATGAGGCGAAGAAACTGGAAAGGGAGGGCAAACTTTAATATTGCACAAGCTATGGAGAACAATTGGCTGGAGAGGACTCAAATGCTTGTGGGTGAAGAAGGTATTGCAAAGCTTCGCAATGCATCAGTAGCAGTTATCGGACTCGGCGGTGTGGGTGCATACGCTGCGGAGATGATTGCCCGTGCCGGCGTCGGGAAGATGCTTATCCTCGATTCCGATACAGTGAGCGACACCAATCGCAACAGGCAGCTCCTGGCCCTAACCTCCACCATCGGAAAATCCAAAGCACAGCAGATGGCCAGTCGCCTTCTCGACATCAATCCGGAGCTCGAGCTCACCATCGTAGAAGAGTACCTCACTGAGGAGAATGTTGCGCAGCACATCCCTGCACAGGGGCTCGATTTTCTTGTAGATGCCATCGACACCCTTGCCCCCAAAATTGCCCTTATTTCACATTGTGTCGCTAACGCAATACCGCTCGTCTCATCGATGGGTTCGGGTGCCAAATATGATGCCACCAAAGTGCGCGTGGCAGACCTCTCAAAATCGTACAACTGCCCATTGGCCTACATCCTCAGAAAGAAACTCCGCAAGGTGGGGATCTCAAAAGGGTTCAAAGTGGTCTTTTCAGAAGAGCTTCCCGACCGCGACGCCATCGTGGCACAAGACCCCGAAGTGGAACGCAATAAAAAATCACAGGTAGGCACCATATCGTACCTACCTGCAGTATTCGGATGCGTCTGCGCCCAAGTGGCACTAACGACTCTTCTGGAAAATTATGCTTAATATGTTAATTCGCCCCATCCATTATCAGGAAGCCTGTATGCCTTACCTGCTTGCAGACTTTTACCTGCAGACGGAAGAGTCAGTTGGAAGCAATAATTTTTGGCTTTTGGCGCCGGTGTAGTATATTTTACTTGAAAATCCCAATTGGGTCCATCCTGTATATCTGCATTTGCTTTAAATGCAAAACAATAAGAATTATCATTACCATTAAATACAGGAGTAGCATCACCTGTAGCGTACGTACGATCAAATATAAATTTGTCATTTGATACCGGATTGAATGACAAAAAGTTTTCTCCAGCCTTCATCGCCACAACATTAAGATATGCACCTGTACCATTTCCAACAGTAAGGGTAAATTCATCAGAGTAAAGAATGTGATGCCCATTTGGCAAGACAGTAGTACCCTCCCCATTTTTCAAATTTGGATATAAAGAGATTTGAAATATTCTTGGATCCAAAGACATATTTACTGTAGACAAACTCATCTGTCCGTCATTTATAGTATAAGTACCTTTTCCAATCATTATCTCACCACCTGGGTAGTTATGTAGCGGATATACACCATTAAGACCATCATTAAGCCACCAAGTACCACTATTTTTCCCATCTGATTTAGTGAAATGGGTGGTAGTAGCATCACTAGCCATACCGCTGCCCCCATCGGTAAACATTTCTCCTCTATGGTGTATTGCTATATATTCTCCACTTGTTCCCAAAATATCAATTACACCCTGCACTATCTCAAGGTCTGACCATACCAAACTTTTATACTTGATATAAAAGACCCTAAGACCTTTATGTCCACTTATCTCTTGATGATACCAGTTTTCACCGCTGGGCTTGAACATAAACACGACCATATCGTTATCATTCCAACCGGTCTTTACAGCCTTAGTCTGGCTATCGCCGCCAAAAGAGGGTTTGTTCCCCATAGTGAATTCCACTTTTACATAGTTATCAGTGATATCTCTCTCTATTTTCTGACAACTTGAAACTGTTACTACCAATGTCATAACAGCTATAAACAAATTTCTGATTTTCATTTCCATCTTCATTTTAAGTTAGACATTGTGTTTTACCATTGTTCTTCATTATCAAATCCGTTCCAGTTTGGCTGATTTGTTTCGGACTGTGCGAATCCGCACTCTGTAATCACCTCTATAACCTCTACAGCTGGTGATTCGTAGAAATTAAGATTTTTCATAGGCCTGTTGTTTTACAATTATAGCACTAAAGTTATGCATATATATCGGTTTTTCAAAATACTGGCTATCAAATTTTGAAATTATATCATACATGCAGACCCATTTTATTTTAACTATGGATATTTACCTTATCAGACAAATCGTCTCTGCACATTAGAATTTACATTCTCAAGTCAGAACCAGGAGACTAGCACCACATATAATGACTACAAATACCTTATGAAGTTACAGAAAACGCTCTCTTGTTATAATCACAATAATAACTATCTTTGCAGCCTGATTTTGAAACATTATGAGCGACTATTCACTAGTAGAGAAAATTAAGAGCCTTCAAGGCAAATTCGATAGCCTGTCTGCACAGATATCTGACCCAGACGTAATGTCTGATATGAAGAGATACGTGCAGTTGAACAAGGAGTATAAAGAGTTGGCACCTATCATTGAGACCGGAAAGGTGTTCTGTAAAATGGTACAGGACCTTGACGATGCTAAAGAGATCCTTCAGAACGAGAAAGATGAAGATCTTCGTGAGATGGCCAAAGAGGAGGTAAGCATGCTTGAGGCTGGACTTCCTGAGATGGAGGAGAAGATCAAACTTCTTCTTATCCCTAAGGATCCTCAGGACTCGAAGAATGCCATCATCGAGATTCGTGGTGGTTCTGGTGGTGATGAAGCTGCAATCTTTGCCGGTGACCTGTTCAGAATGTATGCAAAATATGTGGAGAAGAAGGGGTGGAAACTCGAGATTACCAACCAGTCGGAGGGAACTTCAGGTGGCTTCAAAGAGCTTATCTGCAAAGTGTCAGGTGAAGGTGTATATGGTATCTTGAAATATGAGTCGGGTGTTCACCGCGTACAGCGTGTTCCTCAGACTGAGACACAGGGCCGTGTTCATACCTCAGCGGCATCAGTGGCAGTACTTCCTGAGGCTGATGAGTTTGATATCGAGCTCAATATGAACGATATCCGTAAAGATACCTTCTGCTCATCAGGTCCTGGTGGACAGTCAGTGAATACCACCTACTCGGCTATCCGTCTTACCCACATCCCTTCAGGTATCGTGGTTCAGTGTCAGGATGAGAAATCTCAGCTCAAAAACTTTGACAAGGCACTTGCCGAGCTCCGTACCCGTCTTTACAATATGGAGTATGAGAAATACTTGAACGAGATCTCAGCCAAGAGAAAAACCATGGTATCTACCGGTGACCGCTCGGCCAAGATCCGTACATACAACTATCCACAGTCACGTGTGACCGATCACCGTATCAACTACACCATGTATAACCTACCAGTCTTTATGGACGGTGCTATCCAAGAGGTTATCGACCAGCTTACCATCGCAGAGAACGCAGAGCGTCTAAAGAGCGAAGAATAATCTTATGAACAAGGTATCGGACAACCCTTTAAAAAACCGAGCATTTTTTGATACATCCCTTATGGTAGTGACGGCACTCTTCGTCACACTCTATCTGGTATCAAATATAATGGCGGTAAAAGTGATCGGCATCTTTGATCTTTTCTATTTTGATGCCGGGACACTCACATTCCCTTTTGCCTATATGCTTGGGGATGTACTTACTGAGATATGGGGATTCAAAACATCGAGGAAAATAATCCTTCTCACTGTTTTGTGTAATATCATAATGGTGGTTTTTACCTATTTGGGGGTACTTCTTCCATCTCCGGACTATATGTCTGCGACAGAAGAGGCGTATAACCATCTTTTCGGATATGTCCCCAGAATAGTCTTGGCCTCCCTGGCCGGTTTCCTTTTGGGTGAACTCTCAAACGCCTGGCTGATGGAGAGGATAAAGATCCGGACCCGAGGACGCTGGCTGTGGCTCAGAACGATAGGTAGCTCTACAGTGGGTTACATCTTTGACTCAGTGCCATTTGTCCTGATAGCCTTTGCCGGGACAGTCTCAGGTAGAGATCTTATGCTGATGATAGTGTTCCAGTATTTCAGCAAACTGATTATAGAGGCACTATTCGGTACCCCTATGGCTTATGGTCTGGTCCATGGGATAAAGAGGTATATAGCCTCCAAATCGAAGTCCTGAGAAGCTTCAGTCCCTATACTACCCTCTGCATAGGTAACCCCCTTCGTCACCACCTTCGGGTCCAAGTTCGATAATATGGTCGGCAGCCTCGATAATGTAGGGGTTGTGCTCCACTACTATTATCGTGTGACCTTTGTCAAGCAGGGCATTGAAGGAGTTGAGGAGCTTGCTTATGTCGTCAAAGTGGAGTCCTGTAGTCGGCTCATCGAAGATGAAGAGGATAGACCCCTTGGAGTCGTTGTCTTTTCCCAGGAATGATGCAAGTTTTACCCTCTGGCTCTCGCCACCGCTAAGGGTGCTGCTGTTTTGTCCGAGCTGTACATAATTGAGACCCACATACTGGAGAGGTTTGAGTTTCTCGGCAATACGTGTTGCTGCAGGCTCACCTTGTGATGAGAAGAACTCTATTGCCTCATCGACAGACATATTGAGTATGTCGTTGATGTCTTTCCCTTTGTATTTGACCTCGAGAATATCTGGCAGGAATCGTTTGCCACCGCACGATTCGCAGACTGTGGTGATATCGGCCATAAACTGCATAGGTATCTTGATGACACCCTCTCCCTGGCATTCAGGGCATCGGCCACCATCGATATTGAATGAGAAATGGGAGTGCCCGTATCCGTTCATCTTGGCATATGGCTGCTCTGAGAACAGTTTGCGGATGTCGTCATATACTTTCAGATATGTTGCAGGGTTGGAACGTGAACTTTTCCCTATAGGGTTCTGGTCTACATACTCTATAGATGTTATCCTATCCAGGTCACCGCGCAGCTCCCTATGTGCCCCGGGTTTGGGCCCCGTCTGGCCAAGATGCCTTGAGAGGGCTGGGTAGAGGATGTCGCCGACCAGGGTGGATTTGCCTGAACCACTGACACCTACTACGGCTGTCATAACGCGGAGCGGAAACTTCACGTCTATATTTTTCAGATTGTTTTCACAGGCTCCGCACACCTCAATGCTGTATGCCCAGCCCCTCTTCTTTTCGGGAATCGGGATAGATTTCTCACCACCCAGGTATTGGAGTGTGAGAGAATGAGAATTTTGGGCATGGGAAGTGCCGTTTTCGTGTCCGTTTGCGGTTTCTGGAGTAGTTTGGGCACAGAAAGTGCCGTTTTCGTGTCCGTTTTCCTCTGAAGGGGTACAAGGGGGCGGGCCCTGGTAGACTATCTCCCCTCCGTGGATACCGGCGTGTGGGCCGATATCGATAAGCCAGTCAGCAGCACGGATAATCTCCTCATCGTGTTCGACCACTATCACTGTATTTCCAATATCCCGCAGTTGTTTCAGAACAGATATGAGCCTCTGTGTATCCCTCTGGTGGAGACCGATACTTGGCTCATCGAGGACATACATCGATCCGGTCAGACTGTTGCCGAGGCAGCTCACGAGATTGACCCTCTGGCTTTCCCCACCACTGAGGGTGTTGGATCTGCGCCCGAGTGTGAGGTAGGAGAGACCCACATTCTCCAGGCAGGTAAGTCGTAGTGTTACCTCATTTATTGCCTTTGAGACGATGGACCTTTCGTAATCGGTGAGGGTCAGTTCCCTGAAGTATTGCGACAGCTCCCCGATATTCATATCCATAAGGTCAGCAATGCTCTTTCCCCCCACCTTTATATAGAGTGCCTCCTTTTTGAGTCTGTGCCCGCCACATTCGCGGCAGACAGTCCTGCCGGAATAGCGGCTTATCATATATTTGTTCTGAATCTTGTACCTTTTGGCCTCCAGCTCCTTGAAGAAATCGTTTATCCCAAAGAGGTGTTCATTCCCCTCCCAAAGGATCCTTTTCTGCTCTGCTGTAAGGAGGTTGTATGGTGTGTGTATCGGGAAATCGAATTTATGTGCGTTGAGGATCAGCTGCTCCTTGAAGTAGGACATTGTATTGCCCCTCCAACAGGCAATGGCATCCTGATATACAGAGAGGGCTGCATTGGGAATCACCAGTGCTTCATCTATGCCGATAATCTGCCCAAGGCCACCGCAAACAGGGCAGGCACCAAGTGGGCTGTTGAAATTGAACATCCACTCCTGGGGCTTCTCAAATCTCAACCCGTCTGCCTCGAACAGGGTAGAGAAGCGGCGTGCTGTTATATTGGTCTCATCGACAATAACGCTGTGGATTGTCCCTTCCCCTTTTTCAAATGCACTTTTGATCGAGTCCATAAGACGCGCTGCTGTCTCCTCATCTTCTGTCGCCCCTTCGCCCAGCAGGATACGGTCCACCATCAGCATCACCTCGCGTCCGGCATATTTCTCCATATCTGAGAGCAATGCGTCTATCCTGACCACCTCTCCCAATTGGGCTTTCCCCCCTTGAGGGGCGTTGCTCTCATCGGGTCTCCTCTCTGCGGCAATATACACCCTGGAGAATCCCTCCTCCTTCAGATTGAGTAGCTTTTCAATCCGGTACTTCTCCTCTTCCCACTTCAGATCCGCCATCAGGTAGAGGGTGCCGCTCTTGTCTCGTAGGTATAGCATTACACTCTCCATTGAGTCGCAGACCACCTCTTCACCACTTATGGGGGAATAGGTGCGCCCTATCTTGGCAAAGATTACGCGGAGGTAATCGTATATTTCTGTGGTGGTCCCTACTGTAGAGCGGGGATTGCGGGTGTTGACCTTCTGCTCAATAGCGATAGCGGGGGGGATTCCGGTGATGCTCTCCACATCCGGTTTGGACATCCTCCCGAGGAACTGTCGGGCAAATGATGAGATACTCTCTGCGAAGCGCCTTTGTCCCTCGGCAAAAAGGGTCTCGAAGGCAAGGGACGATTTTCCTGAGCCGGAAACACCGGTGATGACGACAAAGCGGTCGCGGGGGATATCCACATCTATCCCTTTCAGGTTGTTAACCCTGGCCCCTTTGATTCGTATGTGCTGGTGCTGGCTCATATTCTAGTGCTCGTATTGCGTTTTCTTTCGCCAAAGATAATCATTTTCGGTCACACTCCCTCCGCCGGACCCTGTCCCGCGCACGAAATTGGCTAAAAATGGACGCGGGACCATAAGGTTAGTGAAGTTTAGGTGGCAAAAAGATGGTGTTCTGTCGCAGATGGCAATCGGGGGCTTTACCCCAGCCGAGAAAGAAGGCTGGTCACTCGGGGGCAAAACAGGTCATCCTGCCCCGGAATTGTGTTCACAGAAGGTATTCGGGGGCGAAACAAGCTATCCTGCCCCGGAATCGTGTTCGCAGATGGCAATCGGGGCGAAAACGGCCATTCTGCCCCGGAATCGTGTTCGCAGATGGCAATCGGGGCGAAAACGGCCATTCTGCCCCGGAATTGTGTTCACCGATGGCAATCGGGGGCAAAACAGGTCATTCTGCCCCGGAATGGTGTTTGCGGATAGCGATCGGGGGCGAAACAGGTCATTCTGCCCCGGAATGGTGTTCGCTGATGGTAATCGGGGGCAAAACAGGTCATTCTGCCCCGGAATGGTCGACGGAGGGGTTAGTTACGGGTGACGGTGACCACCCCTTTGGTCTTGCGGAAGGTGGAGATGATCTTGTCGAGTTGTTTGTTGTCGCCGACAGAGACCTGTATCTTCACATCGTATTCGCCACGGCTCTTGTTGTCCCTCTCTATCATCGCTGACGAACGGATGGAGATGTTGAATCCGTTGATGATGCCGAGAAGATTTGCATATACCGATGCGTCATCGATGACCACTTTCAGAAGGGCCTGGAATCCCGATGTCTTGGAGTCCTCTCTCCATTTGACCTTCTGGATGCGGTATGGGTAGTTCTCTATGAGTCTGGCCGCATTGGGGCAGGAGATACGGTGAATCTTTACCCCCTCTTTTATCGATACGAAACCGAAGACCTCATCTCCGAAGATAGGGTTGCAGCACTTGGCCATCTTATAACCGACCTGTCCGAGTTTGCCGTCAATGATGAGATAGTCCGAGTCGCCACCCTTTTTCTTGCGACCATCTTCATAGTTCTTGGCTGCGCTGGCTGCAAGTGCCTCTTCAGCTTTCCGTTCTTCATATGATGTGATGAACTCCTTGATGTCCATCATATCTATCCTCTCTTCACCTATGGCCTCATAGAAAGCCACTACCTCCTTGTGTCCGAAGTGTTTGCTTATGGGGATAAGCATATCGTCAGTAATCTCCAGTTTCCAGTTCTTCAGACGCCTTTCGAGAAGTTCGCGGCCAAGTTTGGACTTCTTCAGCTCCTCCTCTTTAAGTTTCTGCTTGATCTTGCTTCTGGCTTTCGATGTGACCACATAGTTGAGCCAGTCGGAAGCGGGCTTCTGGTTTTTGCTGCTGAGGATCTCCACTACACTGCCGGTGGTGAGTTTCTCACGTATGTTGACAATCTTTCCATCTACCTTGGCTCCAGTGCACCTCAGACCCAGATTGGTGTGGATGTCAAATGCGAAGTCAAGGACAGTAGCATCCGCTTTCAGTCTGCGAAGTGTTCCGTCGGGTGTGAAAACGAAGACATCATCTTTAACGATGTTTGATACATATTCGTAACTGCTCTTCTCACCGCTCTGCATAGCCTCTTTCACATCGTTGAGCCATTGGGTCAGCACTCCATCCCCTTTGATCCCTTTATAAGACCAGTGGGCAGCAAGTCCGTTCTCGGCAATATCATCCATTCTACGGGTACGAATCTGTACCTCCACCACATTGCCCTTAGCATCCTTTACTGTGGTGTGAAGCGACTCATAACCGTTGGATTTTGGGGCACTCAGCCAGTCTCTCAGACGTTTGGTGTCTGGAGTATATGCTTCTGTTACAATAGAATATGCTTTCCAGCAAAGGGCGTGTTCTGTCTCCCGGTCCTCCGGCGAATCTATAATGATTCTGATGGCGAAGACGTCTGCCACACCTTCGAAAGTAACCCCCTGCTTCTGCATCTTCTTCCAGATGGAGTATGCGGTCTTGGTGCGGCTCTTAAGGGTATATGAGATCCCACCGGCAGCCAGTTTCTCCTTGAGAGGATCTATGAATGAGTCGATGAATGCGAGACGCTCCCTCTCAGTGGCGAGGAGCGAATTGGTCACCGTACGGTGATTTTCAGGTTCGCTGTATTTGAAGAATATGTCTTCAAGTTCGCTTTTGAGTTTATAGAGCCCCAACTGGTGGGCAATGGGGATGTAGAGGAGATAGGTCTCTGCCACTTTCCTCTCCTGTGAATCTTTGGGAAGGAGGGCAATGTTCCTCATCACCTCCAGGCGGTCTGCAAGCTTTATGATCACCACCCTCGGATCGGTAGAGAAAGAGACTATGAGCCTCTTGTAGTTCTCTGCTTCGAGTCGTGTCTCCTTAGGTTTGATAGCTGCAATTTTATTGAGATTCAGTGCAATATCAATGATGTCCTGTGGAAATTGCCCTGCGGGTAATTCTTCCAGCAGGGTAGGGTGGAAGCGGAGAGCTTCGTGTAGGAATATCGCCTCAATGCAATCGGCTGTAAGACCGATCTCTTTGGCCACAATGGCAGCAACACCCACAGGGTGCTCTATGAACGGATGGCCGTTCTCCCTTTTCTTCTCCTTAAGGACCTCTTCTGCCAATTTGTAGGCATACTTAATCCTCTCCCTCTCCTGTTCTGTATAAATTTCAAACTCCTTTATCATTGCTTTGAACTCAATTTTTTCAATTCGTACATCTCGTCCCTGAACTGGGCAGCCCTGAGGAAGTCAAGCTCCTTGGCGGCCTGCTCCATATTGCGGCGGGCCTGCTCTATAGCGGCAGAGAGTTGTTTTGGTGACATTTTGGCCAATATCGGTTCTTGAAGGATGAATTTTGATTTATCCTCCTGCTCGTCTGTCGCGTACCGGCTTTGGTCTATCAGCAGATTCCTGCTCTCATTTACCACCTGGGTAGGGGTTATATTGTTATCCTTGTTGTATTTCTCCTGCTTTGCCCTGCGGCGGTTGGTCTCATCGATGGTGCTCTTCATAGAGCGGGTGATGGTATCTGCATACATTATCACCAGACCATTCAAATTTCGGGCCGCCCTCCCTGCTGTCTGGGTGAGTGCCCTGTCGGAGCGGAGGAATCCTTCTTTGTCTGCGTCGAGGATGGCGACAAGTGATACTGACGGGATGTCAAGACCCTCGCGGAGAAGATTGACACCTACCAGAACATCAAACCTTCCTGCCTTGAAGTCCTCGATTATCTCCACCCTCTCCATAGTGTCCACATCGGAGTGAATATATCGGCAACGGATGCTCATGCGGGTAAGATATTTCTCCAGCTCTTCAGCCATCCTCTTGGTGAGTGTAGTGACGAGTACCCTCTCATCCTTTTCTGCCCTGATGGTGATCTCTTCAAGGAGGTCGTCGATCTGATTCTTGGTGGGTCGTACCTCGATAGGGGGATCAAGCAGACCTGTAGGTCTTACAATCTGCTCCACCATAACACCCTCTGATTTCTCCAGTTCATAATCTCCCGGGGTGGCACTTACGTAAACTTTCTGCTTTATTATATCTTCAAATTCGTCAAACTTGAGCGGTCTGTTGTCGGCTGCTGCCGGAAGACGGAAGCCGTACTCTATCAAGGTGTCTTTGCGCGAACGGTCACCCCCGTACATTGCCCTTACCTGAGGTAATGTTACGTGGCTCTCATCTATAAATGTAATGAAATCGTCCGGAAAGTAATCTATAAGACAGAATGGGCGTTGTCCGGGCTGTCGGCCGTCAAAATATCTTGAATAGTTCTCGATACCAGGGCAATAGCCAATCTCCTTTATCATCTCCATGTCATATTCTACCCTCTTTTTCAGACGGTTCGCCTCATGCTGTTTCCCCACCTCCACGAAGAAATTGTATTGGTCCATCAGGTCATCCTGTATCTTGTAGATGCCCTGCTTGGTCCTCTCTTTCGTGGTGACAAAGATGTTGGCAGGGTAGATGGAGATCTCATTGACCTCCTCTCTCAATATTCCACTCACCGGGTCAATAATCTCAATGCTCTCTATCTCATCTCCGAAAAATATAATCTTGGCCACGCTGTCCACATAGGCCAGATATATGTCCACACTATCCCCTTTTACCCTGAATGTACCCCTTTTGAGATCATTGTCGCTGCGACTGTACAACGCATCCACAAGCTGATAAAGGAGCTTGGTCCTGCTCATCAGTGTGCCGCGTCTGATGGTAATGGTGTTGGCATGGAAGTCCTGTGGGTTTCCTATACCGTAAAGGCAAGATACACTGGATATTACAATCACATCCCTTCTTCCCGACAGCAGCGCAGACGAAGCACTTAACCTTAACTGCTCTATCTCATCATTTATGCTGAGGTCTTTCTCAATATATGTATCTGTGACCGGTATATATGCCTCCGGCTGGTAGTAGTCGTAATACGATACAAAATACTCCACTGCATTGTCCGGAAAGAAAGACTTGAACTCTCCATACAATTGTGCAGCTAGCGTTTTGTTATGGCTGAGAATCAATGCCGGACGTTGCAGCTTCTCTATTACATTCGCCATTGTAAACGTCTTTCCCGATCCAGTAACACCCATAAGTGTCACACCATCTGCGCCACTATTGATTATGTCGCAGATTCCTCTGATGGCTTCTGGTTGGTCGCCGGAGGGTTTATATGGTGATTTCAGTTTAAATGGCATATGATGTGGTTTTAAAGGGTGCTTTCTACGTTATGCTCATGCTCGAAATCCTCACATACGGTTAGTATGCTCCGGTTTCTCTCATTTCGCTGGCCTTGAAATCCCACCTTTAAAACCACATCATCCGTAATAGGTGATTATAAAGGGTGACTTCTGCGTTATGCTCATGCTCGAAATCCTCACATACGGTTAGTATGCTCCGGTTTCTCGCATTTCGCTGGCCTTGAAATCCCACCTTTAAAACCACATCATCTGTAATAGGTGGTCCTAAAGGTGCTTTCTGCGTGCGGTCGTGCAATTCGGTGGCCACGGCACACCTGCGTAGAGGGGCTGCTGTCGGGGGTGAGTGTGGCTTCTACAGGGGAATCCTTTGCAGTAGCCACACTGACAAGCCTCAGAACACACTCTGTGGTATATGAGTGTGGCTTGTGAATTGCGGGAAAGCTATTTAAGTGATTTCAGGTAGTCTTCCAGACCCTTAACCACCTTCTTCATATAAGCATCGCGGAATGAGCGGTCTGCTATTCTCTCCTCGTCCTCAGGGTTAGATAGGAACTGGGTCTCTACAAGTACGTTGGGGTACTCGATAGGGCCGTTAAGTGAGAAGTTGAAGTTTCCTACAAGGCCGAAGTTGACAACACCTTCAAGCTCCAAAGTTCTGAGAAGGATAGCTTCAGCAAGAGGTCTGTTGTGGGTGTATTTGTAATATGTGCTTGAACCTTTTACATCAAGTGGACTACCAGCTGCATTACAGTGGATAGAGATTACAAGGTCCACATTGTTGTCAAGGAAAATTTTCTTTCTCTCGCTCATTGTCATACCGGAGTCATCCTTGCGGCTAAGTACCACTTTGGCACCTTTCTTCTCAAGTTCCGCTTTCAGGGTATATGCCATCTCGAGGTTGAGTTCCTTCTCTTTTAGACCGCTGATACTTACAGCACCAGTAGATGTAGGACCGCCGTGTCCTGCGTCAACACCTACAACAAGACCTTTAAGGGTGAGTGCAGGCTGGTGTTTGACATCGATTGTAAGTGTAGAACCTTCATAGTACACTTTGGTACCCCATGAATAGTCGTTGAGGAAAATTTTGGCTCTGAATACATCGTATTCCACCTGCTCGAGGTCCACATATTTGACCATCCCAAGTGGAAGTCTCTGTGTCAGCCAGTTTGAGTTACATTGTGCACCATAGATATCAAGTACAATGCTCTTGTCAGAGAGTTCATGTCTTATGGTGTATGGATGTTTTGCATTGAGAGAGATGGCTACTCTGTCGAAGTCACCCATATTGGTTACGCTCCAGTTGTTGGTGGTAACATCACGTACAGGGGCCTCTTCAATAGGAGATGTGTACTCCTTAGGGATATGGAAATATTTGTTCTCTGCCACCTTTACTTTGTAAAGATCGCCATACTCCTCCACTACCTCAAGTGGAATGCCGGCATCCACGAAGCACACTTTTGCACCGCCAAGACGGTCCTGGCCTTTGCCGTAGTTGAAGTATGCACCTTCAGTTGTCTCCACATAAAGTGATGTGAAAATAGGTAGAGGAAGCTCTTCCTGAGGTCTCTCAGGTCTAACTTTGGTGTAGAACATATTCAGGGTGTCAGATACTGTCTGACCTGCAAATGTAGAACTGATGACAACTGTGTTGTCCCCCTCCTTTACATCTACCTTTTTGCCGAAAGAACCTGTCTTGTATACCTTTACAGGTTCGCCATCGAATGTTACTACCGAGCCGGGGGTAGTGCATCCAACGATGTGCTGTGTTTGGGTGTAGACTGTGTCAAGACTCCATTTCCTCATTTTTAGAGTGTGTGATTGGCCCCAAGCAAGTGCCGGTACAAGAGCCAAAATGAAAATGATAGATTTTTTCATCGATATAATATTTTAGAATGTTGTCAAAATATTGTTATAGCATCATCACAAAGTAGAAGACCAGAACACTCCTCTTCTTGAGTACTGGATACGATATGATGTTCAGGTCATCAGTGATCTTGTATGTGTGTTTGTGGAATCCTGATGTGAGTAGAAGTGCCGGTATGCCGGCCTCTTCAAATGCTACCTGGTCAGAGAGCTTGTAGTAAAGCTCAGTAAAGGCCTTGCTGGAGTAGAATGTGTAATCAATGTCGAGATTGATATTGTAGAATCTGTTGCAGATCCCGAGTTTGCCGCGGTGCTCCTTGGCAAGGGTGTTCTCCCCCAGGATTATGAGGTAGTCTGATATCCCTTCGTGTACAGGCTCAAGTGTGGAGCCTATCTGGTCCATATTGATGTTGCATACTATCTTCTCTTTGGGAATATCCAGATTCTTTACAAAATGTCTGGACCCCGCCATACTCATCTCCTTGGCATCAAAGGCTACAAAGATTATGTTCTTGTCCGGCCCCATTTTAGCCTTGTACATTGATCCGAACATCTCTGCCAGATTGAGAAGGGCTGTGACACCTGATGCATTGTCGTCTGCACCATTGTACACGAAGCCGTTGAGGGCACCGATATGGTCGTAATGGGCAGATATTATTACATATTTGTCAGAGGGGATTATGCTTGGGATGAAGCCTACCACATTGCGGCCTACCTTTACCGAATCGCACATGAAATGCTGGTAATAGTGCCCCTGGAAAGGTTTCAGCCCGTATTGTTCGAAGTGGTCACGGATATATTTTCCTATGTTCTGGTGGGCGAGTGTCCCTACAGAACGCCCTCTGGCGCAGTCATCAGCCAGATAAGAGAGGATTCTCTCCTGTTTCTGCGGGAAAATCATCTGCTCAAACATAGTATATGGGCCAAGATTAGATTTCTTCTGTCCCGCCAAACTTGCTGGAATCAATAGTAGGGTCAATAAGATTGCTAAAACAAAGTTCTTCACTATATTTGCACAGTTTTTGAAACCCCAAAAATACTTAAAATTTACCAATAGAGAAGCCCTTCAGATGAATAAACTTAAAAAATACATATTCATTCTCATTTTTCTTCTGAATTTTGGGGCATTATCAGCACAGTGGAATATTAATCAGTTCTTCTACCGTGGGCAGCACGCTCTGGTGGAGGGGCGCTATGCTGAGGCAATAGACAATTTCAATATTCTGGTCAGACTTGATGACCAGCTTTATGAGGCTTACTTTTTCAGGGGGATTGCAAAGTACAATCTGGGGGACTTCGTGGGTGCACAGATAGATTTTGACCAGACACTTGCCATCAACCCCATATACACCCCTGCATACCACTACAGAGCCATTGCTCTGAGCCGTATCGGCAAATATGATCTTGCCCTCAAGGATCTGGCAGAGGCGGTGGATCTCAGACCCAGCTATACGGGTCTCTATTTCAGCCGAGGTGTCACCTATTTCCTATCACAGCAGTTTGAGAAAGCGATAGAGGATTTCAATAAGTTTATCCAGAAGGAGCCCCGTGAGCCCGATGCATACCTTAACCGTGGAGCCTCGTACCTCTATGTGGGAGATACACTTAAGGCAATATCGGACTACAACAAGGCGATCACTCTCAATAAGTTCGAGCCGGAAGGCTATATCCGCCGTGCCCGTGTCTTCCAGATGCAGAAGCAGTATGACAAAGCCATAGAGGACCTGAACACAGCCATTGAACTTGACAAGGAGAACACATTTGCCTATTTCAACAGGGCCCTCATGAGGTTTGACAACAATGACATAAATGGTGCCCTGGATGATCTCAACAGCGTCCTTGAGCAGGAGCCAGGCAATGCACTGACACTATACAACAGAGCACTCATCCGCACCCAGATAGGGGACTATAACAATGCTCTGGATGATTATGACAGGGTGCTCAATATCAACCCTGAGAATGTACTGGCCTATTTCAACAGGGCATCAGTATTTTTGGAGCTGGGGAGATTCCGCGAGGCGATGGATGACTATTCGCAGGCTATCAACCTCTATCCAGATTTTGCCAAGGCATATATGAACCGCTCATATGTGAAAAACCAGTTGGGGCAATACAACTCTGCCCAGGCGGACTATGAGATAGCGCAGAAAAAAATTGCAGAGTACAAAAGGACCAGTGCCGATTCTACAGCATACGCAGCATTTGCCGACACCACCAGGAAATATGACCGCCTCCTCGATTTTGATGCAGAATTTGCCAAGAGAGATTTCAATCAGGAGTTGCTCCAATATCGTGATGTGGATATCCGCCTTAAACCATTGTACCGTTTCGTGGCAGCATCAGAGGAGGAGAGCATTGCACTTGTGCTGAACAAAAAGTACTCGGACAAAAGGGTGGAGGACTTTGAGAGGCAGATTCCTATTGGGGTGGAACTCACTTGCTACGAACCGAAAGGGGGTGGGGTGGATAACCAGAGGGTAATGGCAGCGCTCGACGCGGAGCTGGCTGCTGATTCATTGGGCCACAGCCTCTTTGCCAAAGCTATCCTTGAGGCGGAGAACAGGCAGTTCAATATTGCCCTTGACTGCTACGGTAAAGCGATACAGAACAATCCGGACGAAGTGTTCTACTACATTAACAGGGGTGCTATCCAATCTGAGATGATAGACTTCATATCATCCATTGAGAACAATGTGCAGGTGCTTACCCTGGACAATGCCGGTACAGCCAAGGCGAGGGTGAAGGAGCAGTCAACACGCAGTTACGACTATACTGCAGCTATCCACGATATGAAAAAAGCTGCATCAATATATCCTGAATTCCCCTACACATACTATAATCTGGGGAACCTTTATTGTCAGTCAAATGACCTCCCCGAGGCGATACGCCAATATGAGAAGGCCATCAGTCTGTACCCAAATATTGGGGAGGCGTACTACAATAAAGGTCTTGTACTTATCTATTTGAAGGATAAAGAAAAAGGGTGTATAGACCTGAGCAAGGCCGGCGAGCTCGGTATCGAAGATGCCTACAGCGTGATCAAAAAATATTGCACTGAAGAGTAATGTTGGTTCGTTACACCCGACTCCGTTCGGGTGTCTCATCCTTACTCCAGATCACCCTCGCCAGACTCCAGAACCCTCTCGTCTCCAAACAGTTTCAGCGCTCGGTCCAGGAGGGAGATAAAGTATTCATCCTCTTTCTGTGTGTACATAAAATGGAGCACCTCCAGATAGACCTGAAGCAGTGTTCTGTCGTCCCTTACCTCAAATGCGCTGGTATCAAGATCTACCCCCTGATTCTCAAGGTAATATTTTAGTTTTGACTCAGAGAAGATCTCTCCGTCCCTGAAAATGTCCATATAGAAAAGGATTTTGTCATTCTCTATATAAGCAGGGACAAAACCTCCTGGGAAGCACATAGGATATACCTCCAGCCCTACGCAACGTGCCAACAGGAAGTATGTCAGGGAGATTGACAAAGCAATACCGTGACGGGAGCTCAGTACAGATGTCAGGACTGTCGTGCTCTCACGGGTAATGGGATAGTCTCCGCACTTGAAAAGGAGCCTGTGATAGAAGATGTGATTGAATATCTGCATCTTCTCCAATGCAGTCTTCTCATCAGGTATCTCCTTTACCATGTCACCTATAAGTATACCCAGAAGGTCCTGATAATATATCTCATCTATATCAGGGACAATGAGCTTGGATATGAGATAGATACCCCTCTCAAGGTCTGGATAGTCGTCATTGACCATCTTCCCGAGCTCCTCGAGGATGAACTCGTTTGAGAGGTATTGCATCTTGTCGGCAATCAGCCCCTTGACTTTGTAGGACTTCTCTTTGTTGTATAGTTCTTCGAGATCCCTAAGTATCGAAACCCCCTTCCCAAGCATTCTGCGGTTGATAGCCTCTATCACGAAGTCATCAGTGTCGTCCAGAAGGGTTACTATGCTTTTAAGTTCTGTATCTACACTCATCGGGTAATCTCTGAAAGTTTGTCGAGGGCAAGTTTAACAAGTTCCTTAACCCTTGGCTTATAGTCAGTATTGGAGTCTCCGGCATATCTTGCAGCAATGATACAGCACACTGTAGCTGCATTATGGCCAAGATTTCGGGCCAGACCGGCAAGAGCAGAGCCCTCCATCTCAAAGTTTGTTATTTTCCACTCTCCAGAACGGAAAGACTCAAGGCGGTCCATCATATCAGGGATCGCGATGGGGAGACGCAATACTCTGCATTGTGGCCCATAAAATCCACCTGCGGAGATGGTCATACCTCTCACTGTAGAATCCTTGAAAAGCTCTATCAGATTTTCACTTGCCTTAACAAAATATGGGACAGGTAGTTTCTTCTCAACCCATTCTGGACCCATGTGGGCCAGAAAGTCGTCCTCTATCTTCTGATCTGCAATATTTGCACGCCCGCCATACCAGTTGAGGAGGGCATCAAAACCTACTGAATAGTGTGAAAGGACAAAAGAACCAAGTGGAATCTCAGGCTGGATAGCACCCGATGTCCCTACGCGGAGGATATTGAGTGTGGTATGTTCAGGTTTTACCTCACGTGTGGTGAAATCTATATTTTTAAGGGCATCCAACTCATTTACCACTATATCAATATTGTCGCATCCTATACCTGTAGATATTACAGATATCCTCTTGCCATTATATTTACCTGTTACAGTCTGGAACTCCCTCGATGATTTTCTGACCTCTATCTCCTCAAAAAAACTTGCTGCCATATCCACACGACCAGGGTCTCCCACAAGCATCACAGTGTCTGCCAAATCCTCAGGGGTGATATGAAGATGGAAAATGGAACCATCACCATTTATAATCAATTCTGATTCTGCAATTCTTCCCATTGTATCAATCTTTAATTGGTTAAACAATCAAAAATAATAATATTTTTTCTACTTTTGCCCTTACTTAAATTAGAATATTATGTTTTTTAGAATACAATCGCTATTTCTATCCATAGCAGCAGGGTTGAACATTTCAATGTTCTTTACAAATCTTATCAGATTTACTGACGGACTGGCCATTTCTTTCTGGGAATATACCCCTACAAGGATTTTTCTTCTTGTGACATCTGTACTGGCTGTAGTGGCACTCTCATCTTTCAAGAACAGGATGTTCCAGATAAGAATCTGCAACCTTAGCACCCTGATTGCATTAGGTTTCCAGATCTATCTTGCAGTACTTTTCTTCAGAAGGGAGCCTGAGATGATATTCACCATCAATGCTGTATTCCCAATAGTTTCTGCAATCCTCACTTTCACCGGAATGAGATATGTGGCACGCGATGAGGCTATGGTGATGGCCGCAAGCCGTCTTAGAAGACCAAAAAAGAGATAATTCACGGCAAAATTGGAGAATTGTAGTGGTTAAGTAAATTATTCTTAACCACTTTTTCTATTTTTGTATATCAAAGCTAATACTGACTATATGAAGAGAAGAATTTTTCTGACATTGAGTATGATGGTGTCGATGGTACTTGGCGTTTCGGCACAGGAGGCCTATAAAAATGTTCTGGATATCACTATGGTGCCGGTTGAGGGGGGGACATTTGTGATGGGTGGCATAGAGCATTATGGAGAGCAGTGCTATCCTGATGAATTTCCAAAACATACAGTTACAGTGGATGACTACTATATCGGGAAGTATGAGGTCACCCAGGACCTTTACAAATTTGTGATGGGGTATAATCCGAGCCATTTTGTAGGGGACAGTCTCCCTGTGGACAATATATCGTGGGTAGATGCCAAGACCTTCATATTCGAATTGAACAAGATGACCGGGAAAAATTATCGTCTTCCGACAGAGGCAGAATGGGAGTTTGCCGCCCGAGGAGGGGGATTGTCAAAAGGATTTAACTATAGCGGTAGCGACAATATCAGTGATGTCTCCTGGTGTGACGGCAACAGTGGCCGCATGACACACAAGGTGGGAACTAAGGCCCCCAATGAGCTGGGGATCTTTGATATGAGCGGCAATGTCTATGAGTGGTGTTCTGACAGATACGCCATCTATAAATCTCAGGAGCAGATAAACCCCCAGGGGCCAGAGTATGGCAAGGCCCGTGTAATGAGGGGAGGTTCGTGGAGAAGTGAATCGCGCAACTGTCGCAATACCTATAGAAGTTCAGAGGATTATGAAGCCCGCATCCTTAATTGCGGTCTCCGCCTGGTGCTGGACCATAATTAAAAAAGCCCCTCGAAAACGAAGGGCTTTGGAGCGGAAAACGGGGTTCGAACCCGCGACCTTCGGCTTGGGAAGCCGACGCTCTACCAACTGAGCTATTTCCGCGATAGAGATGACAAAGATATGAATTTAAATTTATTTATTGCCAAAAAAATTAAAGGAAAGAGTGGTGAGAAGGGAAAACTCAGCTCTTCGAGCAATACTATTGCCTGTGCATCAGTGGCGATAAGTATTCTTGTGATGTTTATGGCAATGGTCATCTCTGACGGGTTCAAAAGGGAGATCAAGGAGATATCTGCCGGCTATTCGGGTGAGGTATTTCTGGTGGCTCCTGGTCAGGACATTACAAATCAGATCTACCCGATATCCGGGAGACCTTCATATATAGATAAAGTAAAGAAGGTCAAAGGGGTAAAGAGTGCAAATGAGGTGGCATATTCAGCCGGTATGCTGAAAGGGGATGAGTCGGTCCAGGGTATCCTCTTCAAAGGGGTAGATTCTACCTATAGTCTCGATTTTTTTGCCAAGTATATGGTGGAGGGGGAACTCCCCGATTTTTCCACCAGAAACCCTTCCGGTCAGATCCTCATATCCAGAAGGCTTGCCAATCTGATGAATTACAAGTGTGGAGACAGGATCAATGCTTACTTTGTCGGGGAGAGTGTAAGGGTGAGGAGATTTACAATATCAGGCCTCTATGATGTTCAGCTTGATCAGATGGACAAGACAATGGCTCTGGTAGATATAAGGCATACCAGGAGAATCAATGGGTGGGGCAATGACCAGGTTTCCAATATTGAGATATCTCTGAAAAAGGGGGGCGATCCAAGAAGGGTATGCACAGAGATAGAGAGGATAATCCTGGAGAGACCTGCCGATGATGATTCTGTAATAGTCAGCCAGATAAGATATATCTATCCCCATATATTTGACTGGCTGGATCTTCTTAATATGAATGTCCTGATCGTCTTGATACTTATGATGGTGGTGGCAGGCTTCAATATGATATCGGGACTCCTCATAATCCTTTTTGAGAAGACCTCGATGATCGGTCTCCTCAAGGCCCTTGGTATGAGGACTAGAGAGATATGTAAAGTCTTCATATACAGAGGGTCATTTATAGTGATAAAAGGTATGGTGATCGGAAATGTGATAGCCATAATCATTGCTTTGTTGCAGTGGAAATGGCACTTGATACCATTGGATCCCTCAAACTATTTCGTGGACCATATCCCTGTCTATGTCAATCTTTCCAAGATTATTCTGCTCAACGTCTGCTCATTTGGGCTGATGCTCCTTATAATGGTAGTCCCTACACTCTTTATTGCCCGTGTCCAGCCTGATAAAACTATCAAAGCTTCATAAAAGTGCCGATTCTATCAGAGTTGTCGTAATGGGATCTAAGGGAGGACGGCGAAGCGGTACTGCTCGTAGCGGGAGAGTATGTCATCCACATATCGTATGGTCTCGCTTCCGTTGAAGCGTTTGATGGTGGTCCCGGGAATATGTGCCTGAGGGTCACGCATCATAGGGATGATTCTGCACATCTCTTCCCAGTCACGGTAGTCGGCCCCTACGCCACGGCAGAACTCCATGCACTCCTGGATACGCCCCTCTCCGCAATTGTAGGCAGCAAGTGTGAATTTGACCACATTGGATGAATCCATCCCTTCCCTGATGAACATATTCTCAAGGTAACGGAGGTGTCGTGTTCCTGCCTTTATGTTGTTGTCCGGGTTGAAGACATCGCTGACTCCGTAGTGAAGGGCTGTCGATTCCTTTATCTGCATAAGCCCTATGGCCCGACGTGATGATACAGCCCCCATAGAGAATCTTGATTCCTGGTAGATGAGGGCAGCCACAAGCCGCCAGTCCCAGTCGAGTGTCTTGCTGTAGCGTTTTATTATGTGGTCATATGGGGATATGTGAGGGGTCTGTGTCATGTTTTCAAGGTGGTGCTTGATACGGTACACCCTGAGGTATGTCTGCTCGAGAGTTTCAAATTCGGCATTGTTGGAGAAGATTCCCAGCCAGTAGTTGATGTTGTGCATCAGGTCTCCCTTCTCTGCACTGGTTACCCATACATAGTTCTCCGCTATGGGGAGGCTGAATATCACCTTGTCCGCATATTGTGTAGGTATTGTGTCCCTGGATGTGTCAAAGGCGATGATGTCCATATCGCCGCTCATGAGTTTTTCCCAAGGGTCAGATATGTAGAATGGGGGATATATGGCTGATGGGAGATACTGGTCTCTGGAGTAGTGCTGGAGCAGCCTGTAGTGGAATCCGACAGGGAAGTCATCAAAGGCAAATGCGTCACCCCTCAAGGCGATGTATGTCCTTATGGTATCCGTCTCGTGATGGTAGTGGTAGCACCGGTAGTCGAGTGACCTCTCCCTGTGACATTTGGTGATGGAGAACAGTAGCAATATGTATACAAATGCTGTTATCCCCCTTTGGATCCATTTGTTCATAATAGCGCTATTTTACGAAGAATGGCCAGAATATACCCACTTTGAATGCCCTCTTTGGCTTGATGTAGTGGTAAGCGGAGAAGTAGTCTGCGTTTGGCCATCCCTGGTTAGCATTTGTGAACTTGAGGAATATGGTAGCGGTTTTCCACTGGAAATTGGCAAAGACATCGATGTAGGGGCAATTACCCACTTTCTCCAATGTCTGGTTATGGAACTGGCCTGTGGCCGGATTGTATGCCGGTGCGTAATATGCGGTGGTGAAGGTGCCGTCTGCACCGATTTGTACCTTCATCACATTCTTAACTACATCAAACTGGAAATAGTACCTCAGGTGTAGTGCAAGCATCGGCAGAGGGAGTGATTCCTGATTTGATGACATCTGGAAAAGTATCTGGTTGTCAAGGTGTATTTTCCAGAACTTGAAATCCTTCTGCAGATAGGCACTCAGTACGTTTACCAGTTCGGGCGTCTGTCTGATTATTCCTAAAGTGTCGTAGTATATGTTGTTGTTAACCAAGGCGTACCCCACGAAAGCGGACATTTTCCACTTGGGTATATTGAGTTCACCTTCAATTTTTGTTTTCGATATTTTGTCAAAGTCGTTGCTCCAGACGTAGTGGTTCGAGTAGAGGTTGTTTGAATAGAAGTCGGGCCTCTTGAGTGAGGTGTTGAATCTGGCTGTCAAGCTTATGTCTTCAGATTTGTCTTTGAACGGGTAGAAGGAGAACTTAGCTTTGGCATCTATCTCCATATCGTTCTGGTTATATCCGAAGAAGGTATATTTTCCAAACCCCTCCCAAACGAAATATTTCCTGAATTTTCCGCTGGCGGAGGCGTAAACATAGGCATTGTTGTGGGTGATGTTGCTGTTGGCCAGGACAAATGACTCGGGTCTGAAAGAGTAGTATGTAAGCATCTGGTACCCGGCACCACCCTCTATAAATGATACGATGGCGTCACTTGACCAAGGCTGGAGTCTGAAGAAGAGCCTGTTTGTCAGATCTGCCACCCTCATCGAGTCGGCACTTGTTACAGGGTTGATATAGAAGTTGTTGTGGTAGAATCCCCTGGCGTCGGCATCATTGGCTGATATGTTGTCGGAATAGAATTTGGTGTATCTGGTGTAGTCCCCATAGTGTCCGAAATAGGCCATAGTACCCTCTCCCGCATCGAGTGAGTCTCTCCCGAGGGTGTCCTTGTTTTTCTTGAATCTGATAGGGATTCCGTAGGAGTGGTTGAGGAAGAATGTCTTCTTTACCAGCCTGTTGGATGCCTCATCTAGGGTTATGGCGATGGTCTTGGCATCCAATATTGTGTCGAGAACCTCCTTTGAGTTTTTGACACCGCCATTCTCATTCCTCTTGATGGTATTCGATATGTAACCACCATTTGCCACATAATTTTCACCCAGGTAGTTTCCTGTCAGGGTGAATGTCCTGTTGTTGGTCTCTTCCCTGGTCAGAAGCCCTTTTCCTCCATACATGTGGTACTCGATCTGGAGATTGAGCTTGGGGGTGATGTTCTGGGTGTGGAGGAATTTCATACTTGACTCTTCTTTATTGGTGTATGAGAAGAGTGTACCCCAGTATGCCAGCACAGTATGGGGAGATTTGGTGTTATAGAACGGCATCGTCTCTGCCGTGTATGTGTACGGAAGGTATGGTGCGTAGAATGGGGCCACATCAAGTTCCCTCCGCTTGAACCAGTTGAAATTCTGTGAAGCGGAGCCGATGACACCCAGATAGGTGGCGTTCACATCTTCGTGGAAGAAGGGGTATTCGGTATACCAGTCGTTGAATGTGGTGTCCACCTGAATCCTCTCCTGCTTATTGAAATATGTGTTGGTATTCCAGGCGAGAATCTTCTCATAGTAGAGGGAATCGGGAAATGCACAGGTCTCCAGGACGCGTGGTGTGGATAGCCTGATGCTGTCTTTCACCATCTTAATGCTGTCGCGGTAAAGTTTCCTCTTCTGTTTCTCTGTCAATGGTGGTTTGGTGTTTGCGGTGGAGTCCGATGCAGCACCGAGGGTGTCTGCTGCAGAGTGTGTCAGAGAATCGACTCCGGTCAATGCCAATGAATCCATCCCTGAGAGTGCCAGGGTGTCCATACTTGCCAATGCGAGAGAATCAAGCCCAGCTAGGGCAATGGAATCCAGAGCAGCGACTGCGACAGAGTCTGGGGTGGCGCTCCTGAGGGTGTCTGGAAGCGCAGCCTCTTGGGCAAAAAGAAGCCTTGTGGGCATAAGGCTCACAAGGCTTATGATCAATATTTTTACAAATGCGCTTCTCATACAAAACGCAAATGTACAAAAAATCTGCTAATTATACACCTTTAACGCGCTCTCTGTACACTTTGATACACTCAGCAAGTCTCTCGTGAGCTGTAGTGTCGCCAGGTACGTTGTGAGAAGGGTGGATGTAAAGTTTAACACCTCTCTCCTCAAGGATCTCAGCTACAGTGATAACTGTCAACCATACGCAGGTGATAAGTGCCATAGTAGAAACAGGACCTACTTTGTCGAAGTGGTTTTTCAAGCTAACGCTTGCGTCTACAAGTGGAGCGCAAGAGTCAACTACTACGTCAGCAAGCTGGAAGAGGTTCTTTCCGCAAGAGTGGCGTGGTTTCTTGTCGCCTGTGTTTGAAGCAGAACCGAATACGATAACTTTCATACCAAGCTCTTTAGCTTTCAAAGCAACGTCGATGTTAACGGCATTGATACCGGTGTGTGAGAATAGCCAGATACAGTCTCTCTTGTCGAAAGTGTATGAGTCCATAATGGTATTACCGAAACCTTCACATCTTTCAAGGAAAAGGAACTGGTTGATACCCATATCACCGATGATGTGGGTAAATGAAGTCAATGGAAGTTCGCATAGAGGGTGGAAACCTACAAAACCACCGATACGTGGATACATCTCCTCGATAGGAAGGTTAGCGTGACCGCAACCAAATGTGTGTACCCATCTTTCAGCCTGGATAGAATCTGCCATAATTTCAGCAGCTTTCTTGATGTTTTCGAGCTGTGTGTCCTCAATCTGAGCCATCACCTCTCTGACCTTTTTGGTCCATTCTAATGCTAGCATTTTCTTAAAAATTTAAGTTATGTTTTATGTGAATATACGTTTTCGTTTAAAAGGGTTGCAAATTTACTTTGATGTTTGTTTATTTCCAACTGCAAAAAGGATAATAATCATCACTGCGCAGACAATCTGCAAAAGGGGAAGTTTCTCTACTCCAATCTGCCCGATAAAGAGGTTCATCAGGGTGTTGCCAAAGAGGGAAATCACCAATGCAAGGCTGAATGCTGTACCGGACATCTCTTTATATTTTTCACCCACTTTTCCGAGTGCGATAGGGAATGTGGCTGCAAGTCCGAGACCGAGGAGTACTGCACCTGCCACTGCAGCAGTGCTGCTTTGGGCAAACAAAGTGCAAAGTGCACCCGCAAGGATAAGACCCATACTCATTACAATCACTTTTACTCCATCGATCTTCTTGAGTATTAGCGACAGGGACAATCTGCTGATAGCCATGCCCACCACAACGAAGCTAAGGGCATATTGTGCCTGCTCTGCAGAGAATCCGTGGCTCCCTGTGAGATATTGTGGTGACCAGTTGTTGGTCAAGCCCTCAAGGGCACTCTGGAAGAACAATACGAAGCTAAAGAGGAGCAGTAGTGGCTCTTTTGCCATCCCGAGGATCTTTTTGATAGGGAATCCCTGCTGGAATTTGGCTTTAGGGAAGTCCACGAAGAGGTAGAAGACGAAAGTCAATACCATAAGTGCTCCTGCAACACCCACGATAGGGGTGTAGCTGAAATATTTGGATAGTGCCCCTGTGAGCAGTGGGATAGATATTGCCCCTACGCAATAGAAGAATCCCAGAAGGCTCAGATTTGCTGCTTTCGATTTGTCATCAGATGCATCGGATACAAGGGCATTGGTAGCACCGTTGAGCATACCTCCGCTGATGCCTATGATGAAGATGCCGATCCTTATGATTCCCGGATTGGGGCCGAATGCCAATGTCTCAAGACCAATGGCGCCAAGTGCCATTGCTGCAAGCATCAGGGATTTGTACCCATATTTGTCGATTACGGGTCCAAAAACCAATGACCCGAATATAAGCCCTATAGGGAGAAAACTCACCAATAGGGAAGACTCTGCCTCTGAAAGTGAGAATTTTGCTGCAAGTGAAGGGAGAACTGCCCCCATAACCAGGAATGCCACTCCGAAGAAGAACATTCCCAGATATCCTGCGATAAGAACTTTAGTATTTTTCATATTATTTCATTGCTTGGATAGCTACACCACCTGCTCCATAGAGGCCTGCCATCTTAGGGAGTTGGGTCGCTACAAATTTACACTGTTTTATACTGATTGGCTGTGCCCATTTCTTAGCCTCTTCGTAGATGAGGGGGATAAGGGGTGCAGCGGGGCCGAATACACCACCGCCAAAGATTATCATCTCGGGGTTGAAGAGGCTCACAAGGTTTGCTGCCGCCATTCCCCACATCTGTATGGCCTGCTCTATGACACGCACTGCGATGGGGTCCCCATTGGGATACTCTGCAAAAACATCATAGGAGGTGACCTCCTCGATAGGTTTGTTGCGGAGCACACCATTGTACTCTTTGTCTTCGCGGAGGAATATCTGTGCCTGCTTTGCAAGACCGTCGCCTGAGGCGTGTGTCTCGAAGCATCCGCACTGGTCCCAATATTTGTCGTATGGCGGCTTGAGTGCGAGCCAACCTATGGCACCGATTATGTCAGATGCTCCGTGGAGTACTCTGCCGTCGATGAGGATGCCTGCCCCAATACCTGTCCCAACAGCCATAAAAATAGCATTGTCACACCCTTTGGCACACCCCATATTGACCTCACCGAGGATATAGCAGGTACGGTCGCTTTCAATGGTGACCACAGCCTGCGGGTAGTGACCCTTCAACTCATGGTAGAGGGGGTAATTGTCCCATCCGGGGATATTGGGAGCCCAAACACAACCGCTCTTTGAGTAGGTGATTCCTGGGATACATACACCGATGCTCATTGGGGTGTCAAGCGATATTCCATTGTCAGATAGGACCTTGTCGCAAAATGAGAGGAGGAGGGTTCCCACCTCTTCACCTGTGCGCTCTCCGATCAGTGTGCTCTCGGATGCTGTCGGGAGACCATCCTGTGTAAAAACTCCTATGGATATCTTGGTCCCCCCAACGTCAATTCCTATGTATACCATAATCTCTAATAAAGCAAATTAACGCCTTTTGATCTGAATTCAGCAAGTGCCTTTTCATGCCCTGCCTGCTCTACATACGCAAGTGCATCCACTATTATTGAAACATTGAAGCCCCTCTTTACAAAATCCATAGCCGTCTCCATGACGCAGTATTCTGAAGCGATGCCCGCTATTATTATGTCGTGGGTAGAGGCATCCTCAATAGAGATGCCGCTTGCATTTACAGCCTCATAGCCTGAGTATTGCTCTTTGGCAGGATTTGTCCCTTTGAAGAACATGTTGTGCTTTTGTGGTCGGATGTTATGGTTGAGGACGTCTGTATAGAATGCTTTGTGGATCTCTGCGCCTCGGCTCCCCTGGACACAGTGAGGTGGCCATATTCCGCCATTTTCTTTGAAAGAGCAGTGGTCGGCAGGGTGGGAGTCGCATACATAGAGGACATTGAGCTCAGGGTGGATATTCATATACTCTACGGTGGCTTTCACAGCCTCCTCTCCACCCTGGCAGGCGAGTGATCCGTCGATGAAGTCGTAAAGCATGTCTACGATCACAAGGGTGCTCTTACCTGCTTTATGGCTCTTTTTCAGAATCTCGATATCTGCAATAATCTTGTCTATAAGCTCCATCTTGCAGTCATAGAGTTCATCTGAAATGTCTACCTTGTAGTAGTGGGGGTTGATTATACGTGTCTCTGTAGGGTTCAGTCTTTCCAGATTTTCGAGGTAGTAGCCCCTTCTTTCGTCTATATGTGGAAATTTGTAGCACATCTGACCATCCTTCATCATTTGGATCTGGAGTGCTTTCGCCTCATATTCCCCCTTGTTGTATGTGTTATATTTGGATTTGTCGGTCTCTGAACGGAGAAGGACACTCTCTCCCGCCTCAATCAGCTGTGCGGTCTTGTCCCCACGCAGACAAGTGACGTCCACTTTGTGGGCGCCGTTTTTTATGATGCGATATGTAATCTGGAATCCGGGGTTGATAAGTTTTGCCTTGTCTTCTGACCTTTTGAGGATAGGTTGGTTGTCTATCTCCACGAGTTTGTACACATTGCCGAAACATGGGTTGTGTTTGCTGGTGGCGATGGCATCACCCACACCATATGAATCGATGCAGGCACCCTGACGCTCAAGATCTGTGATGATGTACTCATCGAGGGAGTTGGTGGCGAAAATCTTGCAATTCTTCAATCCCGCCTCGTCAAGCTCCTTGCGGCACTTTGTAGAAAGATAAGCCAAGTCTCCGCTGTCCAGTCTGATGCCGTAAGTGTAAGGGTAGTCATCCCCGATATTGTTGTTCTTATATGCACGGATGGCATTTGTGATGCCACAGTGCAGTGTGTCGTAAGTGTCTACAAGGAGGATAAGTGGCTCATTGGGGTGAGTCTTGATGTATGTGTCAAACGCCTGGTACTCACCATGGATAGAGCATCCGAATGATGTGACGTAGCTGTGGGCCATAGTCCCTGTGCAGGGGAAGCCGAAGTGGGCTGCTGCGAGGATGTTGGAACTGTTGGCACATCCACCTATATATGCAGCCTTTGCGCCGTATGTGGCTGCCCAAGGACCGTGGGCACGGCGTGAACCGAACTCACTTACAGGTTTGGAAGTGGCACGTGTGACGCGTGATGCTTTGGTGGCTATAGCCATCTGGTGGTTCATTATGCATAGAAGCGGAGTCTCAAGGACCTGTGCCTCAATAAGTGGACCTTCTATGGTTATGATAGGTTGGGAAGGGAATGCGATCTCCCCTTCACGCATCGCATAAACATTTCCTGTAAAACGCATATTTGCCAGATAGCGGCGGTACTCGGCATACTCTTCGCTCGGTAGAAATTTCTCAAAGAACTCTTCCGGCATTGTTCCAAGCCCCTGAATCATCTCCAGGGCCTCTTCCACCCCGCATACCACTGCCCAGTTGTTGTTGTCGGGAGCTTTGCGGAAAAAGAGGTTGAATATTGCCCTTTTCTCTCCCATCTGGTTGTCATAGAAGGATTTTCCCATAGTGTACTGGTACTTGTCCGAGCAGTAAGAAACGTTCAGCATATCTCTGTTTTTTAATTATTTTATCTGATCAAGTTTGCCTACATCTGTCAATACCGTCCCTGCGGGGGCTTCATATCCCCGGATGAGGTGGTCACGGGCAGCGGCAAGATAGAAATCGACTATGGGGAATTTCTCACCCCAGGCGGGCTCCTCCATCAGCGGGAAAATATCGGGGGATATGACGTGCATCCCTCCAAATGCAAGTGTGCGGTAGCTCTTTACAAGCTCTTCCACAGGCTGCTGTGCAATCTCGGGGTAGGGGCTCTTCACCTCAGAGGTGCTTTTGTTGATCCACCCCACAAGACGCATCTGGTCATTGAAAAGGAAATATCGGGAGGTCTCCCTGCTGCTCACGAGCAATGTGGCGAGGGGGCTCTCCTTATCCTCCATATGTGCGCGGTAAAGTCCGTCGAGGTCGAGGTTTGATATTATGTCGACATTATGGATAAGAAAAGGACCTTGCTGGAGAAGGGGGGCTGCGTGTTTTACAGCTCCGCCGGTGTCTCTCAGAAGGTCGCTTTCGTCTGAAAATTCAATATTTGTATCAAAAGAGTGGTGCTGGTCCACGAAATCCCTTATCATTTGGGCGAAGTGGTGGATATTGATCACAAAGTGGTCAAATCCCTGCCTCTTCAGGTTTTCTATCGTCTGCTCCAGCAGTGGGGTGCCACAGTAGGGGACAAGGGCCTTTGGCATTCTGTCTGTCAAAGGTTTGAGTCTGGTCCCAAGACCTGCAGCGAATATAAAGGCACTTTTCATCGTTCTATAACTCTTTCTCTATACCTTGTTCGCGGTGGTAAAGGAATACTTTTACGTCGTATTTGTGGGCAATATGCTGGGCCAGGTGCTCTGCACAATATACCGACCTGTGTTGCCCCCCTGTGCATCCGAATGAGAACATCAGGTTTGTAAACTTGCGTTCGATATATCTCTCCACATGGGCATCTGCCAGATCGTAGACATTGTCGAGGAACTTCAGTACACCACCATCCTCTTCGAGGAAGTCAATCACCTCCTTGTCGAGGCCGGTAAAGTGGAAGAAGTGCTCGTATTTCCCTGGATTATTGATGGCACGGCAGTCGAAGACATAGCCGCCACCATTGCCTGAAACATCATTTGGGATCCCTTTCTTGTATGCGAAGCTGTAGATGCGGACTTCAAGTTTCTTCTCGCCGTCCATCTCCGAGAACTGCCTCATCTCGGTGAGCTCCTTGAGGATTTTAGAGAGGTAAGGGTACTCTGCAAAAGGTGATTCCTTAAGCAGCTGGCGGAGATTGTCGATAGCGTAAGGGACACTCTGGAGGAAGTGTGGTTTCTTTTCGAAATATCCTCTGAAGCCGTATGCACCCAAAACCTGAAGTGTCCTGAAAAGGACAAAGTGTCTGAGCTGGCTGTAGAAGTAATCCCTGTCTACAGGTATGTATCTCTTGAGTGATTCGATGTATGTGTCGATGAGCTCTTTTTTGAGCTGCTCCGAGTAGTTTGCCTTCGCCTGCCAGATGAAGGATGCCACATCATAATAGATAGGCCCTTTGCGTCCGCCCTGGAAGTCGATGAAGTATGGCTCTCCATCTACAAGCATCACGTTGCGTGCTTGGAAATCCCTGTAGAGGAATGTGCTGGATGTGTTTCTCATCAGGACATCGGACATCTTCCTGAAATCCTCTTCAAGTTTTACCTCGCTGAAATCAAGACCTGTCGCCTTCAGGAAGCAGTATTTGAAATAGTTCTGGTCGAAAGAGATCATCCGCTCGTCAAACTCGGGCTGGGGATAGCATATTGAGAAATCGAAGCCGTCAGCACCTTTGAACTGCAAGTCAGGGAGGAGAGCCATTGTCTTTTTGAGGAGAGCCTTCTCCTCTTCGGAGTATTTCCCACATTCGCGGCCTGGAGTGATGGCGTTGAAAAGGATGCCGTCGCCAAGATCCTCCTGGAGGTAACACATGAACTCTTCATCGTGGGCAAGTACCTTGGGAACAGGGAGCCCTTTGGAAGAGAAGTGCTTGGAGATGGCCCAGAAAGCTTTGTTCTCCTCTATCGATGTCCCGACAGCACCGATCATTGTACTGCCGTTTTCATCTGACATTCTGAAATATCTTCTGTTGCTCCCTGAAGAGGGGAGTTCCACTACCTGTGCTGCCCTTTGGCCAGTATACTCCAAATAGAGTTTTTCGATCTCTCTCATTGCTTACAAATTTATCATACAAATATAGTCAAAAATCCCTTAAAGTGGAAATTGAATTTTTGTAAGAAAAATTTGTCGTATTGTTTACTGTTTTTTTTTTTTTTTTTAACTTTGGGTTTGCTAAATCAAAAAATTAAACCGAGGTGAAAATAAGACGAATTATTAAGCTTTTAGCAGTCTCTCTGGTGCTTATGATGTCTGCTTCTTATGGGTTGAAAGCCCAGCGCCTCGCTGTATCTACAAACACCCTCGAGTATCTGGTGCTATCTCCTAATATCGAGGTGGAATTTGCTCTTACTCACCATCATACACTCTCTCTCTATGGTTCTATTGCCCCTTGGAATGTGAGCAAAAAATATTCCGTTTCACATATGAGTGTCTCACCCGAGTGGAAATATTGGCTCAAGTTGCCATTTTACGGTCACTATTTTGGGGCAAACTTGAAATATTCCGTGTATGATATTTTCTGGAACTCAAATAAAATTGAGGGCAATATCTTTTCGATAGGCCCCACTTACGGATATAGTTTCATTATCGGCAAAAAGTGGAACCTTGTACCCAATTTCGGGATTGGGGTAGGGGTTGACTTCCGTGCAGGTGCTCCCCGAATTGTTCCGATTGTTACAAAGTTTGGTCTAAACATTCAAATGGTGGTCAGGTAAGATGAAGAGGATTTTGCTCATATTGGCTTTTATGTTGGCACTGACCCAGATGAATCAGAGCTGGGGACAGCACGAGATCCGTATCCAGGGTGTCGTGTCGGAGGTGAAGACACAGGAGCCGATAGCGGGTGTGATTGTCCTGATCGAGGGTAACAGGGTGGCTGTTACCGATATTGACGGCAAATTCTCTGCGTTTGTACCAAACAATGCGACACTTCTTTTCTACAGTCCGGACTACAATGACTACACCCTCAATGTGGACAACAGGCAGATCATCAACGTGGCGATGACTATGAAGGTGCTTGAGCTTCAGGAGTCCATCGTCGTGGGTAAGATGTCAAAAAAGACCATCGTTGTCGACCAGTCGGAGCTTGAAGTGGTGGGCAACTATTTCCACCTGAAGACCAAGTTCAGAGTCCCTAAGCAGATATTTACAGAGGAAAAGAGGTTTATAGTGCAGCCTACTCTTGTCGATGTGACCAGAGATAATTACTCATATTTCAGACCGGTGGTCATAGATGGAGAAGTCTATACCATCAACAGGATGAGGGCGCAGGGGTATGCTGAGGATGAGGAGGATTTCCTCAAACCTTACATTGTGGAAAACAACCTTGCCGAGTCTGACTATATCTATGCGTTCCACGACTCCATCTTCATAAGCCGTGAATACTTCAATGATGACTTCCGTGCAGAGTGTTACCTCTCTGTAAATGCAAATTATGAAAATGTGAGGAGGGACTATCTCGACACTGTGGTTATAGCACGAGGTACCCAGAACCCTCTCCGCTTCCTCGATTACCATATCGAACCGCTCGAACTCAACGATACATCCCTCATCCCCAAACCTGAGATGAAACTTGTGGCTGATCAGGGTGTATCCAAGATAGGTTTCGTAATCAACAAGGCTCAGCTGGACAACTCCAATCCCCAGAATCAGGTGGAGATGGATGCCATCAAGGAGAAGCTGAACAGGATTATAAACAACCGATTCTCTACACTCAATGGTATCTCAGTAGTAGGTTACTCATCTCCTGACGGCCGCTACAGGAGCAATGCCCTTTTGGCACAGGCCAGAACAGATGTGATCCTTAATGAGATAGTATCTTCACTCCCTAAAGAGGTGAGATCCTCATTGAGGCTCTCATCCATGGCGGTAGTGGAGCCTTGGAGCAAAGTGGCACAACTTATGAGGGAAGATTCGCTCCCGATGGCAGATGATGTGCAGGCGGTTGTGGACAAATATGGTGATGACTATGTCAACACACAGGCAGGAGTAAGGAAACTCCCCGATTACAGGAAAGTGATAGCTGCAGAATATCTCCCAAGATTGAGAAGAGTGGAGTACACCATCAACTCTACAGAGTTCAGAAATCTGACCACACCCGAGATTTGGGATAGGTTCAATAGCGGTGAAGAGGACATATCAAGATATGAGTTCTGGAATATGATAGAGTCTTGCCAGGACTCCCTCAAGAAGGTGGAGATGGAGAGGATATCCCTCAAGAAATACAAGAACTTTACCCTTATCGCCAACAGGGAGGCGATAAGATTGCACCATCAGGATTCTGTAGATCTGGAACTGCTCAAACCTTGTCTCGGCCCTTATGCCCCTATGGAGATCAAGTACAATCAGGCATTGATGGCCCTTAAGGATGGAGATGTGGAGATGGCAGATTCACTTATGAGATTTGTCCCTTCAGAAGCTCGTACCTATTATATGAAGGCAGTGGTCAACACACTCAATGGTGACTACCAGTCGGCCTACCCATATTTCGCTTCTGTAGGTGGGCTGAATGAGGTGCTTCTGCTTCTATGTATGGGGAGAAACAAGGATGCGGATGCCAAAATATCGGCTCTGCTGGAGAAACAGGAGAACTGGTCAAATCCCAAAATATGGTACATTAAAGCGGTATGTGCCAACAGACTTGATGATTTGAACTATGCCATAGATGCTCTGATGCAGGCGGTGACACTCGATCCCAAACTGGAAGAGATAGCCAGACTTGATTCGGACGTGATGGATATTATAGAGATAATAATGCCTTCGGAGGAGGGAGGGACTTTAGAGTAATGTCAAAAGTGAGATACATAGTCTTCGTCATTATCTTTGCGATCCTTGCAGGGTCGCAGAGTGGGAAGCTGTATGCTCAGGTGGAGGGTTCGCCCTTGAATGACAGAAATGCTGTAGATTACCGTTATCAGCGATTTGAGACTGCTCTCCCACAATTCCCGGACTCTGTACGATTCCGAGACAGGTTCTATACCACCTTCGGTGCAGGAATTGAAGCAAACTGGGAGCGATCAAAGAGTCTCAATACTTCTCTTTTCAATTTCACCTACAAAGCGACAGCCGGATATATGTTTACACCGGTACACGCTATTGAAGGTGATTTTTTGTTTAGCAATGTCAAGGGCAATCCATACTACGGCTTCAATATCAATTATGCTGCCAACCTCACAAACATCACTACTTTGGATGGAGCCCACAACAGAATGGAGACCATATTGTTGAGTGGTGTCTCTTTCAGATATGGAGAGAAGAATCCACTCTTTGGTTTCAATACCGGAGTAAGGTTCCAATATAATGTAGGTATCAACTGCGGATTCTTTGTAGAGCCAAGACTGGCTATATTGGCAGATCTGGCATCAGCGAGGAAATTTACATCCATCCCTTCCCTTAATATAGGTATGACCCTAAGATTCAAGAAACCTGAATACTACCTGTGGGATTACCTTACACCATTTGCCATCAAAACCAACTTGTTGTATGACGCTGTATCAGCGCTCAATATTGCCATTGAGGCACCTATCGGGGACAAATGGTCAGTGGTGGCAGAGTGGCTCTCACCTTGGTGGAGCAGTTATGACAAGCAGATATATCTCCAGCTTATGCAGGGTGGTATCGAGGGTAGATACTGGTTTGGAGACAGAACCAAAAAACGCCAGCTTACAGGATGGTTTGCAGGTGTATCGGTGGCCGGTGGTGTCTATGACCTGATGGTGGACCCTTCAAGTGGTTTCCAGGGAGAACATCAGATCTACAGCTTTACCGGTGGTTACGCACACCCTATAGACAAGACAGGCAACCTGAGACTCGAGTACTCTCTCGGTCTGGGTATAATGCATACAGAATATGTAAAATACTGGTGGGACGGTTTCGACTATACACTTATCGCTCCGAGCCCACAGACTTGGGTGACCAACTGGTATGGCCCTACCAAGTTGCAGGTTTCATTGGTTTATTATCTGAAGATCAGATCAAAAGTGGGAGGTAGAGAATGAAAAGGATAATATTCATAATATCTTCTGTAATCTTGCTGGTAACATCGTGCTACCGCAAAGAGTTGCTTGAGCCTACCCACCACCACGGAGAGGAGGTCCTTGTCAATATCAATGTGGCTGTCAATGTGGATGAGGATATAGACCAGGAGAGTGCACTCGCTTATGAGGCTATACTCAAAACTGCCAGAAGTGTCAACATCGTAGCCTATCCGAGGGATGGCTCCGGAATGTACGGTGTCCATAAGATAGACGGTTTGAGCGGAAGTATCTGGCTGATGCCCGGACGATATGACCTTTTGATCTATACATCTGACTTCCATGATATCGATGGTGTATACTACAGAAATATAGAGAAATACGGCCAGGCAGAGGCATATACCACACAAGCCAAAGTCTCCAGGACCAAAGTGAAGAGTTATATTATCGAGCAGCCTGACCCTCTGTTTGTCCATCTGTATGAGAACTATCATGTGGTGGTAGGGGAGAACAAACTCGAGAGCGGACTTGACCCGATGAGTTACAGATACTGGTTTGAGGTAGATGTGGATGGTCTGGACTACATATCATCGGTATATATGGAGATAGACGGTATGTACACATCTGTATATATGATGGACGGCTCCCACAACGAAGATGAGTATGCCCTCCAGAAGATAGAGACACAGATATGTAAGGATGAGAACAAGATCAAGGGTGAGTTCTTCTCATTCGGTCCCCATCAGGATGACAGTGTGAAGAATACCATGGTCCTCACCTTTATCAACGGCCGTACCATCAGAATCGAGCTTGATGACATATCGCCTGAGATAAAGAAACTGAAGAAGGGTGGAAAGATCCCTATCACACAGAAGATTGTCATCAACGTAGGTGACAACGGTTCAGGTTTTGACCCTATAGTGGATGAATGGGATGATGAAGAGGTGATAATACCTATATAACATATAGTGGAGATGTAAGAAAACAAATTATAAATAATTAATACAAACCAATTTAAAACTAACTATTATGAAAAGATTTATGCTTTTTATTGCGATGGTAGGCTTCGTGGCCACTTCTTGCAGCAAGACCATCGTTAAAGACGAAGTGGAGACCGCCATCTCTTTCTCTACCGAATCAGCTAAACTTACCCGTGCCATTGTTCAGGATGGAAACTATTTGACTACCCAACCTTTTGGTGTTTTTGCATATAGCCACCAATTGGATGATAATGATCGAGTTATTGATGCTAATACTACTAAGGTAATGGATACTGTGCAGGTTGCACACACAGGTACAGAGTGGAAATCAAAAGTGGGTTCATATTATTGGCCAAATGACCCAAATACCTCTTTGGACTTTTATGCTTATTCTCCTGCAATCAATGCAGTAAATCTCGGTGTTGTAAATCATCAGAAGATGACAGTTACAGAAAATTCTTTGAGACAGGTTGATAATGGTGCTTTGAGCTTTGAGGGCTATACTCACTCCAATATGTATGTTGACTTTATGGTAGCAACCCCTGTTAAAGGTGCAAAATACAGCACCCCTAATGGTAATCAGAATGTTCAATCAGTAATATCAGGTCAGGTTCCCCTATCTTTCCACCACCAGATGACTCAGGTTATTTTCAATGTGACCACAGATAAAGCATATAATGGAATCACTTTCCAGATTCAGAAGATTACTTTGAAGGGTATTAATAATACTGCATCTTATGTGCAAGACTATGCTGACTCATATGGAAATTGGACAGCAACAGGTGCAGCGGAATATGTAATTTTCCCTGCTGAGGCTGTTAATGGCGGTGTTGCAGCAAATGAGACACCAAAAGATTTGACAAACGCAGCAAATGCACAAACATTTGCAACATTGACCACTACAGGTGTAACAATGATTCCTCAGACAATTGCTGACAATATCCAGAAATTCGAAATCGTTTACAAAATCAGCGGTACCGGTGTAGCAACTGAAACTGTAACCAAAGAGGTTGAATTTTTTGTTGATGCAAATACAACTGTTCAGTGGGAACCTAACAAGAAAATCACCTATACAGTCAAGATCGGCTTGAACGAGATTACATTTGCACCTTCTGTTGTTGCTTGGGACCCTACAGTCGGCAACGAATATACTTTCCAACAATAATCACCGATTAATAGTTAGCTAAAAAGGGCGGTTCTGAATGGAACCGCTTTTTTTATGTACAGTGTGTAGGAACTAATTCCCGACCCCCGGTATCCAGATGGCGAAGTATGTGATGTTTGAGGAGGTGTTCATGATGTTGTCAACGGGTGGGGTGGTCCCTTTGCCGTCTGGGCGTGTGTTCCACTCGAGGAATGTGTATCCGAGCCTCTCGAATTCAGGTCTGG
>JAGBVU010000026.1 GCA_017630155.1 Bacteroidales bacterium
CCAGACCTGAATTCGAGAGGCTCGGATACACATTCCTCGAGTGGAACACACGCCCAGACGGCAAAGGGACCACCCCACCCGTTGACAACATCATGAACACCTCCTCAAACATCACATACTTCGCCATCTGGATACCGGGGGCATAAGACATAAGACACAATGCACTATATGCCAAAGATAAAGATATACATACAATCACTTCTCATCATCATTGGATCCATAATGATTTTTGTTTCAGGATGCAGTGAGAAGATGGATGTTGATCTGGTGCCGAGCGAGTATATCACCTACAGCATAGACCAATCTGAGGAGACAAAAGTCACCCTGATGAACCAGCTCGAGGGTGATGCTATGGTTTATGGCTATCTTTATGACAACTGGAGTGAAACCCTGACACCATGGAATAAAATATCAGACGCCGATTTCTCTTTCGACGGAGACAAACTCACTTCAAATACCAATATCGCGTGGAAGGAGATAGAGAAAGAACCGAACCGCGCCTATTTCAAAACATTTGCATTCGCACCTAAAGAGGTCGAGGGGGCAAGTGTTGCTACTACAGGAACACCGAAGATTACATACACCATCCCTTCTGACCTTAACAAACAAGTCGATTTGGTTACTGCTTCCATGGAGGTGGGTGGAGATTTCAAAAGCAGCATCCCTCTCAACTTCAAACACGTACTCACTGCCCTCGAATTCAAAATTCCTTTCGCCACTGCATCCATCGAATCTATCGTGATAGATGGGGTATACAATAAGGGAATATACACTTTTGAACAGGGTTGGACCATAGACGAGAACTCCAAAGGGATATTTACCATCACAGACCCCACTGCTACAGTGATGATGATCCCACAGACAGTCCCTGCAGGGGCCACCATCACACTCAACTATGACGGAGGAGAAAAAATAAAGACCTCCCTCGAAAACATCGAGTGGAACGGTGGAAAACGTATCACATACACTCTTCACAAGACAGAGACCAAGACATACATATACTTCGACCTCGCCGCTGGAAATGTAAGCATAAACTCATCCACCTACTCGGGATCCAAATATGTAAACGGAACTAAAACAACTGTAACCGGCACTCACCTTCCGGAAAACGAATACTATGTATATCAGACCAGCTCCACCAACAGACCGGCATCCGGTCCCCCTACATACGAACCTGCATACATAATGGAAGGAGACACCAAAATCCTATGGTCAAATTTTATAATCAACAACAATAATGTAAATAAGGTTATTGAAGCTTGGGACAATAAGACAGGAGCAACAGACAACACCGGAATAAACAATACCAAAGCCGTAAGACGCGTCGGAAGGGAATCTACCAAGAACCGCATAACAGTGACGGGAGATGTTGGAAATGTGAACCTGACCATTGATAATATATACTCTACATATCACGAATCGGGCAGCGAGGGTGGATTCGACAGATATAGGGACAAAGGAGGTATAGCATTCAACCCATCCTCTGCTTCAGGATCCAGAGACTCCCAACTTAAACTCAATATCATCGGCGACAACAGGCTTGGCTGTATTCACTACTCAAACCAGAGCACAACTAAAAATTCACTCACATTTGAAGGTACAGGTTCACTTACAGTAGCAGATGCCGACTTCTACAAAGCCACCAACAATAACGTTAACGGATACTACGCCAACCGTAGCTGCGCTGTAATCGGTAGTGCCGATTACCAGGCATCAAACACATCAAAAGACGACCACGCCTACAACATAATTATCAACAGTGGCAATATATACGCAGGAGCTACCAAGGCAGAATTAAGTACACCTATAGGTGGCGGCGGTAACGGAAACTCTACCATAATAATTAAGGGAGGAACCATTACAGCAGTAGCATCCGGCACGGGTAGCGCTATAGGCGGAGGAACAGGACTATCACAGAAAGGGGGCGAAGGGGTTGTTAATATAGAGGGTGGAAATGTTTACGCCTACAACCTTGAGAATTCATATGGAATCCCGAGTGCAGCAATTGGAGGCGGGGGATCTCGTGACGCTGTCGGCTCCAAAGGGACAGTCAATATAAGCGGCGGCAATATATATGCATTCTCCATAGCCGGTACGGCTATAGGAGGAGGAAGCAGCAAGACCAAAAACGGCGGCAGTGCCGAGGTGAAAATAACAGGTGGAAATATAATTGCCATAAGCAAGGCAGGAACAATAAGCGGATCAAAAACCGCTGGTGCAGGGATTGGAGGTGGTACAGGTGGCTCAGACAGTGGGTCTGATGGTGGCTCAGCTATTATAAAAATCAGCGGCAATCCAATCATCCGTACAGGGTCCATAGGTGGAGGCAAAAGAAACAACTCTTCAGGTGATATAGGAACTGCTGACATCGAGATATCGGGCGGGGACATTCAGGCCCAGTTTGTGATGGCAGCAGGTGCTGCTGTGAAACCAAAATTTAAGATGGGTGGGGACGCACTTATAAGAAACAGTTCCACAACTGACGATGAGTACCTCCACATCGAGGAGCTTGGAGGGGCAATATACCTTGAGGACGGCACATTCATGATGGAAGGGGGGACCATACGCAACTGTTCTGCCCAAAAAGGTGGGGCCATATACATCAAAGGATCCACAGACACAAAATTTGAAATGACCGGTGGATCAATCCTCGAATGTACTTCACAGACAGATGGAGGTGCTCTGTATATGGAGGGGGGACAAGTGATTCTGAGTGGTGGGACAATATCCAAAAATGTAGCATCCATGGGGAATGGTGGGGCCATCAGTATCCTCGGAGGAGACTTCTCTATGCCTGAAACAGGAACTGCCACCATAAGCCAGAACGCTGCATTCATCAGAGACAATACCGGTGGAGATGGTGGTGGTATCTATGTAACATCCACATCCACTACACACGATGTAAAAGTGGAGATCCTATCGGGGAGCATCACCAACAACTCTTCCGACAGACGTGGCGGTGGTCTGTGTGTTGATATGACCTCAAACCAGAAGATCAATGCCAATGTTACCGTAGGGGCTGATGGGAGTAAAAGCAAGACAAACCCTCTGATAACTACCAACACGGCTCTCATACAAGGAGGTGGACTATATGTAAAGGGAGCCACAGCTAACATAACCATCAATGGTGGAAAAATCCTCGGAAACACCACCACTGGATATGTTGCCAACCCGGACGTGGCCAATGAGCTCGGTATGGTAACACTCAACGGTGGTGATGTGACACACGTCACCATAACATTTGACGGCAATGGCGGAAACCTTAAAGGGAACCAGTCTATAACGGCCACATCACAGGACATAGTGACAGCCACCAATAGTCTGATCACCAGACCTGAATTCGAGAGGCTCGGATACACATTCCTCGAGTGGAACACACGCCCAGACGGCAAAGGGACCACCCCACCCGTTGACAACATCATGAACACCTCCTCAAACATCACATACTTCGCCATCTGGATACCGG
>JAGBVU010000027.1 GCA_017630155.1 Bacteroidales bacterium
ATGATGTATTATATCATTGCGGCAGCCATCTAGCTTACTCTTTACACCATTGGTCAAGCCAGTCGAAGAACACTCTGTTCCAATGGATAGAGTTCTGAGGCTTGAGAATCCAGTGGTTCTCATCAGGGAACAATAGCATTTTCGAAGGAACACCCATCATCTGTGCAGCGTTGAATGCTGCCATACCCTGATCTACAGGTACACGGTAATCGAGTTCACCATGAGTAATAAGGATAGGTGTATTCCAATTTTTGATAAGCTTGTGAGGTGAATTCGAGTAGTGTCTATTCGCTGTAGGGTTATTGTCCCAAGGTGCACCACCATTGTCCCAATGAGGGAACCACAACTCCTCAGTCATCATATACATATGCTCCTGATTGAAAATACCTGCGTGTGCGATGAATGCAGAGAAGGTATTTTTATGGATACCAGCCAGATAATAGATTGAGTAACCGCCATAGCTTGCACCGACTGCTGCCACTTTACCCACATATGGCTCTTTCTTCATCTCCTTCACAGAAACCAGGTAGTCCTGCATATTCTTGCCGATGTAGTCACCGGAAATCTGGTCGCACCACTCCTGGCCAAACGCTGTAGTACCACGACGGTTAGGGAGAATCACTATGTATCCCTGTGATGCCATAAGTTTATAGTTCCAACGTGTAGAGAAACCCTGGCTGATGGTACCCTGAGGGCCACCAAGACAGAAGAGGATAGCCGGATATTTTTTGTTTGGATCAAAATCTGGTGGATATACAACCCATGTGTGCATCTTCTTGTTATCCACTGTAGTGATCCATCTCTCTTCGATTTTACCGGTCTTCACCTTTGCGAGAACTTCATCATTTTCGTGGGTAAGCTGAACGAATGAACCGTCAACAATAGACACCGATACTATCTCGTTAGGACGGTTCATAGAGCGGTTGGTGGTGATAAATCTGTCACCTGCCACCTGAACACCATCAAAATCAAACCAGGCATCCTCAGCTGTAATCCTCCTTACATTGCCATCAAGATCAATCTCAAAGATACCCTGAAGCGCATTTACAAGCGAAGTGAAATAGAATCCGCTACCATCTGCTTTCCACACAGGGCTTGTAACATTGTATTTATAGTTAACAGTAAGCTCCTTCTTCTGGCCAGACTCCACATCCACCACAAAAAGTCTCTGCTTGTCTGCCTCGAAGCCACCCCTCTTCATACTTATCCAGGCAATTTTCTTTCCATCAGGGGAGAATAGAGGATCAGTATCATAGCCAGGCATACCCTCGGTTAGATTTTTGCACTCTTTGGTAGCGATATCATACAGATAGATATCGGTATTGGTAGAGTAGGCATAATCCATACCTGTAAGTTTGCGGCAAGAGTAGGCAATGCTCTTTCCGTCAGGGCTCCAGCTGAGCTGCTCAAGACCTCCAAATGGGAGTGTAGGGAGCTCATAAGGGGCACCATCTAGGATATCGACACCCTCACCAACACCTTTCATAGAGAATGAAGCTATGTAAGTGTGGGGGATAGTCTCTACAAAATGGTCCCAGTGGCGGTACATCAGACCGGTAATGGTTCGGCCTGTGGATTTGTCCATATCGGGATAGTCATCTGTAGGTCTGATGGCAGACTGCACCTGTGAGATATACATCACCTGTGTTCCATCTGGAGAGAGTTCAAAACCCTCTACTCCACCCTCAACATCTGAAACTTTCACAGGGGCACCTCCGCTTACGATATTCCACACATAAATCTGGCCACCCATGGTGAAGGCGATGTTCGCATCGTCTATCCAGCGGGCATTGCTCACACTCTTGGGGAGATGGGTCAACTGACGGTTATTATTGCCGTCGATGTCCATAATGAAAAGGTGACGCTGACCTTTGTTCAGGGCAAGGTCTGTATAGGTCACACCATAAAGGATCTTATCCCCTGCAGGAGATACTTGAGGATCAGAGACTTTACCCAATCTGTGCATAATCTCAGGGGTAAATTGTCCATCTACCACCTCGATTGGGGTTTTCTCTATCACAGGAGCCGATTTAGGCTCGTTTTTACAGCTCGTCATAACTGCTAACGCTGCTAAAAAAAGAATAGTTTTTTTCATATAGTGTTTATTTTACTTTCATCCATTCCGGTTCCGGTGCCCCTTTGAGGAAGTGGTCGAAAAACTCTGCAAGTTTCTCACTCAGGTCTTTACAGTTGTGTCTTTCGCGAAGGTTATGGTCCTCACCTTTATATTGGAGCATCCACGCTTGCTTACCACAACGGCGCAATGATGCGAAAAATTCTATACCCTGATACCAAGGAACCGCAGTATCCTTATCATTGTGCATAATAAGGACAGGGGTGGTAACATTTGGGACAAAGAACAATGGGGAGTTCTCCACATACAGATCAAATGCATCCCAAAGATTCTGCCCGATACGGCTCTGACCCCTCTCATATTGCATCTGGCGGGTAACACCAGAGCCCCAGCGGATACCTCCGTATGCACTGGTCATATTGGATACAGGAGCACCAGCCCCTGCAGCTTTGAATCTGTCTGTCTGGGTGATCATATATGCCACCTGATAACCACCCCAGCTCTGACCCTGGATAGCCATATTCTCGCTATCGATCCATGGGTATTGGCAAAGCATATCTACTGCAGGCATAATCGAGCGCATTGCTGACTGCCCGGGATGCCCTGTGGTGTAGTAGATATCGGGATCAAATACTATATAACCGTTACTTACAAAATATGGAATATTGACAATAGAGCGGCTTGGGGCTGGTGAGCGGTAGTTGTAAAGCTCATCCGAGTCTTTCTCATAGAAGTATATGATAACAGGATACTTCTTGTTAGGGTCAAAATTCTCCGGCTTGAAGAGGAGACCCTCTGCCTTGATTGAATCTGCAGTGGTCCACGACACCATCTCCACTGTACCCCAGTTGTAATCCTTCTGCTGAGGGTTGGTATTGCTGATGCGGGTTTCAGTGCGGAACATATCCTTGGTCACAAATACATTTGTAGAGTTCTCAAAATTTCCCTTTGTATATGCAAATACAGGGATAGAGAGCTTGCGTGGAGGTTTCTGGCTCTTGCCCACTTGAGCTATGCCAGGATATTCATTTGAAAGGGAGATGCCGCTGATGGACATATTGTAAGGGCCTTCGGCCAATTTCACCATTTTCGCTTTCTTTTTGGTGATGTCCTTCATATAGAAACCGTGCTCACGGCTCACTCTATTGAAAGAGGATAGATAGAGAGGCTCA
>JAGBVU010000002.1 GCA_017630155.1 Bacteroidales bacterium
AAACAATTATGTTGCTTATATAGCAATCAAACACTAAATCATCTATTTTGCTTATGTCGAATAATGGACTTGTGTTCTTATAAGTATGGGCCCGTAGCTCAGACTGGGAGAGCGCTGCCCTTGCAAGGCAGAGGCCCCGGGTTCAAATCCCGGTGGGTCCATTAATCTTATTTTGAATATTTTGATAAAAAATTGATATTTTCATTTTTTGTGCAGCACCTTTTCTGTGGTGGGATTGTGTGTGAAGGGATGATCTTTTTTTGATTGTCTGTGCATTAGTAACCCTACTGGCACTAACAAACCGAATTTTAGTTGTTTGTTATGTAAAATTGTTGGGAAGATAAATTTTTTGTTTATCTTTTCTCGAGCATTATTTTATGTAATGTTTGACACTGGAATTTTTCTTTTTGTAGTGTTTACTATTTATTTTAACTAGATTTGATATAGTTTGAGTATATTTTTTTATATGAAAATATTGCTACTTGTACTATCTGGGGGATAGCTGGGCTTGAGTTGCCTATGAAGGTCGTGGTAAGCTGCGTTAAGCTTGGGGTAGGAGCAGACATCCCTTGATCCCAAGATTGCCTAATGGGACTTCCTAAACAGTTTTTCTGTTTGATCCGTTGAGGATTGGGAACCCACTGAATTGAAACATCTTAGTAGGTGGAGGAAGAGAAAGCAATAGCGATATCGTTAGTAACGGCGAGCGAAAACGATGTAGGACAAACTGAATCCCGTACTGTGAGGTATGTGGAGATGTGGTGTTTTGGACTTGATTTTGGATCTTCTTTTGTTAAGCTGAAGTTGACTTGGAATGGTTGCACCGTAGAGGGTGATAGTCCCGTAAGTATGTGTGATTGGAGATTTTTTCTTGTTTCCTGAGTAGGATGCATTGGATATTGCGTTTGAATTTGGGTGGCATCAACACCTAATCCTAAATACATCTCAAGACCGATAGCGTATTTAGTACCTTGAGGGAATGCTGAAAAGAACCCCTATTGGGGGGTGAAAAGAACTTGAAACCAGATAGTGATAGCCCGATATGGCCTTTAAGGAATGATGCTTTTGTGAAAGAGGCAGTGGTGACGCTGTAGTATGATTGAAAGCGGACTAGGGTTGTATCGTCCGTCTTGTAACACGGGCCAGGGAGTTCTTTGTTGTGGCGAGGATAAGGAGTGTGTAGCTTCGCATTCGGAGGGAAACCGATTCCTCGTAGCATCTTGTGTGTGTGGGGGGAGGTCTTAATAGGGCCTTTTAGTCACAGCATTGAAACCCGAAGCCGGTCGATCTATTCCTGAGCAGGATGAAGTCGCTCTTACGAGTGATGGAGGTCCGCAGGGTTGTTGTTCTGCAAAACACTCCTCTGACTTGGGAATAGTGGTGAAAGGCCAATCAAGGCCGGTGACAGCTGGTTCCACTCGAAATGACTCTTAGGTCAGCCTGACTGGAGATTGGTAGCGGGGTAGAGCACTGATTGGGCGTTTAGGGAGGGAAACTTCTCGGCGTTCTGTAAAACTCCGAACTCGTTACCGTTGTTGATGGTTGGAGTGCGGGGCGCGGGGTAAGCTTGTGTCCCGAAAGAGAAACAACTCAGACTATGGTTAAGGTCCCTAAATGTTGGATAAGTGTAAGGGAGTCTTTGGCCCAAGACAATGGGCAGGTGGGCTTAGAAGCAGCCACCCTTTAACGAGTTCGTAACAGATCACCCATCGAGGTCAAAGGCATCTAAAATGGACGGGAATTAATCCAACTACCGATACCATAGAACACACGGTTTTGTGTGATTGTGTAGAGTGGCGATCTGTGAGGGTTGAAGTGGGGGCGTGAGTTCCTGTGGACCTTGCAGGTATGCGGATCCTGGTAGTAGTAGCAGCAAAGTAAGGTGAGAATCCTTACCGCCGGAGGGGCTAGGGTTCCTTGGCAATGTTCGTCAGCCAAGGGTTAGTCGATCCTAAGGCCGGTCGTAAGTCGAGCCGGTCGAAAGGGAAACAGGTTAATATTCCTGTACATAGTTGATACGTGCGGTGACGCGTGGACTAGTTTCTGACGCTTTGAGATAGGTTTTGTATGATTGTCGTCATATTTAAGTGTTTAAGCCAGGGGAGAGGTGTAATGGCGAGAACCTGGTGTAGGCATTAATAGCGACCTGTATTGGTTGTTTAACTGATTCATGGAGTCCTTGAAAAGGGAATTGGTTTTAGATTTCACTATTTCGTACCGAGATCCGTCACAGGTGCCCCTAGCTGAGTAGGCTAAGGCGTTTTAAGGTAAACTAGCTAAGGGAAATCGGCAAAATGGCCCCGTAACTTTGGGATAAGGGGTGCCAGCTATGTGAATAGCTGGTCTCAGTGACTAGGGGGGCCCGACTGTTTAATAAAAACATAGCTCTCTGCTAGCCCGTAAGGGTGTGTACAGAGGGCGACACCTGCCCAGTGCTGGCACGTGAAGCTGGAGTTCAGTTCAGTGAAGCGCCAGTAAACGGCGGGGGTAACTATAACCCTCTTAAGGTAGCGAAATG
>JAGBVU010000028.1 GCA_017630155.1 Bacteroidales bacterium
CCTGGCCGGAACCGAATAAGGAACCAGAATTGGGACCAATAAGTTAATTATGTGAAATAAAATACTTTACTTTGTATTAATTCTAATAAATATGCACAATATCCTAAATATAAATAGCCGCGGGGAGTTCCGTGAGTGGCTCCTGGAAAATTCCGGGAGAGAGAAGGAGTGCTGGGTCGCTATGAGCCGGAGCAAGACTCCCCCGCTAGGGGTACTTCCCTACATCGATGTGGTAGAGGAGGCCTTGTGTTTCGGATGGATTGACAGCACCCTCAAGCGTTTGCCCGACGGCCGTCTGGTGCAGCGCCTCTCCCCTCGCCGGCCCAAAAGCCATTGGACGCAGCTCAATATGGAGCGCTGCAGGGATCTTGAGGAGCGGGGATTGATGACTGAAGCAGGCAGACAGGCCTTGGAAAGGGCAATAGAACAGAAGAAATGAAAAAGATTGAAGTCGTAGCGGCAATTATACATAACGGAGGAGAATACTTTGCCACGCAGCGGGGATATGGTGAGTTTGAGGGAATGTGGGAGTTCCCCGGCGGTAAAATTGAGCCTGGAGAGGCTCCCGAATCGGCCCTCAAACGCGAAATCCAGGAGGAACTCGGGATTGATATATATGTCGGCAAATTTCTTTGTACCACCGATTATGATTATCCGTCATTCCACCTGACGATGCACTGCTATCTATGCAGTATTGAGGCAGGTGAAATTGAACTCAGGGAACACAAATCTGCTTGTTGGCTGACAACCGGAACCCTCGACAGTGTAGAGTGGCTCCCTGCAGACAAGGAGGTGATAGACAGGATAAAAAAGGGGGAATAATTGTATTCGTAAAATGAAACCTATGAAAGTATTGCTTATAAACGGAAGTCCCCGCAAAGAGGGAAATACCGCTGCTGCATTGGCAGAGGTGGCAAATCAATTGGCAAAAGAAGGTATTGGAAGCGAGATAGTATGGATTGGGAACAAGCCGGTCCGTGGTTGCAGTGCCTGCAATCAGTGCGCATCCGAAGGGTTGGGCCGTTGTGTGTTTGATGACGATGTCTGCAATCGGATATCAGAAAAATTTGCAGATGCAAATGCCCTGATTGTCGGTTCCCCTGTTTATTATGGCCAGCCCAACGGTGCATTGCTCTCCATTATCCAGCGTGCATTCTATTCCAACGGGGCAAGCATATCGGGAAAGCCCGCTGCATCCATTGCTGTGTGCCGCAGAGGAGGTGCCACTGCCGCTTTCGAAAGTCTGAATATGCCATTCCAGATGATGAATATGCCTGTGGTGACATCCCAGTATTGGAATATCGTCTACGGCAGGACCCCGGGCGAAGCCGCTATGGACAAAGAGGGTATGCAGACCATGCATACACTTGCACGCAATATGGCCTGGCTCCTGAAATCCACCAATGGCGGGAAAGCCCCAGGCCGCCCCTCAGATGAACCCTGGGATGCCATGCACTTTATCAGATAACTGCTCTGATGCTATGAGACATTTTCTTCTGACTCTGATATTTGCGGCCTTTGCGCTCCCCGGGTTCTCCAGGGAATACAAGGTCCATGGCCCGCAGGGGGGTCTTGCGATGGAAGTTACCCTCCCGGATGATTTTGACCGGGACAATGACAAATGTCCGATGGTCATCCTTATGCACGGCATTTTCTCGAGCAAGAATATTGTACCCATCCCTGCACTTGCCAAGGCATTGGCAAAGGAGGGGATCGCATCGATATGTTTTGATTTCGGTGGGCATTGGAAGAGCGAAGGGAAGATGGAGCTGATGACAGTGGGCAAAGAGATTGAGGATGCACTCGCAATGTGGGAGTATGCCAAGTCGCTGCCATATGTCACCAAAATAGGCCTGCTGGGGCATTCCCAAGGGGGCGTGGTCGCATCTATGGCTGCGGGTATTCTGGCCTCTGAGGGGGAATCTCCTGATGCACTTGTCCTGATTGCCCCCGGTTCGGTCATCCAGGACGCCTGCAAGGGTGGTAAGTTCTTCGGCGCTGAGTTCAATCCTGCAGACCCTCCGGAATATGTCAAGTGCTTCGGAATGATGAGGCTCGGCAGGGAATATATCCTCACCACCCAGGAGCTTGATATCTATGGTACTGCCAAGGAATATACCGGACCGGTAAGGCTCATCCACGGAAGCAAGGATTCGATTGTCCCAATGTCCTGCAGCCGTAAATACGTAGAATCATATACCCAGGAGGCTGAGCTGATAGTGGTAGAAGGTGAAAACCACATGATTACCCGCAAGCTCAAGAGAGTCGTCCAGCACGCTGTCTCATTTTTTGTATCCCAACTCAAATAACCTGAACCTATGAAAGAATACATAAGATTCATCAAATTCACAATGTTTTCGGCGAGTGCCGGACTGATCGAAATCGGGGTTTTTGCCCTGCTCAATGAGATCAGCGGGTGGAGCTATTGGCCGTGCTACCTTATCGCACTCCTCTGCTCGATATTGTGGAACTTCACACTGAACAGAAAATTCACATTCCGCTCTGCTGCAAATGTACCTGTGGCCATGATGAAGGTATTGGCCTTCTACGCCGTATTTACCCCAGCCACCACCCTGCTCGGCAGCTATCTTGCTGACACCCTGATGTGGAACGGCTATCTCGTGACAGGCATCAATATGGGACTCAATTTCGTCTGCGAATACCTCTACCAAAGATATTTCGTATTCAGAAACTCGATTGACAGCAAGTTGCGAAAAGAGGATTGAATATCACTATTCCAGCCAGGTCTGCTTTTTTGTGTTAGACCTGGCCGGTCGCTTTTATGATAAATGTCAGTTATTCAGGATGTTGTCTTTTGGGATTTCGGCCAGGTAGGACACTTTTCAGCAGACCTGGCCGGGAGCAGAAGCCGAGGTGCGGAGCAGACATTTTCTGCAGACCTGGCCGGAACCGAATAAGGAACCAGAATTGGGACCAATAAGTTAATTATGTGAAATAAAATACTTTACTTTGTATTAATTCTAATAAATATGCACAATATCCTAAATATAAATAGCCGCGGGGAGTTCCGTGAG
>JAGBVU010000003.1 GCA_017630155.1 Bacteroidales bacterium
ATCGTCTATACGAACTCTACTGCAAATATGAAGATATAGAAGATCTCTCAAAGGTCGTCACTATTGATGATATTGCTGCCAAAGGTTATGACTTATCTCCAAACAAATATGTGAATTATTACAAGGAAGAGATAAGGCCATACGCTGAAGTCCTTGCTGAATTCAAGGCAGCATACGACGAGGTATTGAAACGAGAAGCTGAATTCAAAAAACTGATCAACGCCTAACTTATGGAATATAAATATAGAACACCAGACCAGCCAATCTCATTGGATGAGCTCAAATCATTCCTCTGGGGCGCAGCAACTCGTCTTCGTGGACAGATTGATGCTTCTGGTTATAAAGAATATATCTTCCCTCTCCTGTTCTTCAAACGCATCTCGGATGTTTACGATGAGCAATTCTCCGGTTTCCTTGCCGAAGGCGGTGCTGAATATGCAGGAATGCAAGCAGAAGAACTTGCAATCCGCATTCCTGATGGCGCACATTGGAACGATGTGCGGGAAGTAACTGAGAATGTTGGCCAGAGATTAGTTGAAGCATTTATAGCTATTGAGCAAGCAAATCCTGGTGAAGAAGCCGATGGCCGTATAATCGGTGGATTGGACGGAATCTTTGGTCCAAAGGATGGTTGGACGAATAAGGCAAAGATGCCTGACCACATCATCACCTCACTGATTGAGGATTTCTCGCGATACAATCTTTCTCTTGCGGCATGTCCTGCTGACGAAATGGGCCAGGCATACGAATACCTTGTCGGTAAGTTTGCAGACGATGCTGGCAACACCGCTCAGGAATTCTATACAAACCGAACAGTGGTAGATCTTATGGCTGAAATTCTTCAGCCAAAATCAGGTGAAAGCATTTACGATCCAACTTGCGGATCCGGTGGTATGCTTGTTAAGTGTCTTGATTTCCTTCGTAAGAAAGGAGAGCCTTGGCAAGGAGTTAAGGTTTTTGGCCAGGAGATTAATGCCCTAACAAGTGCTATTGCGCGTATGAATCTTTATCTCAATGGAGTTGAAGACTTCTCTATCGTACGTGAGGATACATTAGCGCATCCAGCATTTATTGATGGTAGTAAGTTAAGAAAATTTGATGTCGTTCTTGCGAATCCACCATACTCTATTAAGACCTGGAATCGCGAAGCATTCATGAATGACAAGTGGGGACGAAATTTCTTAGGAACACCACCACAAAAATGTGCTGACTACGCATTCTTTCAGCACATCTTATGCTCAATGAATAATACCAATGGCAGATGTGCGATACTATTCCCACATGGCATTTTAGGTAGAAATATTGAACAGGAAGTTAGAGCTAATCTTATTGATGCTGATTTAATTGATGCTATAATTGGCATTGGAGATAACCTATTTTTCAATTCTGCTATGCCCGCTTGTATCGTTATTTGTCAAACAAATAAAGATCGGCATAAGAAAGGTAAAATTTTGTTCATAAATGCAAAACATTTAGTTACCAGAAAGAATTCTGAAAGTTATCTAGAAGAGAGTCATATTAGTGAAATAGTAAAACTCTATAATGATTATGCAGATTCAGAAACTGTTGCAAAGGTCGTTTCTATGACCCAAATACAGCAGAATGATAATAAACTTAACATTAATTTATATGCTAAGGGCATTTCTGAGGATAGTAATGTATCATGGCACGAATATCCTATCGAAACATTGATATCACGTGTATATGAGCAATCTAGAATATTACATGAATCAATAAAAGTTCTTTCAGAATCAATTAACCTGTCATCGAAATGATTGTAAAACTAAAAGACGTTGTTAATAGGGTTAATAACAACATTGACCGATTTACCACAGATATTCTATACTATCTAGGAAAAGGGCATGGAGAGTGCGGCGAACTTGCTATTAGTGAGCATGGTGATCTCAAAAAAGATGTTGGCACATTAGGCTTTAAATTCCATTTTGGTTTTAAACCTGGAGATACTTTGTTTTTTTCCCGTAGTTTTGCTTTACGCAAAGCAGGCATGGTAACATATGAAGGTATTTGCTCAGATTCAACATACATATTAAGATCTAAGGATGAGTCTAAATTGCTTTCTAAGTATCTCCCAATTGTTTTACAATCAGATGTTTTCTGGGAGTATTGTGATACTCATCATACCGGTGGTGTAAATTTTCTGATAAACTGGAGTACTCTTGCTGATTACGAGTTTGACTTACCTTGTTTAGAAGAGCAAAAGAGAATATCTGATAGAATATGGTCTGCATATAACCTAAAGGAGTCTTATAAGAAACTTCTTATAGCTACAGATGAGTTAGTGAAATCGCAATTTATCGAGATGTTTGGAGATCAGAATACTAATGACAAATGTTGGTCAGAATCATTAGTTAAAGATGAATTTAAGCTATCGATGGGTAAAACTCCTGCACGTAATAATCCTGAGTGTTGGGATAACGGAAACCATAAATGGGTTTCTATATCAGATATGTCTTCATACGCACGCTATACTAGGGATACTAGCGAATACATTACAGACTATGCAATAGCCAATTCGGGTATTAACCCTGTGCCTAAAGGAACGATTATAATGAGTTTTAAGCTCTCCATTGGAAGAACCGCCATTACTTCAGAAGATATATATACTAACGAGGCAATAATGGCATTTGCTGATTTTGATGAGAAGAAATTCAATATCGACTTCCTGCATTTTCTTATTGCAAACAAGAACTGGCTACTTGGTGCAAAGCAAGCTGTAAAAGGACAAACTCTTAACAAAGAGTCCATCGGAAATGCTAAGATTATTATTCCGCCTATAGAGATGCAGGAGCAGTTTGCTAGCATTTACAATCAGTCCGATAAATCAAAATTTACCAGTCTCAAATCGCAATTTATCGAGATGTTCGGAACCCTTGGCAATCCGAAAGGAAAGATAGAGAGTTTGGGAACACTGTGCAATATACAAAGAGGAGGTTCACCACGTCCAATATCTGAGTATATAACAGATCAAAGCGACGGCTTAAATTGGATTAAGATTGGTGATACAGATGATTCCATGTATATCACCAAAACAGAGGAAAAAATCAAACCATCTGGCCTTAGGAAAACTAGACAAGTATACGCAGGAGACCTTTTGCTCTCAAACTCAATGAGTTTCGGTAGACCGTATATTTTAAAAATTGATGGTTGCATACATGATGGTTGGCTTGTTTTACATATTAATGATGCAACGAAGCTGTCATCAATATACTTATGCTCATATCTCAGCCAGCAGGGTACTTATTCTGAAATGGCAAAGTTAGCTGCTGGTGGAGTAGTTCAGAATCTTAATAGCAACATAATAAAACAGCTCGCTGTCATTGTTCCTAATATGGAGGAACAAACTAAGTATATTCAGATTCTCGAACAGGCCGATAAATCAAAATATATCAACTAGAAATAAAACATAACACTATATGACACACTTTAACGAAGAGAATACAGTAGAGCAGATGCTTATTTCCGCTGCAGAGAAATGCGGATGGTCATACATTGAGCCACACAACGTACCAAGACTTCCTGATGAAGTACTTGTCGTAGAGTGGCTTATGGAGGCATTGCTCGCCCTGAATCCAATAACACCCGATCAGGCAGAACAGGTAATCTATAAACTTCGCGCATGTATCACTTCTGGCGGTGTATCTGATGAACTCGTTACTGCGAACGATAGATTCCGCAGATTACTTTTCGAGGAGAACTCATACCCATTCGGAGACAATGGTGATAACATCAACATTAAGTTCTTTAGCGACGATTCGAAGGTATATAAGAATCGTTATGTTGTCACTAATCAGTGGGAATACCCAAGAAAGAGTAAAGAAGGTGGCAAACGATTGGACTTAGTGTATGTCATAAATGGTATACCTATGGTCATTGGAGAAGCCAAGACTCCTGTAAAGTCTTCTGTAACATGGGCTGATGGAGCTAGCGATATACTTCACTATCAAAAGAGCATCCCAGAAATGTTCGTGTCAAATATCCTTACTTTCGCTAGTGAGGGTAAAGATCTTCAGTATGCCGGTATCGGTTGTCCAATTGATAAATGGGGCCCTTGGTATGCAGACGAAGACCGTAAGAAAGGTACTCTTGAAGAAGTTGAGCACAACTACCTTTCATTAATGAATCCAGAAAGGTTGCTTGATATATATAGATTCTATACTGTATTCACAGGTACTTCAAGTGGAAGAAAGATAAAGATTGTATGTAGATATCAGCAGTATCTAGGTGGTGAAGCCATTGTTCAACGTGTACTTAATACATATCAAAACGGAAAGGGACCACGTAAAGGTCTTATATGGCATTTCCAGGGCTCTGGCAAGTCGTGGCTGATGGTATTTGCAGCCCAGAAGCTTCGTCGTCAGGAATGTCTCAAGGCTCCAACTGTCGTAATTGTAGACGATCGTATCGACCTTGAAGATCAGATTACAGGAGACTTTACACGTGCTGAGATTCCTAACGTGGATAGCATCAGCTCAAAGCAGGAACTTGAAGACAAAATACATCAGCGTAAGATTCTGATTACAACCATCTTTAAGTTCGGAGATTTGGCTGATGGAGAGGTTATTGATGAAAGAGACAACATCATTCTCCTTATGGACGAGGCACATCGTACGCAGGAAGGTGATCTCGGTAAAAAGATGCGCACAGCACTGCCAAAAGCATTCTTCTTTGGATTGACAGGTACACCAATCAATCGTAACGACAAAAACACCTTCGCTTGCTTCGGTGCAGAGGAAGACGAATATGGTTATATCTCAAAATATACATTCCAGAACTCCGTAGCCGATGGAGCTACTCTTGAGTTGAACTTCAAGACAGTCCCTGTTGAAATGCACATGGACGAAGCAAAGCTTCAAGAGGAGTTTGATGCACTTACCGATCATATTAGCGAGGAGGATAAAAATGAACTCGTTCGCAGAACGGGAGTAGAAGCATTCTTTACTGCAGATAAGCGTATCAACGACGTATGTAAATATATCGTCAACCATTTCCGTGAATACATTGAGCCAACTGGCATGAAGGCTCAGGTTGTTGTTTATAACCGCGAGTGTTGTGTCAAATACAAAAAGGCCCTTGATGCACTTCTTGGAACTGATGACCAGACAACCATCGTTATGCACACAGCCGGTGATAAGGCGGATGATTATAAGGCATATAAGAGGACACGCGATGAGGAGAAGAAACTCCTTGATCAGTTCCGTGATCCTCTATCTCCTCTAAAGTTTGTCATCGTAACCAGCAAACTCCTTACTGGATTTGATGCACCGATTCTCCAGTGTATGTACCTTGATAAACCAATGAAGAACCACACTCTTCTCCAGGCCATCTGTCGTACAAACAGAACATACAACGAGAATAAAAAATGTGGTCTCATCGTAGACTTTGTGGGAGTCTTTGAAGACGTGGCAAAAAGCCTTGCATTTGATGAGGAAAGCGTTAAGACTATCATCAAGAATCAAGATGAAATCAAGGCATTGATCCCAACCTTTATGCAGGAGTGTATTGACTTCTTCCCAGGTGTAGACCGTACAATTGGAGGATGGGAAGGCTTGAGTGCTGCTCAGCAATGTCTCAAGGATGAAGGAATAAAGACAAACTTTGCAAGACACTTTTCAAGGCTTAGTAAGGCTTGGGAAATACTCTCACCAGACAACTTCCTATCGGAGTTCCAGCAGGACTATACTTGGCTTGCTCAGGTGTATCAGAGTGTTCGTCCGGTCAGTGGTGGCAACCTAATATGGACCCTTCTCGGTGCGAAGACCATTGAGATAATTCATAGCAACATCGACTCAATTGACATAGGAATTCCGCTTGAAGACCTTGTAGTAGATGCCGGCATTATTGATTCAATACTTGAGGATGAGAAGAAAATCCAGAAGAAGATTGTCGAGGTAGAAAAGATGCTTCGACTCAGACTTGGTGAGCATAAAAGCAATCCTAACTACAAGAAGTTTGCGGAAAAGCTTGATGAACTCCGTGAAAGGATGGAGCAGAATCTGATTTCTAGCATAGACTTCCTCAAGCAGCTTCTTGAAATGGCTAAGGAACTCCTTGAAGAAGAAAAGAAGGTAGAACAGCCACTGGATAAACGTGCCCAGGCTCGTGCTGCTCTTACAGATCTCTTCCAGAGCATCAAGACAGATGAGACTCCTATCATTGTTGAACAGGTGGTGAACGACATTGACAACGAAGTAGTCAACATCATCCGCCAGTTCAACGATGCATTTCAGAGTGTAACAGCACGCCGTGAAATCAAGAAGAAACTCCGTTCAATCCTCTGGATCAAGTATCAGATTAAGGATAACGATGTATTCGAGAGAGCATATCAGTATATTGAGCAATATTACTAAAACATGGCCAAAAAAGATATACAATATTACGTCACCTGCTTTAAAAATCTAAATCGCAGTAAGAAAGCAGGACAAGTGGCTCCACACAAAGTGGTGTTACTTCTTGCCGTAATAGAACTTATCGAAAAAGGCATTCTATGAAATGAGAAAAATGGCTGCAGAAAATGGAACAGCTGGAATGAGCCTGGATGAGATTAATGAGGAGATAAGATTGGTAAGAAGGGGAGAGTAGGAGACCTTTAAAGAATAAGTAATAGAATAATTCATGCAGCAGATACCTGCCTTGGAAATTAATGTTCGGGAAGGTAAGCAGCGGCAGGGGTGTGGGGAGGAGGAAACCGTGCTACCCCTCTGGCCGCAGAGGGAGGGGCCCGTCGGCAGCGAGTTATCGCGAAGCGATGACAAAGATGCCGATGGGAGGGATTGTTTCCTCTCCCACACCCTGAGCTGCGAAGGTTCCCTATAGGTCAATTAGATATTTGATGGCATATGTATTGCAATATGACGTCATTTGTGTATCTTTGTAAAAATGACATAACTATGAGACAGATAGCAACTACCATCAGAATGGATGCAGACTTGAAGGCAGAGTTTGATAAATTATGCGATGAATTTGGCATGAGTGCCAATACGGCCTTCAATATATATGTAAAGACAGTTATACGTCAGAGAAGGATTCCTTTCACTATAGAGGCTGACCCTATTGACGAGGTAATGGAGAGAGGTAGAAAGGCATTCTATGAAATGCGAAAAATGGCTGTAGAAAATGGGACAGCTGGAATGAGCCTGGATGAGATTAATGAGGAGATAAGATTGGCAAGAAGGGGAGAGTAATATGAAAATCTATGCAGTTATTGATACTAATGTGATTGTTTCAGCGCTTTTGTCGCGCCACCATGATTCAGCAACAGTCAAGATATTAGATTATCTTTATGACAGGGTTATTATTCCAGTCTATAACAATGAAATAATTGAAGAGTACACAGCCGTATTGAGAAGACCCAAGTTTAATTTCTCGGAAGAAATGGTTTGTGCTACCATTGAAGCAATTAAAGAAGGTGGTGTAGATGCAGGGAGAATTGACTGCAATGTACAGCTTCCCGACCCAAAAGACATAGTTTTCTATGAAGTCGCTCTTGCAAAAGAAGATTCATTTCTTGTTACTGGCAATACAAAACATTTTCCAAAAAAACCGTTTGTAGTTACCCCTGCAGAAATGCTTCAGATTATCCAAGAGATGAAGTCGTCTAAGCACCATTTACTTTCTGAGCCTTCTGTGCATTATCGTAAGAGACCTTTAAGGAATAAGCAATAGAATAATTCACGCTACAGATGTCGGCCTTGGAGAATAAGGTTCTGAAGGCCTTAGCACCCGCGCTAGATAGCGGGAGGGGCCCGAGCCGCCAGGCGTGGGAGGGAGTGAGCGAAGCGAACGCCTGAAGAACCTTAACTCCAAGCCGGGATGAATAGCTAGAGCTGCGAAAGCCTCCTATGGGGAGATGTTATTCTTCGTCTTGTGGATCTTGATCTTCGAAGTCTAAAGTTGGCTGCTGAGAATCTAGATACTGCTTCATGTTCATGGAACTGACTACTTTCTTGCCGGTCTGTGCTTCGAAGGCTTCTTTTGCGACTTTGGCTACAGAACCGCCACGTACTGCTATTCGTGCGTGTTCGCTCATTGTCTGAGGGTGTTCTTCTTTAGTTATGTTTGAGGTGGTCAGTTCTGCAAGCATATTCATGACCAGCTCTTCGTTGGTCATGTTGTCGCGGAGGTTTTCCTGGTGTAAGCCCTTGAGATGTTTGTATTCACGAGCAGTGAGACCTGCCCATGCTTGGTAGATGATGTCGGTGAGGGTAGCATATCCTACTCCTTCCTGGACATTGTGGGCTTTCCACTGGTCTGTGAGGTCTTTGCGAATCTCGATGCTTTTGAGACGCTGGTTTATCCAATTGTCGGAGTAGCCCAGGCGTTTGTAGTCCATGAGTGACTGCTGGATGCCGAGCTCAGGGTCCTGCATCTGATGGATTCGTTCTGCACCGACCTGAGCCAACCAGCGTTTGAATGGTTCGGCTTTCTTGGATGGGATTGATTGAATTATGCGAAATATGCCTTCAAGATTAGCGCAGTTTGTTGCGTGTTTCTTTCCGTCAGTTGATATGAATTGGTGGGGGGTACAAATTGTACCCCACACGGAATTCAACTCTGGGTCACGTTGTCTGAGCCTCTTTATATATTGTTTTACATCTGTGCTATCAGTAAGCACACTGATGATATCTGAAACACAGAAATACCATTTTTCCTGCACCTCATCCCAGACAGTTCTAATCTGTCTCTCTTCAAAAATCTTTAGTTCCTGCATTGTCATAGCATCCAATTATTAAATTTCTTCAAAAGTAGCGAATATTTTGTGATTTTGCCACTGCACTTGTTACGGAATCGTCCTGAATCAAAGGAGCTGCGAAGGTCTAGTCCTTACCATTTTCTTTTGCCTCCGGTGATTTCGTCCAATACCATTACTATCAGTGCTATAAATACAATTACTCCAAACATGGCTGTGTATTGTTTATAAGTTTGTAATCAATGACCAGAGCAAAGGTATCGTGCGTGATTGACAACTTTTGACAAAAAAAAGACGCCTGAGTACTCAGGCATCTTTTTTTATGGATAAGTCCCCCGAACAGAGTCGGGGTGACTATTCGTTACGATAGTTTGTGGATCGCAAGACCGCTCTGGAGTTTTGGCTCGAACCAAGTGGTCTTAGGAGGCATGATGTTGCCTGTGTCTGCGATGTCGATAAGCTGCTTCATAGAAACAGGATATAGAGCAAATGCAGCCACCATCTCACCTGAATCAACACGTTTCTTAAGCTCGCCAAGACCGCGGATACCACCTACGAAATCAATTCTCTTGGAAGTTCTTAGGTCTTTGATATCAAGAAGCTTGTCGAAAACAAGGTTAGAGCAAACAGTCACATCAAGAACACCGATAGGATCTGAATCGTCGTAAGTGCCCTCTTTAGCCTGAAGAGAGTACCACTCACCACCGATGTACATAGAGAAATTGTGAAGACCTGAAGGGGTGTAGATATCAGCACCTTTCTTCTCTACGATGAAATCTTCGCCAAGTTTCTCGATGAACTCAGCCTCGCTCATACCGTTGAGGTCTTTAACCACGCGGTTGTAGTCGATAATCTTAAGGTGGCTCTCAGGGAATACTACAGCCATAAAGTAGTTGTACTCCTCCTCGCCGGTGTGGTTAGGATTGTTGTTCTTTTTCTCCTCACCTACACGTGCAGCAGCAGCTGTTCTGTGGTGACCGTCGGCAACATAGAAAGCAGGGATAGTGGCGAAGATCTCAGTGATCTTAGCGATATCCTCCTCGTTGTCGATAACCCAGAACTTGTGGCCGAAACCATCTACTGGGGCGATATAATCGTACTCAGTCTCTTTGGTAGCGATAGTGCGCTCCACGATAGCATTGATCTCTGCGTTGTCTGGATAAGCGAAGAACACAGGCTCAAGGTTGGCGTTCTGATTTCTTACGTGAATCATACGGTCATCCTCTTTGTCTTTGCGGGTAAGCTCGTGTTTCTTGATCTTGCCAGTCATATAATCTTCTACGTTGGCGCATACTACAAGACCGTACTGAGTGCGGCCGTCCATAGTCTGGGCATATACGTAGTAGTTCTCTTTAGGATCCTGTACCAACCATCCTTTCTCCTGCCATAGCTTGAAGTTCTCTACTGCTTTGTCGTAAGCTTCCTGGCCGTGCTCATCAGCGATAGGATCGAAATCGATCTCAGGTTTGATGATGTGAAGAAGTGATTTCTCACCGGCTTCAGCTTTAGCCTCTACAGAGTTAAGAACGTCATAAGGGCGTGATGCCACTTCGTGGCCAATAGCTTTAGGTGGGCGAACCGCTGCGAAAGGTTTAACTTTTACCATAATTTGTGTCTGATATTATTTGTTTAGTTGGAATCTGGTGTTGCCTGTAGCGAAATAGTCGCAAATCTGGTTAGCGGCAGCAAGACCTGCGTTAACATTGGCCTCAGCTGTCTCTGCACCCATCTTCTTAGGGGTACCGTAAACACGTTTGCCGAACTCCTCTGCGATAGCAGCGTGGTTGGCTGTAGCCACGTCGGTGATGTATTTAAGGTCCTCTCTCTCTCTAAGAACTTTGATAAGCTCCTCTTCGTTGATAACCTCTTTGCGGGCAGTATTTACAAGACAACCACCTTTAGGCATTCTTGAAAGAAGGTTGTAACCGATAGAGTTTTTGGTCTGCTCGGTAGCAGGGATGTGAAGAGAAACGAAGTGTGAGTTCTCGTAAAGATCCTCAAGGGTCTTGGCAACGATAACACCTTCTGCCTCCATAGCCTCAGCTGGAACAAATGGGTCAAATGCCATGATGTTCATACCGAAACCTCTAGCGTGGCTGGCAACAAGTCTACCTACGTTGCCGTATGCCTGGATACCAAGAGTTTTGCCTTTAAGCTCTGAACCTGTACCGGCTGTAAGCTGGTTTCTGCTCATGTAGATCATGAAACAAAGTGCCAACTCTGCCACTGCGTTTGAGTTCTGGCCAGGGGTGTTCATAGCTACGATACCTCTTTCGGTGCAAGCAGGAAGGTCAAGGTTGTCAAAACCTGCACCTGCGCGAACTACGATTTTGAGGTTTGGAGCTGCAGCGATTACCTCGCGGGTAACTTTGTCTGAACGTACGATAAGTGCGTCAACGTCAGCTACTGCCTCCAAAAGCTGTGAAACTTCTGTATATTTTTCAAGGGCTGCAAAAGTGTGTCCAGCCTCTTCTACGATGCGACGGATGCCGTCAACAGCGACCTTTGAGAAAGGTTTTTCTGTAGCAACTAGTACTTTCATTTCTTACGATTATTTGTGTAGTTGTTCAAATTCCTGCATGCAAGCAACAAGTGCTTCAACTGCCTCTTTTGGACAAGCGTTGTAGATAGAAGCGCGGAAACCACCTACTGAGCGGTGACCTTTGATACCTACCATGCCTTTAGATTTGGCAAATGCCATGAATTCATCCTGAAGAGCCTCGTGGCCAGGAACCATTACGAAGCAAACGTTCATTAGAGAGCGGTCCTCTTTAGCTGCAGTACCTACGAATAGAGGGTTGCGGTCGATCTCGTTGTAAAGAAGCTCTGCTTTCTCTTTGTTGATTTTGTACATAGCCTCAAGACCACCCTGCTCTTTAACCCATTTTAGAGTCTCGTGCATAACGAAGATAGGAAGTACTGGAGGGGTGTTGAACATAGAGCGGTTCTTAACCTCTTCGGTGTAGTGTGTGCGGTAGTCAACCATAGTCTGGATAGGACGCTCAACTTTGCCAAGAAGGTCTTTGCGAACGATAACGAAAGTAACACCTGCAGGGCCTACGTTTTTCTGTGCACCACCGTAGATCATGCCGTATTTCTTAACGTCAACAGGGCGGCTCATGATGTCAGATGACATATCTGCTACAAGGGTAACAGGTGAGTCGATGTCTTCGTGGATCTCTGTACCGTAGATGGTGTTGTTGGTAGTGATGTGGAAGTAGTCAACATCGGTAGGGATGGTGTAGCCCTTAGGGATGTATGAGTAAGTTTTGTCCTCTGAAGAGGCAACTACCTCTACTTCGCCATAGAATTTGGCCTCTTTAACAGCTTTTTTAGCCCAAACACCTGTCTGAAGGTAAGCAGCTTTGGTCTTAAGAAGGTTTGCAGGAACCTCGAAGAACTGGGTAGATGCACCACCACCAAGGAAGATAACTGCATACTCCTCAGGGATGTTGAGGAGCTCTCTCCATAGCTGCTCAGTCTCAGCCATGATTCTCTCCCAACCTGGAGTACGGTGAGAAATCTCAAGAAGGCCGATGCCTGTGTTGTCAAAATTCTGGATAGCCTCGATAGTAGACTCGACAGCTTGTCTTGGAAGTACGCAAGGACCTGCGTTGAAGTTGTATGCTTTCATTGTATCTGTTTTATTAATTTTTTAATTTTTAATGGTTTGCAAAATCCAAAGATAGGACTTTTATTATAATTTGAAATATAAAGTTTATTTTTCTCTGATTATCTTCAAATTTTCCGAACTTGTGTTCTTCTCACAGTAGTGGCAGTGGAGTTTCAGAACGCCATTTTCGTATGTGGTATCAAACTTGGTGGTGATAGGCTGATGGTTGGTAACGCACTTAGGATTAGCACATCTGACTATCCCTACAATCTGCTCTGGAACCTTGAGCACTTTCTTCTCCACCACCTCAAAATCTTTTATGATGTTGATCTTGGCATCGGGTGCTACAAGGGCCACTTTGTTGATCTCTGTCTCCTCGAAGAAACGGTCTGCTATTTTGATGATAGCCTTTTTTCCAAGAAGCTTACTGTCGAGATTCATTCCGAAAGTTACCTGATTGGGGCAGTCCTTGAGGCCGAGGATGGTGATTACCTCAAATAGTTTGTTGGCTGGTACGTGGTCCAGGACGGTGCCGTTCTTGATGGCACTCACTTTCAATTCTTTTCCGCCAGTTTCCATATATGTGTATATTTTTATTGCCTGTTAATTATTTGTAACCCAATAGGTAAGCGATGATGGCCATCCTTACGTAAACACCGTTTTCAGCTTGCTTGAAGTAGTATGCGTGTGGGGTGTCGTCCACATCCTGAGCGATCTCTGTGACCCTGGGAAGTGGATGGAGGATCTTCATGTTCTTCTTGGCACCGGTGAGCATGGATGCTGTGAGGTTGTAGGTGTTTTTCACCTTTTCGTACTCCATAGGATCGGTAAATCTCTCCTGCTGAACACGGGTCATGTATAGGATGTCGCAGTCGTTTATATTTCCGTCCAGGTCGCGAGTCTCGCTATATGGGATACCTTTGGCATCGAGGAAGTCTTTGTACTCCTGTGGCATCATCAGCTCATCGGGAGCTGTGAAGGTGAAGTGGGGGTTGAAGTGGGACATAGCCTGAAGAAGCGAGTGGACTGTACGGCCATATTTGAGGTCTCCCACCATATTGATCCTGATGTCTGTGAGTTTCCCTTGGGTCTCACGGATGGTGTAGAGGTCAAGCATAGTCTGGGTGGGGTGCTGGTTGGCACCGTCTCCTGCATTGATTACTGGGACAGAGGCCACTTCAGAGGCGTAGCGTGCCGCACCTTCAAGTGGGTGTCTCATAACGATGAGGTCTACATAGTTGGATACCATCTTGATGGTGTCCTTCAGGGTCTCACCCTTGCTGACGCTGGTGTTGCCTGCATCTGAGAAACCGATGACGCGGGCGCCAAGTCTGTTGGATGCGGTCTCAAAGCTGAGACGGGTCCTGGTCGATGGTTCGAAGAAGAGGGTGGCGATAACTTTGTCGTGAAGAAAGTTCTGAACTTTGTTCTGCTCAAACTCTCTGGCCACGTCCAAGATGTGAAGCATCTCCTCTTTGGTGAAATCGTGGATGGAAATTAGACTTTTAGGCATTTTCTTCTATTGTATTAATTGTTTGTTCGATTTTGGTGACCTGTGCGTGGTCCGACATTGCTTCCACAAATCTCTCTTCATCCCTCAGACGCACTCTGGTCTCTATAAGGCACATGTTGTCAAACTCCTGCCGGTGTGGGTAGAGGCCGAACTCCTTGAGGACTTTCATTATGTCGTTCATCCTTTCGTATGGGAACGATATGGAGTATTCGTTGGTGGCAATTTTCTCGCATATCTGGCTGTTGGCAATGGCATCTGCCGATGCTGTCTTGTAGGCCCTTATAAGCCCCGGAACGCCGAGTTTGATCCCACCGAAATAGCGGACTACCACGATAAGGATATCACTCAGCTCATTTGAGAGGATTTGCCCCAGGATAGGACGCCCTGCAGATGATGAGGGCTCCCCGTCATCATTGGCCCTCCATACGGAGTAGTCGTAGCGTAGCCTATAGGCGTAGCAATGGTGACGCGCATCAAAATATTCTTTCTTGATTTTCAATAGGATATCTTTGATTTCCGCTTCGCTCCCAACCGGGTAGGCGAATGCCAGAAACTTACTCCCCTTGTCCTTGAATATCCCTTCAGAGGGGGCTGAAATGCTCTTATAAGAATCCTGAATCTGTGCTCCCATTTCAGAATACAAATATAGGTTTTTTAGGGGTTTTTGAAAAAAATATAGTATCTTTGGTAATAGAAAAAATCAAATGGAAAAAACTACTGGATATGGTATACAGATATAGGGCGACGCTGCCCAAATACAAGTCCTTTTTGAGGGAGTATGATATTAAGTCGGAAACAAGCCTTTACAAGCTTCACGACTTTCTGCAGAACGATTTGGGTTTCTCTCCGGACCAGATGGTCCTTTTCAGAGGGCTTGATGAGGATGGGGTGGTGATGCACCAGTACGGACTCTTCGATCTGGGGGACGGTTCGATGGACAATGTCTCTCTGGAGAAGACCCTTCAGAGGGGAGAGGTATCACTCCAGTATGTGTACAATCTTCAGCAAAATCTCCATATTGTCCTCACTTTTGTCTCAGAGGAGGAGTATCTCCCTAAGGAGTCCTATCCGAGACTGCTTGTAGAGAAGGGTCCTAATCCTGATCAGTTCTCTGCTGTATATGAGGATTTTGCAAGCTTCTCTGATGAGCCCTCCGGTGAAGATGAGGAGTTCTTCGATGATGAAGAGGGTGGAGATTCGGACGAATACTAGCATTTGACATATGGAGAAGGAGTTGACGGTGATTGTGGGGCCTACCGCAGTCGGGAAGACCGATTACAGCATCGGGTTGGCCAAGGAGTATGGCTCGCCGATTATCTCCTGTGACTCACGCCAGATTTTCAAGGAGATGAAAATAGGGACAGCCCCCCCGTCTCCGGAACAACTGGAGGCGGTGAAGCACTATTTCATTTTTTCCCATTCGGTATCCCAATATTATACTGCGGGCAAATATGAGCTCGAGGCTCTTGAGGTTATAAACGAACTTTTCAAGACCCATGACCGCTTGGTGGTGGTAGGGGGGTCAGGGCTGTATGTGGATGCCCTGTGCTATGGGCTGGATGATTTCCCCCCTGCAGATATTGAGCTACGCAACAGTTTGATGGAGAGGCTTGACAAGGAGGGTATAGAGTCCCTCAGGATGGAGCTTAAGCAGTTGGATCCGGAGTCCTACCATTCGATGGATATTGCCAACAGGCAAAGGGTGGTGAGGGCACTTGAGGTGTGTCTGATGACAGGTCGCAAATTCTCCTCTTTCAAGACCAACAAGGCCAAGGAGCGCCCTTTCAAGATAAATAGGATTGTCCTATCGATGCCCCGTGAGGAGCTTTATGACAGGATAAACAGGAGGGTGGATGTGATGTTTGATGCCGGTCTGGTGGCAGAGGTGGAGAGCTTGCAGCAATATCGCCATATGCCAGCCTTGCAGACGGTGGGATATAAGGAGATTTTCGATTATTTCGACGGGAAGCATTCGCTTGAGACCGCCCGGGAGCTGATAAAACGCAACTCGCGCAGGTATGCAAAGAAGCAGATTTCCTATTTTAAAAGATAGATGCCCGAACAGAGTCGGGCATCTTCTGTATTAGTTCGCCAATTCGGACATGAATTTGATGCGGACGAGGCGGACCTCCTCTTCAGAGTAGTCACGTCCCAACTCCTTCATCGCTTCGATTACGGAGTCTGATGATGCGTCGTAGCGGAAGTATTCGTAGATGTCATCGATCTTGTCTTCGTCGATGTTCTGACGGAGATAGTAGTCGATATTGATCTTGGTCCCGGCATTGACTATCGCCTCAAGCTCGGCAATGAGTTCGGACAACTCCATATTTTTGGCATCTGCAATATCGTCAAGTGGTATCTTGCGGTCAATGTTCTGTATTATGTATACTTTGTTTGCTGACTTGTTGACTACAGATTTCACCACGAAATCGGTAGGTCTGTCGATGTCGTTCTCCTCTACATATTTCTCTATAAGGGCGAGAAACTCTTTACCGTACTTCTTCGCTTTCCCTTCACCTACACCCTGGCAGTTCTTAAGTTCGTCCACTGTGATGGGGTAGTGGAGCGACATATCCTCGAGTGACGGGTCTGTGAATATGACGAATGGGGGGAGTTTGAGCCTCTTGGAGAGTGAGTGGCGCACATCTTTGAGCATGGCGAAGAGGACTGGGTCGGCACCTCCGGCGGCCTGTTTGTTGTTGCCGATGATAACATCTTCATCCTCATCTTCATCGTCTCCATCGGTGAACTCCCTATCTTCTGTCATCATGACCTGGTAAGGTGTCTTGAAGAACTCTTCCCCTTTTGGGGTGACGAATGCCAGACCGTATTGTTCTATGTCCTTGTCAAGGAAGTGAAGGATAAGACCTTGACGGATGATGGCCATCCAGTAGCGGGGACCTTTGTCTTTCCCGATACCGAAGAGCTCGTGTTGGTGGTGTTCGTAAGATTTGATGATGGAGTTGGAGACGCCACCAAGTATGTTGGCAAGGTGCTCTGCTTTGAATCTCTCCCTCATCGAGTTGATGAGCTCGATGACGAGCAGAAGGTCCTCCTGACCATCGAAAAGTTTCTTGGGATGGAGGCAGTTGTCGCAACATCCGCAATTCTCTTCATCATATCCTTCGCCGAAATAGTTGAGGATAATCTTGCGTCTGCATCTGTTGGACTCTGCATAGGATACAGTCTCCAGAAGGAGCTGTTTGCCGATCTCCTGCTCTGCAAGGGGTTTGCCCTGCATGAACTTTTCGAGTTTCTGTATATCCTTGTAGCTGTAGAATGCTATGCATTGCCCCTCTTTTCCATCTCGTCCGGCCCTGCCTGTCTCCTGGTAGTACCCTTCGAGCGATTTGGGGATGTCGTAGTGGATGACAAATCTTACATCCGGTTTGTCGATACCCATGCCGAATGCTATGGTGGCAACTATAACATCCACCTCCTCCATCAGGAATGCGTCCTGGTTTTTGGCCCTGGTGGCTGCGTCCATGCCGGCGTGGTATGGTCTGGCTTTAATGCCGTTGACATTGAGGAACTCGGCAATGTCTTCCACCTTCTTTCTGCTGAGGCAGTATATGATACCCGATTTGCCCCTGTTGTTCTTGATGAACTTTATTATCTCCCTTTTGACATTTGTCTTGTCCCTTATCTCGTAATAAAGATTCTTCCTGTTGAATGAATCCTTGAAGACTTTGGCGTCTGACATGGAGAGGTTTTTCTGGATGTCCGACTGCACTTTTGGGGTGGCTGTCGCTGTGAGGGCTATGATGGGGGCTACACCTATCTCCTCCACGATGCTTCTTATCTTCCTATACTCAGGTCTGAAGTCGTGTCCCCACTCCGAGATACAGTGGGCCTCGTCGATGGCGTAGAATGATATTTTAATCTGTTTGAGAAGCTGTATATTCTCCTCTTTTGTCAGAGATTCTGGCGCTACATAGAGGAGTTTGGTGGCACCTGAGAGGAGATCGTCCTTCACCTCCTGGATTTGTGTCTTGTTGAGTGAGGAGTTGAGGAAATGTGCGACACCCTCTTTGTTTTTGTTGGCAACAAACCCTCTGATGGCATCAACCTGATTCTTCATCAGAGCAATCAAAGGAGAGATGACAATGGCTGTACCATCCATTACCAGGGCGGGGAGTTGGTAACATAGTGATTTTCCTCCCCCTGTAGGCATAAGTACAAATGTGTCGTTTCCTCCGATGAGATGTCTAATTATCTCTTCTTGTTCACCTTTAAAAGAGTCAAAACCAAAAAACTCTTTCAACTTATTTAGTAAATCAACTGAAGTTATCTCCATATTTTTGTTACCTTTGTGCCCTCTAAATTACCAAAAAAAATTAACAAACGGTAAAATTTATTTTTTTATATGGCAACAAATTGCAGAAACCTGGGAGAAATTGCGTTGGAAGTGATTGCAAAAGAAGCAGAAGCGATACAAAATCTGTCGTCTGTAATAGATGAAAATTTTTCTCGGGTGGTGAATCTTATAAAGAGTATAAAGGGGCGTGTGGTGATAACTGGTGTGGGAAAAAGCGGTATTATTGCAAGCAAGATAGTGGCGACAATGAATTCTACCGGCACCAAGGCCCAGTTCCTCCACGCAGCAGATGCTATGCACGGTGACCTGGGTATGGTGAGCAGTGATGATGTGGTGATTGTGATATCAAAAAGCGGGGATACTGCAGAGATTAAAAATCTGGTCCCTTATGTGAGAAATATTGGTGCACCAATAGTGGCAATGGTATCCAATCTCGATTCGTATCTGGCAACAAATGCTGACTATATTCTGTATGCTCCGGTGAAAAGTGAGGCATGTCTGTGCAATCTTGCCCCCACTGTAAGCACCACTGTCCATCTCGTGTTAGGCGATGCTCTGGCTGTGGCTCTCGAGCAGGAGAAGATGTTTACGGCTGAAGATTTTGCAAGGGTACACCCGGGTGGTACTCTAGGTACTGTGTCAAGAAACAAACAATCTCTGTAAAAATAAATTTTAGTGAATATGACAGAAAATATCGACTTGAACACCTCTCCAAAACATTCTAAAGTTAGAGGTATGCTGCACTCTTTTCTGGAGAGTCAGACCTCTGGTGGTTTGGTTTTGCTGATCTGTACAATCATCGCTTTGGTGGTGGCAAACGTCCCTTCACTGGCACATTTGCAGGAGCTATGGCATATCAATGCTGGTATCACTATCGGTGATTTCAAACTTGAGATGTCTGTTATGCACTGGATCAACGATGCGCTGATGGCAGTTTTCTTCTTTGTGGTGGGTCTGGAGATCAAGAGAGAGATGCTTGTTGGTGAGCTATCTTCTGTAAAGAAGGCTACTCTACCAATCTTCGCTGCTTTGGGTGGAATGCTGGTTCCTGCTGCCATCTATGCCATTTTCAATCACGGTACACCTACCTCCAACGGTTGGGGTATCCCGATGGCAACAGATATTGCATTTGCTGTGGGTGTTATCTCTATCCTTGGCAAAAGGTGCCCATCTGCACTTAAGATTTTCCTTCTGGCTTTGGCTATTGTGGATGATTTGGGGGCCATAATTGTATTGGCACTCTTCTATCCAAGCCACGAACTAAGTTTTGTCTATATGGGACTTGCCCTGGTGGTTTTCCTTATATTGATGATGTTCAATAAGATGAAGGTGAACTCTCCTTATATCTATATGATTTTCGGTCTTGTGTTGTGGTATTTTGTGTTCAGATCTGGAATACACGCCACTATCGCGGGTGTGCTGCTTGCCATCACAATCCCATCAAAGACCACTATCAATGAGGTGAGATTCTTTGTGAAAGTGAAGCATCTTATGGACAAGTTCAAGGAGAACAGCAATGGTGAGGTGGAGGTTCTGGCCAATCCCAAACAGATGGAGGTTATCCACGATATCAATGAAGAGGTGGATGCCATCAATCCCCTTATGCACAGGTTTGAGTCTGCTCTCCATCCGATTTCGCACTTCCTCATAATCCCTCTTTTTGCACTTGCAAATGCTGGGGTGACACTTGATGGAAGCATTTTGGCTATGTCCCCTATGCCGGCAGTGGTACCTGGTGTGTTCTTCGGACTATTGTTGGGAAAACCTATAGGTATCACCCTTTTCAGCTTTATCTCAGTCAAAACCAGACTGGCAGAACTTCCTGCTGGAGTTCCATGGAAACAGGTGTTCGCAATGGGTATGGTGGCTGGTATAGGCTTTACAATGTCGATATTTGTGGACAATCTGGCATTTACCGACCCGGTACATCTGAATATTGGAAAGGCTGCTATTCTGGTGACTTCGTTTGCTTCGGCGGTTTGTGGTATGCTCGCAATTCTTCTGACTACTTCCAAGGTTCCCAGTACCAAACAGAAAAAAAGAAAAATGTAAAAAAATAATATTTGAAACGATTATGAAAGCAATTAGACTATTCGTGGCAATGTGCCTTATGGGAACACTTCTGTTCTCATCTTGTAAATTCAACGCTGGTGAACGTATCCCTGGTACTACCAGTGCAAAAGTTGACTCGGTAAGTTATGCTCTTGGTGCATATTTTGGTGGTATGATCAAAAGCTCTGACTTCGGTGAGCTTAACAAATGTGAGATCAAAAAAGGTCTTAACGATATGATGAAGGGTGGTGAGATGGATATCCCTGAAGAGGAGATTATGCAGGTTATCCAGTCACACCTTATGAAGAGGATGAATGCCATAGCAGAGATGAATGCTGTTGAGGGTGAGTCATTCCTTGCTAAAAATGGTGAGAAAGAGGGTGTTGTAACCCTAGAATCAGGTCTTCAGTATAAAGTTATCGAAGAGGGTGCAGGTGTATCACCTATGGCTGCTGACACTGTGGAGGTTCACTATACCGGCAAACTTCTGGATGGTACTGTATTTGATTCATCTGTAGAGAGGGGCGAGCCTGCCAAATTCCCACTTTCGGGTGTTATCAAGGGTTGGTCAGAGGGTCTTACCTATGCTAAAGAGGGTGGTAAGATCGAGCTTTACATCCCTTCTAACCTGGGTTATGGTCCTCGTGGGTATGGCAACATCCCTGCTAACTCAACCCTTGTTTTCGAGGTAGAACTTCTTAAAGTTTTCCCTGCTCAGGAGAAATAGTAAAGATGCCCGATTTGCTCGGGCATGATGGTGGTTCTTAACCGGCCATATAGAGGAGGTGATCAGTGATGGTCACCTCTTTCTTTATATATTTTATATATAAATCATAAAAATTTTTACCTTTGTGAGTTAAACTGCGTGAACTATGAACAGAAAAATCGTAATTACATGCACTATACTGGCTGTGTTGCTCCTCGGGGGGATAGGCTTTGGTTTCTATAAGCTTTTTTTCTCTTCAGATCAGATGGATACACAGATGGCAGATATGAGGGGGGATGCTATCAAGGCGGTCCCTGCCGATGCTGTGATGGTATACGATTTTGCCTCTTTTGATGATGTCAAAGGGATGTGTGCTGATGGTTCTGGCTTCTCGGATTTTATCAATGGGGAGAGCCAGCTTGTGAAGTTTATAAAGATGTGTTCACAGGTGAAGAGTGATGACGGTGCGATTCTTTCGCTTCATTACTCTGCCAAAAATACAGTCTCATTCCTGTTTGTCCTCTCTGTGGAGAATCAGGAGGATAGGGAGGATCTGAAGGAGCACCTGGCAGATTTCTGCTCGGGGGTAATAAACAAAAAGTACAGCGGTATCACCATCAGCAAGGCTGTAATCCCGGGCATAAGTTATTCTTTTTATAATAACTATTTGATAGCGAGTACTTCCCATGTGACTGTGGAGTCCTCTATAAGGCATCTGGAGAGTAAAACTTCGATACTCGACAATCCCCTTTACAGCAGTATGGCCAAATCTGTGGGAGGGAAGGTGATTCTTCACATAAATCACCAGAATATTGGTAAACTCTTCTCCGGTGCGGTAAATTACGGATATCTTGGGAGGGCCACATTCTTCTCTTCATTTGCTTCGTGGAGCTCTTTTACAATAGATCCTATGGGGTCGGCGTTTTATTGTGACGGCAAACTTTTGAGTACCGCCGGAGTCGGCAATTTCTCCAATGTTTTCTCGCTGCAGAAGAGCCGTAGCACTGACGTTCTGGATATTTTGCCGCATAATACAGAGTATGTGATAACTATGCCGCTATATAGCCCTGAGGCATACCTTGAATCGTATGTTTCATATCTTGAGGCTATAAAGAAGATGAAGGATTATTCTTATCTCAACAGTGTGGCTCCTGAGAGGATAGGTGAGACTATCTCTCCGAAACAGTGGTTCCTCGATATGGAGGTGGAGGAGATCGCTGTAGCCTCGATTCCTGATGAGAAAGGGGGAGAGAGGATTGTTATGATGAAGGTGGAGGACCCGTCAGGGATGAAACTCTACAAGGGTTATCTTAAGACACTTCTTGGGAGACTATTTACCCCGACCACTGAAGAGTCTTTCTCTGTGATAGGCAAATGGGTGGTGGTAGGTAGTGAGAGGATGGTGGAGAAGATGGCAGCCCAGGTGGAGAACGAACTCTTCTTCTCTCTGGAGATGTATCTGAACCAGACCCCAGCAGCCTCCATATGTAAGGATCAGGTCTCTGCACTGGGGGTGGTGAATCTCTCCAGATGTACAGATTCTTTGGGCAAATATTTTAAGGAGGAATATAGCAAGCATATTGTGGAGGGTGTGGGCGAAAATAATTTCAACTATTTGACATTCAGTCTGGTCAATGATGGAAAGGGTGTTATTCCACATGTAAAATGGTATTTTGAGAATCTGGAGGTGCTTCCCCAGCCACCTGTGGCTGAGATATCGACATCTTCTGCTGCTGTATATGACGATGCTGTGCTGGAGGTTCCTCAGGGGCCATTCCCTGTGAAAAACTTCATCAACGGAAAGGGGAATTATCTTCAGCAGTTGGATGATGATAAGTTGAGGCTGCTCGATGAGAACAAGAGGGGTGTATGGACAGTTCCGTTCGAGGGGAGGTTGTGCGGATTTGTGGAGCAGGTGGACCACTATAAGAACAATAAACTGCAGATGCTGTTCTGCTCTGGCAACAGATTGTGTATGCTGGACAGACTTGGACGATGGGTCAAATCGTACCCGCTGCAGCTCCCTAAGGGTGTAGCGCTGGGCCCCAAAGTCTACGATTTTGAAGGGAACAGGAGTTATACACTGATGGTGCTCCATACGGACAATACAATAGGTATGTACGATATTGGGGGTAGGGCGATAAGTTCGTGGACCTCTTTGGCAATATCGGAGAAGATAGTATCGATGCCTGAGATGTTGGAGATGGGGGGAGAGAGATATTGGGTTGTCAGGACAGGTTACCAGACAATAATATGCAACAGTGGTGGTGCCCCTGTTGCAGACTTTACAAAGAAGAGAAAATTGACATCAGATACCAAGGTCGAGAAGAGATCAGACAGGGAGGTGGTGGTAACTGCCGTGGACGGGAGAGATATGGTCCTGAATTTGCAGACCGGGGTAATGAAGAAACTGTAAAACTGAAATTATGATCATTACATTCCTGTTGATTTGTTTTTCCATTTTCTTTTTGGTCTCATCACTGGTGAGGATACTTCTGTCAGTGGTCTTCAGACGTGCACAGAAAAGGGAGGCGAATCGGTATCAGCAAGGTTATAGCGCTGGAGAGCATCAGACCCACAAGAAGGAGGGTGAGGTATATGTCTCATCACCCGCTCCAGAGGGGCAGGATAAGGTGGTGGAGAAGGATATGGGTGAGTATGTGGATTTTGAAACAGTAAAAGAGGAGGAGTAGAATGGATACATTCAAAAGGTTATTGGCATATGCGAAGCCATACAGAAGGTTCTGGCCGGGATATCTTATCCTGTCGATCTTCTCGGTGGTGTTCGGTGTGGTGAACTATGCCCTCATAGATCCCCTTCTGACAGTACTTTTTGATTCGGATACTGTGGCGACAACTGCCGCTCTTCCCGAATTCTCTTTCACTATCGACTACTTCTATGGGGTGTTTGAGTACTATCTGGTGAAAATTATAGGTGATAAGAGTGTTTTGGCGGGGCTGCTGTTTGTGTGTTTTATCCTTATAGCTGCATCTTTCCTCTCCAATCTCACCAGGTTCTGGTCGCAGAAGATACTTGTCAATATGAAGACCCATATTATGAAAGGTATCAGAAGGGACCTCTTCAATGTCATCACCAAACTCCATATAGGGTATTTCCACGACCAGAGAAAGGGGGATATCCTATCAAGTGTCTCAAATGATGTCAATGAGGTGCAGAACTCTGTGGCGGCGAGTTTCCATATCATATTCAGGGAGCCACTGCTGATCATCGGTTTTATGGCGGGACTTTTCTATATGTCCCCTAAGCTGACCCTGGTGACGCTGCTGACCCTCCCTATATCGGCTTTGGTAATCGGAGGCGTCTCTCGTAAACTGAAGAGGGGTGCTGTTCAGACCCAATCCCTTCTCGGGAGGATAATCAGTCAGTTTGAGGAGGCGATATCCGGTGCACGTATCATCAAGGCTTTCAATGCCCAGAAGTATGTCAGGGACAATTTTGAGAAGACCAATGAGGAGCATAAGGAGATCAGCCGCTCGATTTTTACCAGACAGGAGCTTGCATCTCCACTATCTGAATTTCTGGGAATATCTGTGGCGGTAGGTGTATTGTTCTTTGGTGGCTGGCTTCAGATGAGGGGTGAGCTTGGGATGACATTGCCAGAATTTGTGGTCTATATTGCCTTCTACTGGAGGGTGCTGGAGCCCTCAAAGGCTATCGCCAATGCCTATGCAAATGTGCAGAGGGGGCTGGTGTCGGGCAACAGGATATTTGCCATCCTGGATGTGGCATCGGAGATTAAAAATAGGGAGAATCCATTGCCACTGTCATCGTTTGATGAGGGGATTGTGTTTGAAAATGTCTCTTTCCAATATACAAACGAGCCTGTGCTCAAGGGGATTGACCTTACCATTCCGAAAGGGAAGATGGTGGCACTTGTGGGCCCTTCCGGGGCAGGAAAGTCAACATTAGCAGATCTTATCCCCAGATTTTATGATGTGACAAGCGGATCCATCAAACTTGATGGAAAGGATATAAGGGAGTATAACCAGAAGGATCTCATCTCCCTGATGGGCATTGTGACTCAGGAGGCAATACTCTTCAACGATACCGTGTACAATAACATCACCTTCGGGATGGAGAATGTGACCAGAGAGGATGTGGAGAATGCTGCTAGGATTGCAAATGCAGAGGAGTTTATCCTTGCTCTGGAGAATGGTTACGATACAAATATTGGTGACAGGGGGGCTAAACTCTCCGGAGGACAAAGACAGAGGCTGGCTATCGCAAGGGCGGTGCTGAAGAATCCACCTATCCTCATCCTTGATGAGGCGACCTCTGCTCTCGATACTGAAAGCGAAAGGCTTGTGCAGGATGCTTTGACCAAATTGATGCAGAACAGGACATCGGTGGTCATTGCCCACAGGCTTTCAACTATACAACATGCAGACGAGATAGTCGTGCTGCAGGATGGTAAGATCGTGGAAAAAGGGTCTCACCACCAATTGTTAAACCAAAAAGGGTTGTATTCACACTTGTGTGAGTTGCAGTCCTTCTAAATTTGAAGAATATGGCAAATACTTCATTGAACAAACTGATTGAGAAAAGTATGAAGACAAACTGGGACCGTCCCGCTTTGTCAGATTATAAAGGTGTTACTCTCCACTACAGGGATGTGGCACGCAGGATAGAGAAGATTCACCTTATCTTTGAAATATGTGGCATTCAGAAAGGGGACAAAGTGGCTTTGTGCTCCAAGAACCAGGCGAACTGGGGTGTGGCCTTTTTGGCGTGTACCACTTACGGTGCAGTCCCTGTTCCTATCCTTCACGAGTTCAAATCAAGCAATATTTCTCACCTTGTGAACCACTCTGAGGCGAAGATCCTCTTCGTGGGTGATGTTATATGGGAGGGTCTTACCCAGTCGGATATGCCGGCACTGGAGGCTGTTATCCTATTGACAGATTTCTCTCTCGTGTATTCCGCAAACGACAGCATAGGTGATGCCCACGAGCACCTTAACGAGTATTTCGGCAGGAAATATCCCAAGAGCTTTGGACCTGATGACATCTCTTACTACGAGGACTCTCCTGAGGAACTGGCCCTTATCAACTATACTTCAGGTACATCGGGATTTTCAAAGGGTGTTATGCTCCCTTACAGGTCACTCCTTTCAAATGTCCTTTTTGCGTATGAGGCTGAGCCACAGATGAACAATGAGTCACAGGTGGTGTCGATGCTCCCTTTGGCACATATGTATGGACTTATGTTTGAGTTCCTCTTTGAGATGACTGCAGGTGCGCACGTCCATTTCCTTACCCGTCTCCCGACCCCCAAGGTGATTATGGAGGCGTTCCAGCAGGTGAAACCCAATGTGATTGTCGCTGTGCCGATGATTATTGAGAAGATATACAAGAAGAAACTTGAACCCATCATCGAGAAGGGGAGTATGAAGGTGCTCCTCAAATTGCCGGTGATCGATCAGGTTATCTACAATAAGATCAATGCTACACTGGATGAGACATTCGGAGGCCGTTTTGAGGAGATTATCCTCGGCGGTGCTGCTTTCAATCGCGAGGCAGAGGCATTTTTCAAGAAGGTAGGATTCAAATATACAGTGGGTTATGGTATGACAGAGTGTGGTCCTATCATCACTTATGCACATTGGGATAAGGCAAAACTCTACTCTTGTGGCCAGGTGGCTCCGAGGATGGAGGTGAAGATAGACTCCTCCGACCCTGTAAATATCCCTGGAGAGGTGATGGTCAAGGGAGACAATGTCTTTATCGGCTACTACAAGAATCAGGAGGCTACAGATGAGTGCTTCACCGAGGACGGATGGTTCAAGACCGGCGACCTGGGTGTATTTGATGAGGAGGGATTCCTGTATATTAAAGGCAGGAGCAAGACAATGATTCTTGGCCCTTCAGGCCAGAATATCTACCCGGAGGAGATAGAGAGCGAATTGAACAATATGCCTTATGTGGGTGAGTCGCTTGTTATTGAGGATGGTGAAAAACTTGTTGCCCTTATCTATCCTGACCAGGATCTCAGGGACAGGGAGAAGCTGACCAGAGACCAGCTCCTTGAAAAGCTCAACATTGAGCTCAAGGAGGTGAACAAGATTCTCCCCAACTATTGCAAGATAGCAGCAATTGAGCTCTCACCTGAGGAGTTTGAAAAGACACCAAAGAGGAGCATCAAAAGGTATTTGTACCAGAGAAAGAAATAGTGTAAAGTATGGTAAGCGAAAAACAGAAGCAGTTTGACTTGAGCTATCTCAGGATGGCTCAGGTGTGGTCAGAAAATTCATATTGTGTCCGCAGGAAGGTGGGTGCACTTATCGTCAAGGATAAGATGATTATCTCGGACGGCTATAACGGTACTCCTGCAGGATTTGAAAATGTGTGTGAGAACGATCTTGGGCAGACTAAAAGCTATGTCCTTCATGCCGAGGCCAATGCTATTACTAAGGTTGCAAAATCCAACAACAGCAGCGAGGGTGCTACACTCTATGTGACCGATGCCCCCTGTATGGAGTGTGCAAAACTTATCATTCAGGCAGGCATAAGGAGAGTGGTATATAACAAGGATTACAGAAATACTGAAGGGCTCGAACTTTTGGAGAGGGCAGGAATAGAGATTTGTAAGTATTAGGATGGATAAATTGAAGATACTCAAATATGTGCTGTGGGGTATTATCCTCATTATGCTGGGCAGTATAATTACCAAATGTGCAGACCGCAGAAGGGGGCACTATCTGGTAGCGGACCAGCACAATTGGGATAAGGTCTCGCTTGTGTTGCAGCAGATAGAGAGGAATTATGTCGATGAGATAGATTACGATGCGATATCGGAAAAGATTATCCCTGAGATACTCAAGGAGTTGGACCCCCACTCGGTCTATCTTCCTCCGGAGGAGTTGAAGGAGGCTGATGAGGACCTGCAGGGCAATTTTGACGGTATAGGTATCACATTCAATGTCCCTGCCGATACTGCCATCGTGATAAGTGTCATCACAGGCGGTCCTTCTGAGAAAGCGGGGCTTATCCCCGGTGACAGGATAGTCTCCATCGACGGAAAGGTGGTGGCTGGTGTCAAATTCCCCCAGGATTCGATGATAAGGCTCCTTAGGGGGGCGTCGGGTACCAAGGTAAATGTGGAGATCAGAAGGGATGGCGAGAGGGTTGATTTTGAGATAATCAGGGGGAAAATCCCTGTGAAGAGCGTCGATGTGGCCTATATGATGGACGATACCACCGGATATATCAAGCTCTCAAAGTTCTCAAGAAGCAGTTATGTGGAGTTCCTCAAGGCTATGATAAAACTTAGAGCGGAGGGGATAAAGAAACTTGTATTTGACCTCAGAGATAATCCGGGTGGGTATATGGACCAGGCCCTCTACCTTGCAAATGAGTTTTTGGGGAAGGGTGATCTTATAGTTTATATGCAGGGACTTCATCGTGCAAGGCAAAACTTTACCGCTGATGGTAACGGACTTAGCCAGGATATCGAGTTGGTGGTCCTTATCAATGAGAACTCAGCCTCTTCGAGTGAGATTTTTGCCGGTGCAGTACAGGACAATGATAGAGGTACCATAGTGGGCAGGAGATCGTATGGCAAAGGCCTTGTCCAGGAGCCTATCTACTTTTCGGACAAGTCCGGAATCAGACTGACAGTGGCTAAATATTATACACCTACTGGGAGAAATATCCAGAAGCCATATGAAAAAGGTGAGTATATGGATGATATAGTGGAGAGGTATATGCACGGAGAGATGATGGACGAGGACAGTATCCCCAAGAACGATTCTCTCAGGTTTGTGACCCCGGGAGGAAAAGTGGTGTATGGTGGAGGTGGAATTATCCCAGACATATTTGTACCTGTCGATACTGTGGGTGTAACCGACTTCCTGGTGAGGATAAACAGACAGTCTTCGCAAGTGAAATACAGTATCGAAGTGGCGGACAGATATAGGAAGGATCTCCAGAAGGTCACTTCACTTGATGAGTTGAATCACCTTCTTGACAGTATGGATCTTGAGTCTGGGTTCAGAAAGTATCTGAAAAAGGCCGGGGTCCCCATAAATGAGGCCCAATGGAAGATCTCGGAGGATATTTTCATGACTCAGATACGGGCCATGGTGGGAAGGTACTCAAAACTTGAGGACGAAGCTTTCTATCCCATTATAGCGGATATAGACAATGTAATACAGCGGGTAAAATAGAATAAACATAATTTAAACATATAATGAAACTTTCTCAATTTAATTTTAATCTGACCTTGGATCAGATTGCCAAGTATCCTGCAAATTTCAGGGATGAGTCCCGTCTTTTGGTGCTACATAAAGATACCGGTGAGATTGAGCACAAAATCTTCAAAGATATCATCAACTATTGTGATGAGGGTGATATTTTCGTGTTCAATGACACCAAGGTGTTCCCTGCAAGGCTGAAAGGTAACAAAGAGAAGACCGGTGCGGAGATCGAGGTTTTCCTTTTGAGGGAACTCAACAGGGAGCAGCGCCTCTGGGATGTACTTGTGGACCCTGCAAGAAAGATAAGGATCGGCAACAAACTCTATTTTGGAGAGAATGACTCATTGGTGGCTGAGGTTATCGACAATACCACTTCACGCGGTAGAACTTTGAGATTCCTTTATGATGGTTCATACGAGGAGTTCAAGACTACCCTCTATGAGATGGGTGAAATACCTGTTCCAAAATGGATCAGACCTCACGCTGAGGAGATAGATACCGAGCGTTTCCAGACCATCTTTGCTTCTAAGGAGGGTGCTGTGGCATCACCGGCAGCCGGTCTCCACTTCAGCAGGGAGCTCTTCAAGAGAATGGAGATAAAAGGTGTGGACTGGACCAATATTACCCTTCATATGGGGTTGGGACACTTCCGTACTGTAGACGTGGAGGATCTTTCAAAGCATAAAATGGATTCTGAGCAGGTTATTATCTCTGAAGAGTCTGCAAAGATGATCAACAGTGCCAAGGCCAATGGCAAGAGGGTTTTTGCAGTGGGTATCACAGTGGCAAGAGCTGTGGAGACCCCTGTCACCACAAAGCACGAGGTGAGCCCATTTGAAGGATGGACCAATAAATTCATCTTCCCCCCTTACCAGTTCATGATCCCTACTGCTTTGGTTACCAATTTCCACTTGCCATCATCTACAATGCTTATGTCTGCTGCCGCTTTCGGTGGTTATGAAAATGTGATGAAGGCATATAAGGAGGCACTTGCAGAGGGTTACAAGTTCGGAACCTACGGTGATGCAATGCTGATTATCTAAAAAACTGAATTTTATAATTACATAGGTCACTTTTTGTGATTTATGTCCCGATATTCGTCGTATTCCAGTCTATTTTTGTAGAATATGGAATACGACGAATTGGTTTATGCCTGTGCCATAAACAGGATTTTCAACTACTCTTGCGACAAGGCGAGACTGCTGGTCTCCAGGTTCCCCCTCCCGGGTGATGTTTTCAAACTCAACAGGAGGGAGCTTGCCGGTATATTCGGGGAGAACAGCCATTTTGTAAACGATATCCTCAATCCCATCTTTCTGGAGTTCGGGCAGAAGGATGTGGATTGGGCCCATACCCATGGGGTCAGATTGTACTATATCGGGGACAGCGACTATCCGGGAAGGCTGAGGGAGTGTGCAGATGCACCTGTGGTCCTTTATTTTAAGGGGAATTGTGATTTGAATCATAAGAGGATGATCTCTTTTGTGGGGAGCAGGAGGGCTACACCCTATGGGAGGAAGATGTGTTCCGATCTGGTAGAGTCACTTGCGGAGCTGGAGGAGCCCCCGATTATTGTGAGTGGTTTGGCGTATGGGATAGACATCCAGGCACATCAGACAGCCCTGAGGTGCGGCTTGCAGACTGTGGGGGTTATGGCAACGGGTCTTGATGCCATCTATCCTGCATATCACAGGAAAACAGCTGTGCAGATGGTCTCCCAGGGTGGTCTTGTTACAGATTTCCCCATAAAAACCCCACCTGTCCCGCTCAATTTTGTCAGGAGGAACAGGATAATTGCCGGTCTTTGTGATGCTACGGTGTTGGTGGAGTCGCGTGTGGACGGGGGTGGAGTCATCACTTCCAAGATGGCATCGTCCTATGACAGGGAGGTTTTTGCTCTCCCCGGGAGGGCTGATGATGAGCTCTCACAGGGGTGCAATATACTTATTAAGGAGTCCTGTGCAGAGATGATTACAGGGAGAGACTCTCTGAGGAGTTCTCTGGGATGGAAAAATCTTTCAAAGGATAGGCATATGATGGCAAAATTTCTTACCTTTGAAAGTGATAATGCCGTAAAGAGGGATATAGTGGCCCACCTCTATCAGGGATCATTGGCCACTGTGGACGATTTGATGGAGAAGACTGGTGCCGGCAGAAAGGATATAATGATGAACCTTACCGAACTGGAGCTCGAGGGGAGGATCTCTTCGGACCTGTTGGGCAGATTTTTATTGGTGAAATGATAATTGATACACATACCCATCTGTATGATGCAGATTTCAGGACCGATTTTGACGATGTGGTCCTTCGTGCCAGAGACGCTGGTGTCTGCAAATGTATAATGCCGGCCATCGATATCTCCTCATTTGATGATATGTGTGCCACAGAGCGGGCGCTTGAGGGTTTTGCATATGCAACCATTGGCCTCCATCCCACCTCTGTAAAGGAAAACTGGCGTGAGGAGCTCGATTTTGTGAAGGGGGAATTTGCCCGAAGGGATTATTGTGCAGTAGGAGAAATAGGTCTGGATGGGTACTGGAGCAGGGATTTCATCGAGGAGCAGAAAACTGTTTTCTATGAACAGATGGTGATGGCTGCCTCCAGGGATATTCCGGTGATTATCCATTTGAGGGAGGCTACAGATGATATGTATGAGGTCCTTGAAAGGTTAAAGGGGGCGGGGGTAAGACCCAGAGGTGTCTTCCACGCATTCTCCGGCAGCTATGAGACCTATGAGAGGATAAATAGATATGGTGACTTCCTGGTAGGAATAGGTGGAGTGGTCACATATAAGAAGGCGGGTGTGGCCTCTGTGGTGGAGAGGTTACCTCTGGAGAGGATGGTGCTGGAGACAGATTCCCCATGGTTGAGTCCTGTCCCTTATAGAGGTAAGAGAAATGAACCCTCTTATCTTAAAGAGATAGTGGCCAAAATTGCATCCCTTAAAGGGTGTGATCCTTCACTTGTGGAGGAGGTTACTACGGCAAATGCTATGAAAATGTTCAATATCGGATAAATATGGATAGATCGATTCTTTTGATTTACACCGGTGGTACCATCGGAATGAAAATTGACCCACAGAGTCAGGCCCTGGCACCATTTGATTTCTCCCATATTCTGGAGGAGGTCCCTGAACTTAAAAAATTTGGCTACAAACTCGACTCATACTCTTTTGACCCTGTGATAGATTCATCGGATGCCAATATACCTTTCTGGCAGGAGATAGCGAGGATTATAGAGGAGAACTATACCAGATATGACGGTTTTGTGGTGCTTCATGGGACAGACACTATGTCCTATACCGCCTCTATGCTCAGTTTTATGCTTGAAAATCTGGGCAAACCGGTAATATTTACAGGAAGCCAGTTGCCTATAGGTATGCTGAGGACAGATGGAAAGGAGAATCTGATCTCATCTATTGAGATAGCGGCAGCGAAAGATGAGGAGGACAGGGCTATGGTCCCTGAGGTGTGCGTCTATTTTGAAAGCCAGCTCTATAGGGGGAACAGGACTACCAAGTACAATGCTGAGAACTTCCGTGCATTCAGATCTGCCAATTTCCCTGTCCTTGCAGATGTGGGTATCCATATAAAGTTCCATCAGGAGCTGATAAGGTATCCCAAATGGGGAAAAGAGTTCAAAGTGCACTATAATCTTGACAGGAATGTGGCCATTGTCAAGGTGGTACCGGGAATGAATACCGGTTTGTTGACAGTGCTGACCAAGGTTGAGGGGTTGAGGGGTGTGATCCTTGAGACTTTCGGCTCAGGCAATGCCCCGACCAGCAAAGAATTTATCGATGCAGTAAAAGTGCTGGTGGATGCGGGGCTCATCGTGGTGAATGTTACCCAGTGTCACGCAGGAAGGGTGGATATGGATGCATATGCTACAGGTGTCGCACTGAAACATATTGGGGTGGTAAGCGGAGAGGACTCCACCATAGAGGCTGCATTGACAAAGCTCTATTTTCTGATGGGCAAATACAGCGACAACAAAGATGTAAAAGAGTCAATGGAGAAAAATATTAGGGGAGAAATTTCAAAATTGTAGTGGTATTTAGAAAAATAATTTCTAACTTTGGCCATATTTTCTGTGTGTACTGCTCGTTGGGATAGGGAAAATTTAGATGAAAAAATTGACTTTATTTTTGTAAATAAATATAAATCAACTATTTAATAATTTGTTTAATAACTAATCATTCAAAACTTTTATGAAAAAAATTTTCATGTTTTTGGCAGTTGCAGGTCTTATGACTTTCTCTGCTATGGCTCAGACTGAAGAAGTTGTTGCTGATTCAGTTGCTACTGAAGTTGCTACTGAAGAAGTTGCTGCTCCTGCTGAGGAAGTTGCTCCTGTACAAGAAGTTGCTCTTCACCAAGCTCTTAAAACCAAATTCATCGAAGGTGGTGCTGGCTTCATGGCTACAGTACTTGCATGTTTGATCTTCGGTTTGGCAATCTGTATTGAAAGAATTATCTACCTTAACATGGCAACTACCAACAATGAAAAGCTTATCGCTGCTGTTGAAGCTGCCCTTAATGAAGGTGGTGTAGAGGCTGCTAAAGAAGTTTGCCGCAATACAAGAGGTCCAGTTGCTTCAATTTTCTATCAAGGTCTTCTTCGCGTTGATCAGGGTGCTGAGGCTGTTGAGAAAACTATCGTTTCTTACGGTTCAGTTCAGATGGGTCAACTTGAGTTCAACCTAGGTTGGATTTCTCTTTTCATCGCTGTAGCTCCTATGCTTGGTTTCATGGGTACAGTTATCGGTATGATTCAGGCATTCGACGAGATCCAGATCGCTGGTGATATCTCTCCGACCCTTGTAGCTGGTGGTATGAAAGTTGCTTTGATTACAACTGTAGGTGGTCTTATCGTGGCTATTATCCTTCAAGTTATTTACAACTACCTAGTTTCTAAGATTGACGCTATCGTTAACTCTATGGAGGACGCTTCAATCTCTCTAGTAGACCTAGTAGTTAAATATCTAAATAAATAATCAAACTGACTTGAATTTATAATTATGTCAAAATTTGCAAAAATATTAGAATATGCCCTTCTAGCAGTAGGAGTTGTGATCATAGCTTTGTTCTATGTTCAGAGCGGTTCTGGTCAGTTTGCTTTGTCAAACTTGGCTGATGCCCTTGCTTCTACAACCGTTCTTGACGGTATGCTATGGTGGACATACGCGCTAGTAGTACTTGCAATCGCCCTTATCATTGTTCTTGCTGGTATCGCTGTTGTAGGCGACAAGAAATCTCTTAAAGCAACATCATTGGTATTGGTTCTTGCTGTTGTACTAGTTGCAGCGTCATACTTCTTGGCTTCAGGTGATCCTGTTGCTGTGAACGTAGCTAACCAACCTACCGCAGCTACATTTAAATTGACTGATGCGGTTCTTATCCTTACTTACATACTTTTCGTGGGTGTTATCGTAGCACTTCTCGGTGGTACTGTAATGAATGCAATTAAGAAACGTTAATTATACGAACAGATATGGCATCTAAGAAAACACCCGAAATTAACGGCGGATCTATGGCGGATATCTCATTCCTTATGTTGATATTCTTCCTTATGGTTTCTACAATGGACTCTGAGCAAGGTCTTTCAAGACGTCTTCCTCCTATGCCTGACAAAAATGCAAAGGTTGAGGATATCAAAGTCAATCGTCGTAACATCTTGGAAGTAAAGATCAACTCAAGGGACGCAGTATTTGCCGGTTCTGAATATATTTCTGATGTTAGCCAGCTGGATCAAATCGTTATTGACTTTTTAACTAACCCTACTAACAACGAGAAACTCTCTGCTAAAAAGGATAAAGAGATCGAAGGCTTCGGTACTTATCCTGTATCAGAAGGTGTTATTTCACTCCAGAATGACCGTAGTACACACTACGAGATCTATCTTGAGGTTCAAAATGCCTTGGTTAGAGCTATCAACACCATCCGTGATGATTTCGCTACAAGACATTTCGGTAAGAAATATGCAGCTCTTGATGAAGATCAGCAGAAGATAGTTAGAACAGCTATTCCTCAGAACATCTCTGAGGCAGAGCCTAAAGACGTTAGTAAGAAAAAATAAGGAGGATTTTCAGAATGGCTAAATTTGTAAGAAAAGGAAAAGACGGCGGAATGCCAGCTATCTCTACAGCATCTCTACCTGATATCGTGTTCATGATTCTTATGTTCTTCATGGTATCTGTAAGTATGCGTAAGACCGATAGAATGGTACAAGTTAAACTTCCTGAAGCATCAGAAACTGCTAAGCTAGAAAGAAAAGAGCTTGCTTCATATATCTACATTGGTGCTCCTACCAAACAGTATCAGAATCAGTTCGGTACTGATACACGTATCCAGCTAAACGACTCATATAAAACTGTTAACGATATCCGTGACTTCGTGGCAGCTGAGCGTGAGGCTAGAAGTGAGGTGGACAGAGAACTTATGACTATCTCTCTAAACGTTGACGAAGGTACCCTTATGGGTATTGTAACTGACGTTAAACAGGAGCTTAGACGTTGTTCAGCACTTAAGATTATGTATGCAGCAAGACCTGCTGGTAAATAATTACTAATATGTATATAAAGAGTGGGCGGTATCTCTAAGAGAAATCGCCCATTTTTTTAAGATTCAAATGTTATGAGAATAAAACTTCTTTCACTTCTAATTGCGATATTATCTATCGTTTCTTTCTCTTCTTGTGATTGTTGTAAAGAGAAGGAGGCAAAATATGTATTCTATTTCATAGGTGACGGTATGGGTTTTTCCCAAGTAGTTGCTGCTGAGTATTATTCTGCTTTTCTGGAGGATGGTCGTATAGGAAACAATTCTATCTCCTTTACCAAATTCCCTGTTCTGGGGATGGCCTCTTCTTATTCAGCTTCAAATATTATCACCTGTTCTTCAGCTGCCGGTACAGCTCTATCTACCGGATTCAAGACAAATAACGGTTTTTTGGGGGTAGCCCCAGATTCGACTGATCTCGAGAGTATCGCATATAAGATTCACGATGCAGGATTCAAGGTGGGTGTAATGTCCACAGTCTCACTTGATCACGCTACTCCTGGAGCGTTTTACGCAAATTCTGTAAAGAGAAGTGACTATTACTCTATTGCTGTTCAGATGGCAGATTCAGATTTTGAGTTCTTTGGTGGTGGTGGATTTATAGATCCAAAGGGGAAGAAAGGTGACCAGAGATCTGCTTATGATATCATTGGTGAGGAGGGATATGTCATTGCTGCCGGTATGGATGAGTTCCAAACCAAAAAGGGTAATGCAGAAAAGATGCTTCTTCTCCAGGCTGCTGGTGTGGAGAGTCATGAGCTCCCATACGCTATAGACAGAGGTGAAGATGATATGAAACTCTCTGATCTCATAACTTCTGCGATAGAATTTCTTGAGGGTGAAGATGGCTTCTTTATGATGGCTGAGGCTGGCCGTATTGACTGGGCAGCACACTCCAATGATGCCAAGACTGCCATCCTTGAGACCCTTGACCTGGCAGATGCAGTGGAGGTAGCCTACCAGTTCTATCTGAAGCATCCGGACCAGACCCTTATAGTAGTAACAGCTGACCACGAAACAGGTGGAATGGCCCTTGCATATAAAGGTGGTTATCATATGTATTTCGATAAACTTGATCCTCAGAAGACATCAAAAGACAATACTGTAAGTGCCACAAGCTATGAGGCAGGTACAGGCAATGCCAAAGAGGATATCGACAATCTTAATAAAGAGGCCCGCTTTGGTTGGACCAGCAGTTCACACTCTGCAGCAAATGTCCCTGTTTTTGCCATTGGTGTGGGTAGCGAGAAGTTTGCAGGCAAGATGGACAATACCGATATTCCAAAGAAAATCTGCTCAGCTATGGGCGTAGAGTTTTAATTGATATGAAAAAACTGTTTGCAATCGTATCGCTTATTGCGATAGCAATATCACTTGATGCACAGAATGTGCCTCAGCCAAAAAGGGAGTTCAGGGGTGCCTGGCTCCATATCGTGGGGAATACACAGATAAGGACTATGAGCGAGGCTCAGGTGAAGGAGATGTTCATTCAGACCCTTGACTCGCTTGAGCAGGCTGGTTGCAATGCTGTAATATTTCAGGTAAGGCCTCAGGCGGATGCATTTTATCCATCGCATCTGGAGCCATGGAGCCGCTTTTTGACCGGTGTTCAGGGGCAGGCCCCAGATCCATTATGGGACCCGCTTCAGTTTATGATTGAGGAGTCGCACAAAAGGGGTATGGAGCTTCACGCTTGGTGTAACCCTTATCGTGTGACATCAAATGATAAGGAGGAGTTGGCACCAGACCATCTTTTCTTCTCGAATCCTGATATTTTCAAGAGGTATGGCACCCAACTCTATTTTGATCCTGGTGAGCCGGCTTCGAGGGAGCATACTGTCAGTGTTATCGCTGATATCGTTCGCAGATATGATGTGGATGCGATCCACTTTGATGATTATTTCTATCCCTATCCTGTGAAGTATGAGGAGTTTCACGACGATGCATCTTTTGTGAAGTATGCCAAGGAGCAGGGTTTTGAGTATTGGCAGAAGGGAGATTGGAGGAGGAACAATGTGGCGATTCTTATGAAAGAGCTCAATGATACCATCAAGAGTATCAAACCCTGGGTGAGATTTGGTATCAGTCCGTTCGGCATCCATAGGAATCTGAGTGAGACACCTGATAGCTCAGGAAGTGCTACAAATGGTCTGTCAAATTATGAGGCGCTCTTTGCTGATGTCCCTGACTGGGGGGTGAAAGGGTATATTGACTATATTGTACCTCAGCTCTATTGGAGGATTAATTTTGCCCCAGCATGCTATGAGATTCTTATCAATTGGTGGAATGATGGTAATTTTACAGATCACCTCTACATAGGTCAGAATATTGCAGTTCTGGATACACAGCTTGAGAGGAAAATGGAGCTCGTGAGGGAACTCCCCAATGTTGCAGGAAATGTATGGTGGCCGGGGTGGTCGATCAAGAGGAATACCCACAATATACACGATAGCCTCTCTACCGTATATCAGTCGAGACCTGCCCTTATCCCTGCCTATACAAGACTTGATGACAGGGCTCCTCAAGGAGTTAAAACTCTCAAGAAGAAATCTACATCTGTAAGATGGACCATAGAGCCAACTGACGATCCTATGCAGCAGCCTGTTTTCTATGCAGTCTATCTGTTCCCAAAAGGGGTGATGGCTGATACATCGAAAGGGGAGTATCTGGTGAAGATTACAAACCAGATGTCTTACGATTTCGGGGAGGATTTCAAAAAGTATAAAGGATATACAGTGGCTGTTACAGCTATTGACAGATGTTGGAACGAAAGTCAAAGTTTTTCACTAACTTTGTAGGATGTTTTAAAATAGGAAAAAATGGGAAAAAGACACATTAGAATCGCAGAGCTCCTTAATGAGACTCCAGGTCAGTCAGTCGTGGCTAAAGGCTGGGTGAGAACAAAAAGAGGAAATAAGAATATAGCTTTTATTGCTCTTAATGACGGTTCTACAATAAATAATATTCAGGTAGTTTGTGAAGTGGCCAACTTCTCAGAGGAGTTGATGAAGTCTATCACTACTGGTGCCTGCCTTGCTGTAACAGGTGACTTGGTAGAATCGATGGGTAGCGGCCAGAAAGTGGAGATCCAAGCTAAGGAGATTGTGGTATATGGTACTGCAGACTCTGAAACTTACCCTCTTCAGAAGAAGGGTCACAGTATGGAGTTCCTACGCGAGATAGGTCACCTCAGACCACGTACCAATACTTTCGGTGCAGTGCTGAGAATCCGTCACGCTATGGCATATGCCATCCACAAATTCTTCAATGACAAAGGTTTTGTATATCTTCATACTCCACTTATCACTGCTTCGGATGCAGAGGGTGCAGGTGCAATGTTCCAGGTAACCACCATGGACCTTGAGAACCTTCCACGTACTGAAGAGGGTAAGATCGACTATAAAGAGGATTTCTTCGGCAAGAGGACAAGCTTGACAGTGAGTGGTCAGCTTGAGGGTGAGCTTGGTGCTATGGCACTTGGCAATATCTATACCTTCGGTCCTACTTTCAGGGCAGAGAACTCAAATACTCCACGCCACTTGGCAGAGTTCTGGATGATCGAGCCTGAGATGGCATTCTATGAGATCGAGGACAATATGGACCTTGCAGAGGAGTTCATCAAGTATCTTGTGCAGTATGCTTTGGATAACTGTATGGATGATTTGACATTCCTTAACAATATGATCGACAAGGAGCTTATCTCACGTCTCCAGAGTGTAGTGGGTACAGAGTTCGTAAGACTCACCTATACTGAGGGTGTGAAGATTCTTCAGGAATCGGGTGCCAAATTTGACTACCCTGTGGCTTGGGGTATCGACCTTCAGAGCGAGCACGAGAGATATCTTGTGGAGAAACATTTCGGCAAACCTGTTATCCTAACCGACTATCCTAAGGATATCAAGGCATTCTATATGAAACAGAATGAGGATGGTAAGACTGTACGTGCTATGGACGTTCTCTTCCCTAAGATCGGCGAGATTATCGGCGGTTCACAGAGAGAGGAGTCATTTGAGAAGCTTACAGGTAGGATTAAAGAGCTGAATATGGATGATACCAACCTCTGGTGGTATGTGGATACCCGCAGATTCGGAACAGCCCCTCACAGTGGTTTCGGCCTCGGTTTCGAGAGACTTCTTCTATTTGTGACAGGTATGTCAAATATCCGTGATGTGATTCCATTCCCAAGAACACCTAAAACAGCAGAATTCTAGAATATGTTAATTATCGGTATTGCCGGCGGTACAGGTTCCGGAAAAACTACAGTAGTTAAGAAGATTGCAGAGGCTTTCCCTGGTGGAGAGTTGGCGGTAATTCCTCAGGATTCTTACTATCATGACAGCGGTCATCTCCCTATGGAGGAGAGGCAGAAGCTCAATTTTGACCACCCGGATGCGATCGATTTTGATCTTCTGGTGGAGCAATTGCAGCAGCTGAAAGAGGGTAAGACCATCCAGCAGCCTATATACTCTTATATTACTTGTACCCGTTCAGCTACCGAGACTGTAACAGTTCATCCTGCAGACATTATAATTATCGAGGGTATCCTCATCTTCACTTGTGAGAAGTTGAGGAAACTCCTCGATATACTTGTTTTCGTCGATGCAGATGCCGATGAGAGACTTTTGAGGGTTATCGCCCGTGATATCATAGAGCGCGGAAAGAGCGTAGAAGACACTATGGAGCGATATGTTATGACACTCAAACCGATGCACCTGCAGTTCATTGAGCCTACCAAGCGTTTCGCAGATATAATCATACCTCAAGGTGGGCACAATCAAGTGGCAATAGACATTTTGACCGCTACCATTGAAAAAGCGCTTCAACATAAAGATAGATAACGACGAGAAGGCTGGATTGTACCTTACGGTCATATTCCACCTTATCCTCCTGATCATCATTCTGGCTTACTCCATCCATAGGACAGTGAGCCAGGAGACCTCTTTTGTCCTGGACTTCACCCAGCAGGAGGAGCTTGAAAGGCAGAGGGAGATTCAGGCCTTCAAGGAGAGTGTCAGTGCAGAACTCGATGAGCTTATCGCCCAGTCTCGTCAGACCACTCCTCGCAATGTGGCTGTGGATGCATCACGCAGTGGTGAAAGGTTGCGTGATGACAGGAGTGCCAACCCTTCTGAGGTTTATGATGAGGCACGCCGACTTCAGGAGAAGCTTGATGCTTCCCGCAGGGAGGCTCAGCAGGCACTGGACAGTGAGGAAGATGTTGACCTTGGTAGCAAAAAGGAGGAGTCTGCCTCCAAAGAGACATATGTGGGACCCTCTGTCCTCTCTTATCGCCTGGATGGCCGCAAAGGGCAATCACTTCCAATTCCTGCATACAAATGTGTGGGTGGGGGAGATGTGACAGTGGCTATTATAGTTAACAGAAAGGGGTACGTGACAGCTGTGAAGGTGGTCGAAGAGACCTCTTCGTCAGATGTTTGCCTCCAGGATTATGCAATGAAGGCGGCCAAACGTTCCCGCTTTACCGCCTCCTCTACTGCTCCCGAGCGCCAGGCCGGAGAGATAGTCTACAGGTTTATTGCCCAGTAGGGACTATTAGAATTGCCAACCCTTCTCATTGAACTCCTTTAAGGTCATAGGTGTCATAAAGAAGCCGTGAATCTGGTTGTTTGTCCATTTTAATTCTTCTTGGAAATATGTGAACAATTCATTCTCCTCTTCTACAGGAATTCCATTTATAAAGGTCTCTATTTTGAGGAATTTGTTCAGGTACTTATCGATGGCTTCCCTCTCTTGTTTGGTAAAAGTATTCTCCTTGAGGTCAATCGCGTATTTGTATTTGTAGAGCTCGTATTTGGTCTCAGGGGATATCTGTCCGAGGATGCTTCTTTGGGCCGCATAATCCATTTTTACAAACTCACTGCGGGTAAGATTATCATTGATTTTAATTTCGTTCTTCGATGTAAATGTACATGATCCCAGTATTAGGGATAATGTTAAGGTTATGATAATTTTTCTCATAATATTATATTTTTAAGTAGTTAGTAGAAAATTATGGTTATAAGCTAAATTTACATTTACCTGTACATGTGCTATTGTTAAAAATACCGCAACCTTGGGTAGCACTGCAATTTTGCTCAAAACAAATTTCAGAAGCGCTGCATTCTAATCTATTAGGCATGCAATTGCAGTCAGATGTTCCGTCATCAATACTGCCTTTAGTAACAGCTTGATTTAATTCACTAAACAATAAAGCATCATTATATTCATCTTCTGTAAGCCAAGTATAAAAATAAAAGAAAACTTTCCTATCCTCCCAATTATATTCTTCTTGTAGAATGTGTATCCTATTTTCTGCATATTCTGTCAATTCTAAAGATTTATCCGGATTATTAAAATGTTCAGGTTTGATAAAGTATATGATATCACTATAGATTGCAAGCTCTTCTGGTTTTAGAAGTTGTTTGGATTTTATTATTTCAAGTTTATTTCTCCATAGTTCCATTCTTTTCTCACCTGATAATCCGACAATTATGGCTCGTTGCTCAGGGATAGTAAGTAATAGTAATTCATCTCTACTTGCAGTTTCGTAGTAAGCGATATTATCTAAAGCCCACTTGTTGATAGATGGGTCGCAGCTCAATATGTCCTGTTTTGTACAAGCAGAAATTATGAGCATTAGAATGAATATGACAGATAATCTTTTCATATGTTGTTATTTTATGATTTCTCCGTTTATGAATAGTATTTCTCTTTCTTTATATGTATTGGTGATTAATGAAACAGACTTACTGAATGTACCCAAAAGTTCATTATCCTTAGCCGTGTATGTGAGATTAATTATGGCGGAATCTTTAGGGTTTGTTATCTTTGGGTATGTTAACTTTATACAATCACAATTAGATATATCATCAATAATTATTAATGGCGTATTGCTGTCATTTGTAACAGGAATTTCAACTTCATAGGTCTCACCTCTTTTTATTTTAGGTAACTTAATGTTTGTATTACACTTGAGTACAGGACTTGATGAATTGGAAACTTCTCTTGAAATATCAAGTTCTATATATGAGTATATCTGAGGTACTTCATAAAAAGACTTTAACATATTCATATATAGCTCTGATGAGGTAAGATTTTGAGCTTTTTTATGCAGTTTATATCCTAAATAATTCAGGTAATAGTCAGAGTATATATTTGATAAAGAGTCTATTAATGCACAACTTTTAGATAATCTATTATCAGGTAGTATTTCTAATGGATGGATATCCATTAAAGATGTCAAGTAATTTGATGAATCTCTGGAAAGCAGTTTGTTATAGCTATCTTTTGTTACTAATGAAAATATGGTTAATACTTGTTTATAGTTGGTTAGTGAATCTTGGTAGTATTGAATGTCGCCATTTGGTGATAGAAATACAAGTGCATTAAGGTCTTCTATCTGTAAAATGTATTTAAGGTATGCATTAGCTTTGTTTGATATATTGCACTTATAGTAGTTGAAATTGCTTTGTTTCTTGAGAAACCGTTCAATCTTATTTAATGATTTTGAATTATTGTACTCTCTAATAGTGCATAAAATAACTGAGGGATGGTTATGATCAATACATTCTTTCCTAATATCGCTAAAATTCTTCATCACTACTTCTTTTTTATTGCAGCTAGTGATAAATAAAATAATGATAAATATGAATAAAATTCTTATCACACCTTTATATGATTGATATTTTGCAATATAGTTATTTTATTTTGTAAATCAAAAGTTTATTGCCGAATCGGGAGGATTTTTATATTTTTGTAGAATAAACTATATTAAAATATAATACTATGTTAGGAATAGCAGCTGACCACGCAGGTTATGAATTGAAGAATACCCTTATCGAGTATCTCAACGGACTTGGTTATGAAGTTAAAGATTTCGGCACACACTCTGCCGAGAGTATGGACTATCCAGATGTAGCACACCCTCTTGCAGAAGAGGTCGAATCTGGCAAACTCGAAAAAGGTATCGCCATCTGCGGCTCAGGCAATGGTATCAGCATGACCCTGAATAAACACCAAGGTATCCGTGCAGCGCTATGCTGGAACACCGAACTTGCAGCCCTCGCACGTCAGCACAACGATGCCAATATCCTCTCACTTCCAGCACGCTTTATCGACACCGATACAGCGAAAGCTATAGTGAAAGCATACCTTGAAAGCGATTTCGAAGGGGGAAGACATCAGCGTAGAGTAGAAAAAATCGCTTGCAAATAATGGCTGCACCAGAGATCAATCCTATTGTAATAAAAAAGGGTGAACTCACCACCCTCGTACCAAATATGGAGAATTATCCGGAGGGGATTCTTATCCCCTTCGATAAGCCTCTTGAGTGGACCTCTGCCGATGTGGTCCGCAAACTCAAATTCAAATTCCAGTACTTTTTCAAGAACAAGAAGCTTAAAGTGGGACACGCCGGGACACTTGATCCCCTTGCCACCGGTATGCTCATCATCAGTCTGGGAAAGGCCACCAAAATATCTGAGAAGCTCCAGGCAGAGAAGAAAGAGTATATCGCCGATGTGACATTTGGTGCCACCACCCCCAGTTATGACCTTGAAAAGGAAATAGATGCCACCTACCCATATGAACATATCACATCAGAAAAAATAGAGGAGGCACTCAAAGGATTTATCGGCACACAGGAGCAGGTACCACCCATCTTCTCTGCCAAATATGTGGATGGAGTCCGTGCATACGAGATGGCACGCGAAGGTGTTGAGGTGGAGCTCAAATCTGCAACCATCACCATCTACAATATCGAATTATTGGAATACAATGCCCCTACAGCACGTATCAGAATAGAGTGCTCAAAGGGGACCTACATCCGTTCTTTTGCACGCGATCTCGGTCTAGCTCTTCAGAGCGGTGCACACCTGACAGCCCTTCGCAGAACCCAGTCAGGCAGTTTCCATGTAGAGAACGCCATCACAATGGACGAATTTATCACGTTTTATACGGAGAACAAGTTTTAGTCGCCCTTGATCATAAATTTGCCGACGCAGTGGATAGGGGTGCTACACCCATAGTGATGCGAATGACTTTGCGGAGTGCGTTAAGCGAATGAGCGGCGAATCGCCGTGTGGCGCAGCCAATGCTGGACTTTGTCTGATGACGTTAGGCGTGCGTAGCACGACTAAAAGGAAGAGTTGTCCGGCAAGGCGATGTGAGCGAAATCCGTAGCATGGAGCAACTCGTCATGAGCGACTATGGGTGTAGTAGAGCATAATTGTATGTCGGACGAAGTCTGATGACAGATTCATAGTCGGGCCAGTCTTGATATATGAGTGAGCCGGGTATGACGATGGAAAAAGTTACCTCAGGACTGAGACGGGTGTGACGGGAAGAAGGATTCTCATCTGGGGCTGAGTGGAAAAATTACCGACGCAGTGGATAGGGGTGCTTTTCGCTGCGTCGTGTCGGTTTTTTGGGGGGATAGGGCTGTTTTTGCTGTATGACGCAGTGAATATGGTGCGTTTTCAATGTTTCGTGATTCTTTTAGATGGGGGGAGGTATGGTGTGAAGTTTCTTTTGTATCTTAGCAGTGCAATCCTTTTCGTGGGCAGATAGTTGTTGGGTCGGCGGGGATGGATGGTTTCGGATGATAAATGTTGTGTTATGAAGAGGATGTTTCATCTCTGTATCTCATCGCCTGATGAGATTATGTTCAGGTGTCAGGAGGATTATCTCAGGGCTTTCAATTATTTCGCTTTAGCATCTTACAGTACAGATACACTGCTTCTATGTGACTCCATTATGTCCAATCATATACACTCCTGTGTCATTTCTTCCCGGCTGCATGAGATGGCTTCAGAGTTCAAGTACTCCTATACCAGGTACTTTAATAGCAGGTATATGAGGAAGGGTAGTCTGGGGGAGAAGATACCATTCATTCTGAAAGTGGAGGGGGCTCGTCATATTCTTGCTGCCTTGAGTTACACTCTGCGAAATCCCTTTCATCACGGAGTAGCCAGTACCCCTTTCGGCTATGAGCACTCTTCGGCAAACATATTTTTTCAGAAGGAGTTGGGGAAGGTGCCGATGTATTGTGATTCGGAACCTAAATCCAAATACGGCCTTCTCCCCAGCAGAGCCAATTGTCCGTCACACTTCAGACTTGATTCAAGGGGGATGTTTACCCGCGAGAGTGTGCTTGAGGTATCACAAGTAGAGTTGATGTATGGTTCGGCCAGAAACTATCTGTTTTATATGAACAGACTTTCCGGAGAGAAATGGGAGAATGAACAAAAGGAGGATAAGGACACTTCGATGGAGGTGGTGAAGCTGGAGACTATAGAGAAATGTTCTGCTGTGCATGATTGCAGTGCTATGTTGATGAACGAGAAGAAACGTTATGACAGTCAGAAAATCCGCGATATAGAACTTTGTGAAGAGATAGATAATGTACTGGTCCCAAGGTGTGGCAGAAGGAGTGTCTATACCCTTACGCAGTCAGAAAAAGATAATATCGCAAATTACCTCTATTCAAGACGTGTTTCTGAGTCACAGATAAGACGGTGCTTATGTTATGCTTATAGCAGATGATATGTGACGCAGTGGATAGGGGGGCCTTTCGATGCGTCGTGTCGGTTTTTTGGGGGGATAGGGTTGTTTTTGCTGTATGACGCAGTGGATTATGCCCTTTGGAGGTGCGTCGCTGATAGGAGATGTGGAAGTGTATGTAAAAGAGGTGTGTCGTAGAGGACTGATACAGTGAAGGTCCGGGGGTAGAGAAAGGGATTACGGAAAAAGAGACCCCCGAACGGAGTCGGGGGTGACGTATGGTGTGCACCCCGAACAGAGTTGGGGGTGACGTGTACGGAATTATAGTGTGGCGAGGGCGCGGTCGATGCGGGCTGCGAATTCATCGCGTCCGATGAGCCATATGATGTCTGCTACGCCAGGACCATTGTTTATACCCACAAGTGAGAGACGGAGTGAGTTCATCACTTTGCCCATTGGCCAACCGTTGTTCACGATCAGTGAGTGGAGCCCCTCTTCAAGGGACTCTTTTGTGTATGGTTCCAATGACATTACATAATCTTTGGCTTGTGCTACCATCTGTGGTACTTCATCTTTCCAGAATTTGGCCACTACTGTCTGGTCGTACTCTGCAGGTGCCTGGAAGAAGTAGTGGGTAAGTCCCCAGAAGTCGGTGATGAAGTGTGCCCTGTTCTTCATAAGTTCACACACTTTTGCCACATATTCGGGTTCTGCATCAATGCCCCTTTCTGCCAGCTCTTTTCCGAATTCTGCTGCAAGGGCCTCGCCGCTCATCATACGGAGATACTCGGCGTTGAACCATTTAGCCTTTTCTGGGTTGAATTTGGCACCCGATTTTACCACTCTATCGAGCGAGAATACATCCACAAGCTCTTCAAGTCTGAAGATCTCCTGCTCTGTGCCTGGGTTCCAACCCAATAGTGCGAGGATGTTTACGAATGCTTCAGGAAGGTAGCCGTCTTCGCGGTATCCACGTGATATCTCTCCCTCAGGAGATACCCATTTGAGTGGGAATACAGGGAAACCGAGGCGGTCTCCGTCTCGTTTACTGAGTTTCCCTTTTCCATCGGGTTTGAGAAGTAGTGACAGGTGTGCAAAGCGTGGTTGGGTCTCCTGCCAGCCGAATGCTTCATAGAGCATGTAGTGGAGTGGGAGTGAAGGGAGCCACTCTTCTCCTCTGATTACCTCTGTGATCTCCATAAGGTGGTCATCCACGATGTTTGCGAGGTGATATGTAGGTAGCTGGTCTGCAGATTTCCAGAGTACTTTGTCATCAAGTGTGTTGGTGTTCACTTCGATATGTCCGCGGATGAGGTCGTCCATCTTCACAATCCTGTTTTCTGGCATTTTGAAGCGGATGGTCCAACCGGTCTCTGTCTCTATCTTCTTTTTCCACTCCTCTTCAGGAAGTGTCAGAGAGTTGCGAAGCTGACCACGGGTCTCCCAATTGTATGTGAAGGTCTCTTTTGCTGCCTCTTTCTCTTTGCGGAGTTCGGCAAGCTCTTCTGCTGTGTCAAATGCGTAGTATGCGTAGCCGTTCTCAACAAGTTGCTCAGCATATTTGCGGTAGATGCTTCTGCGCTGTGACTGTCTGTAGGGTGCGTGAGGGTGCTTCTCAGATGGTACTTCAGGGATTGTGCCATCCTCATTTACACCTTCATCAGGGAATATGCCGCACCATCTTAGTGATTCGATGATGTATTGTTCTGCTCCCGGAACAAATCTTTGGGAGTCAGTATCCTCGATACGAAGGATGAAGTCTCCACCTCTCTGTTTGGCAAAAAGATAGTTGTATAGTGCAGTTCTGACACCACCCATGTGTAGTGGGCCTGTCGGGCTGGGGGCAAATCTTACCCTTGTCTTTCTTTCACTCATATTGTAAATTGTTTTTTAATTTTCTTCTTCCAGTTTTCTCAACTCTTCCTCTTTTCTGAGCCTTCTTATATATGCAGTCTCGTTCTCCATATCTATAATATTGACCCCGGGTTTGTATATGGTAGTTGTAGCCATATTGAAAGGGGAGAGTTTGATGGCAAGCTCATTGTTGTTTGGCTCCGGATTCTGTTTTACAGTGATCTCGTTCTCATCAAGATCGACCTCTTCACCCATGTCGCGCTCTTTCTGGAACATCGGTGGTGGGGTGAGGTTTACAAGGATTCCGGTAGCGACAATGGTTACGCTGATGGTTCCGGCTTCCATATTGTCATCGAAGGCTATACCACGTTTGAAGTTGAATGGGTTGCCTGTGTATTCGGTGACATATTTGATGATCTGCTCCATCTCAGATGCCCTGAGTGCTTCCACTTTGCTGGATGTGATGTTGATAAGTACGTTCTTTGCAGATCTGAGACTGTAGTCCTTGATAAGAGGTGAGGTAAATGCCCTCTCTACAGCGTTGCGGGCTCTATTGGCACCTTTTGCCATGCCGGAACCCATGATGGCGTATCCGCTGTCTTTCATTACCATCTTAACATCGGCAAAGTCGACATTGATATATCCGTGGCCTGTGATTATCTCAGCTATACCTTTTACCGCGGTCTTCAGCACAGAGTCGGCTTTGGGTAAAGCTTCGAGTATCGACAGGTCTCCGTAGATGTCGTATATTTTCTGGTTGTCGATGATAAGTAGAGAGTCCACATATTTGGAGAGTTCTACAATCCCTTCGTATGCCCTCCTGAGGAATTCGGTACCTTCATCTCTGAACGGTTGTGTTACGACACCGATAGTGAGGATCCCCATATCTTTGGCGATTTTGGCGATTACCGGCGATGCACCTGTACCTGTTCCACCACCCATACCTGCGGTGATGAAGAGCATTTTGGTGCCGTCGTTGAGTTTCTCTTTTATCTCATCAGATTTGTCAACGGCCTTGTTGCGGGCAACATCTGGTCTGCACCCAGCTCCAAGACCCTCTCCGAGTGAGAATTTATTGACGATAGGTGAGTCTGCGAGCGACTGGCTGTCTGTGTTGCATACCATAAAGTCAACATCATTGATACCGTCGCGGTACATTTGTGATACTGCGTTGCATCCACCTCCGCCGACACCTATAACTTTAATGATGGTTTTTTTTGTCTCCCAACCATCAGGAGCAATGTTTAGAATCATCTCGTCTCCCATATGTACCTCCCTATGCTTCGTTATCAATATTTGGATTGTTGAATATGTCTCCTATCTCACCGATGGTTCCTTTGATGAAATCACCGAAACCTCTCTTTTTCCCACCTTTACCTTGTGCAGGTGATTTGGCGTTCTCCCCTTTTGTCAATGGGATAGTCTGCTTGCCGCCAAAGAGGTCTTCCTGGATTGCCTCATCATTTGACAATGGTTCTGTGTCGCCAGATTCATCTTCCTGGTACTCCTCTGCTGCCATATCTTCAAACCCTTTGAGGATAAGGCCTACTGCTGTGGAGCAGCTGGGTTTGAAAACCTCTTCCACAGATGTGGACATGATGGCATATGAGTCAGGTTGGGCAAGTCTTACATCTATACCAAGTATGTGCTTGGCCAATATCTGGATATGGTTTATGTATGAAGAACCACCTGTGATAAAGAGTCCTGCGCGGAGTTTGTCCTTGAATCCTGACTGCTCTATCTCGTATGCCACTGTCGCAAGTATTTCGCTGACTCTCGCCTCTATTACAGATGACAACAGTTTGAACGATATCTGTTTGGCTGTGAGGCCATCCCTTCCGGGGATGTTGATGACTTTGGTCTCCTGGGCATATTCACTCAGACAAGAGCCGTGCTGCTTCTTCAGGATCTCAGCGTCTCTGAATGATACTCCGCACACCTGTCTGATATCCTCTGTGATGGAGTTGCCACCAAATGGTATGACAGCTGTGTGCCTTATGATGTTGTCCTCAATAATGAGAAGATCAGATGTGCCACCACCTATATCGAGCATAGCAACACCTATCTCCATGTCGTTATCGGACAATACAGCCCTTGCAGATGCAATGGGCTCCAGGAACATCTTCTTTATTTTGAGTTTTTTTCTGTTTATCACCTCTCTGCACGATTTTACTGCACTTATCCTCCCGACAAACAGTTTGAAGAAGGCCTCTATCTCTTTACCGAGCATACCTGTAGCATCGGTCTGGTGGAGGTATTCGTCCACGTTGTACGATTGGGGGATAACATGAAGGACAGCCTCCTTCTTGTCCACTTCATATTCGTACATCTCCTGGGTCCACGCATTGACCTCCTTCTCTGTAATGATGTCTGAGGGGAACATCCTTACCTTCTTTATGGATGCAGATGTACATCTGATGGCTTGTCCGGCAATACCCACATAGACCTCATCCAATTCGAAATCTTCCCCTTCAATCTGATTCTTTACGTCTTCGATGGTGGGCGTAAGGGCGTCAAGCACCTTCTGGATGACTATCACTTCCCCCCTCCTGATGCCTGTTGAGGGAAATTCGCTGTAGGCGATAATCTTGATGCCACCGGCAGATTTTTCCCCCACGATGGTGGCCACTTTTGTGGTCCCTAAATCTATAGCAGCTACATAGTTACTCATATATCTATTTTTTGTTTTTTTCTTTTTTCAGTGTGCAGACCACTTGATCGGCGTATTTCAGGTTTATGACAGAATATTTGTTCCATCCATGGATTGGAACCACATTCTTGTAGAAGGCCTCAAGTTTCCTGAATTTGTAGTCAATATTGTCAAATCCTCCAAACAGAATTGTCTGGTCACCTACCCTCATATATAGGGCGATGTCTCCATCCGGCATGATGTGTATCTGCTGAATCTGTGAACTCCAGAACTCATCCCCCCTTATGTATTCCCCAAAATTGAGCATATCTGCAAGCCATTTTTCCCCCTCATTATCAACATAACCTCTCTGTCCCGCCTTCAGCTTGAATGGTATCTCACCTGTGACTACAGGGACATATGAGGTGAAGGTGTTGACCAATGGAAATATGTAGAATGTCTCGTCCACATAGTATCCCCCCTCTGCGCCCTGAATCCTCAATAGCGGCCTTCTCTGCGTAATGTCAACGTGGAGGATTCCATCTCTGTCAAGAGATACATCACTGAACTTGATGGCGCTTCTCCTGTTGAGGAGTTGCTCGATGTCATAAAGATTGATTGATGACAGATTTTTCCCTATTACGGCCAATTCTGATTCGGAGATAATATCCTTAACCTCCTCCCTGGAGACAAATCTGTTGACGGTGCTGTCAAGGATGGTGACTTTCACATCTGTGCACACGTCATCCCCCTTCCCTTCCCCTTTAAGCATGGAGGCGAAGAAGAAGTAGGCACCGAATATGGCTGCCACCAAAAACCAACCTATATATGTCAGTATCTTTCTTAACACTGTCCGACTCTCTCTTTCAGCAGTTCTGTAATTGGATCTGTAAATGTACTGATATCACCTGCACCCAGTGTGATAAGAATGTCAATATCCCTGGATTCCAACTCTTTGAGGAGGTCCTCTTTGGATACTATCTTCTTGTTCTCTGTGGTGACCAGGTCAAATATCATCTCGCTATTTACCCCCTCAATAGGTAGTTCCCTGGCGGGGTAGATAGGGAGGAGTATAAGTTCATCCAGCGCACTGAGGCTCTGTGCAAACTCCTGGTAGAAGTCTCTGGTCCTGGTGTAGAGGTGAGGCTGGAAAATAGCACAAAGCCTCCTTCCAGGGAATATGTCCCTTATAGAGCTGATGGCTGCCGAGATCTCCTTGGGGTGGTGGGCATAGTCATCGATATAGGAACATTTCGGGGTGTTGAGGTGGATGTCGAATCTCCTCTCGACCCCTTTGTATGTTGCAAGGCCCCTCTTTACATCTTCTGGTGAGGTGCCGTGCAGAAGTGCGACAGCAGCTGCAGCAATGCCGTTCTCCACATTTACCCATCCTGGGATTCCTACGGTGCACTCTTCGATGGGGCCCATAGGGGAGTTGAGGGTGAAGTGGAAGTATCCGCACTCATCCAGCTTTATGTCTGAGGCATAGAAGTCAGCCTCTTCGTTGTAGCTGTAGGTGTAGATGTCAGCTTTGGTGTCAAATGTTATCTCTACCCCTTTTTTCACTACCAGTGCCCCTTTTACTTGAGAGGCAAATTCGCGGAATGCCCCTTTCACATGGTCGTGGTCAGAGTAGATGTCCAGATGGTCTGCATCGCACGAGGTGATGGCTGCTATATCGGGGAAGAGTTGGAGGAATGATCTGTCAAACTCATCAGCTTCTGCTACCAGGACAGGATTCCTGGAGAGGAGAAGATTTGTGTGGTAGTTTTTGGATATTCCGCCGAGGAATGCATTGCACCCCTCTCCCGAGTGGGTAAGGATGTGTGCCAACAGGGTACTGGTGGTGGTTTTGCCGTGAGTACCCGATATGGCGAGACATTTCTGCTGTGATGCAATCTCCCCAAGGGCACGTGAGCGCTTCACTACTCTATACCCTTTTTCAAAGACCTCCACCAACTCTTTCATCTCTGCGGGGATTGCTGGGGTGTAGATGACGAGGGTCTCCTCCACATCTTTTGGGAGAAGGTCGGGCCTCTCTTCATAGTGTACCTCTATCCCTTCAGATTCAAGTGCAGCAGTGAGTTTGCTGGGGGTGCGGTCATATCCCGATACGCAGTAGCCTGCGTGTTTGAAGTAACGGGCGATTGCACTCATCCCGATGCCGCCGATCCCTATGAAATATACATTCTTCATCTATCTGGCAAGTTTTAGTACCTCGTCGGCAATGTCGCTTGATGCGTTTGGCTTGGCCAATGCGAGGATGTTTTTCTCCAATTCCTTTATTTTTTCTTTGTCAAAGACAATCCTTTCCACCTCGTCCATAAGTCTCTCCTGAGCCTCAGAGTCTTTGATCAGGATGGCTGCCCCTTTATTTACAAGTGCCATAGCATTGTGGGTCTGGTGATCTTCTGCCACCACTGGTGATGGGACGAAGATTGGGGCCTTGCCTGCTGCGCAAAGTTCAGAGATGGTGCCTGCACCGGCGCGTGATACGATAAGGTCGCACGCTGCGTATGCAAGGTCCATCCTGCTTATAAAGTCACAGTTGAGGATATTGCCCCAACGGCGTGTGTTTTCTCCCGATTCTGCCCCTTCAAGGCCATCGAAGAATGTCTTTATCCCAGCTGCGTACCCTTTTCCACTCTGCCAGATGATTTGGTATTTTGCGTTATTCCCCTTCTGGGCAATCCAATTTTTCATTGTCTCATTGAGTGTGCGGCAACCGAGGCTCCCGCCCACAACAAGTACTGTGGGGAGTTCAGGGTTGAGACCGAAGAATTTGTATGCCTCCTCTCTCTGGGCCTCTGTGGCGGGGGCAATCTCTTTGCGGATAGGGTTTCCAGTGAGGATAATTCTCTCTGCAGGGAAAAATCTCTCCATCCCTTCGTATGCTGTGCAGATAGTCCTTGCCCTTTTTGAGAGGATCTTGTTCGTGAGCCCTGCATATGAGTTCTGCTCCTGGAGCAATGTGGGTATCCCTTTGCGTGATGCACACCACAACAGAGGGGCGCTGGCATATCCACCTACACCCACAGCCACATCGGGCTTGAACTCTTTGATAATCTTGGCAGCCATCCTGATGCTTTTGATCACCTTGAATGGGAGGGCCAGATTAGAGAGGGTCAATGACCTTTGCAGACCTGCTACCGGCAGACCTTTGATGGGGTATCCGGCTGCTGGCACCCTCTCCATCTCCATTTTGCCGATGGCACCCACAAACAGGATCTCAATGGCCGGATCCTTCTCCTTTAGTGCGTTTGCTATGGATATTGCAGGGAAGATGTGACCTCCTGTCCCACCTCCGCTTATGATGATACGTTTACTCATTTTTTACAGTCTCCTTATCTTCATATTTTATCTCTATGGTCCTGTTGACCGAGAGGATGATGCCAAATGCACAACTCATAATCACGTATGAGGTACCTCCCAAGCTGACAAGTGGGAGGGTCTGTCCGGTTACTGGGAATATCCCTACGTTTACCAGGATGTGGATGAAGGCCTGAAGTGTTATCAGGAAGCCCAACCCAAGAACCATTATGGTGGTGTCTGTCCTGCTGCACGATCGGGCGATGGCAATGCACCGGGAGAAAAACCACAGATAGAGGAGTATTACGGCCATACCGCCCATCAGCCCCATCTCCTCCACAATCAGGGCAAATATAAAGTCAGAGTAGGGGTGGGGCAAAGTGTCCTTTTTCAGGCTATTGCCTGGCCCCCTTCCAAAGAATCCTCCAAGCTGTATCGCCTCTTTGGCCTGATCGCTCTGTAAATTCTTGTCTTTGTGATTTTTCAGTTCTTCGGCTGTCATAGCGGAGAGATCCTCTTTTACAAAGAATCTCTCAATCCTCGCTGTGAATGTCTCGATTCTGTTGAATTCGCCGGTCAGTTTGTTTATCGTGAAGATGATGGTGACGGCTACTGCGGCAATTCCTATTGTGTACCATATGTATCTCCATTTGATCCCGGCACAGATCAGGATGACAAATGCTGTGAGACATATAATCAATGTGGCTGACACACTTCCGTAGAGGCTTAAGACGCAGGTTATCCCCAATGGGGCAAGTATCCAGATGGCGTATGCCTTGAAGGTTTTGATACTCTTGGCTTCAAGGATGCGGGCCAGATAGAGGACTACTGCAATTTTTGCAAGTTCGGATGGCTGGAACGTTATTTTCCATATTTTAATCCATCTGATACCCTCATTGAGCTCTTGCCCCCCCCAAATCACATATCCCAGACAGCCTACAGCTATAGCGAATATCGGCAAGGAGAGGAGTCTATATCCCTTTAATGGGAATATGTAGCAGGCAAGGAGAAATGCGAAGCCGATTATTACAAAGACGGACTGTTTGAGAAGGTATGCAGATGTGGTGGTGTCGTTCTTATAGGCCAGCGCACTTGACGATGAGTAGACAGCGACAATGGAGATCATGGCAAGTAGCAATACTACAAGCCAGATTATAGGGTCTCCGTGAAGCTTTCTGAATCTCTTTGCCATATACTATAGTTCTCTTACTGCATTTTTGAATTGTCTGCCACGATCTTCGTAGCTTTTGAACAGGTCGAAGCTTGCACAGCAGGGTGACAATAGCACTATGTCACCTGGCTCTGCAAGTGAGTATGCTTTCTCAACAGCCTCTTTGGCCGATGAGGCATCCACTACTGTATCTATCATACCATCGAAGCACTCGTGGAGTTTCCTGTTGTCAACACCCATACATACCAGAGCTTTCACTTTGTCTTTCACAAGGTCATAAAGGGGTTCGTAGTCATTCCCTTTGTCCTTACCACCTGCGATCCACACCACGGGGCGGTCCATGCTCTCAAGTGCATACCAGGTAGAATTGACATTGGTGGCCTTCGAGTCGTTGATGAAGAGGATATCTTTTATGGACAGAACTTTTTCAAGTCTGTGCTCCACCGCTTTAAATGAGGCGAGGCTCTCCCTGATTACCTCATTGGTGATCTTCATTATCTTACCGGTGATGGCGGCAGCCAATGAGTTGTAGATATTGTGCTTGCCAGGCAATGAAAGCTCGGCTAGAGGCATGGTGTATGTGCTGTCATCACATTTTACCACCATCATGTCGTTTTCCACATAACCACCCTGTTCCACTTTGCGGTTCTGGGTGAAAGGGAACATTTTGGCTTTGGTCACCACTTTGCTGAGGTGACCCACTGTGATGTCATCATCTTCACAGAATATGAAGCAGTCGTCCTGGGACATATTCTGGGTAATTCTGAATTTTGCCTTGACGTAGTTCTCCATCTTGTGGTCATACCTGTCAAGATGGTCGGGTGTGATGTTGAGGAGGATAGCGATATCTGCCCTGAAGTCGTACATCCCGTCGAGCTGGAAACTGCTCAATTCGAGCACATAGATGTCGTAATCGCAGGTGGCCACCTGATATGCGTAGCTTGCACCTATATTGCCCCCAAGACCTACATTGAGCCCGGCATTTTTCAGCAGGTAATAGATGATGGATGTCGTGGTAGTCTTTCCATTGGAGCCTGTGATGCATATCTTTTTGGCACGGTCATATCTCCCGCCGAACTCTATCTCAGAGATTACAGGGATCCCCTGGTTGAGGATGGACTGTATCACAGGGATAGTATCGGGTATGCCGGGGCTTTTTATAACCTCGTCAGCATTAAGGATTTTCTCCATAGTGTGCCCCCCCTCTTCATAAGGGATGTCATATTTTGCCAATGTCTCTTTCTCCTTTTCACCTATGGTGCTATTGTCCGATAGGAAGGTGTCGTGACCTTTGACTTTTGCGAGGACAGCTGCTCCTATGCCGCTTTCTCCTCCTCCAAGTACCACTATTCTGCTCATCTTTATATTGTTATCTGATCTTCAATGTTACTATTGTAATTACTGCGAGCATTATGGCTACAAGCCAGAATCTCATAACTATCTTTGCTTCAGGTATAGCTTTTACCGGTCTCTGAATCAAGGCTGGGATCCCCTCTTTCTGGTAGTGGTGGTGCAGGGGAGACATCTTGAAAATTCTCCTCCCTTCCCCGTATTTCTTTTTGGTGTATTTGAAATATGCCCTCTGCATAATTACAGAGAGGCTCTCGACGAAGAAGATACCACATAGGATAGGGATAAGGAGCTCTTTTCTTATCACAATGGCAGCTACCGCAATGATACCTCCGAGGGCCAGACTACCGGTGTCACCCATAAATATCTGGGCAGGGAATGAGTTGTACCACAGGAATCCTAGAAGGGCACCTATGAGGGCAGCCATAAATACCACCACCTCACCTGTGTTTGGCAGGTACATTATGTTGAGGTAGTCGGAGTATATTATGTTGCCGGAGAGGTATGCGAGGATACCAAGGGTGGCACCCACAATGGCAGATACCCCAGTGGCCAGACCATCCATGCCGTCTGTCAGGTTTGTTCCGTTGGATACTGCAGTTATTACAAAAATGATTACAATCACATATATTATCCAGCCCAGGATATCCTTTACCCTTCCGCTACCTGGTGCCAGCCATTTGTAGTCAAATTCGTTCTCCTTTACAAATGGGATGGTGGTTTTGGTGCTCTTGTGGTCAGGGCTGTATGCTGCACCTGTACTCTCTTCTATCTGTGCTATCTCCTCTTTTGAAGGGACACCCTTCTCGTGTACAACCACCTGGTCACTGAAGCATAGGACAAGGCCGACAATCAGACCCAGTGATACCTGGCCGAAGATTTTGTATTTGCCTGGCATACCCTCCTTGTTCTTCTTGAATACCTTGATGTAGTCATCCATAAAGCCTACGATGCCCAGCCAGATGGTGGAGATAATCAGTAGGATGACATAGATATTTGTCAAATCGCAGAACAATAGGGTAGGGACAAGTATTGATATAAGGATTATTATACCACCCATGGTAGGGGTACCCTTCTTGGCAAGCTGCCCTTCAAGACCAAGGTCGCGGATCTCCTCGCCGATCTGTTTTTTCTGCAGAATGCGGATGATACGCTTGCCGATGAAGATAGTGGTGATAATCGCTATCATGCTGGCAATAAGGGCCCTGAAGGTGAGGTACTGGACAAGTCCGTCACCAGGGAAGGATGATATTGTCTTTAGATATTCAAATAGATGGTATAGCATATTCTAATGTTTTTCTATTGTTGCTGTTCGTTAAAAAATTCCCTTATCACCTCTTTGTCGTCAAAGTGGTGTTTTACCCCTTTTATTATCTGGTAATCCTCGTGCCCTTTTCCGGCTACAAGCACTATTGAGCCTACATTTGCTGTCATAAGGGCTGTGCGGATTCCCTCTTTTCTGTCGGTGATGCATAGGGATTTGCCCCTCCCTGCTGCGGTAAGCCCCCCCTTTATCTCTCTGATGATGCCATCGGGGTCTTCCGATCTGGGGTTGTCTGAGGTGATGACAATCCTATCGGCATATTTCTCTGCAATCTCTCCCATTTCTGGACGTTTTGTGGCATCTCTGTCACCTCCGCAGCCGAATACACATACCAGAGGGTTGCCTGCAGCAATATCTTTAAGTGTCTTGAGGACATTCTCAAGTGCGTCTGGTGTGTGGGCGTAATCCACCACTGCGGTGATCTCCCTCGGCCCCTTGATATATTCAAGTCTTCCAGAGACTGAGCTCAGCCCACTGATGTGTGTAAGGACCTCTTCCTTTTTCGCCCCCAGTAGGATTGCGGCACCATATACTGCTATAAGGTTGTGTGCATTGTGGGTCCCGATGAATCTGGTCCAAACATCCTGTCCATCCATGTTCAGGAGAGATCCCTCAATGCTCTTCTCCATGATCTTCACCTTGAAATCTGCTGCGTCTCGGAGTGAGTATGTACGGATGTCTGCTTTTGTGTTCTGTACCATCACTTTACCATTTTTGTCATCGGTGTTGACAAGGGCAAAGGCATCTTTAGGAAGTGTGTCGAAGAGTTTCTTCTTGCATCTGAGATACTCTGCAAAGGTATGATGGTAGTCAAGATGGTCGTGTGTGAGATTGGTGAATATGGCTCCACGGAATTTGAGTCCGGCGACCCTCTCCTGGTCAAGTGCATGTGAACTAACCTCCATAAAGCAGTATTCGCACCCTCTGTCGGCCATTTGGGCGAGAAGTGAATTGATAGATATGGGGTCAGATGTGGTGTTTACAGTGGGGTAAACATCGTTCTCTATGTAGTTTGCAATTGTGGAGAGTAGTCCGCAGCCGTAGCCAAGCGATGTGAAAAGCTGGTAGAGGAGGGTGGCGATTGTGGTCTTGCCGTTTGTGCCTGTTACACCCACAAGGTTGATTTTGCTGCTAGGATGTCCGTAGAAATTGTCTGCGATAATCGCAGCAGCCATTCTGGAGTTCTCTACCTTTATCGCTGTGATATCGCTGGCGGAGAGCTCCACGTCATATTCGGAGTCATCATAGACAACAGCGCAGGCGCCTGATCCGATAGCTTTGGATATATATTTGTGACCATCATTGTCTATCCCCCTGATAGCTATGAACAGGCTCCCTTCAGAAACCTTCCTGGAGTCGATGCAAATGGAGGTGATAACGGTCTCCTTTTTGTTGAGGATACCTGTTACCTTTACGTTCTCTATGATTTGTCCTAAATTCATAATCCTATCTTGTCTCTTTTAATGTCAATTTGACCGGCGCCCCGAATTTTACAGTGTCTCCGGGTTGGGGGGTCATTTCACCGACCCGTCCTCTCCCTTCGAAGGTGACGTTGTACCCCTCGTTCTCCAGGATGTAGAGGGCATCCTTAAGTCCGAGCCCCCTTACATCAGGGACTAAACCGGATTCTATCTTCATCCTCTTGGCCTCTATCCTGTTGTCCTTGCTTGTTATGGTTATCCACCCCTCTTTTGGAATGTTCCCTGTCTCCCCCTTGAGTGGTAGGGCTTTGAGAGAGGTATTTACCTCTGAGGCGAGTCCACCTGCGATAACGGGGTGGTCGTGGGGTTTTACCCCTTTAGCCTTTACAGGTGCTTCCCATTCGGGATGGGTGGTGTATATGTGGTCCGATATCTGTTTGAAGATTGGGGTGGCCCATGTACCTCCGTAGAAGTTCTGTCTGGTTTTTGCAGAGTAGAGGACCACTATGCAGGAGTATTTGGGCTTGTCTGATGGGAAGAATCCTGCAAATGATGCCTGGTGTCTTCTGTATCCGTTTGCGTCCACATATCTGCCGTTGGTAGCAATCTGTGCTGTTCCTGTCTTGCCTGAGAACTCATATCTGGGATCGTTGTATCTCGATGCGGTTCCCTTCTCTACCACGTGCCTTAGGGCCTTTTTTACCTGAGTTACTGTATTCTTTGAGCATATTGCTCCGCTGATTACCTGGGGTTTGAATCCCTCTTTGATCACGCCATCCTGCTCGTAGCTCTCTATAAAATAGGGTTTCATCATCTTACCGTCGTTTGCTATGGCATTGTAGAAGGTGAGTGTGTGAAGCGGAGTGATGAGCATACCATAACCTATTGCCATCATGGGGAGTGATACTTTGGACCACATCTTTGTGTCGTTAGGGGTGTATATGGTGGAGTAACCTTCACCTTCCAGCTCGAGATTGAATTTCTCTCCGATCTTCATATTTGTGATTCTGGAGACAAATGTCATCTCATCTTCCATACTCTGTCCGTAGTGCTCTACAGCCAGTTTTGCGAAGCATACATTCGATGATTTGCCGAAGGCCTCCTCCACTGTCATCTTTCCATATCCACCTGTTCTGGTGTCTGAGAATCTCACTTTGTTGTAGAACCACTCTCCGTTTCCTCCGTCAGTAGGGGTGTTGAGGGTTATGTACCCATCCTCAATAAGTGATACGAGTGTGGCGAGTTTGAGGGTTGAGCCAGGCTCTGTAGCTTCTCCGATGGCATAGTTGTAGCTCTCGTCAAACTTGCCGTTCCCCATCTTTTTCATATTCACAATAGCCCTCACCGCACCGGTAGACACCTCCATTACCACAGCTGTGCCACCTTCGAGCAGCTCACTTTTGGCAAGTTGCTCCCTCATAGCCTTCTCTGCTGCCTCCTGTATATCTATGTCAATGGTGGTGCGGATGTCGTATCCGTCCTGAGCTGGGATAACCTCTTCTCCTGCTACCCTGATGTATTGTCCGCCAAGTTGGCGAATCATATATTGTTTTCCAGGTGTCCCCTCAAGTTTGTAGTTGAGGCTCTTCTCGATTCCAGCACCTTGGCCGTTGACATTGATGTGTCCAATGGTGCGGGAAGCAAGACTTCCGAATGGGTGCTCTCTGTTGTTTTTTTGTTCCAGTACGAGCCCACCCCTGAATTTGCCGTACTTCAGGATAGGGAACTCTTTGACCTCTTTCATCTCCAGGTAAGAGATTCTCCTGTTTCCTACGAAGATGTGCCTGTCATTGGTCTTTCTTGCTGTGTTGAGCTGCTTTTTGTATTCTTTGGCCGATTTGTTTTTGAATAGTTTTGCCAAAGAAGATGCCAGACCGTCGATCTCCTGGTCCCAAATGGTGTCGTGGGCGGCAGTGCAGTCCATGCATAAGCGGTATGACTGGGTGGAGATGGCCAGAGGTCTCCCATCTGTAGCGAGAATGCTCCCCCTTTTTGCCTCCAGTTTTACTGAGTGATAGAGGTCATCTGGCGATATTGCATCCTTGTCAAGATATTGGACCTGGACAATACGGAAGACCACCACGAGGGCAATGATGAGCGCCACGTAGTGAATTCTCATAAATTTTGAGACAATCTTCTGTATCTTATCCTTGTCTGTCATCTACTCTTGAGATATTATTACCGGTGGGTATTGTGGGGGTATCAATCTGGAGTTATTCTCTTTCAGTTTTTCCTCCACTGCCCCCCTTTTGCTTAGCTGGAGGAAAAGTGTGGTCTTGTTTGAGTATTCGTCCCTGAGGTCTTTCAGGATCTCTTCGTTCTTTACTTCTGTCAACATTGTCTCCCTTATCTCGAAGCGGAATGTGACATAGAGCAAGACCAATACAAAAACATACAGGACAAATTTCCAGTGTTTAATGAGGCCTCCGCCTCTCACCAAAATCTGTCCTCCAAGTATGTTTCCTATGAGGGATCCTCTAGCCATCAGTTTTCTCTCCTATCCTTAATTTTGCACTTCTTGCTCTGGTATTCTGGGCTATCTCCAGGTCGGAAGGGAGTATAGGTTTTTTATTGACACCCCTTATTGTGGAGAGTCTCCTTCCAAAGATGTCCTTCTCTTCGTTGCCGTCAACAGAGCCTGTCTTTATAAAGTTTTTCACCATCCTGTCCTCCAGGGAGTGGTAGGTGATTATCGATAATCTTCCCCCGGGTTTGAGAGATCTTCCGGCACCTTTAAGGAAGTGCTGGAGGCTCTCCATCTCCCCATTGACCTCTATTCTTAGTGCCTGGTATATCTTGGCCAGGAACTTGTGCTCTGCAACAGGGGGGAGCACTTTTTTTATCGCCTCAGCAAGTTCACCTGTGGTGCTGATGGGGGCATTGCGCCTGGCGTTGCAGATGAGGTTTGCCACCTTTCTGCTGTTGTCCACCTCTCCGTAGAGTTTTAGGAGCTTCGCAATCTCCTCCTCCTCATATCCGTTGATTATTGACCTGGCATCCCTTTTGGCCTGGGTGTTCATCCTCATATCCAGTGGGGCATCGAACCTGAAAGAGAAACCTCTCTCAGAGGTGTCGAACTGGTGTGATGATACACCGAGATCTGCAAGTATTCCGTCTACGCCTTCGAAGCCGTAGTACTGGACGAAGTGGTGAACGTAGCGGAAGTTGTTGTGTACCACTATTACCCTTTCATCCTGAGGTGCATTTGCCAATGCGTCACTATCTTGGTCAAAGACTATCAGTCTCCCTTTGGGGCCGAGGTGGGATAGTATCTCCCTTGTGTGACCTCCCCCTCCGAGGGTGGCGTCCACATATACCCCTGACTCTTTGATGTCGAGCCCGGATACACTCTCGTGCAGTAAAACCGGTGTGTGGTAGGTAGACATTATCCTAAAATCTTTTGTGCCAATGCTGAAATATCACTATCCGCCATCTTGCTGGATTCGAACAACTCTTTGGCCCAAAGCTCTATTTTGTGGTCATTTCCGAAGAAGATGACCTCCTTGTCTACATTGATCCTATCCAATAGATATTTGGGGATGGTAATCCTTCCGAGTTTTCCATCTGGTTCGATGAGGGCCCTATTGTCCATATAGGCTCTCCAAAATCTGCTGTGCTCCGGATTGAAGAAGTTCAGTCTAGATTTTATCTCTTCGGATTGGCGCTCCCACTCTGTGTAGGTGTAGATCGAAAGGCACGATGAAAAGAGGTCCTGCTTCACTACAAAACGGAGCTCTTCATCACCCATAAGTGACTTGAAGGCAGAGGGAAAGACCAGTCTTCCCTTGTCGTCAACCTTTGCTTTGTATTCACCTATGAATTTTACCATAATTTCACTTGCCTTTTTACCTATTTAGTGATTGCAAATATAGATATTAATTTTCCATTTCTTTCCAAATCTTTACAAAGTTTTCCACAATTTATTATCAAATTGTCAAAAAATTGGATTACTTTCGTGACTGAATAAATTGCCCTACCGATATGCAGATTTTTACAGATGAATTCAAGGAGCATGTACGCTCTATATTTTTGAATAAAAACCTATTGAAATGGTCAGCAATAGTCGCTTGTGTGGCTGTGGCGGTGACATTGTTCTTTACACTTGTGCCGCTCGATGTGGAGAGGGAGAAGGGGACACCAGAGACATTGAAAGGGGGAGAGGTGTCCGATACCACCATCTATGAGTACGGTATCCCTATTGCTCTGTACGATGTGGAGGAGCACAAGGTGGGGAAAGGTGAATTTTTCTCTACTATTCTAGATAAGAATGGGGTTCCTGCTAAGGTGGTTTATGAGTTGACGCAGAAGTGCAAAGGGATATTTGATGTAAGGCAGATCAGGGTAGGGAATGAGTATCACACCTATACAAGCAAGGATTCTCTTGGTCGTCTGGATTATCTGGTATATGAGAGGGACGGTCACTCTTTTGTGGTTTTCGGGTTGAAGGATTCACTTACGGTGAATATTCACGAGAAGGAGATTGAGACTTCTCTTCACTATGCGGAGGTGACCATCAATACATCCCTCTGGGTCGATCTTCAGAAGGCGGGTGTTACCCCTCTTCTAGCTTTGAGCCTCTCTGATATCTATGCCTGGAGTATAGACTTCTTCGGTCTTCAGAAGGGAGATTCGTTCAAAGCCCTATATGAAGTTATGAGCTACAAGGGGGATGTTCTGGATATCGGCAATGTCAAGTATGCGGAGTTTACCCATGCCGGCAAGAGCTATGAGTCATATCATTATGTGCTTGACGGTCAAGGTAATGAGTATTGGAATGAGAAGGGTGAGAGTATGCGTAAGGCTTTCCTTAAAGCTCCTCTCAATTACAAAAGGATAAGTTCCGGATTTACATACAACAGGCGTCACCCCATCACCCGTAAAGTCCAACCCCATACAGGTATTGACTATGCTGCCCCTACTGGTACCCCAGTGGTGAGTATCGGTGATGGTGTAGTGGTTGAAAAAGGGTACAAAGGGGCTGGCGGACATACCGTAAAGATCAAACACAATTCTGTATATACTTCGGCGTATCTCCACTTGTCCAAATATGGAAAAGGTATTGCTGTGGGTACACGTGTCAAACAGGGTCAGGTAATTGGCTATGTAGGTAGTACAGGGCGCTCAACAGGTCCTCACCTTGATTTCCGTGTATGGAAGAATGGGACCCCAATCAACCCTCTTACTATGAAGATGCCACCTGCTGTTCCTGTTCCAAAGGATAAGATGGGGGACTTTGAGGCGGCCAAAGAGGATGCGCACCGTGCCGTAATCCATTTTACCGCAATGGAGTTTTTCAATAAGTCGGTGAAGGTGCTGGTCGAGGAGTAATTACAGTTTGTAGATGACATTGATGCCATCGCGGATGGGGAGGATGGTGTTCTCCACGCGGGGGTCTGCTGCGACCATTTTGTTGAATGCTATGATGGACTGGGTCTGTGCATCTTTTGGTGGGTTGTCAAGGAGGACTTTTCCACTCCACAGGACATTGTCTGCCAATATGTAGCCTCCAGGGCGGATCTTGTCAAAGACCAGATCGTAATATTCTTTGTATTCCCTTTTGTTGGCATCGATGTAGACGATATCATAGATCTTGTCGAGGGTGGGTATTATCTTTTTGGCGTCTCCTATGTGCAGGTGTGCGATGTCTTCCCGTCCGGCTACATCGATGAGTCCGGCCCTTCTGAAGCCCCCTCTGATGATATCCTCCAACTCATCGTAAACCTCGATGGTGTCGATGCTTCCCCCCTCCTGGAGTCCTCTTGATAGGCATATGGTGGAGTAGCCGGTAAATGCCCCCAGTTCGAGGATATGCAAAGGTTTGACCATAAGTGAGAATGCCTGAAGCAGGCAACCCTGGTCTCCGTTTGATAGCATACGAGCCTGTTTGGTGCAGAGATGTGTCTGCCTCTCTACCCATTCCAATGCGCTGTTAAGAACCTTTGCGTCCATATTGGTTACATGTATGTGAGTTTACAAATCTTTTCCGGGGCGAAGATATCTGCTGCCACCTCCATGACATCGGAGGCTGTAACCTCCTCTATCATCTGTCTCATTCTGGCGGTTCCGATTACCTCCCTGAATACCAGGAGACTTTTTCCCATAGAGAGGCATTGGGCTTCGCTGTTGTCAGAAGAGATGGCGAGCTGTCCGAGGAGTTGCTTTTTGGCTGCTTTAAGGGTCCTGTCACTCATCGGGGCAACTCTGAATTTTTCAAGCTCACCCTCTATCAGCCTTACACATTTTTCATAGTTTTGTCTGTCACATCCGAAGTAGATGGTGACAATTCCGGTGTCAGAGTACTGGCCGTAGGCGGCATCGACGTTGTAGACAAGTCCGTTCTTCTCGCGCAGAATGGTGTTGAGCCGCGAGTTGGCTGCCGGGCCTCCAAGGATATTGACAAGGAGGATAAGGGCCATCCTCTTCTTCTCGTAGTATGGGTATGCCTGTGCTCCGATGATACAGTGTGTCTGGTGTCCTTTGCGGTTGACCACTTTGTTGAATGTTTTGACCTGTGGCATCCGTGGTGGGATAGTGAGCCCTTCGGATATTTTGCCATCGCCCTCCATAGCTGATGGGGCATATTTTTTCAGTGCTTTGAGCAAAAGTTCGCGTACTTTCTCTTCGGGGGCATCTGCTACGACAGTAAATGCCATATTGCTGAGTGTGAAGTGGGTACGTGTGTGCTCATAGAGCTCTTTCACGCCGATTTTTTTGAGCGTTTTGGTCTTGCCCAGGACAGGCATCGAGAGATTGGTCCCTTCGAAGAGGAGCTCCTCGAAATCGTCAAAGATCTGGTCGGCAGGGGAGTCTTTGTAGGTGATGATCTCATCGAGGACCACCGTTTTCTCCTTTTCGAGCTCTTTCTCCTGGAATTTGGGGCAGAAGGCGAGCTCCACGAGCAATCCTATTGCCCTGGCAATATCCTCCTTGAGGACAGTGGAGTGGATGACAATCTCCTCTTTGGTGGTAAAGGCGTTGAGCTCTCCCCCAAGTTTTTCTATGTATGAATTGATGCAGGAGGCAGATTTGTATTCTGTCCCCTTGAATATCATATGCTCTGTAAGATGGGCGATCCCTCCGAATCTCTGGTCCTCGCGACGTGTGCCGGAGCGGATAGAGAGTGCACAATATGCAACCGGTGAACTGCTCTTTTTGAAAAGGAACTGAAGCCCTTTGAAGTCAAACTCTTTCATCCCTATTAAAATGCAAATGGGGCTGAGATTCTCCTGTAATCCTCTTTCTGGAGGCCTGCACCCTGTTTTGCAGACATTTTGTGTTTTCTGTACATGTAGAGTTCCCAGGTGTCAGCGCTGATAAGCATCTTGAAGCAGAATGACCCCCTCTGGTTTATACTTGGGGCAACGACTGCGCAGACAAGGGTATTGGGTCTCCTCTCCTCTATTGCTTTTTCAATCTCCTCTCTGGTAACGAGCTTTGCTTTCCCTTTGAAGTCCTCGTCAAGCATCTCCTGGGTCACCTCGAACCCGAAGTCATCTTCTGCAAAGAGTATCTCTTTGTCCTCAGCTCCGTTCATTCCGTCAGAGTATGCGCTGATGCCGATGTATGCAGAGAGTTTGTTTCTCTGGACCTTCAGGATGTGTGCCTGGATAATGTTTATGAATGGGGCAGTATATATGAACTCTTCCCCTGAGTCATCATTGAGAGGTTTGTAAGGGAGGGAGAGTACTTCATACATGTTGTTGAGACCTTCGGCACTGTTTTCAGACCCTTTGACCAGGGTGAGGAACTCCATTGCGGGCTCTTTCTCTTTGCTGAACTGGCCGTCCACTTTCATAAGGAAGAAGAAGTTGGTATCCCTTTTTATGTTTTCAAACTCTTCCATATTGCAGAATTCATATGGTGAGAGGTGCCAGTGTTGTTTGACTGCATCCATAAGGACAATGTCCTCCAGGGAGTTGTTCCCCTGAATTACAACATATGTGGTTTTGGCAGAAAAATTCTTCAAATCGTCTTTTCTGTTGAACAGGTTGAAATTTTGTCCGAAAGCGGAATTTATCCCGATGAACAATATAAGAACGGCTATAATCTTTCTCATAATTATCTATTTTAGTGGTGCAAAAATAGTAATTTATATGGATTATTTGTACTTTTGTCAGATATGGAACAATTCATAGTATCAGCCAGAAAATACCGTCCCAACTCGTTTGAGTCACTCATTGGACAGGAGAATATTGCCACTACACTGAAGAATTCGATTCTGCGCGGGCAGTTGGCCCACGCTTACCTGTTCTGCGGCCCAAGAGGTGTAGGCAAGACCACCTCTGCCAGGATTTTTGCCAAGTCCATCAACTGTCTCAATCCATCTGAAGATATGGAGCCTTGCGGACAATGTGAGTCGTGTCTCTCATTTTCGGAGGGGCGATCCTACTGCATACACGAATTGGATGCTGCGTCCAACAACTCTGTGGATGATATAAGAAACCTTACGGAGATGGTACGCATCCCTCCCCAGATCGGGAAGTACAGCGTATATATAATCGATGAGGTCCATATGCTTTCGGCAGCCGCTTTCAATGCATTTTTGAAGACTTTGGAAGAACCCCCTGCATATGCAATCTTCATCCTTGCCACCACAGAGAAGCATAAGATTCTCCCTACAATCCTCTCAAGGTGTCAGACCTACGATTTCAACAGGATATCCATCCCTGATATGGTCAGGAACCTTTCTGATATAGCGCAGAAGGAGGGTGTAAAGATTGAGGAGGATGCCCTCCATATATTGGCCCAGAAAGCCGATGGGGCGATGCGTGATGCACTGACACTTTTTGACCAGACTGTCGCATTTTGCGGCAAGGATATAAAATATGAGCAGGTAATCTCAAATCTCAACATCCTTGACTATGAGTACTATTTCAGGATGATTGACCATTTTCTGGCGGCAGACTATACCTCTGCTCTCCTGATTTTTGATGAGATACTCTCCAAAGGTTTCAATGCCCTCCACTTCATATCGGGATTAAGTTCTCACCTGAGGGATCTTATAGTGTGCAGGAAAGAGGCATCTGAGTCTCTCCTCCAGCTCCCCGGATCACTTGTCAGGAGATATAAGGAGCAGTCTGCAAAATGCTCTGTCCCATTTTTGTATGAGGCGTTGAACATTACTACAGGTTGTGAGGCAGCATACAGACAGAGCGGAAATCAGAGGCTTCTGATAGAGTTCACACTTATGAAACTCTCATTCCTGGCACAGGGGGTTCCAAATGTGCAGACACTCCCACAATCGGCAGGAGCTCCTCAGGTAGTGCCACCTGCACCGCAGCAGTCGCAACCATTGCAGCAGCCTCAGCCGGTTCAGCAGCCTGCAGCTATGCAAACGCAGCCAGTTCAGCAGCCTGCGGCAAGTCAGCCTGTTGCTACTGAGGAACCTGCACCTGTTCCACCGGCACCAGCAGTTTCAGCGGCACCTGCCCCAGCACAGAAGGCTCCATTGAGGACAGGTTCACTCTCTGTGAGGGATATGCTGATGAAGGCAGAGCAGAGGGCTCGTGGAGTAGAGGAGACCTCGACAGAGGAGGAGAGTGGTGAGAGGCCTTTCACAATGGATGAATTTATGGTGGCATGGAGAGAGTTTATAGAGGAGGAGAGGGCTGCCAAGAGGACATCACTGGCAATAACATTGGAACAATATACCCCTGTTCTACTCGAAGATGGAGTCACTGTGGAGTTTTATGTGAGCAATGATGCACAGAAGGGGTGGATAGAGGAGAAGAGGCTCCTCAAGATGATATCCCAGATGAGGGGAAAAGTGCACAACAGGAGACTTAATCTTCAGGTGGCGGTGGCTGTCACTTCTGGAGAAGATGATGGTGCTCCAAAGCTATATACCAATAGGGATAAAGGTGAGTACCTTTTGAGAGAGCACGAATCTGTAAGGGAATTGGCACAGAAACTTGAACTTGATATAAAGTAGGAAAATGAGACTGTACAGCGAAAATCTAGTAAAGAAATATGGCGCCCGGACTGTTGTCAAGGGGGTCTCTATCGAGGTGCATCAGGGGGAGATTGTTGGTTTGCTGGGTCCGAATGGGGCAGGCAAGACTACAAGTTTCTATATGATTACCGGACTTATCAAACCCAACGAGGGGAGGATATATCTGGAGCACGAGGATGGCTCTGTAGAAGAGATAACCAAACTTCCTATGTATCAGAGGGCACAGAAAGGTCTTGGCTATTTGGCACAAGAGGCATCTGTGTTCAGAAAACTCAGTGTCGAGGACAATATTATGTCTGTGATGGAGATGGCCAATCTTACAAAACAGCAAAGGCAGGAGCGTCTGGAGTCTTTGATAGATGAGTTCCGTCTCCATAAGGTGCGCAAAAGTCTTGGTATCCAGCTATCTGGTGGTGAGAGGCGCAGATGTGAGATTGCAAGGGCTCTTGCCATTGATCCCAAGTTTATCCTGTTGGATGAGCCTTTTGCAGGTGTAGACCCTATTGCAGTGGAGGATATTCAGCATATTATCGCCAAACTCAAATACAAGAATATCGGTGTAATCATCACCGACCACAATGTTCACGAGACATTGGCAATTACGGACAGGGCATATCTTCTGTATGAAGGTACCATTCTTGAAAGCGGTACGGCAGAGATGTTGGCCAACAACCCTGAAGTTCGACGCAAGTATCTTGGACAGAACTTTGAGCTCCGCAAAGCTGTCTTGAGGGAGAAAAAAGATGAGGAATAAAAAATACCCCCGACTTGATGCCGGGGGTATTTGTTTATAGGGATTCTGCAAACTACAGAACTTCAAGTTCCATATCGTAGTTCCAGCGGCTGAAGTAGAGGTTTCCACCTCTCCACTCAACTTCACCTCTCTGGAAGTCGACGGTCTCGCTTCTTGGATATGTCTTGGCAGGGTATAGAGGCTGAGAGTAGTCGGTGTTTACGATAAATCTCCATGCATCCATACCGTGAGTATAGAAGTAGAAGTAGTCGCTGTCAAGTCTTGATTTGTCTGCACTGGTGATGACGCGTCCGCGTGGTGCATTGTGTTCAAGCTCCTCTTTGAGGATAACTCTTCCGAATGAAGGGTCAACACCTACCCAACCGATACCTTCGTAGTACACGCGTACCCAGTCGTGGAGGTTGATCTCCATAGGGTGGAGCATCCATCCGCTCTCCCATTGTGCAGGGATACCGGCACATCTGGCCATAGTGATGAATAGAAGACCTACCTGTCCGCAGTCGCCGTGGTCGTTGTCGATGACATACTCAGGGATGTTTTCCAGTGTAGAGTACTCTCTGGCACTTGCCCAAGGGAAATGGTCGCAAATCCAGTCAAAGATCTTTACAGATTTGAGGTAAGGATTCTCAACCCCTTTTGTAAGAGAGTCTGTAATCGATTTGATTCTGTCGCTGAATACGATGTGAGGTGCCCTCTCTGCAGTGAATTTCTTGTAAAGTTTGCTCTCAGTGTCGTAAGGTTTTACATCTTCAGGCTCGAAGTCGTGGAATTTGTGGTACACTGTGTATGACATCTCGTACCAGAACTCTGTACGTTTGCCTGCCTCAGCCACCTTCTCCATATAGATGCTTCTATGTGCATGACCTTCAGGGGCGATGATGTAGTCGGGCTGAGATGTGGCAAGAAGTTTGACATTCTTGTAGATATCCTCATTCTGAAGATAAGGCATCCATACCCTTACCACTTCACCTGCAGGAACCTCGTCAGGTTTGACAGAGATAGAGTAGCGGATTTTGAGATTTTCTGGCTCTACAAGGGCTTTGCCGGTTTTGCGTGCGCTCTTGAGAACTTTGGTTACTGACTCATCCACAAAAGTGTCAAGTGGATCTGGAGAGTAGGGGTGGGTCTGGTTGTAGAGTGCTTCAGCCTCTTCGTCAATTCTGAAGACATTGCGGGCAGAGTTTCTGAAATATCTCTTCTCTCCGTCAATGGTCATCCCCTCAAGGATTTTTTTCTCCTCCCAGCGTGCCATATCCTCGCGGGTCACTTCAGGGTAGTATTTCTGAAGTTGGGCAAATACAGTGGAGTCGTCTCTGCTGAAATCCTGGCGGATACGATCCATAACTTCCATCTGGAAGTTGAGGTCCCAAATCTGGGCAGGGGTCAAATCTTCTGTAGCGATTTTCATCTTGATAAGTTTCTCTGCCTGTGTGAACTCACCGGCTTTGATAACTTTCGCGATATTGGCATCGCTAAGGTCTGCTTTAGACAAAGAATGTCCACAACCGGATACGATTATGGACATTGCAATTATGATAAATATGTTTCTCATGTGATAGAGATTAGATAACTATCTAACACGTTCACCGTATGAACGATCCTCAGTGTTTACTCTGATTCTGTCACCCTGGTTGATGAATAGGGGAACCATAATCTCTGCACCAGTTTCGAGTGTACAAGCTTTCATGGCGTTGGTAGAGGCTGTATCACCTTTAACAGCAGGCTCAGTGTAGGTAACCTCCATCTCAACATATTTTGGAAGCTCGCAAGTGAGGCATCTCTCCTCATCAGCAAGGAACATCATCTCTACTGACTGACCCTCTTTCATAAGGTCTGCATTGTCAACAAGGTCTTCCTGAAGTGAAATCTGCTCGAAAGTCTCGCTGTGCATGAAGTTATAACCCATATCATCCTTATAAAGGTACTGGTAAGGTCTTCTCTCTACGTTGATAAGTTCGATTTTCTCACCTGCAGTGAAGGTTCTGTCAAGGATTTTACCATTCTCAAGGTTGCGGAGTTTGGTTTTTACGAATGCAGGACCTTTACCTGGTTTAACGTGCTGGAACCAGATGATAGATACTGGTTTGCCATCATATTTGAAATAAAGTCCGTTTTTGAAATCAGCTGTTGTTGCCATAAAATATTGATTATTGTTTATTTAATTTCGATTTGGGCGCAAAGATATATAAAAAATGGAGAACACTATAAATTCTTGAGATAATTTGCCACCTCTTCGAGCTGCCATTTGGGGGTCGATGTGGCACCGCAGATTCCTACAAAGTCATCTGGGCCAAACCATTGAGGGTTTATTTCATTGTGGTGTTCCACGGAGTATGTGCGGGGGTTTACGCTGGCGCAGAGCTGGGAGAGGATTTTTCCGTTAGAACTCTCCTTTCCGCAAACGAAGATGATGGCGGTGTGTCCCTTGGCAAACTCTATGAGATTTGGGTGTCGGGATGATACCTGGCGGCAGATGGTGTTGAAGACGGAGAGTTGTGAATCGTCGCCACAGGCTTCAAGGACAGCGGTGCGGAGGAGTTCACCAAGCTGCTGGAACTGCTGCGGATCCTTGGTAGTTTGGGAGAAGAGGGCAATGGGCTTAGTGAGGTCTATTCTCCTATCACTGATGGCACTGTGCAGCTGCTCTACTTTCTCCAGAACGAGGGCGTTGCCCTGGACCTGACCGATGAGTCCGTTGACTTCGGCGTGACCGTTCTTGCCGAATATTATTATCTGCCCACCTTTGGGAGAGATCTCATGGTATGTAGCTGCGATCCTCTTTTGAAGCTGCAGAACCACCGGGCAGGTGCAGTCTATAATCTCAATATTGTTCCCTTTGGCGATATTGTATACTGCTGGTGGCTCACCATGTGCGCGGAAGAGTACCACGGTGTCCTGAAGATTTTTAAGGTCTTCATAGCCGATGGTGGAGAGCCCTTTGTGGCGGAGACGGTCCATTTCTGTCTCGTTGTGAACTATGGCTCCAAGTGAATAGAGTGCTCCGTTTTGGGAGAGGACCTGCTCGGCCTGTTCAATGGCGCGACGGACACCATTGCAACACCCAGAATGTTCGTCAATTTCTACTCTCATCTTTTTTCCAAAAGTGTAATAATCCAATCCATCTGCTGGTCAAGTGTCATATGGCTGTTGTCCAGAAGGACTGCATCGGGAGCTTGTGTAAGTGGAGCTGTCTCACGGTGGGTGTCTATGTAGTCACGCTCCTGGAGATTTTTAAGGACATCTTCCATATTGGGATTCTCTCCCTTTGCCACCATCTCATTGTATCTCCTCTGAGCCCTTATCTCTGGGTCTGCTGTCATAAATATTTTCAGTTCGGCATTTGGAAATACCGCTGTTCCGATATCACGTCCATCCATTACCACCCCTTTTTTCTCACCATATCTCTTGAGCATGGAGTCAACAAAGTTTCTCACTGCAGGTACAGCAGCGATGTGGCTGACTTTGTTTGCGGTCTCCAGTCCACGAATCTCCTTCTCTACATTCTCACCATTGAGATATGTTTCGCTTTTGCCATTCTCCCCTGTAGGTCGGAATTCGATAGCGGTGTCACAGAGACTTTTCTGCAACTTCTCGTAGTCGATGTTGTTCTGGTGGTCGATAATGCCATTTTTGATGGCACATAGGGTCATCGCTCTGTAAAGGGCGCCGGTATCAATGTAGATATAACCCAACTTCGCCGCCACAAGCTTGGCGAAAGTACTCTTTCCGGTCGAAGAGTATCCATCTATTGCTATGATGATTTTACGTGTATCCATTTGGATACAAAGGTATAAAAATGAAAGCAATCTTCAATATATGTTATGGTGACTGGCTTATATTTTGCAGGGTGTATGTGGATTGGTTTTTCTGTTTTATATTTGTAGCATAAATTTGTTGATATGAAAATACTTGTTGTTGATGATGAGAGGAGTATCAGGAATACCCTCAAGGAGATTCTGGAATTTGAAGGTCATGAGATAACCCTGGCGTCGGATGGGGCAGAGGGTGTGGAGAAAGCTCAGGCTACGCAGTTTGATGCCATTTTCTGTGATATCAAGATGCCCAATATGGATGGGAAAGAGCTGCTGGACAAACTTGTACAGGGGGGATGTGAATCCACTATCATCATGATGTCGGGACATGGGGATATAGAAACAGCAGTAGATTGTATCAAGAAAGGGGCTTATGACTTTATACAAAAGCCTTTGGATCTTAATAGAATCCTCATCACACTCAAGAATGCCACTGATAAGACAGAACTTGTAAAAGAGACCAAGACCCTGAAGAGAAAAATCTCCAAAGTTCAGGAGATAGTGGGAGAGTCAGCTGCCATCACCAGAGTGAAAGAGATGATAAAGAGGGTAGCTCCGGCAGATGCCAGAGTGCTGATTACAGGATCGAACGGTACTGGTAAAGAGTTGGTGGCCAGATGGCTGCACGAACTCAGCAACAGGGTCTCTGCACCATTTGTAGAGGTCAATTGTGCAGCCATACCAAGTGAACTTATTGAGAGTGAACTTTTCGGTCATGAGAAAGGTGCATTTACTTCTGCTATCAAGCAGCACAAAGGGAAATTTGAACAAGCCAATGGTGGAACACTGTTTCTGGATGAAATAGGGGACATGAGTCTGGCTGCCCAAGCGAAAGTACTCAGGGTTCTCCAGGAACACAAACTCACCAGAGTGGGTAGCGACAAGGATATAGAGGTGGATGTAAGGGTAGTGGCTGCTACCAACAAAAACCTCAAGGAGGAGATAGCCAAAGGGACATTCCGTGAGGACCTTTATCATAGGCTCAGCGTCATCATAATTCACCTCCCCTCTCTAGCAGAAAGAAAGGACGATATACCTCTGTTGGTAAACCACTTCATCAAGCAAATTTGCAATGAAAACGGAAAACCTGTGATGAAGATTGAAAAGGATGCAATGGAGGAGCTGATGCAGTATGGGTGGAGTGGAAATATCAGGGAACTTCGCAATGTGGTGGAGCGTCTCCTTATCCTTTCAAATGGTGTTATCACCAGAGATGATGTCATTACTTACGCTATCCCTTCTGATAGATAGGGAGGGTGAACGAGAAATTGGCACCTCCAAGCTCGGATTTGCAGTAAGAGATCTCTCCATTGCTCTGATCTATAATGCTTTTACATATAGCCAAGCCCAATCCTGTGCCGCTGCTTTTGGTGGTAAAGTTGGGCTTGAATAGTTTGTAGAGGTTCTCCTCCTTCACACCTTCTCCATTGTCTTCAATCGACACAGTGTAAGATTTGCCGATGGCTGCAAGAGATACTCTTATAGTCCCTCCATCAAGGGATTCCAAAGCTTGAATGGCATTGCTTATCAAATTGACAAGAACCCTGGTTATCTGATCCTTTTTCGCCAGGACTTCTGCCTGCTCAATTGTGGTTACAAACTCAAATCTGATGTTGTCCCTATTGTCAAAGAATAGGAGCTGGTCCTGAATTAGCCCCCTCAAATCGAACACTCTGCTGTCCTCATTATAGAATTTGGCAAAACTTGAGAATTCGGATGCGGTTTGAGAGAGGATGCTGATCTGCTCCAGCAATGAGTTGGCAGCTGCGTAGAATTTCTCATCCCAGTTGGGGATGTTCTGTTGTTTGAGCCTTACAAGGTGCTGGATGCTCAACTGCATAGGGGTGAGAGGGTTCTTGATCTCGTGGGCGATATGTCTTGCCATCTCTTTCCAGGCCTGTTCGCGCTCACTTTCGGCAAATCTGCGAGTGCTCTCCTCGAGGTCATCCACCATGTTGTTGTATGCGTTGACAAGTGCACCCAATTCATCGTCGCCTGAGTATTGGATATGTTCACCCTTCTGGGAGATGTCAAGCTCCTGCATCTTCTTGCTGATCATAAGTACCGGATTGGCAATGGAGTTGGAGAGTAGTCTGCTCACCAGTATTGCCGCGAGAATAAGGATCAGGAAGAGGTTGATAATGGTGGCTATGATAGGGGTAGCATCATCCTTCATCTCGGTGATGTCCATAAAGTATGGGATATTGAGTATCCCTATGAACTTGCCGTTGATATTGAAAATGGGGGCATAGAGGGAGAAGTACTGCAGATTGGCTATGTTTTCACGCTCAATCACCTGTTTCTCATTGTTTATTACCAATGCCTTGTATGCCCTGTGGTTCATTCTGGTACTCACAAGGTACTGGTTGAAGACCTCATTTTTGGTAGTACTTATCAGTTTTCCTTTGGTGCTGAATATATTTATGTCCACCTGGGTGTTGAGGGCAAGGTTCGCAATCTCCTCCGTGATATCTGGTGCGAGAATCTCCTCGTTGCTTGTAGTATATTTGCAAAGCTCGGACAAAGAGGTCTGTATCGAGCTCAGTTTGTCCTCCATAATGGACCTGTTGTTCTCGTCAAATACCCTTACAATGAATAGGATACTGCCACTCCCCATAAGTGCGATGGCCACTACAAGAGATGTGGTGATAAGGTATGTGATTTTGTTTCTGAAGGAGTTCTTGTGTCTGTGCCTGATAGTCTTGACCTTGTCGTGCCTGAAACGGAACAGCGTGAGTATGATGGCAGAGTAGAAGATGAAAAGGTAAGAGAATGTGACCAGATATGCTATTGCCGATCTGGTGTGTCTTGATACTATTACAAAGCTTTCAGGTGATGTCCTGTTTACGAAGTGGACATATCCGTTCTTGCGGTTATAAGAGTACCTCTCCTTGTAATCTGTCTCATTGATCAAAGGATAGTTGTATTTGCCGTCATAGGCCAGAAGCTTGTTTTCATAATATTTCGCATACGAGTAGATGCTCGGGAGATTTTTCCTGCTCAGGATTCTGGAGTCAAGCATCACGTTGGGGTATCCCATTGACTCATTTACCTTTTTGGAGTCAATCTCGATGTACATATTGTACATATTGTTGTTCCTGTAATATGGGAACTGACCGAAATAATTTATGAAGCTGTTGTTGTTGTTCAGGTAGTAGAACCTCGAGAGTGGACCGAGTGATATGCCGTATTTCTCCACAATCTCTGTCCTGAAGAATGTGAAACAGTCCACAGGTTCGGAGTTTATGTCTGTCTGCAGAAGGTCGTTGGGACGGCAGACTGTAATCCTTATATCATACTTGTTGATGATTCCCCAGAAATAAAGGTCTCTTAGTCTGTTCTTTATCAGTTCACCCCCATTTGGAAGTGTAACCAGGAACTGTATAAGGGGATCCTGCATTATGAATGTCTCTATCGAACGGAGGTGTAATTCCAGATCCAGATCCCTGTCGATGGCAAGTTTGTTGGATATGGCCCTGTTCCTTTCAAATTCCCTGTCAAAACCGAAATTGGCCACACTGGTGACAGTGTAGAGGGATATTATGAATATGTACAGGAGTGCCCCTTTGGTGGATAGTAGGTTTATCTTCTCTTTCAGGTTGAATGTCAATACGATGAACTGGAGTGACAGCAGCAATGCGATGAAGAGCAGTGCATATATGAAGAAAGATAGTAGGGAGTAAATAGTTATCCCCTCAATATTGTACAGCTCCAGATCAATGCTGGAGTTGAGGATAAGGGACTTGAGGGTGAAATGTATGTACAGGAATATAAATATAGGGGCCAGAATGACTATAGCAGTCTTGACCCTTTTCATCGCCGGTGTGGAGTGTTTGATGTTCTTTATGATGGAGAGCCTCATCATAAAGAAGGTAAGGATATCAAGGAAAAGGAATATATGGTTGATTATCACCGCCCCCAGAGAGTTGAACAATGTGCCGTCTGCATATAGGGAAGGGGAGAAGAACTCAATGTTGTAGAAGGTGGTTTTGGAGAGCGAAAATGCAAGCGCTCTGAGGAGCAGGAGTGATGAGAATGTTATGATAAGGGACTTTTTGCTCCTGTTCCTATAGTGGTATGTGAAGAGTGCCAGACCTGCAAGGAGGAGTGAAACCCATCGCAGCAGTGTATAAGGGGAGTTGGCCGATATGGTTACATTGTTGATTATGGAGAAAAGTGGTGTCCCATCCTTGGTTCTGATAACATTGGAGTCATCCACTCCGATCGGAACTACAGTGTACTGGTCATTTAATAGAAGTTTGTCATTTACAGTATTTTGCAGGATGGAGTTCTCAGATACATATTCGGTATTTATGAGGATTCCTGCGAGGATACTAGCCTCTCCCTGTCTGTATTTTTTGACCACATACCAGGAGTTTCCCAGGTTAATGTATTGGGCATCATCCTTCAGGTATGCCAGAGGGGTGTTGAAAGGGTTGGTATTTGTCAGATCGTGGAAGAAGTATCCGGGACCTGCTGTCTCTATGGCGTCGTTGTGTATGGGGAAGAGGTTTATCCACGATTGCAGGGAGTCCGATACATATTTGTAAAGCACCATGTCTTCCGGGAAACCATAAATGCTTACCCATTGGTTTGGGTCTACTTTGAATGCGCGATCCACATAGCCATCCATCAGGCTAATCCTGGCATTTACCCTTCTCTCCACATCCACAGCCTCTTTGGATGGGGTCTCCAGATGATTTTGGATAAATGAGAGTAGTAGCGACAGAATCGCCAGTATCCATAGTATTATTGTCCCCTTTCTGCTATTCATTGTGGTATGGTTCCCCTTTCATTATAGTGAATGCACGATAGAGCTGCTCTATGAAGAACAGCCTTATTATCTGATGTGAGAATGTCATTGAGGAGAGGGAGAGTTTGCCGTTTGCCCTTTCGTAGATGGTTTTGGAAAATCCATATGCACCGCCTACGATGAATATAACCGATTTGGTCCCGGATATTATCTCTTTCTCCAGCTCTTTTGACCATTCGATGGAGGAGAAATTTTTCCCTCTCTCATCCAGCAAGACCACCTTGTCGGTATTTTTTACATTTTTGAGGATGAGTTCAGCCTCCTTTTCCTTGATCTGATCTTTGGATAGGGATGAAGTGTTTTTCAACTCCGGAATCTCTATGTATTCGAAGGTGGTATAGTGCTTGATCCTTTTTATGAAGATATCGCACCCCTCTTTTACAAAGGGGAATGTGGTTTTTCCTACTGTAAGAAAAGTTATCTTCATAATTGCCAGTTTGTACACAAATATAGGGGGAATAAATCAATTATAGAAACTTTTGTGTGGTCTGATTTTTGCATGTGGAGCGGGTATGAGTAATGTTTTTATAAAACCACTGTTTCTGGCATCGCTTTTGGCTGTGCTCCCTCTCTTCGCATCGGGTCAGCAGACGCAGAGCGATGTATTTGTCCCAATCGCAAAATATCTTGAAAATGGAAATGCCAAGAATCTCTCTGCCTGGTTTTCAGAGAATATAGAATTAGTGATGTTCGGTCAGCGGAGCAATTGCAGCAGGAGTCAGGCCAGACAGATAATGAAGAGGTTTTTTACCGATTATACCCCACATTCGTTTGATATTGTGCATAAAAGCGGTGTATATCCTATGACTTATGCCATAGGAAAGCTTGAAGGTGGCGGGAATAAATTCAGGGTAACTATATTTGTAAAAACGACGGAGAGAGGGAATTATATCCAGCAACTCTCCATCGATAAAGAATAGTTCACTACTCCAATTCTCTATTTTTGCCTCATATATATCTGGATGGGGCAACCAGTAAAATCGAAATAACTCCTCAGCTTGTTCTCCAGGAACCTCTTGTAGGGATCCTTGATATATTGTGGAAGGTTACAGAAGAATGCAAATGATGGGCTCTGTGTAGGGAGCTGTGTGATGAATTTGATCTTGATGTACTTCCCTTTGGTTGCAGGTGGAGGGTAGTTCTCAATCTCAGGAAGCATAGCTTCGTTCAGTTTGGATGTAGGTATCTTCTGTGAGAAGTTTTCATATACTTTCGCAGTGGCATCAAGAACATCCAGTATCCTCTGCTTGTTGATAACTGAGGTGAAGATGATAGGCAGGTCGTTGAATGGTGAGAGTCTCTCTTTGATTACCTGGGTGTACTCTTTCATGGTGTTGCTGCTCTTCTCGATAGTGTCCCATTTGTTCACTACTACCACACACCCTTTCTTGTTTCTGTTTATCAGGTTAAAGATAGCAAGGTCCTGTGCCTCAATGCCGCTCTGTGCATCAATCATAAGGATACAGATGTCAGAGTGCTCGATGGCTCTGATGGAGCGCATTACAGAGTAGAATTCGAGATCCTCTTTAACCTTTGTCTTCTTTCTCAGACCTGCTGTGTCCACAAGGATGAACTCGTGGCCAAACTTGTTGTAGTACGATTCTACCGAGTCTCTGGTGGTGCCGGCAATAGGTGTTACTATATTTCTGTCCTCACCAAGAAGGGCGTTGGTCAGTGACGATTTTCCTACGTTTGGCTTACCTACGATGGCTACCCTTGGGATGCCTGCGTGGGTGTCCTCTACTTTTTCATCTTTGGGGAGGATGCGTACTATCTCATCAAGGAGGTCACCTGTGCCGCTGCCATTGGAAGATGATATGCTCCATAACTCGCCGAGTCCGAGTGAATAGAATTCATATGCGTCATATTGTTTGGCGGCGGAGTCCACTTTGTTTACAGCCAGGATTACCGGTTTTTTCGATTGTCTGAGTATCTCGGCAATCTCCGAGTCGTAATCTGTAATACCTGTTCCAACCTCTACCATAAAGAGGATGGCGTCTGCCTCCTGGATGGCGATGGTTACCTGTTTTCTGATCTCCCCTTCAAAGATGTCGTCAGAGTTGGATGTATAACCACCTGTGTCCACTACTGAAAATTCATGACCGCACCATTCGCAACGACCGTAGTGTCTGTCTCTGGTAACACCGGCTGTCTCATCTACAATCGCTTGTCTCATCCCCACAAGTCTGTTGAACAGGGTAGATTTGCCCACATTAGGGCGTCCAACTATGGCTAATAAACTCATTTGTTTTCCTCCTTTTCTTTCATTAATGTTTTGGCTGCACATATTTCATTGCAGCTTACGCAAAAGTCATCATCGCAGCCCCCGGATTTTCTGTTTTTCTTCCTCCATATTCTGAACTCCTCCTCCTTGGCACAGATGATACCCCTTTTTCTCATCTCTTTGTTGTGGGATATCTCTGTGTCGGGGAAATCCTTCCCCCTGAATATGATGTTGAAGCACATCAGGAAGATGGCTATTCCTACAAATATGAGTGCTGCTATAATGATTTTCATATCTTGCTTATACCCATTTTTCAGGGTAGTGTATAGGTTTGTCGCTAACTTTGATTACAGGTGCCATCTGGTGCACTTTGAAGGCGCTCCTCGCCTTAAGTGTCAGAATCCTGTCTATCAGAGCCTCTTCCACACCCTCTTCAAGCAGTTCCTCTTTGCTCTTCCCCTCTTCAATCAGAGCATGCAAAACCGGATCAAGCAATGCATACTCTGGGAGGGAGTCGGTGTCTTTCTGATCGTGGCGGAGTTCGGCAGACGGTGCTTTGGTGATGGTGGAGATAGGGATAATGGTCCTCTCGCGGTTTATATAACGGGCGAGGTCATAGACCTGAATCTTATAGATATCCGCAATCACCATAACGGCGCCGGCCAGGTCGCCATAAAGGGTGCCGTAACCCATAGCCAATTCACTTTTGTTGGATGTGTTGAGGGCCAGGGCTCCGTGTCTGTTGGAGTAGGCCATCACTATCATCCCCCTTATTCTTGCCTGGATGTTCTCCTGAGTGTTGTCCCAAGAGTTGTCCCCGTCAAAGATTGGAGCCAAGTCTTTGATAGCTCTGTGGTACATCTTCTCAATAGGGATAACCATGTGTTTCATATCCAGGTTGTTTGCGAGGTCTACGGCATCTGTCAGGGAGTGCAGGGTGGAGAACTGTGATGGCATCAGGATGCCACATACGTTCTCTTTGCCGAGAGCCTCTACAGCAAGTGCTGCCACCACTGCAGAGTCTATACCTCCTGAAAGGCCCAGGACTGCCTTTTTCTGCCCTGATTTGGCAAAAAATTCCCTGAGGGATGAGACCAGTGTGGCGTGAATTTCTTCTATGGAGTATTCAAAAGTCTTCATTGTGGTCTAGAAAATGAAGCTTGGGCTGATAGGTTGGTAGTTATATACTTTATTTATGATATCAGCAAAGATATCTGCTACTGAAAGCACTTTGATCTTGGAGATATCCTGATCTGGACGTGCTCTCAAAGGAATGGTGTCTGATACAACCACTTCGGTAAGTGCAGATTTTGCGATCTTCTCATATGCCTGGCCTGAGAATACAGGGTGTGTAGCCAATGCACGTACACTCAAAGCCCCTTTCTCCATAAGCATATCTGCAGCTTTGGCGATGGTACCAGCGGTGTCAATCATATCATCCACAATGATGATGTTTCTCCCTTCAACTTCTCCGATAGCGGTCATCGAACCCACAACGTTTGCCCTCTCTCTTGATTTGTGGCATACGATAAGTGGACAGCCAAGTACTCGCGAGTATGCATTTGCCCTTTTGGCTCCACCCATATCAGGGGCAGCGATAGAGAGGTTCTCAAGGTTGAGGCTTCTCATATAAGGCAAGAATAGTGAGCTTGCATATACGTGGTCAACAGGGAAGTCGAAGAAACCCTGGATTTGGTCTGCGTGAAGGTCTGCGGTCATAACTCTGTCGCATCCTGCAGCATGAAGAAGATTTGCTACCAATTTTGCTCCGATAGATACCCTTGGACGGTCTTTTCTGTCTTGTCTTGCCCAGCCGAAGTATGGCATAACTGCGATAACTTTGTAAGCAGAGGCCCTTTTGGCTGCATCAATCATAAGAAGCAGTTCGAAGAGGTTGTCAATAGGTGGGAAGGTGGATTGTACGATAAATACTGTAGCACCACGAACAGATTCGTCAAATGCAGGCTGGAATTCTCCGTCGCTGAAATCTGTAACGATAGATTTACCAAGTTCCAAGTTTAGTGATCTTGCTATTTTTTCTGCAAGGTACCTTGATCCTCTACAAGAGAAAATTTTGATAGTATGAGTGTGATCCATGGTTATAATAATTTAGAGTAGTGTCGAAATGTAATCAAGTATCTGGTCTTTCCCAAGTCCGGTCTCTGCAGATGATACAAATACCGGAGGGAGTTCTTCCCAATACTCCAGAAGGGCTTTTTTATTCTTCTCGACCTGTGATGCACGGGCATTTACGCCGAGTTTGTCCCCTTTGGTGAATATGATGGCAAATGGGATGCCGAGTTCTCCGAGTTTCATCATGAACTCCAGGTCTATCTTCTGTATGTCGTGACGTGAGTCAAGCAGGACAAACAGAGTGACGAGCTCTTCCGATTTGCATATGTAGTGTGTGATGATGTCGGACAACTGGTCTGTCTTCTTTTTTGATATCTTGGCGTAGCCGTAGCCAGGAAGGTCGACAAGGTACCATTGGTCGTTGATATAGAAGTGGTTGACCAGTCTTGTCTTGCCTGGGGTGGCTGAAGTATGAGCCAGTTTTTTCTGCTCGCAGAGCATATTGATCAATGAGGACTTGCCCACATTGGATCTGCCTATAAATGCAAATTCCGGAGCCCTCAGTTTGGGCCTCTGGTCAAGTTTCTGGCTGCTGCCTGCGAATGTTGCCTTGGTTATCCTCATTGCAGTTGTTTTGGATGCAAAAATAGAAAAAATTTCTTACATTTGTAAGTATGAATGAAGGGATAACTCTATATGATTTGCAGAAGCGTGTAAAAGGGTGTCTGGAGAGTGGGTTTCCCCATTCCTATTGGGTTAAGGGTGAGATAAGTGCGGTGAAGACCAATTTTTCCGGACATTGTTACATAGATCTTGTGGATAAGGATGGTTTCAGTGCTGATATTCGTGCCAAAGGGCATGCTATAGTGTGGAGCTCATCGTGGAGAGTTCTCAGACCATATTTCGTCGGAGCTACCGGTCGGGAGCTGTCAGTGGGGATGAATATTCTGGTCAAGGCTCAGGTGCAGTACTCTGAACTCTATGGACTTAGCCTGATAGTTTATGATATAGATCCCTCTTTTACCGTGGGTGAGGCCGAACTCCGCCGCCGGGAGGTGATGAACAGGTTGAGGGAGGAGGGGATGTTTGATATGAACACTACCCTTGAATTGCCCCCGCTCCCAAGGAGTTTTGCTGTAATTTCATCCGAGACTGCTGCAGGTTACAGGGATTTTATGAAGCATCTCCACGACAACAGTTATGGCTTCAAATTCTATACGAAGCTCTATTCGGCCCCTATGCAGGGTGGGACAGCCCCGGCCGGGATAGTGGAGGCTCTGGATGGTGTCATAGCTGATGTGGAGGGTGGAGCAGAGTCTTTTGATGCTGTGCTGATATTGAGAGGCGGCGGTTCTGCTGTGGATCTTTCTTGTTTTGATGATTATGACTTGTGCGCAAATGTGGCACAATTCCCTTTGCCTGTAATGGTGGCGGTAGGGCATGACCAGGATTATCATATCTGCGATATGGTGGCTTGTACAAGTGTCAAGACCCCCACTGCGCTGGCAGATTATATACTTGATATTTTTGCACAGGAGGAGGCTATGCTCTCATCGCTGGCATCAAGGCTTGCATTGGCATTGAACAATAAGTTTTCGGCGGAGAATAGCCGTCTGGAGATGTTGCACCGCACCCTTGTGCACAAGTTGGAGCCCCTGTTTGTGGTCAGGACCAATACTCTTGACCTTCTGGAGCAGAGGATAAAAAAGGGAGATCCTGCAAATCTGATGAAAGGGGGGTATTGTGTTGTGGAATCGGAGGGGAGGAGGGTGACCTCTGTGGCGGATGTGAGCTGTGGCGACAGACTCTCCCTTATGCTCAAGGATGGAGAGGTGGTTTGCAATGTGGAACAGATTTTGGAAAAGAATTTCTAAAGATATGGAAGATAAGGAGAAAAGTTATGAGGAGCTCGTAGCGGAGCTGGAGAGTCTGGTGGCCGGTATAGAGGATCCTGCCAAGTCACTCTCGGAGGTGTCAAAGGATGTTCAGAGGGCGATGGCCTTACTGATGCATTGTAGGGAAAAATTACGCATTAGCGAAGTGGAAGTAAAGAAAAGTTTGTCTGCAGAAAATTAAAGATGTCGGATGAATAGGGTTAAAAGGATCATATTGTTTCCATTGGTGCTGCTGGCTGTGTTCTTGGGATCTGGGAAGGCGAGTGCTCAGTTTGTGGCATCCAGTGACTCTTTGCCCCCTGATCTTTACGATTATCTGGTCAATTCTTCCAGTAAGCACTTCCATGATCCTTCCATCCCCCGTTTTCTTATCAAGGACAGATCGTATAATTTTATTCTGGGTATAGGTGGGTATGTCCAGGCTTTGGCTTTGTATGATATGTCAGGTATGGATGATATAGCTTTTGTTACAAGTGAAATTCCGGACGGTACCATATCAAAAGAGAACCCTTTCAAGAATACAGATGTGATGAATTTTGATATGGGAATGTCTCGTCTGTATCTAAAGCTTATAGGGGTTACATCCAAAGGGTATATAAATGCCTATGTGGAGACAGATTTTCATAATTCTGAGAACTATCTCAGACTAAGACAGGCATATCTGCAGTTTATGGGATTTACCGTAGGGCAGGCATGGTCGACATTCAGAGGGGCGGAGTCTCCCACTACGCTCGATGTCCAGGGCCCTCCCAGTATGTCCGACAGGAGGATGCCTCTCGTGGCATATACGATAAAACTCAGTAAAAAAGAGGATTTGAAATTGACATTGGCTCTTGAGTTGCCCAGTTCTACTACCATATCGGTGCCTGATCTGAATGGTGGGTATGTGGTGAAGAATGTCTATCAGGATGTCCCCGATATACCTGTGTCAATCCATTGGAACAGGGATAGGTTTTATCTTTTTGCAGCCACTAACGTCAGGTCAATGAAGTATCCTGTTTCTGGGGACAAATACAAAAAAGCTTTATCCTATGCAGCCCACTCTAGTGCGAGGTGGACATTCCTCAAACAGTCACGTTCGACTCACAATTTCTACCTTCAGGGTATTTATGCCTATGGTATGGTGGATTGTATTCAGGATCTGGATGGTATGGGGATGAATATTGTGGTGGCTCCTACTCTGGATGCGCTGGATATAAACCGCGGCTGGGGGGTTAGTGCAGCATACCAATTTTTGTGGGGGTTGAACCAGATAAATGCCATATATTCCAGAGTCCATGTGAGTGGTGATATTATCTCTGGGGAGAATGCCATGTACAGAAGTGGACAATATTTGGCTTTCAACTATTTGAGAAATATGCTGAAGCACGGTGTTGTAGGAGTTGAAGCTCTCTATGGCCGTAAAGTGTTGCAGTCAGGAGATGTACTTGATGATTTGAGATTTAATATATTATTGCGATATGATTTTTGATTCAGACTCTTATTTGATGCCCTTCAAGAGGGTTATAACCGACAGATATCAGAAGCTGGTTAACAAAAGGCAGGATCTTACAGGCAAGGATGGTACCATTTCATCCTCTGCCAACAATCACCTTTATTACATGCTTCATAAGGAGGGAAAAGAGTGGGTTGTCAGAGAGTGGGCCCCCAATGCTACTGCCATTTATATGGTGGGTGAGCACAGCGCTTGGGTGAAGGACGATAGGTATGCATTCAAGAAACTTGATGGTGGGAATTGGGAGTTGAGGATTCCACAGAATGAGCTGAAGCATGGAATGCTTTACAAATATATAATGGAGTGGCAGGATGGATCAGGCGAAAGGCTTCCGGCATATGCTGTGAGGTGTGTACAGGATGAGCAAACCAAAAGTTTTTCTGCGCAAGTGTGGAGTCCGGACAAAAAGTACAGATGGAAAAAGAAATACACTAGGACATTCAAGAACCCGCTTATTTATGAAGTGCATATCGGTATGGGGGTAGAGGAGGAGAAAGTCGGTACCTTCAATGAGTTCAGGGAAAATGTTCTACCTTATATAGCAGAGCTTGGTTACAATACCATACAGATAATGGCCCTCCAGGAGCACCCTTATTACGGCTCTTTTGGTTATCAGGTAGCCAATTTCTTTGCTGTAAGTTCCCGTTTCGGCACGCCTGATGAGTTCAAACAACTGGTAGATGAGGCTCATGGTTATGGTATTGCGGTAATTATGGACGTGGTCCATTCGCATGCTGTATCAAATGAGGTAGAGGGGTTGAGCAAGTTTGACGGGAGCGAGGATCTCTATTTCCATCATGGGGAGAGGGGCAAGCACCCGGCCTGGGATTCAAGATGCTTTGACTATGGTAAAGATGCAGTAATCCATTTTTTGCTCTCAAACCTGAAATTCTGGGTGGAGGAGTATCATCTGGATGGTTTCCGCTTTGATGGTGTGACCAGTATGCTCTATTATGACCACGGTCTTGGGAGGGATTTCTGCTCATATGATGCATACTATGATGGAGGGCAGGATGTTGATGCCCTCGTGTATCTGGGTCTTGCCAATATTCTGGTCAAGGAACTTAGAAGCGATGCCTTTACCATTGCAGAGGAGATGAGCGGTATGCCAGGTCTGGCAGCCCCTATCTCCCAGTGTGGATGGGGCTTTGATTACAGAATGAGTATGGGGGTCCCTGACAATTGGATTAAATGGATAAAGGATGTCCGTGAGGAGGATTGGAGCATGGGCGGGATGTACTATGAGCTTACCAACAAGAGAAGGGACGAGAAGACCATCAGCTATGTCGAGTGTCACGACCAGGCAATGGTGGGAGACAAGACAGTTATCTTCAGACTTATCGATAAGGAGATGTATTTCAGTATGGATAAAGCCTCCAAAAATCCGATTGTTGAGAGGGGTATAGCTCTGCATAAGATGATAAGACTTGTGACAGTGGCTACTGCCGGGGACGGTTATCTGACATTTATGGGCAATGAGTTCGGACATCCGGAGTGGATCGATTTCCCCAGAGAGGGGAATAACTGGTCTCACAAGCACGCCAGGAGGCAGTGGAGCCTTAAGGATGATACTGAACTCAGGTTCAAGGCCCTTGTCGATTTCGATAGGGATATGATCCATCTCATAAAGGGTGGAAATGTCCTCAGACAATCCCCTATGCAATTATATGTATCAGATTCAGAAAAAGTTTTGATTTTTGCGAGAGGAAGATTTATCTTTGCGCTCAATTTTAATTCGGTACACTCCTTCTCAGATTTTGAATTCTGCGCCCCATCCGGAGAGTACCGCGTAGCATTAAGTTCGGATGCCGGAGTCTATGACGGGTTCGGCAGGATAGATGAGAGTGTTCACCACCATACCATAAGAAAGGATGGAGGTGACAAACTTTCTTTGTATCTTCCGAGCAGAAGTGCTATGGTATTGGAGAAAATTAGATAATATCGATATATCAAATGTCTTATTTAAAATTTAATCAAGAGGAACTAGTAAATCTAGAGTACTCGTTGCCAAGAGAGGTGGTATTGGCCAATGGAACAGGTGGCTACTGCAATACCACTATCGTAGGTTGCAACACCAGAAAGTACCACGGATTGTTTGTAATGCCCATCGAGGAGTTCGGTGGAGTAAACCACATTCTTCTTTCATCAGTTGATGAGACACTGATTCAACATGAAAAAGAGTTTAACCTTGGAATTAGGAGCTATGGTAAAATTTATGAGCCAAGAGGTCATAAATATATTGTGGATTTCCAGTTTGACAAGGAGTGCACTATAGAATACAGGGTTGGCGGCATGATTTTCAGAAAATCGATGATTTTCGTTAAAGGCAAAGAGCAGCTGCTTATCAAATATACCCTGGTTCAAGCCCATTCAGAGACATATCTCCGTCTAAAACCTTTTATGGCTTTCAGGGAGGTCCATACTCTTACACAGCAGAACCCTGAAGCATCTGCAAACTACGGAATCGTAGACAATGGTGCAAGCTTCAAAATGTATGAAGGGTTCCCTACACTTCACCTTCAATTGAACAAGGAGAACGATTATTTCCATAATCCTGACTGGTACAAGGATGTAGTGTACAGTGATGAGCAGAGACGCGGCTTCGAATATAAGGAGGACCTTTTCGTTCCTGGTGTATTTGAGATGCCTATCGCAGCCGGTGAGTCAATCATCCTTTCAGTTTCAACAGCCGAGGTTTCTACAAAAGGTCTGAAGAGACTGTATGACAAAGAGGTGAAGAGTGCTCCAAGCAGGGCTGACTACGACTCTTGTTTGAGAATTGCAGCCAAGGATTTCATCGTGAAAACCCCTAAGGGTACAGAGATTCTCTCTGGCTACTCTTGGGAGAGCAAAGGTCTCAGGGAGACACTTATCTCGCTTCCTGGCCTCACATTGTTTGATGATGGTGACGTGGCTACATTTGACAAGATTCTCAAAACCGCTGTAAAAATATATTCAAACCAGCTTTACAATGGCTCACGCCAGGTAGAGGCTGCACTATGGATGTTCTGGGTAGCCCAGCAATATGCTGCGTTTACAGGTGATGCCCAGGGTGCTTGGGATAAATTCAAAGCTATTCTCAAGAAGATTGCAGACAGCTTTATCGAGGGCGGTAGAATGGGTGTCAGCCTGAACAAGGATAACGGTATGCTTTGGACAAAGATGAACGGTGTAGCTTTGAGCTGGATGAACGCATACGGCTCAAACAGCCTCCCTATTGCAGAGCGTGGCGGTTATCAGGTAGAGACCAATGCCCTTTGGTACAATGCCCTTTGCTACCTTATCGAGAATGAGACCAAATATGGTAAAGGCGGTAAGGCTGTTTATGCCTGGATGGATGTGAAAGAGAAGATTCAGAAGAACTTCTACAATATGTTCTGGGTAGAGGAGAGGGCTCACCTTGCCGACTATGTGGATGAGATGGGCCAGAACAAATTTACAAGACCTAACCAGGTATTTGCCTGTGCACTTGAATACTCTCCTATAAATGATGAGGTTAAGGCAAATGTGTTGAGAAGTATCCAGAGAGAGCTTCTTACATCAAGAGGTTTGAGAACACTTTCACCGAAGAACCCTCTTTATAAAGGTGTATATGAAGGTAACCAGGACCAGAGGGATCACGCGCACCATCAGGGTTGTACCCGTCCTTGGATGATTGGCTTCTATATCGAGGCATCTTTGAAACTTTTCGGTGGCGCAGCATTGTCAAAAGCTGAGGAACTTGTGGATGCATACGAGGATGATATGACTGTTCACGGTATCGGTTCCATCGCAGAGCTTTATAATGGTGACCCTGAATATGTGCCTCACGGAGCTATCTGCCACACAGGTGCTGTGTCAGAGGTGTTGAGGGCAAAATATTTAATTGCTAAATTTAAAAACGACTAGGTTATGAGAGTACTTATGTTTGGTTGGGAGTTCCCTCCCCATATTGCAGGTGGTCTCGGAACAGCTTGCTACGGTATTGTCAAGGGTTTGGCAAACAACGGAGTGGAGACATTGTTCGTAATGCCTTCGGCTTCAGGTGATGAAGACCAGACCTACACCAGAATTCTTAATGCAAGTGACGTCGAAGTTAGCGATGTTGTAAAGAATCCGAAGGAGTTTCTCGAGAGAGTCCAGTTCCTTCGTGTAGGGACAAATATGGTCCCTTATATGGATCCTGTGAAATTCACAGAGATGTCATCAAAGGACCAGAAATCCCAGATTGAAGATTTTAAGGTAAATTTCAAACAGAAATATAAATTCTCCGGCAAGTATGGCACAAACCTTATGGAAGAGATTTCAAGGTATGCTATGGTGGGTGGTGAGATAGCTGCCCAGCACCAGGATGAGTTCGATGTAATCCACGCTCACGACTGGCTTACCTATATGGCCGGTATTGCTGCCAAGAGAATTTCAGGCAAACCACTTGTTATCCACGTTCACGCCACTGAGTTTGACAGAACAGGTGAGAATGTGAATACCCAGGTGTTTGCTATCGAGCAGATGGGTATGAGGGAGGCAGACAGAGTTATCACTGTAAGTAACCTCACCCGCAATATTGTAATCAATAAATATGGCATCAATCCTGACAAGGTGTTTACAGTGCACAATGCTGTGGACTTTGCTGACAGGAAACAGATGGTTGTGGAGAGGAGTGTAGATGAGAAAGTGATCACATTCCTTGGCCGTATCACCTTCCAGAAAGGTCCTGAGTACTTCATCGAGGCTGCCCATAAGGTGCTTAAGAAGTGCCCTGATGCCCGTTTTGTGATGGCCGGTAGCGGTGACCTTCTAAACCGCAGTATCAGGCAGGTAGCCAAACTCGGTATCTCTGACAGATTCCACTTTACAGGATTCCTAAGAGGTGCTGATGTGCAGAAGATGTTCGCATACTCTGATGTGTATGTGATGCCTTCTGTGTCAGAGCCTTTCGGTATTTCGCCACTTGAGGCGATGATTACCGGTGTTCCTACCATCATCTCAAAACAGTCGGGTGTAGCCGAAGTTCTCAAGTACTCTATCAAGGTGGACTTTTGGGATGTGGATGCATTGGCAGACGCTATGTACGGTCTGTTGAGATATCCTGCATTGGCACACACTGCAGCTGAGAAAGGCTATGATGAGGTGAATGCCCTCAAATGGGATCACGCCGCAGCCAAGATGAAACATATTTATGAATCAACATTGAAATAAAAATTACAACATATGAAACCTTCAATTTGTTTGTACTTCCAGGTACACCAGCCTGATCGTCTAAGACAATACAGATTCTTCGACATCGGAAAAGATTCACACTATTTCGACGATTTCTCAAACAGAACTATCGTGAGGAGAGTGGCAGAGAAATGTTATCTCCCTATGAATGCCATTATGCTTGAGAATATCAACAAGCTTGGCAAGTCTTTCAAGATTGCTTATTCAATCTCTGGTTCAGCTATCGAGCAGTTTGAGAAATATGCTCCAGAGGTATTGGACAGCTTCAAGGCCCTTGCAGCTACAGGTTGTGTAGAGTTCCTTGCTGAGACTTATACCCATACACTTGCATCTTTGGTTTCAAAAGATGAGTTCAAGAAACAGGTGGAACTTCACAGCAAACTTGTGGAGAAACACTTCGGCAAGAAACCAAAATGCTTCAGAAACACTGAGCTTATCTACTCTGACGAGATAGGTGAGATGGTTTATAAACTTGGCTTCAAAGGTATCCTTACAGAGGGTGCTAAACATATCCTTGGTTGGAAATCACCAAACTACGTCTATTCAAATGCCAACAACCCTAAAATGAAAGTCCTTTTGAGAAACTTCACTTTGAGTGATGATATCGCATTCAGATTCTCAAATCAGGGCTGGAATGAGTGGCCATTGGATACAGACAAATTTGCATCTTGGGTAGCAGACCAGGCATCTAAAGATGAGATCATCAACCTCTTCATGGACTACGAGACATTTGGTGAGCACCAGAGTGCAGCCAGCGGTATATTTGACTTTATGAGGGCACTTCCAGAGGCTCTTCTAAACAAAGCAAATGTTGAGTTCGTGACCCCTTCAGAGGCCATCAAGAAACACGATGCAGTATCTCCTATCAATGTTCCATTCTCAATCTCTTGGGCAGATGAGGAGAGAGATACATCAGCATGGTTGGGCAATGAGCTTCAAAATGAGGCTTTCAGCAAGTTGTATGATTTGAGCGACCGTGTTCTGGCACTTCAGGATGACAAAATTACCAAGGATTATATGAAGCTTCAGGAGAGTGACCACTTCTACTATATGTGCACCAAGTTCTTCTCTGATGGAGCAGTACATACATATTTCAATCCTTATGATACTCCATATGAGGCATTCATCAACTATATGAATGTTTTGAGTGATTTGATTATCCGCATTGAGAGAAAGCTAAGACTGGGATAAACGGATAATTTAATCTTTTTATGGGACAAAAGAATTTGATCAGCCCCGACTATTTGTTCGAGGTGAGTTGGGAGGTATGCAATAAGGTGGGGGGTATCCACACCGTAATTGCTACCAAATCCATAGGTATGGCAGAGGGGGTCAATGAAGAGCAGATCTTCATTGGACCCGATGTCTGGATGGATACAACTCAGAATCCCGAATTTACTGAAGACCCGCTTCTTTTCAGAACGTGGAGAGTCTCTGCTGCCCAGGAGGGTATCAGGGTAAGGGTCGGTAGATGGAATGTCAAGGGGAGACCAATAGCATTTTTAGTAGATTTTACCCAATACATCACCAAAAAGGATGAGATTCTTAAAGAGTTCTGGGAGAAATATGGCCTGGATTCATTGAGTGGTGGTTGGGATTATGTAGAATCGGCTCTATTCGGTTATGCTGCCGGTAGGGCGATAGAGAGTTTTATAAACTTCAACCTTCTCCCAAACCAGAAAGTTCTGGCTCAGTTCCACGAGTGGATGACAGGTGCGGGTGTATTGTACCTCAAGCAGACTTCACTCCCTGTGGCAACTGTTTTTACCACACATGCCACCACATTGGGGCGTAGCTTGGCATACAACAACATCAAACTCTATGATGTAATTGACCTGGTCAATGGTGACGAGAAGGCGAGAGAGCTTAATGTGGCTGCAAAGCACTCTTTGGAGAAGTGTGCAGCGCACAATGCTGATGTATTTACCACTGTAAGTGAGCTTACCGCGAAGGAGTGTTCATCGTTCCTAAGCAAGGATGTGGATCTAGTGACACCAAACGGTTTCGAGGATACCATCGTTCCTGATGCAAAGGAATTTGTGAAATATCAGAAGGAGGGTAGGGCCAAACTTATAGAGGTGGCTCAGGCTATGACCGGTGAGACATTCACCAATCCACTCCTTGTAGGTATAGGTGGCAGATACGAATATAAGAACAAAGGTATCGACATATTTGTCGATTCACTTGCAAAAGTGGAGAGCTCTTCATATGACGGGAGAACTGTTTTAGGTTTTGTGCTGGTTCCAGCTGGAATCAATGGTTATGACAAGGAGTTGGTGGCCAAACTCAATGGAAAAGAGTGTGATTACACCACCCACACATCCCATAACCTTCAGTATCCTGAAAATGACCCTGTGCTGTGCAGAATGGCAGCACTTGGCTTGAATAACAGGACAAACAAAAAGGTGAAACTCCTCTTCATACCTTCATATCTGAACGGCAATGATGGGGTTTTCAATCTCCCTTACTACCAGCTACTCAGTGGTCTGGACCTGTCGGTATTCCCATCATATTACGAACCTTGGGGATATACTCCGCTTGAGTCTTTGGCATTCAAGGTGCCGACAGTGACCACAACACTTGCAGGTTTTGGTCTGTGGGTAAATGAGTATTACACCAAAGAGCACCCTGGTATCTCAGTCCTTGAGAGGAATGAGTCCAACTATACAGAAGTGGTAGATGGTGTTAGTGCCAAGATTATGGAGATGGCTGCCCTTGATGAGAAAGGGGAGAAGAGTTACAAGGCAAATGCAAAATCTGTTTCTGAGATTGCATTGTGGAGAAACAATTTGAAATTTTACAGAGAGGCATACTCTCTGGCAATAGAAAGAGTAATAGAAAGAAAGGGGAAATTCCCTGAAAAAAACAATATAAAAAGTATGACATATAAGAAAATTGAAGTAGGAACACCTGCCTGGAACAGAGTATTGGTGACAAGGAACATACCAGAGAGATTGAAATATCTTGATGTTATTTCAAAGAATCTGTGGTGGTGCTGGAACCAGGAGGCAATGGATTTGTTTAAGAGTATTGACAAGGAGTTGTGGATAGCTTTGGGACGTAACCCTATAGCACTTCTCGACCATCTATCATATGAACAGTACCAGCAATTGGAGAAAAACGAGAAATTCGTCCGCCAGTTGGATAAAGTGGCTGCTTTGTTCAATGAGTATATGGAGGCTAAGAACCATCGTGAGGGAGCATCGATTGCATACTTCTGTATGGAGTATGGTCTTGACGCATCACTAAAGATCTATTCTGGTGGTCTTGGTATTCTGGCTGGTGACTATCTTAAAGAGTCAAGTGACCTAAATGTAAATATGATCGGTATCGGTCTGCTGTACAGATATGGTTACTTCAATCAGAAACTTTCAGGTTATGGTGACCAGATTGCTGACTATGAGCCTCAGGACTTTTTGAAAATCCCTGCAGTTCCAGTGAGAGACGCAGAGGACAAATGGGTTACTATCTCTGTAGCATTCCCTGGCAGAAACATCTATGCAAGACTTTGGAGAGTGGATGTAGGTAGAACAGAGCTTTACCTTTTGGATACAGACTACGATGCAAACCTTCCAGAGGATCGTCAGGTTACCTACCATCTATATGGTGGAGACTGGGAGAACCGTCTGAAACAGGAGCTCCTTTTGGGTGTAGGTGGTATCAGAGCTATGCGTGCTTTGGGTCTTAATGCAGATGTATATCACTGCAATGAAGGTCACGCAGCGTTCACCGGTCTTGAGAGACTCAGAGAGTATATCAACAACGACAACCTTTCTTACGACGAGGCATTGGAGGTGGTAAGAGCTTCATCTCTCTTCACTACACATACCCCTGTCCCTGCAGGTCACGATGCATTCCACGAGGATCTTTTGAGAAAATATATTTCACACTATCCTGAGAGATTGAAGATTGGCTGGGATACACTTATGTCCCTTGGTAAAAACAATCCATACGATCCAAATGAGAAGTTCTCTATGAGCAACTTGGCATGTAACATCTCACAGGAGGTTAACGGTGTGAGCTGGCTTCACGGTAAAGTGAGTCAGGACATCCTAGCAAGCATGTGGCCAGGTTACCTTCCTGAGGAGAACCACGTCGGTTATGTAACCAATGGTGTACACTATCCTACCTGGACCGCTCCACAATGGAAAGAGATCCACGCCAGAGTATTCGGTGACGAATTCAAGACACACAAATACGATAAAGAGTGCTTCAACGGTATCTATGAGGTAAAAGATGCTGAGATTATGAGTGTCCGTCAGGAACTTCGTCAGAGACTTATCAAAGCTGTCAAGAAGCAGCTTTCTGACCCTACAGTGTCAAGCCACTACTCACCTCAGCATATCGTAGAGATCAAGAGAACCCTAAGAGACGATGTCTTGACTATCGGTTTTGCAAGACGTTTTGCTACATATAAGAGAGCACACCTTCTATTCAGAGACCTTGACAGACTTTCGGCTATTGTAAATAACCCTAAGAGACCTGTCCAATTCCTGTTTGCCGGTAAGGCTCACCCAGCAGATAAAGCTGGTAGTGACTTGATCAAGAAGATTGTGGATATCTCCAAGATGCCTCAGTTCATCGGTAAGATCGTATTTGTCCCTAACTACGACATCAACATCGCCAAATATCTTGTTCAGGGTGTAGACGTATGGATGAACAACCCTACAAGACCTCTTGAGGCTTCAGGTACATCTGGTGAGAAGGCTGCCATGAACGGTGTAATGCACTTCTCTGTACTTGACGGCTGGTGGGTAGAGGGTTACAAAGAGGGTGCTGGTTGGGCACTTCCTCAGGAGAGAACCTACGATGACCAGAACTTCCAGGATGAGTTGGATGCAGCTACCATATACAATATCATCGAGAGCGAGATTGCACCTACTTACTACGATGTAAATCCTGTTACAGGTATTCCAACTGAGTGGATCAAAATCATCAAGAACTGTATTGCTAAGGTAGCTTGCGACTTTACTACCAACAGGATGTTCAACGATTATATCAACAAATACTATAATCCACTAGCTGCAAGAGCTGGCAAGCTTATAGCATCTGACTATGCTGAAGCAAGAGAGATCGCACTCTGGAAGAGAAAAATGCGTAAAGGGTGGGAGCAGCTTGAGATCCGCGAATCCAACTTTATGAACGACGCACAAGGTCAATTGCTCCTTGGTAAAGAGTTCAAATCTTATATCACAGTATTCGTAGGAGATATGGATCCTAATGATATCGGAATTGAGTTGGTATATGCCCGTCAGAATGCCAAAGGAAGATATGTTAAAGAGGGTGTGTACACATTTGAATTTGAGAAGATTGAAAATGGTGTTGCAACATACTCATCGACCATCGTTCCAAATACCACAGGTGCATACCAGGTAGCTGGCAGAATTTTTGCAAAGAGTGATAAACTTCCTCACCGTCAGGATTTTGAACTTGTAAGATGGTTGTAGCAGCTACAGGTTTCTTTGATGGGGTGCATTACGGGCACCGCGCTGTACTCGACAGCCTCAAGAGGATTGCTGCCGAGAGACAGAAGGGGTGTGCTGTGATCACTTTCTGGCCCCATCCTAGAACCGTGTTGCAGCAGGATGCACATTCACTAAGACTTTTGAATACCCTCGAAGAGAAGAGGGAAAGGATACTCTCATTGGGAATTGACGACTTTCATGTCGTCAATTTCTCCCGAGAGTTCAGCAAACTCTCCACTCGTGAGTTTATGGAGGAATACCTTATCAAAAGGTACAATGTCTCTACATTGGTCATAGGTTATGACCACAGACTGGGGAACTCCTCTTTGCAGACTCAGGACCAGATGAGGGATATTGCTGCCTCTTTGGGGATAGAGACCATCAGAGTGGATGAATTCCATTGTGGTGATAAAATGGTAAGCTCCACCAAGATAAGGGGAGCTCTCCAATGTGGTGATGTGAGTGGTGCATCAGATCTGCTTGGATACAAATACCGTTTGCATGGGGTAGTTGTCTCAGGTAAGCAGTTGGGGAGGACCATAGGTTTCCCTACTGCAAATATGGAGCTCTACGAACCATTGAAACTTGTCCCCGGTAATGGGGTATATCTGGTGGATGTAAACGTACTGGGTAAAAAGTTCAAAGGGATATGTAACATCGGTAACAGACCGACAGTAGGGGAGAATCAGAGCAGGACTATAGAGACCCATATTCTCGATTTTGATGAGGATATATATGGTCTGGAGATGAGCATTGAGTTTGTCTCAAAAATCAGGGATGAGAGGAAATTCGCATCGCTGGATGAGTTGAAGAATCAGATAACCAAAGACAAAGAGTCGGTAAAACAATATTAGAATCTATGGGTGACTCTTGGATAACTATTGTGGCAATGGTGGCATTCTTCTTTTTGCCGATAATTTTTGGCAACAAGAAGAAGCCGGAGTCTGCCGGTGAGGTCAAAAATGAACTTGAGGAGTTTTTGTCCCAACTTGGCATGGATGAGTTGCCGGAAGAGGACTCTGTCGGAGAATCTGAGGAGATATTCAGAGAGGTTTACAAGGCCCCTGAGATGAAAGTGAGGGTGGTCCCTGTGAAAGAATCTGAGAAAAAAGTGAAAGAGGCAGAGGTGGAAAACAGTGTGAAAGTGGGGAGCGGGATGTCAAAAGAGGAAAAAAGGAAGCTTGTCATCTATTCAGAGGTGATGAGCCCAAAATATAAAGAGTATTAACAAGAAACAAAGATAAAACAAATATTATGTCTGAAATTCATTATGTTACGGCTGAAGGGTTGGATAAACTGAAAGCTGAATTGGCCCAATTGATTGCACAGAGACCTGTTATATCAAAGCAGATTGCAGAGGCAAGAGATAAGGGTGACCTCTCTGAGAATGCGGAGTATGACGCAGCAAAAGAGGCACAAGGTCTGTTGGAATTGAAAATTTCAAAACTCGAAAATACTATTGCCAATGCAAGGGTGATAGATGAATCACGCATCAATACTGAGCAGATACAGATGCTCAACAAAGTGAAGCTGAAAAACCTTGTAAACAATACTGTGGTAGAGTATACCCTTGTAGGTGAAAGTGAAGCCAATTTCAGAGAGGGTAAACTTGCCGCTGCAACTCCTATCGGAAAGGCCCTTATAGGGAGAAAGAAAGGTGATGTGGTAGAGGTGGTAGTACCTTCGGGTGTGTTGAAATTTGAAGTGTTGGACATCTCAATCTAATAACTTATGGCATCAATCTTTACCAGAATAGTGAATGGGGAGATCCCATCCTATAAAGTGGCTGAGAGTGAAAACTTCTATGCCTTTCTGGATATAAATCCATTGGCACAGGGACATACGCTTGTCATCCCCAAGAAAGAGACAGATTATATCTTTGATATTGAAGACCAAGAGTATAAGGAGCTGTTCCTTTTTGCAAAAAGGGTAGCAGCTGCTATAAAAAAATCTATCCCTTGCAAAAGGGTAGGTGTAGCTGTACTTGGGATGGAGGTGCCTCATGCACATATCCATCTGGTACCTATGCAGAGTGAGGGGGATATGGACTTCAGAAAAGAGAAACTCTCCCTTACACCAGATACATTTAAAGAAATAGCAGAAAAAATATCATCATCATTTGAATAAGCAATGAAAAGAGTAGTATATACATTGATCGCAGTGTTGGCTTTGGCTTCATGTGCACCCAAGAACTCTGCAAAAGTGGTTTTCAATCTTCCTGATGCAGCTGACAGTACAGAAGTAGTTGTTACAAAGCTTGCTATAAACAGAGTTTATACAGTGGATACCCTTTATGTAAAGGGGCAGAAGTTCTCATTCGAGACCACTTGTACACCTGGCGCACCTGACTTCTATTACTTCTATGCAGGTGACAATAAGTTCACTTCACTGGTACTTCAAGCAGGTGACAAATTGGCTGTTTCAGCTACATTGAAAGATGGTGTCTCATCAGTTGAGGGTTCGGAAGAGGCCTCAAGATATGCTGAGGTGGAGAAGACCAATACCCAGGTTCTGAAAGAGGTGCAGGCGTTGGCTGATGCACTTGTAAATGCCCAGACTGCAAATGACCAGAAAGGTGTGCAAGAGGCAACAAGAGAGTTGGGCAAACTCTTTATCAAACATAAACAGAACGCCACAAGGTATCTTTACGACAACCCAAAATCGATTACAGTAATCCCTGTAATGTATCAGAGACTCTCTCCTGAACTTCCGCTCTTCGGAGATGTAAACGATGTGTTTATCTTCAAGACTGTATATGAGTCCCTAAGTGTAGCATATCCCCAATCTCCGTATGTCACCTCACTTGCAGATGATATCAAACAGAGGGAGAGATATATCGGTTTTGGAAATAAAGTGAACGATATTCAAGAGCTGAGCTATCCCGATATCAGCCTTTATGACCAGAATGCAAAAGTTCGTAACCTTTCAGAGTTGGACGGCAATGTCATTATCCTCTCTTTCTGGTCTACATTGGAGCCTACCCACAAAGTTTTCAATGCTGAACTTAAACAGATCTACGACAAGTACAAAAACAAAGGACTTGCCATCTACCAGGTGTGTGCAGATATGGACAAAACAGCTTGGGCCACCCAGATAAAGGATCAGGGTTTAGAGTGGGTAAGTGTATGTGATCCAGGCAATGTCTCAAGAACATTGGATTTGTACAATATCAGGAAAATCCCTGCATTGTTCATCATTGACAAGAATGGCGACATCGTAGAGAAAGATCTTTTTGATCCAGCCAAACTTGAGAAGGCAGTGGCAAGACTTGTCAGATAAGTGATTTTTTGCTGACTCCGGCGACGAAGTCCTTAAGATAGAAGGGTTCAAAGTACGCAATGTCTTTGAACTCTTTTTTATTCCACATATCGAGGGTTGGGGTGAGCATATATCTGGCATCAGGTCTGCACTCAACGATAGTGGCCTTTTCGAGCTTTGATTCATTCAGACAGTTGCGGAATTTCCCTGAACCATCACCGACAAAGATGACCTGGTCATACTCCTGAAACAGCACCCCAAAGCTGTTCTCATCGAGAATTTCTGCCTTCACATCAGAGATTCTCTCCCCCTTGGCATTGTATTGTGCACAATAAACCTCCATTCTCCTTGCATCCAGCATTGGGACAATGACTGCATTGCTGCAGGTGATATTCTCCATCCCCATTTGAGCCAGCACATCGAGGGTGGAGACTCCGAGCAATGGTATTCCCGCCCCATAGCATATACCTTTGGCAGAAGAGACCCCTACACGAAGACCTGTATATGAACCGGGACCTTCACTTACAGAGACAGCACAACATTGGTCCAAAGTGGTATCTGTTTTCTGGAGAAGAGCTTCAATCATAGGGACAAGACGTTTGGCGTGTGCCTTGAACTCCTGAATGAAATCTGATGCAATTATTCTGTTACCTTCAGCCAGTGCTACAGAGCAGGCATCAGTGCTGGTCTCTATCAATAAAAATTTTTCCATTGTCGGTCAGTCTCTTGTTGATGGCCTCATAAGGGGAGACAACCACCTCGTCATCAGGTGATACCCCACTTACTACCTCAATTTTGTTTATATCTTGTAAGCCGGTGGATATGTGGCGTTCATTGACAGTTTCACCATCATTTCCGACTACAAATATACAACCATTTGCATTTATACATCCAAGTGGGATAGTAATAATCCCCTCTTTTTTCTCTGTTTCTACAGAAGCTGTTGCAGACATCCCGGGTCGGAGTTCCATTATAGGGTCCAGTATAAGTATTTTTACCTCAAATGACGATATTTGTCTGGATGTGTAGCCAGTGTTTGATGCTGAGTTTGAAACTTTCGTCACTATACCTTTGAAATCTCTCCATCTGATGGCATCCACCTCTATGACTGCTGTGTCGCCCATCTCCACATTTACTATGTCGTTTTCATTTACCTCTACCACTGCTTCCATTTGTGAAAAATCAGATATCCTCAGCATCTCCGTACCTGCCATCTGGAAAGTACCCACGACCCTTTCACCCTTTTCCACGGAGAGTTTTGATATTGTCCCGCTCATGGGGGCATATATGGAGGTTTTTGACAGATTCTCTTCTGCCTCCTTAACAGAGGCGATGGCACTCTGAATATTGAACTCTGCCGCTTCAAGTGCGCTTTTTGCTATTGAGAGTTGCAGCTGGGACTCTTCATACTCACTCTGGGATATAGCCTTCTCATTGAAAAGTCCTCTGCTCCTCTCAAAGGAGAGCTCCTCTTTGTGCAGGATAGCCTGTTGCTGGCGGTATTGGGCTTTAGAGGCATTGAGCACACCTTGGGCTTGTTCCAGGACAGATATGTATGTGTCTTGTTTTATTTTAATCAGAAGTTCCCCTTTGGTGACATTGTCACCTTCCTGGCAAAATATCTCTATTATCTCTCCAGAGATGTCCGGTGCGATCTTTATCTCGGTTACAGGACGGATTTTTCCGTTGGCCGGAACATTTACAGAGATTGAACCAATTTCAGGTTTTGTGACGGATACTTCCACAACTTCATCCCCTGAAAGTAGTGCAGAGAGGAGAATCACCACTGCAGCTGCTATCCAAAGCCACTTTTTGCCCCACCTTTTTTTACTCTGTCTCACCTTGGTAATAATCAATTATTTTCAGCTGGAATAAATATTTGTATTTGGCCTGTATCGACTCCGAACGTGCTTTGAGCAACTGGTTTCTGGTGTAATTGTAATCAAAAGGGGTGAGCAGGCCGAGGTCGAACTCCTTTTGTGCATATTTGAATGACTCTTCCATCGCCGATACCTGATCCAGTGATGCTGTATATTGTTCGTAGCAGGTGCGGGCTTGAAGGGTGGCCATGTCGATTTCCCGGTAGAGATTACGGTACCTTTTCTCCAGCTCCAGCTCTCTGTGTTTTATATTCAGATTGGTGTTCCTTATCTCAGTAAGCAAGGTACCTCTGTTGAAGATGGGAAGGGTGATGTGAAATCCTAATGTGCTCATCCTGTTGGGAATATCAATACTCATGTTGAAGGACAGGAGTGGCATGGCACCGCCGTAAAGAATCTTTGCAGAGTATTTTTCTCTGAGGATATCAAGTTTGGCTATTGTTATGTATGGCAGTTCTGTTGCCTTGGTGAAAATCTCCTCTACATTCAGTGTCGGTACCTCTGCACCTGTCACCATATAGTGGTCCGGTACAATAAACAAATCTTCAGAGTAGGGAAAATTGATCAATTGTTTGAGATGTAAGAGCCGATATGAAAGTGTACTGCGGTACTCAACCAATTTGGCCCACTCCGAAGATTTCTGAGACCCTATTTCAAGCAGTGAGGAGTGTGTTATCCTCCCACCCCTGAACAGCGCTTCCGATTTTATATATTGCTCCCGAATCCCTTTGTAGCTCTCTTCCCCCATCGTTACCATCTCCTGTGCGATAAGAAGATCCAAAAATGCCTGTGTAATGGAGATTTTTAACTCGTATTTGGCTTGTCTGATCTCCTGCCCATACATTTCCAAGGATGTGCTTTTAAGGTTGATGTTGTTTATTTTAGCCATCCCATTGAATATTCCCAGGGAGATATCCAGATATGAGGTGAGGTGTGGTTGTGGGTGGATCGACCACCCTGTCTGATGCTGAATCTCCGGAAGCAGTTCCATATAGGATCCGATGTGGGAGATTTCTCCCTGTTTATATTGGAGCTTAGTCGATTCGACATCGAGACTGTTCTGCAGACCATACTCTATGCACATTTCCAGAGTCCATCCCTTTTGTCCGGATAGGGTGTACGAGCATAGAAGAAGGATGATACACAGGGATATGGGGGCAATATTCTTCATATGAACTATTGGGCAGGTGCTTTCTGGGCATCCTTGAATGCAGACCTTATCTTGTCTATGAGTTTGGCGACGATACCAAATCCCATCCCTATAAGTTCTACAAGGCCTGCAAGTTCTTCTGATCTTCCTCCGTAGACAGTGTAAAGTTCATCTTCTGTCACTAATGTCAAATATCTGTTTTCCATACAATCTCCTCCAGTTAAAACAGGTTCCAACCATTTTCATAACCCTTTTTGAAGTCGTCATAGTATTCGTGGGCGAAGTTGAAAAATGTACCAATCAACTTCAGAAGGCGTTTTACATCACCTAACCCTATACCACCTTTGACAGTTTCAGCCTCGATGGGGTCAATTTCGACCCATTGGCCTCTCATTAATCTTTTCTCTTCCATAATCTTCTCTATGTTAGGTCGCCGCAACATAAAGGTGTGCGGCTGTTCACCTGTGTGTGATCACATTTATCTAAATTTACTATATAGTCGCTATATTCCAGGAACTTGCGGTCATGAGTTATATTGATGATGGTGATTCCACTCTCTGCAAGTTTTCTGCACAGAGAGTATATCCTGTCGGCTGATAGTTCATCAAGATGTGACGTTATCTCATCCATGACCAGAACTTTGGGATCCCTGTAGAGAGCTCTTGCCACAGATATCTTGACCCTCTCCCCTCCGGAGAGGAACTTTCCCTTCTCACCAATCTGTGTAAGCATCCCCCTGGGGAGCGAATCTATAAAATCAATCATCCCAACCACCTCGCATATCTTCATCACTTTGCTGATATCCGGCATCTCTTCCCCAACAACAATATTTTCCAGAACATTTCCGTCAAACAGACTCTCCTGTTGTGGGATGATTGATATATATTTTCTCCACTCATTGATGTGGAACAGGTTTATATTCAGGTTGCCTACATTTATATGGCCGTTTTCGGGTGTGTAGTTTCTCATCAGCAGGGCTGCCAGGGTGCTTTTCCCGCTACCATTTTTACCGGTAATTGTGGTGATTTTCCCTTTCTCAGCTGAAAATGTGAGATTATTGAATAGCATCCTCTTTCCGGGGTATTTGTAGGATATCCCCTTGAAATGTATCTCAGGTTCGAGGTCCTTTGGAATAGGGATACACTTCTCCTCTGTGTTTTCACCCTCCATATCGAGTATTTCAAATACCCTCTGGGAGGCAATCCTGGCCTCGTTGAGATCGTTTGTCCCTTCAATCAGGATAGTTACCGGGGAGGTGAAGAAGCCGGAGATGGAGTAGAATGATACCAGTTCCCCCGTGCTAAGTTCTGCAGCAAATACTGAACTTGCACCAAGTATTATCAAAGCAAACGTCAACAGATGTGTAACTGTATCGGTGAGGGTGGAGAACTGGGCATTGTGCCTCCCCCCTTTGTAGAGGTTCTGCCCCAGAAGGGTATATTTTTCCTCTATCTTTCTGTAGAAAAACCGTTCGGCAGAGTAGTTCTTTATCGTATCTATGGCAGATATGGCCTCAATGGCAGATGAGTCAAAAGCTGCTGCTGCTTCAATTATCTCTCTGTTGTCCCGTTTGCTTTTTCTGTATGCAAGGCAATATAAAAAGGCATATACAGGGATAAACGAGAGGCTCAGAAGTGCCAGCTTCCAATAGAATGAGAAGAGGATGGCAAATGAGATGACAAGTGCTATGGCTGCGATGAAGTGCATCGCCATCTTCCCCGATATAAATGCCCTTATTTTATATATGTCCCCAATTCTGGAGTGGATCTCCCCTGTGCTCCTCCCCCTGTGGAATGGAGTAGGGAGGTGGAAGATCTGTTTTATGTACTCCATAATGAGGGTTCCGTCCATCTTTATGCCACCTCTGATTATAAGTTCGCTCCTTATGTACCCGATAAATAGGGAGAGGAGGATGATTGCGGTGACTATGAGAGTGCTTGTCATTAGAGCAGCGGTATCCTTTTGTGGAATCGCCTTGTCGATGACAAACTGGAGATAGAGAGGGAGGCTCAGCCCCAGTATGACATATATTGCAGAGCCGGCGATGGATGGGATGATCTCATCTTTATGTAGAGAGAGGAGTCTGTACAACCTTCTCCAGACTGGTGTTGTTCTGTCTCCACGAGAGAATTCAGGGGTGGGTCTGAGGGTGATAAGGTAGCCTGTCCACAGATTTCTGAACTCATCCTCAGTGATTTTGTGTATCTCCCCATCGGATGGGTCCATTATGTGGAGATGGGTGGAGGTTATTTTGTAGAGGACTACAAAATGGAGCCAACCCTGGCTGTTTTTGAAATGGAGAATAGAGGGGGTAGGGATTCCCGACAGGTTTTTAAGTGTATAGCAAGGTGAAGATTTATAGGCGTGGCCCTCCAGATTGAAGGACCCGGCAGCCTCAAGAATCCCTTTTATATTTGTCCCCTCTATATTTGTTCCGCATTTGTGCCGTATGGTGGTAATGGGGATTCTCAGACCATAGTAGTTGGATATGGAAGCGAGGCAGGCTGCTGCGCAGTCCTGTTTGTCCAATTGACGTATTTTGATTGCTCTCCCCATCATAATGTTATAAGTGTCAAAATTATGAAGAGCAGGATGGCAGAGGGGAGGGATATAAGGTATATTCTACGTAATAGGGGATTGGATGGTGGAAGCATCCCCTGTACCGAATTCTGTATCTCTCGCCTCATTTTCTCCATGGCCCGATCTTTTTTCTGACGGCAAACTTAGGGGTGAGGCAACAAATGATGCGACGTTTTTTACAATACTTTCAAAGTTTGTAAAAAACGTCTCCAAGTGCTGGATTATAGAAATCAGAAATGGCTCTATCAGATGGAGAACAAATTTCTAAAATATGGGAAAATCCACTCTGAGAACTCTTTCAGAGGGGTGTAGAGGAGGGATTCTTCTATTCTCTCCTTAGGGATGATGGTAAACCACGCTTCATTGACATAGCTTATCAGAGAGATTATGACGCCGATAATAAGTGCGGTGGCGGCAAAAGCAAGCAGTACGCCGAGGAGTTTGTTGAGCCATCCGAGCATTACCAGAGAGAAAAGTTTTTCTATGGCTTTTGAGAGGATGGTGGCCAAAAGGATGACCGCTATTATTATTGCTGCAAATGATATTATTTTGACTACAGCCTCAGATGCATCGATCCATTGGGATATGTAAGTGGAGAGCATTGCTGAAAAACGGGAACCAAGCACTATGCCCAAAACAATACCTCCGATTCCCGCTATCTGACCTACAAAACCATTTTTGATCCCTTTATAAAGTGCATATGCAAAAGGGACAAGGATAATAATATCTATAATGCTCATAGTTCTAATCTCAAATTTTCTCAAATATAATTATCTTTTCGTATCTTCGCAAGTTAAAATTTATAACCATATGAAGTTCGCAGAGTATAAAGGATTGGATCTAGTCGATGTAAATCGTGCAGTACTAGATAAATGGAAGAAAAACAACATCTTCGGCAAGTCACTTGAGGCAAGAAAAGGGTGCCCTAAATTTGTGTTTTTTGAAGGTCCCCCTTCGGCAAACGGTATGCCTGGTATTCACCACGTGATGGCGCGCAGTATCAAGGATGTATTTTGCAGATATAAGAGTCAGACTGGCTATCTTGTAGAGAGAAAGGCGGGTTGGGATACACACGGCCTCCCTGTGGAGTTGGGTGTCGAGAAGATGCTTGGAATCACCAAGGATGATATCGGCAAAACCATTACTGTAGAGCAGTACAATGATACTTGCCGCAAGGAGGTGATGAAATATACTCAGGAGTGGATGGCCCTTACTGAGCAGATTGGTTATTGGGTAGATATGGATGATCCATACATTACCTATGATAACAGATATATTGAGACCCTTTGGTATCTCCTTAAAAAGATTTACGACAAGGGACTTTTGTATAAAGGCTATACCATTCAGCCATATTCACCGGCTGCAGGTACAGGTTTGAGTACTCACGAGCTTAACCAGCCAGGTTGCTACCGTGATGTGAAAGATACCACCTGTGTTGCCCAGTTTGAAGTGGTAAGGGATGAGAAATCTGAGGTGCTCTTCTCAAGAGCTGGCGAACTCCCAGTTTATTTCTTGGCCTGGACCACAACCCCTTGGACACTACCTTCAAATACTGCATTGTGCGTAGGTCCTAAAATCAAATATCTTACAGTAAAATCATTTAACCCATATACCGGCATCCCTGCACTCTATGTGGTAGCAGAGCCTCTATTGAATGCCCACTTCAGCCCTAAAGCTGCAGAGGTGGCAATGGCAGATTACAAACAGGGTGACAAACTTGTCCCTTGGGAGGTGGTAGGTGAGCCAATGCTTGGCCCTGAACTTTGCGGGATGTCTTACAAGCAGCTTATCCCTTGGGTAAAACCTGAGGCAGGTGCTTTCAAAGTGATCCCTGGTGATTATGTTACCACTGAGGATGGTACAGGTATCGTGCACATTGCACCTACATTCGGTGCTGATGATAATAAAGTGGCAAAAGCTGCGGGTGTTCCACCATTGGTAGTTGTGGACGCACAGGGTGTACGTCAGGCACAGGTGGACAAGGCGGGAAGAATGTACCGCATTGAGGATATGGATCCAGCATTTGTAAAATCAAATGTGGACGAAGAGCTTTATGGACCATTCTCAGGGAGATATGTGAAGAATGCATATGACAGCGAGGCTACCGAAGATACCCCTACACTTGATGTGGATATCTGTGTGATGCTTAAACAGGAGAACAAAGCGTTCAAGATCGAGAAACATGTCCACAACTATCCACACTGCTGGAGAACCGACAAACCTATCCTTTATTACCCTCTTGATTCGTGGTTCATCAGGACTACTGCTGTTCAGCAGAGGATGGTGGAACTGAATAAAACTATCCAGTGGAAGCCTGAGTCTACAGGTACCGGCCGCTTTGGCAAATGGCTTGAGAATCTACAGGACTGGAACCTGTCACGAAGCAGATATTGGGGTACACCACTCCCTATCTGGAGAAGCGAGGATGGTAGCGAGGAGAAATGTATCGGCTCTGTAGCTGAACTCTATGCTGAGCTTGAAAAATCTGTAGCAGCAGGATTTATGGTCAATAACCCTCTTAAAGAGAAGGGCTATAACCCTGCAGATATGACCAAAGAGAACTACGATAAGATAGATCTCCACAGACCTTATGTTGATAACTACTTCCTGGTTTCTGATTCTGGCAAGAAGATGGTGAGGGAGACAGACCTTATCGATGTATGGTTCGACTCAGGTGCCATGCCTTATGCACAGGAGGGTCTTGCGAAACTTGGTGATCCCGCTTTTGGTCAGACAGCAGACTTTATCGCTGAGGGTGTGGACCAGACACGCGGATGGTTCTTCACACTCCACGCTATCAATACCATGGTAAGCGACAAGTGCGCATATAGGACAGTAGTGTCAAATGGTCTTGTGCTTGACAAGAATGGAAACAAGATGTCCAAGAGACTTGGCAATGCGGTGGATCCTTTCAAAGCCCTTGACCAATATGGTGCAGACTCATTGAGATGGTATATGCTTACCAATGCACAGCCTTGGGATAACCTCAAATTTGATGAAGCCGGCGTGGATGAGATGCGTAGGAAATTCTTCGGAACACTTTACAATACATACTCATTCTTCGCACTTTATGCCAATGTGGATGGCTTCGATGCCAAAGCAGCAGAGGTGCCTGTGGAGAACAGACCAGAGATCGACAGATGGATCATCTCACTTATGAACAGTCTAATCAAAGATGTGAAAGATTGTTATGAGAACTACGATGTGACCACCGCAGGCCGTATGATTCAGGACTTCGTATGTGACCACTTGAGCAACTGGTATGTGAGGTTGAACCGCAAGAGATTCTGGGGTGGTGAGATGAACGAGGACAAGCTTGCTGCTTATCAGACACTCTACTCTGCACTTGAGACTGTAGCGTTGCTTGCTGCACCTATCGCTCCATTCTATATGGACAGACTCTTCGCAGATTTGAATGCTGTATCGGGCCGTCATACAGAAGAGTCAGTTCACTTCGTGATGATGCCTTCACACGAAGAGAAATATATCGACAAGGATCTTGAGGAGAGGATGGAACTTGCACAGAGGAGCTCATCTATGGTGCTTGCCCTCCGCAGGAAGGTCAATATCAAAGTGCGTCAGCCACTTGCGAAGATGATTATCCCTGTACTTGACCCTAAGATCGAGGAGCAGTTTGAGAAGATCAAATCACTTGTTTTGGGTGAGGTGAATGTGAAAGAGGTAGAATTCATCAAAGATACCACAGGACTTATTACCAAGAAGATCAAACCTGTATTCAAGGTACTTGGCAAAAAGTATGGCAAACAGATGAAAGAGATTGCTGCTGCATTCGGCGAACTGTCGCAGGAGATTATCAGCGCTATTGAGGCAGCCGGGATTGCCGAGCAGGCATATACACTGTCATTGCCTTCTGGCGATGTGGTACTTGAGGCTGCTGACTATGAAATCACCTCTGAGGATATGCCAGGCTGGCTTGTTTCTACAGAAGGTAAGCTTACTGTTGCCCTGGATGTCACCATCACCGATGAGCTAAGAAAAGAGGGTACTGCCCGTGAACTCATCAATAGAATCCAGAACCTAAGAAAAGAGTGTGACTTCGAAGTGACCGATAAAATTGAGGTTAAAATTGAGGCCAAGGAAGAAGTGGCAGACTCTTTGCAGATGTTTAGAGAGTACGTTTGCGCCCAGACATTGGCACTCTCAATAGAACTTGTTGAGGGATTGGCAGATGGTAAGGGTGTTGAATGGAATGAAGGCACAATCAATATTGACCTTAAAAAGATTAAATAAATAACCAGTTGATATGTATTATTGAAAGAAATTTCGTATATTTACATATTAAACTATAAAACTTACATATCATGGCAACTAGTAACAACAGCGATCAAGTTCTTGAAAAAGTTCGCTACAGCGACGAAGAGCTTCAGGAGTTTAAAGAGCTGATTCTTCAGAAACTCGAAAAGGCTAAAGATGACTATGCCCACCTTAAAGCTGCTGTAACTCACAGTGCCAGCAACGACACTGAGGATACATCACCTACATTTAAAGTATTGGAAGAGGGTGCATCAGCATTGTCAAAAGAGGAGAGTGGACAATTGGCTCAGAGACAGGCAAAATTTATCCAATCACTCGAAGCTGCTCTTATCCGTATTGAGAATAAGACCTACGGCATCTGTAGAGAGACAGGAAAGCTAATTCCTAAGGAGAGACTCAAATTGGTTCCTCACGCTACTCTATCTGTAGAGGCTAAGATGGGGATGAATAAATAATGGATAGGAGATGGCACTCAGCAGAGGTCACAAATTAACGATTATAGCGGTAATATTATTGGTTATTGACCAGGTATCAAAAATCCTGGTCAAAACCAATATGACTATAGGGGAATCAATCTCTGTCTTTGGAGATTGGTTCCAAATTCTTTTTATAGAGAACCCCGGAATGGCATTCGGGATGGAGTTTGGAGGGAGTATAGGCAAATATATCCTCACCATTCTGAGAATAGTGCTGGTAGTGGTCATGTTCATCTACTTGAGAAGACTCCTCAAAAAGGATGCACAGGTCCCAATGGGTGTTTGCGTGGGTATAATGATGGTGATGGTCGGTGCGCTGGGCAATATAATCGATTGTATGTTTTATGGTATCCTTTTCGGGGAATCCACTATGATGCAGATTGGAGGATTTCTCCCTGAGGGTGGTGGCTATGCACCATTCTTCCTTGGAAAGGTGGTGGACATGCTATATTTCCCTTTGATTGATACCACCTGGCCCGACTGGGTTCCATGGGTAGGTGGAGAGAGTCTGGTCTTCTTCAGACCCATCTTCAACTTCGCAGACTCATGTATCACAGTAGGGGCATTTTACCTGCTTATATTCCATTACAAGTTCTTTTCTGAAAAATAGTGAAATATTTTTTTGCAGAATAGAGATTTATTTCTACTTTTGCAGTCCCAAAAGGGAATTGGAGAGATGGCAGAGTGGTCGAATGCGGCGGTCTTGAAAACCGTTGACCTTAACGGGTTCGGGGGTTCGAATCCCTCTCTCTCCGCAGAAAACAGGCCGGATGATGAAAATCATCCGGTTTTTTTGTGTGAAAAATCCTCGCAGAGCTTGCTCTAGCAGAGGATTTTTCGCATAAAAAACGGAGCGAAGCTCCAGGCCTGTTTTCTGCAAGGGCCCCTCCGGCGAGGAGTAAGGGAATGCCGGAGGCCCAATCCCTTTGCCAGGTAGATCCAGCAAATCATTAATTCATTGACCCTTCTCAGAAGTGCATCTGGGGGACCTTGCCGAATTAACCAGCCAAATTTGCCTGGTTAATTCACAACCCCCCTTCAGATAGCCATCTCAAGCACATCCGTGAATTAACGAATTGCACGAAGTGCTAATACTATTCTATTTCAGAAGAGATCTCTTCTATAGGGATACCGGTATATTTGACAACTTCATCGATGGACATACCGTTTTCAATCATTTTTTTAGCCACTTCAAGTCTTCCTTCAGTACGACCTTCAGCACGAGCTCTCTTTTCAGCTGTTCTGCGGATATTGATTTCGTCTCTTTCGGTAATCATCTCGTGTTGGTATATATTACGTTTTTCAGTACTGAAGTGGGCGATTTCAGCAGCTTTGAAGAGTTTCTTGAATACCCTGTTCTGTAATTCAGAAGGGAGTTCATCCAGTCTGGACATATATTTTAGTGCATAACACCATTTGTCTATAATGTCCTTACACTCTTCAAGGGGCTTGTCAAACCTCTTCAGTTCCACAAAGATAAGAGAAATAGTCTCACAAACTATCTCTCCTGTAGATTTTTCTCTGAAAGTGTAGTCGGATATAAATCTCCCTCTCCACCATTCAGAACTTCTTTCAAAGCAATCCACAGCCAGAATACCTATCAGATATACCGGAGGGATATCATAATCTCTGTCCCCTTTTGTGTTTTTGATGTCGTACACTTTAGAACTGTAGGATACACACCTTTTGAAGAAATTTTCCTGATCGTACTTC
>JAGBVU010000029.1 GCA_017630155.1 Bacteroidales bacterium
GCCAGGATCAAACTCTTCATTGTATATTTTTTTATATAAATTTCTAGCTTGTCCTGACCGGTTAAAGAATTAACGAGATTATATAAAATCTCTTACCTTTACACTCGTACAATGCTATCAATGAACTTTCTGTTTTGACCATTTCATTTCCGAAACGGGCTGCAAATATACGGACATTTTTTTACCTACCAAATTTATTTTAACTTTTTTTCAATTTTTTTTGAAAAATTTTTCACTCCCATCTCAACCCCAAAACCCTAAAATACACTTAAAGCACTAAATATCAATAAAATAAAAGGAGGCAAGGAAAAATCCCTGCCTCCTGAAAAATTTTTATCGTTTTTATAGATTATTCTACAAAAGCTACGATTTGGTTTTTCTCCACTTTGTCGTTTTGTTTAACATCTACGTAAACAATCTTACCTGTTTTAGGAGCTTTTACCTCTTCAAGACCGTAGTAAGTCTGAACATAGCAGATAGGTTTACCCTCTTCCACTTTGTCACCGATAGCAGGAGCAGTGCTCTCAGCTACCACATCATACTGCCATACGATGTTACCTTTAGCTGTAACCTGTACTGGCAATGCGTTAGGATATTGTGCTGCAACAGCTGCAACATCAAATTTAGGCATCTCAACCACTGGACGGGTAACGATGATAGGTGCACCAGCTTTAGCCTTAGCAGCCTCAAGATCTTTCTCGAAACGCTCTTTAGCAATACCGCTCTTGTAGTCACGATATTGTCTTTCGTGCATAGCCAACTCGAATAGTTCTTCGTCATCCTGACCGCGATCCCAACCCTCATCTTTCATCATCTGCTCGAACTTAGGAAGCTCGTTAGGGAATGCATCCTGAGGATTGCCGGTGTAGAACTCAAGACCTTTCTCTTTCACGATCTCGATGATCTCTGGAGCCAAAGGACCAGGAAGTGTACCGGTCTTACCAAGAATCATGTTCATGGTATCTTTGTCGATAGTCTTCCAACGAGGCTCGCCTTTAAGAGTGTGCATCAAGTTCATAAGTGCAGTATTCTTCACATACTGGCTGAAAGGAGTTACAAGTGGTGGATAACCAAGACGAGGCCATACATACTCTACCTCCTGGAACAACATCACTGCAAGTTCGTTAAGAGTTACCTCTTTCTTGCCCTGGTTTCTTAGTGACATGTTGATTGCACCGTGGAAGCCTTTCAAGTCTGCCATCATAGAACCCATCATACCGCCAGGAAGACCACAACCTACAAGAAGTGAAGAGCAATGGTAGTTAGTTGGCTCGATAAAGTATCCAAGATAGTCATCAATGAAGGTCTGAGTCAAACGACGTGCCTCCATGTATGCATCCATATTGATATCTTTCACTTTGAAGCCTGCATCTTTAAGCATAGCCTGGATAGTGATCACATCCGGGTGAATTTTACCCCAAGATAGTGGTTCCATTGCTACGTCAATATACTCAGCACCAGCGCGAGCTACCTCAAGCATAGAAGCTACAGAGAAGCCAGGACCTGAGTGACCGTGGTATTGAACTACGATATGTGGATATTTTTTCTTGATCTCAGCTGTAAGTCTACCCAAGAATGCAGGACGACCGATACCAGCCATATCTTTAAGACAGATCTCATCACAACCATACTCTACCACTTTGTCCACAACACCCATATAATACTCTACAGTGTGAACAGGTGAATAGGTGATACTCAAAGCTACCTGAGAGATCATACCACCTTTTTTAGCACCAATAACAGAGCCTTTAAGGTTACGGTGGTCATTAAGACCGCAGAATGAACGTGCGATGTTTGTACCTTGTTTTGCTTTAACTTTGTACATAAGCTCACGTACATCCTCTGGCACAGGATTCATTCTCAAAGCGTTCAAACCTCTCTCAAGCATATGAGTCTGGATACCTACTTTATTGAAAGGAGCTGTCCACTCACGAACCGCTTTGTTAGGGTTTTCACCAAACAACAAGTTAACTTGCTCAAAAGCACCACCGTTGGTCTCAACACGGTCGAAACAACCCATATCGATGATAACAGGAGCAATTTGTTTAAGCTGAGCTACCTTAGGTACATATTTACCTGAAGATTGCCACATGTCTCTGTACAAGAGAGAAAATTTAATTTCCTTTGCCATGATAAATTTTTATAGTTTATGTGTGTAATTATGCATTTATATAGTCCACAAATATAACAAAATTATTTAGTTATAACAAATTCGGCATCTTTTTGGTCCAAATTCATCAAAACTACCATCTCCCCAACATTTGTACTGAAGATGTATCTTACCCACCTGTCTCTCATAGTGTATGTGGCTATCATTTTAGCACGGAGAGCCTCACAATCACCCTCTCTGATACACCTTTCACCTCCATACACCCCATTGTTCATCAGGGTCCATACAAGTTTGGCCATATCATCAAGAGTAGTAGTGAAATACCCTTTTTCAAACCTAGAATCCCCCATTCCGAGAAGCTTAGCAATCCTTCTCATCTTGGATTTGGAGAGCAACTCCCCTTCCACCCTGAAGAGGGCATCATACCTCAAAACAGCACCATCAGCTGTTTCAATGGCATTGCCATAGACCTTCCCACCCCTCATTCTGAATTGTTGCTCTGGAGAATAGTCCACAAATTCCACTCTCACAGCATCATTCCACCTTTCAGAGTATCCGCACACATAAAGATCTGTAGCCACAGGCAATACCCCTTTGGCAGGGATACCTCCGAATATCAATTGGGCAGCAGCCCTATTATTGATCTCCGTATTATCATAAGCTACGACAAACGCCTTGAAATTTGTATGCCATGGGAGCCTGTTCAGTGCATAAGGCGAACCGAAATAGACAGCTATCAACCCCTGCTCCTGAGACCATTTGGAAATATACTCCGCACAAAGGGTATCAATCCCGAAATTCTTGTGGGGGCGATGATTCACAGCATGCACACCCAAAATCACCTCATCATAATCTGCAAGACGTCTCCTCATAGCGGCAAGTTCATCCACAGAAGCACCACTCTCCAGGTAGAAAGTATCCACCGGTGCATACCTTCGCACCATCTCACCAAATGCACGGGCATTCCTGTTTGCCTTATATCCCAGATATGCTATTTTCCTGTCAAGCCCCTTCAAAGGGAGGGTTCCATCCACATTTCTGACTACTGTCATAGACCCTTTGCACATCTGCTCAATAAGGGCAATATGTTCCACATTCCTGGCATTAGCATCGAGCGAAGTGGTATCCACTATCGGGGAATACCCCTGTTCAAACATTCCGCTCTGGACCTTTAGCCCCAACATTTTCCTCACTTTATCGTCAAGTTCCTCCTCTGATCCCTCTCCACTACGAATATAATCTTCAATTATAGAGATAGAACCATGCACATCGCCTGGCATCAGGAGAATATCCGCACCAGCCTTGTACGCCGCCAGCGTCACCTCCTTTGGCTCCATCAACTCCGAAACACCCTTCATCCCGAGAGCATCGGTAATTATAATGCCATCATACCCCATCTGTTCCCTCAGCAAACCTGTAACAATGGGCTTGGATATCGACGCAGGGGTACCGGTAGAGTCGAGGGCAGGAACGCTGAGGTGCCCCACCATTACCATTGAGACATTTTGGGCAATAAGCTCCCTGAAAGGGAACAGCTCCAGATCCTCCATCCTCTCTCTATTAAAGGTAAGGACCGGCAATCCGTGGTGGGAATCGACGTTGGTATCTCCGTGGCCGGGGAAATGCTTTGCAGATGTATATATCCCTGCATCCTCCATACCTTTCATATAGGCAGCCCCAAATCTGGCCACCTTCTCCTTATCTGCTCCAAAGGAGCGGGTATTGATCACCGGATTGTCAGGATTGTTGTTTACATCCACAGTGGGGGCAAAGTTCACATATATATTAAGGTCTTTCGCCTCCTCCCCTATATAACGGCCCATCTGGTATATCATCTCGTCTGAGGACAATGCCCCAAGCTGCATCTGGTATGGGTACTCTGGATATTCGTTGTACCTCATCGAGACACCCCACTCCCCATCAATAGTGATAATAAGGGGTATTCTTGACTTGGCCTGAAGTTCGTTTGCCCTGGCCATAGAGAGGGTCAGATCATCATCCATAACGATAAGACCACCTATGTGTTCGAACTCCACCAGGGAATCCTGAGTAAACTTCACAGCAGGGGAATTCTGTGAATTATAGGCTACAATAATAATTTGTGCAATTTTTTCTCTTAAAGTGAGAGTTTTGAGAATAGCCTCAACTTTTTCATCAACTACCTTATTATCAGTAGTGTTAGCAGCTATTCCAGCTATACTTGACATAGCCATAAACAATACAAAAAATATTTTTTTCATCATAATGGATGCAAATTTAGAAAATTGTTATATCTTTGCACTCCCTTTCGGGAACAAATTACATGGTGGATGTAGCTCAGTTGGTTAGAGCACTAGTTTGTGGCACTAGGGGTCGTGGGTTCGAATCCCATCTTCCACCCAAAGCCGATGCAAATGCATCGGCTTTTTTTTGTGGAAGATGGGATTCGATGAGCAGCTCGAGCATGCAGTGCCGGGCATTTTTTGTATACACCCGAACCGAGCTTGCTCGAGTGAGGAGTTATACAAAATGCCCGAAATGCCGAAGGCATGGGAGCTGCGAAAAGAATCCATCACCACTTGCTAAAACCGATGGACAAAATCTGCTTTGGAAGTGCCCCGCGGCGAGCGACCAGGGAATGCCGGAGGCCCAATCCCGTCCTCCCCTTATTTCAGACAATTTTTCCTAATTTATTTGTTTCCTTAAGAAATTTGTTTATCTTTGCAATAAGTGAAATTAAAAACGAAAGAATTATGAGCAAAATAGAGACAAACTTCGCAGGACTTGAACTTAAATCACCCATCATCGTAGGGAGCTGCAGCCATACTGCATCTATAGACAAAATTGTGGAATTCGAGAAAGCAGGTGCAGGAGCTGTGGTACTTAAGTCCCTATTCGAGGAGAGCATCACCAAAGAGGTGGCATCACACGGCAGCACACTGGAGGAGCACCCTGAGGCATACGATTATATCAGCAGCTATCTCTCTGACAAAGTAGTTTCAGATTATCTGAATCTTATCCGTGAGGCAAAAGCCAAGACCAATATCCCTATAATAGCATCCATCGCCTGCCATACTGACGGCAAATGGGAAGAGTTCGCATCTCAAATAGAGGCTGCAGGGGCAGACGCTCTTGAGCTTAACGTAATGAGTCTTTGCACTAGAAAAAGCTATACTTACGGTGATTTTGAGAAAATGCACGAGGCAATCGTAGCAAATGTGGCAAGCAAGATAAATATCCCTATAATAGTCAAATTGGGTGCAAACATATCAAACCCTGTAGCACTTGCAGATTCACTCTACGCAAGAGGGGCAAAAGGGGTGGTACTCTTCAACAGGTTCTATCCCACCGACATCGATATCGACAAGATGTCATTCACAATGTCCAGTCCATTTACCACATCTTCTAACCTTCCACAGTCGATCAGATGGGCAGGAATCATCACTGCATCAGTACCACAACTCCCTGTAGCTGTATCGGGCGGCGTGGAGAGCTATAAAGGTATCGTGAAATCTATCCTCAGCGGAGCATCTGCTGTGGAAGTGGCAAGTGCCATTATGAAAAATGGAGCGGGATGGATTACCCAGGCCAACGAGGCTCTAGCCACTTGGCAAAAAGAGAAAGGATACGGAACAATAAATGAATATAAAGGTAAAATGAACGCTGCAGATCCCGAAAATGCGGATCGCCTGATGAGGACACAGTTCCTGAAATACTTCAGCGAGATACACTAAGGGTTATAGAGCTTCAATTATGTGGACACTTTCATTATACAATGGAAGTGTCTCTTTTTTCACACCCTTGAAAGTGAATGTTCTGTTTTCCTCTTCAGCTACATCTTTCGTAATGCTGCCCCCCGCAAGATCAGCACCATTCTCATCTTTGACAGCATAGGTCCACGACCATGAGGTCTCAGTAACAGTCCACGTACCGTATGTGACAGCCACCTTTTTAGTTATCGGCCTACCAGAATCGTCACCGGTCATTATTACCCTGAATTTCTGATTGTTGGTGTTTTCAAAATTGAATATGGCACTCTCATTGGGCTCCAGCCCCTCTTTCACCAGAACAATATAGATAACCTCATATCCGAGGGCGAAACATATATAGTCCGTCTTTCTGTCATCATCCTCACCAATACCACCCACCAGCTGAGGTATATCCTGAATATTGTTGGCCAACATATCCCTGTACCTCATATTGTTACCATTGGATCCTCTGTCCACATCCAGTTCAGGTCCTTTTATATATTGGGTATCGTTTGTTATATAGTCCTTGATCCACTTTAGGTTACCTGCCCCAGGATAGTTGTCCAGACCCATATGGGTAACATCAGGGAGGTTCACTGATGTGTTCTTCCCGTTTGCGAATATCTCATCTGCGGCATTGTCTGCCAGATTACCAAAAAGGCCCAAACTTGATGTAGCATTGAATATCAATGTAGTATTTGAATTAAGGTATACCCCTCCTCCAATACCCTCAACAGTAGTGATGTCCTGCTCAAATGCAGTGCGGTTGCTGTAGGTTTCATTCTCGGGGGCAGACTTGTGTGCCCTATTGTTCTTGATCTGTCCGGCACCGAAGGTCATTTTAGCATTGTTCAGAAGACACACACCACCTCCATTGATAGCTTCATTCTCTGCCACCTCCACGTTTCCTATGGTAAGATTGATTTTCCCATTGACACATATACCACCACCATATCTCGCTCTGTTTTCCTGCAGGGTACCTCCGGTAAAGCTGACATTCTTGAACTCATCGGATGAATTGAAAACATAAACACCGCCACCGTACATATTGCATTCATTATTCTGAATTATACCACCTGCCTTGCTCTCATCAATTGGAGTCATATTGACAGCGCCATTCAATATATACAAGCCGCCTCCATCAATTTGAGCGCCGTTATCTGAAATAAGACCATCCGTCACGGTCAGACTACCACCATCTATATATACACCACCGCCATTTTGTGTGGTAAGAGCGCCATCTCTCTTTCCATTACCCTCTATACTTCCTCCATCCATGGTGAAACTACCACTGTTTGCACCACTACTCATAATACATACCCCTCCCCCATTCTTAACAGAGACATTACCTTTTATTGATCCACCGTTCTGGTCAAATGCTCCACCAGCCAGAAATACCCCTCCGCCATCATCAACTTTAGCACTATTGCCAACCACTTGCCCACCATTCATAGTAAAGTTTCCACCAGCAGATATGAATACACCTCCACCTTTTGCAGCACTGTTTTGGGTGATAAGTCCTTGGTCAGTCGATTGTTCTGCCAAAACAAAGCTCCCATTTTCCAGATATACACCACCACCATATCCGTTAGATGCAGTATTTTGACTGATTGTGCCATTTGTCAACACATAAATACAATCCTCTCCGGTAAGATATACGCCCGCACCATTTCCTGTAGTGGTATTGCCCGATATTGTACCGGTTACAAGGGAGAAGTCTCCGTTATTGAGAAAAACACCACCTCCGTTTGCCGCGCTATTGCCGGTTATGGAGCCATCTTCACTATTCAAAGTAAAGTTGCCACCATTGATATATACACCTCCACCATTCAAACCGGAAGTGTTGGTAGTAATAGAGCCGCTCTCAAGATTAAAGTTGCCTCCATCCACATATACACCCCCTCCATTGTTGGAGCTATTTGTATTATTTTTGATGGTTCCACCTCTCATGGTGAAGTTTCCAAGCCCTCCGCTACCAGTTACACAGACACCTGCCCCCATACCGTCGGCCAGAGCATTAGAGCTCACCTCGCCGGCTCCGATGGTAAAGTTCCCATTCTCCACATATACACCTCCACCATTACCTGTACCGGAGACACTATTCAAAGTTATGGTACCGTTAGGCATATTCAAACTTCCGTCCACAACACAGATTCCTCCACCACCGGAAACTGCCACATTACTACTTACAGTAAGAGTATTGGCATTACCCTGCTGTAGTCTTGCAGGAGTTTGTGGCTCTTGATCATCTTCCGGGCCAATAGAACCTTTCGAAACATATATACCAGCACCTTGTGAAGCAGTATTGCCGCTCACCGTTCCATAATCTAGCAGAATATTGAAATCATATCCCATCGCTTCCAGAGAAGTGTTTTCAAAGTATAGACCACCTCCCAATCCTCCGGCACTTGCAGACTCTGACACAATTCCATCTTCAGACTGAATATACCCTCCAGCATGATTATTCTCTATCTGTGCACCCACCATATTAAGTTCAATGGTAGAGTTCGCCTCAAGGGTCATTTCAGGTCCGAAATAGAGATGAACACCAGCCCCTCTGCCGGGGATAGTCTCACCTCCATATTGATATGCAGGGGCAATATTGTCGTGGATATACATATATTGATTGAGGTCGTAATCTATGGTTCTTTCACCAGACACGCCAGAACCACCCTGATACCCCTCAATATACAAGCCGGCACCTACCGGTGCAGTGTTGCCAGTTATCTCTGTTTGAGCACCTCTAAACACCAGGGTTGCCTGTGATTTGATGGCTCCACCATTGTCCTCTGAGCTGTTCCCACTGAAAGTACACCCATCGATGACACATTTGGTAGTATCCTTACCACGGGCGTTCCAGAAAAGGGCTCCACCATTGGCATCCTTAGCCAAGGTATTATCCCAATTTTTATTCCTTTTTGCCTTATTACCCGTAAAGTTGACCCTTGTAAGATACAGACTCGCATCGACACTGCCATAGGTCCTTATGGCTCCGCCAGAATTGGCAGTTGTCCCCCCTCCGGAGATACAATCTTTTACATCTGAATCCATAATAACCAATGCTCCGGAGCCAATAAGCATAACTGCACTTCCCAACTGGGAGGTACACTCTGAAATCTCACCATTTTTAAATGTGGTAGTGGTCTGCGAAGATGAGAGGTAAATTCCACCACCCTGAGAATATGCATAGGAACTACTTATGGTACAACCATCCATTGTCACTTCTGAAGATTGTGAAAGATATATTCCCCCACCATTAGAATTTGAACTACAACCACTTATGGCACAATCATCCATTGTCACTTCTGAAGATCGTGAAAGATATATTCCCCCGCCATTAGAATTTGTACTACAACCACTTATGGTACAACCATCCAATGTCACTCCTGAAGATTGTGAAAGATATATTCCCCCACCATTGGAATTTGCACTACAACCACTTATGGTACAACCATCTAATGTCACTCCTGAAGATTGTGAAAGACATATTCCCCCGCCATTAGAATTTGCACTACAACCACTTATTGCACAATCTGTTATAGTAGTAGGAGCAGATGAAGTTATATATATACCTCCACCTACAGACCCGGATGTGCAATTTTCAAATGTACAGCCGGTCAAGGTGGTAGTAGCAGCAGTCTCCACACTGATGGCACCACCATTATGGATAGTATGACAATTGGTGAATGTACAGTTCTCCACTGTGGTTGATGCTGCTTTGTCATATGTCAGGATGGCCCCACCTCCGGAATACTGTCCATCTACATTCTGAATAACCACATTTTTCAACTCCAGTATACCTTCGTTTGCTATGGCTTCACTTAAAGTTCGTCCATTGGTTCTGCCTCCATCCAGAGTGATGGTGTACCCTTCGGGTGCCTCAATTATCAGTCTGCCATATTCACCATTTGCACTCTTTCCCTTTACCGTAAACATACGGGAACGTCCATAAGTTCCAGCCGACTGATTCCCTTCAACCCAAACACCAATCCCTATGTTGGAGATAGTTATGTTATTTTTGGTGGCTTTATCAGTATCAACGGTAATCTTGAGAATCTTCCCTTTATCTATCCTGATAACCCCGACCATAGATATATCTCCAGTGAGTTTGACCTCTCCCGATCCATCCACTACATTTGCAAACCTTCCCCACTCCCCTGAAGTAGGCAAAGTGGAAGTAGGCAATGTCTGAGCAGAAAGGCTCCACACCCCTGTCAGAATGATAACCATTGACAATATGAGAGTACGCATCTTTTCCATAACATCAATTGCTTGGTGATGTGAATTCCGGCCAGGCCTCTACCACTTTACCCACCTCCACAGCCTGGGTAACCACACTTATTTTCAGCTCCGAGCCACTTACCGGAGCTGTAATCTTTTTCAATTCATATCTGTCAAAAAGTGGAGCTGTATATCCACTTGGTGCTACAGGTGAGAGGTGATAATAAAACCCGTCTATCTCCACCCAATGGTTTTCCCAACCTGTACCTTTAACAAGTGTACCTACACTTGCTTCATTTATATCCCACGAGGCTGCCGCCACCTCTACTCCAGATTCATCAACTACAGACCAGTACCCCACTATCGCTGCTCTTATGTAAGATTTATTGAATCCTCTGTTCTGAATGCTTACTCCTCTTATTGTGTGATCGTCCGCAGTGGCACCGACAGCCACTTTCACCTCTCCTTGTTTGCGGAGGGTGTATGTATATTTCTTATTGGGTTTCCACTCAGAAGTGATGTCTTTCATCAACACTACCGGAAACTGATGGGTCACTACTGCACCACTTTCCTCATCACTTATTTTCAGGGTCAGTTCAAAAGAGATTCCACTCCCCGCTATCATCTGTGGGATGACCTTGAATGCCAGACCCGGCTCCACAATCTTGCTGTATGCCTCCAGATTCTCATTCAGCGACCATGTGATATTCTCCGCAGTAAGACATGTGACATTCTCTGCAGTAGTAGATGCCTCAAGAGTACATCTTCCCGTAGATTTCACATTGTTCAGAACCACTATCGCTTCAGATATTTTAGCTGTATTGTCCCCTACATCCCCGATTCGGAACTCTACAGAGGAGAGGAGGTGGACAAAGGTAAGTTCGCAAGGGGCGTTTTCCTTGGTCTGCTCAGGTGCAATGGCATATATGAGGTCCACCTGAACATCTGCACTCTGATTCTCTTCTCCTGCAGGAACGGTATAATCCAGAACGACACCATATGAATCATTTTCACTGTCCACCGTATATGAAACTGGGGTGAAGAGGGTATTGTTTTCATTTGGGGAACTCGCAAAAAAATGGAGCTCATCGAACCTGTAAGGCCAATATAGTGCTGGTTCATATGATACCCAGTTATTTTCTGTAGAGACTTTGAGATTCACATAAGGTGACTGCTCATCGTCCTTGAATCCCACAATGGAAAACTCCTCCACACTCCCCTCCCCTTTGGTAACAACACGAGGTGGTATAGGCTCCTCAGTCACCGTCAGAAAAATGGAATCTGTACCCATCATCCCTATAAAGAGGGATTTGAACTCTTCCGCATCATCCGGGGCACGGGTAACAGCCACTTCATACTCAGCGGCGACAAACTCAATCCTGGAATTTGAAAAAAGGTCTCTGTCTCCCAGTTCATTTCTGACACAGGAGGCCAACAACACTACTGATATGACGATCAGAAACCTTTTCATCCTTAATATCAAAAATTTATTTTTTCTTCAGCCACCCTTTGGCTCCAGCCACACCCATTACTACGAGCGCCGCCACAAGCACAATACCCAGGAAGTGGACTCCGTACCCATTGACAAACGCCACAGGTGCGAAAGTAATAAGGGCTATTTCGACGGGGGCTATGAAGAGGTATGCGAGTGCATAGTCATCGAGACATCTGCTTTTCATCTCATGGTCCACTACCCTCAACAAGGCAATACCCATAGCCATAGTACCTGTGTACCAGCCCCAGGTAAATACGGATTTCTCAAACCACCCGTCACCCTTGAACATCCTGCGTCCCATGCCGAACACATAAGCCAATGTAAACAACAGACCGCAAACCAACAGGATACTTAGCGGAACTATATAATTTGCCACCACAGAAAGCTTGATGGATGAAATGCCGAATGCCACAAGGAAATCTGTAAAAGTGCCACTGAGGTGACCTACAGTCTTCTTGCATACATATTGTGTTACATTTACCTTATCCATAACCATCTTGACAAGGATACCGACGATAAATGCACAACTGAACACGGGCAATTCAAATGTCGGGAACATAAGATTTACCCCTTTACTGATGAGATAACCGCCAAATGCTACAAGGATCACCACTGCCAGGTTGAATGCAAGGCCATCTATTGAGATCGATGAGCACGATGACTCTCCCATATTCTCCTTTTTACCTTCAGGAAGAAGACCTGTCCTCAATTCATCTGGAAGGGCTGAAAAATCTGAAAGATATGAAGTGTGCCCCTTGCGGGTGGCCCATTTGATCATCACCATTCCGATAAGTACAGATGCGAGAATACCCACTGTAGCTGCTGTCATAGCCAGGGTGAGCATCTCCTCATTGCCGAATCTCTGGAAAGCGGTACCTATGGCAGCAGCTGTTCCGTGACCTCCGCAGAACCCGCACGGCATCGATATACCGAATGCTTTGTCCAATGGCCATATCTGGCAGAGCACCAATACCCCCAAAAAGCCACCGAATGCCCACTGCAAAAGCATACCACTCTGAGAATAAGCCCACATCTTGCCGATACCACCCCTCTGCTCCTTTGTTACCTTTGCAGATGTAAAAGGGAGACATGCGAATACCAATGCAATCAGGATACCTGCGTATGTACCCAACTGCCCCGAAAACGGAAGCCAACCGAGCCCCTCCGGGCCAAGCAACAGACCCAGAAAACCGGCGATAAGACTGGGTGGAATGAACATCTTCTGGACACCTTTAACCTTAACCCTGATAAGCTTTCCTACAAGCAAAAGGGCTGCTACTATTCCCATATCGACAAACAATGTCCAGGGGGTAAATGAACTCATAATTACAAATGTTATAATGTTATGCCTACAAAATTAAAAAATATTGTCAAAAATCACTATTATTGTAATTATTTTAAGATACAAAATGACAACACCCCCTCTATCCCACAGAAACCAGGCCATCGACATTTTGCGTGCTTTGACGATGACACTTATGGTCTTTGTCAATGACCTGTGGAATGTCTCCTATCCCCACTGGATGGGGCACGCCGACTGGGAAGAGGACTTTCTGGGCCTCTCCGACATCGTTTTCCCTTGCTTTCTCTTTGTGGTAGGAATGTCCATTCCGTACGCCATAGAGAACTCTTTCTCCAAGGGGAAATCGGGTCAGGTGGTTTTCGGCCACATCCTCTCCAGAACCCTGGCACTCCTGCTGATGGGGGTATTTCTGGTAAATCTTGAAGGTGGGATCGCCCCAATCATAGGGATCAACCCCCAGATTTTCAAATTGCTCCTGGTCATCTCATTTATCCTTATATGGAATGGATACCCCAAAACTGACAACCCCCGCAAAAAGATGGCATACATCATCCTCAAATGGACAGGAATCTCTCTGCTTGCCTTTCTGGCAATAATATTCAGGGACAATGGGGGCAACATGCTCATGCCCAGATGGTGGGGGATTCTGGGACTTATCGGATGGACATACCTTGTCTGTGCTACCATCTACTTCTTTGTAAGACAAAACCTGAAAGTTCTGATATTGTTCTGGGGCGCATTCTGCATATGGTGCATGCTCAGATGCAAGACTCTCCAGAGCGGAGCACCTCTGCTCAATCTCCCAGAGGGGAATGCCCTAGAGGCTTTTGCCCAGATAGTGCATATTGATACAGGGGCACACTGCGCACTCACAATGGGTGGAATCATCCTCTCGCTTCTGGATATAAGGACACGCGGAAAAGCCCGACACAGAAGGGCTATGTACGCAGCTGGGCTTACCTCTGGACTAATCATCCTGGGTGTAGTCTCAAACCAATTCTGGCACATTTCCAAGCTATATGCCACCATCCCATGGGTCTTCTACAGCTCCGCAATCGCTGTTGCACTATATGCCCTGCTGAGCTGGGCTACAGAGAGGGGCAAAGGGCACTGGTTCAATATAATAGGGGCAGCCGGCACCGCCACACTAACCTGCTACCTTCTGCCATACATCTGGTACTCCCTGCTGCGCCTGACAGGGGTGGGGACAATCCGACCAGAGTGGTGCGACCACGGGATATTGGGGATCCTCACCTGCGTGGGATTCTCCCTCCTGTGTGTATGGAGTACACACCTTCTGGTAAAACTTGGCATAAAATTGAAAGTATAAACGAAAAATCTATAAATTTTAGGATATGAAATCTTTTTTGATGTTTTTTGACCGCTCTTACGGATACTCGAGGGCAATAATCGCCGCCCTTGTCGGCATAGTGCTTGTCATCTGGCCTGACGCCGCCGTAAGAACTATAGTGATTGCCATCGGATCTGTCTTCCTCCTTCTCGGGGCAGTAACGATGATTTTTTCAAAAAAACCTGATGAAGGGAAGAACCGGTCCTTCCTCTCGATCAACGGAGCCATCACATTGGTCTTTGGCCTTGTACTGGTAATATTCCCCACATTCTTCGTTGGGATAATAATGTTCCTTTTCGGGGCAATTCTCCTGCTCATCGGGGCAAGTGAGGTAGCAGCACTGATATCATCCCGCAGGGAGACAGGGGCACCTGCATCGCTCTTCATAGGACCCCTTATCACCACCGCATGCGGCATAGTGATATTCTTCAACCCTTTCAGCTCCATGGAGTGGCTTTTCATATTTTTCGGAATCTCCCTTCTTGTCTACTCATTGACTGAGATCATCTCGACCAAGAAACTTCGCAAGATTTATAAGGATATGACAAAAACCTCTGAGGCAGAAAAACTTATAGAGGATGTGGAATACGAAGAGGTAGAGGAAAAATAGTACGCCCGTGGGGAATCGAACCCCAACCTAAAGAACCGGAATCTTCAATTCTATCCATTAAACTACGGGCGCATGAGTTGGTTCCGGGTGCAAATATAATCCATTTAACCAAATTTTGATAAGATGAAAGCTTATGTTTTCCCCGGACAGGGATCCCAATTTACAGGAATGGGTCGCGACCTTTATGAATCCGATCCAAAGGTGAAAGAGCTATTTGAGAAGGCAAACGAAATTTTGGGATATAGAATAACAGATATAATGTTTGAGGGCTCTGCCGATGACCTCAGACAGACCAAAGTGACCCAACCTGCAGTATTTCTCCACTCTGTGGCAGAAGCCCTCACTATCAAAGACTTCAAGCCGGATATGGTAGCAGGGCACTCCCTGGGAGAATTCTCTGCACTTGTGGCTTCAGGTGCCATCGCTTTTGAGGATGGACTGAAGCTTGTTTACGCAAGGGCAATGGCAATGCAGAGGGCCTGCGAAATGAGACCATCAACAATGGCTGCAGTAATCAACCTCCCGGATGAAAAGGTGGAAGAGGTGTGCAGAGGCTTCAAGGATGTTGTCCCAGCCAATTACAATTGTCCGGGGCAACTGGTGATTTCAGGACCGGTGGATGAGATCCAGGAGGCCTGCAAGGCGATGAAGGTGGCAGGTGCCAAAAGGGCTCTTCCACTACCTGTTGGTGGGGGATTCCACTCACCACTTATGGAGCCTGCCCGCCAGGAGCTGGCTGAAGCTATAGAGAAGACACAGTTCCACACCCCAATATGCCCGGTATACCAAAATGTGGATGCCCTACCCCACACCTCTCCCGCAGAAATAAAAGAGAACCTGCTCAAGCAGCTGACATCACCTGTAAAATGGACTCAGACTGTAATGAATATGACCAAAGATGGGGCCACAGAGTATGCAGAATTGGGCCCTGGGGCCGTTCTGGAGGGGTTAATAAAAAAATGTAATCCGGACGCGATATTTTAATTGATTTTTATGTATCTTTGCCCGATATTGTACGCGAATCATTTCAAAATTCAAATTTAATACGAAAATATAATGGCTACAGAGAAGACATTTATTACCTGCGATGGCAATTATGCGGCGGCTTATGCTGCATATATGTTCAGCGAACATGCCGCCATCTACCCTATCACCCCTTCTTCAACAATGGCTGAGCTTGTTGACGAATGGGCTGCTTTCGGAAAGAAAAACATCTTCGGTCAGACTGTTAAAGTAACCGAAATGCAAAGTGAAGGAGGTGCAGCAGGTGCTGTACACGGTTCACTTCAGGCCGGTGCCCTTACCACCACTTTCACCGCATCACAAGGTTTGCTCCTTATGATCCCGAATATGTACAAAATCGCAGGAGAGATGCTTCCTACGGTATTCCACGTATCAGCTCGTGCACTTGCAGCACAGGCTCTTTCTATTTTCGGTGACCACCAGGACGTAATGGCTTGCCGCCAGACAGGTTTTGCTATGCTTGCATCTTCAAGTGTTCAGGAAGCTATGGACCTTGGTGCAGTAGCACACCTCTCTACCATCAAATCAAGCATTCCTTTCGTACACTTCTTCGACGGTTTCCGCACCTCTCACGAGATTCAGAAGATCGAGCTTCTTAATCCAGAGGATTTGAAGAAAATGGTAAGTGAGAAATCTCTTGCAAAATTCCGCGAGAGAGCACTTAACCCTAACAAACCTGTAACCCGCGGTACAGCTCAGAACCCTGACGTATACTTCCAGGCACGCGAGGCTTCTAACCCTTACTACACATCAGTTCCTGATATCGTAGCACGCTATATGGGTGAGATCTCTGAACTTACCGGCCGTCACTACCTTCCTTTCGATTACTATGGTGATCCTAACGCCAGAAACATCATCATCGCTATGGGTTCAGTTACTGAAACCATCAAAGAGGTTGTTGACAAACTTATGTCACAGGGTGAGAAAGTTGGTGTTATCAACGTACGTCTTTACAGACCATTCTCAGCTAAATATTTCTTGAGAGTTCTTCCTAAGAGCGTGAAGAGAATCGCAGTTCTTGACCGCACCAAAGAGCCAGGCTCAGTGGGTGAACCTCTATACCTTGATATCAAATCTGTTCTTGCAGAGAGAGGTGGCGATATGCCTCTTATCGTAGGTGGCCGCTATGGTCTTTCATCTAAAGACACTACCCCTGCACAGATTATCTCAGTATTTGAGAACCTTAAAGCCAAACAGCCTAAGACCGACTTCACTATCGGTATCGTGGATGACGTAACCTTCAAGTCTCTACCTGCTAAAGAGGAGATCTCATTGGCTAAAAAAGGTACTTATGAACTTAAATTCTACGGTCTTGGTTCAGACGGTACAGTAGGTGCCAACAAGAACACCATCAAGATCATCGGTGACAACACCAGCAAATATTGCCAGGCATACTTCGACTATGACTCTAAGAAATCAGGTGGATACACTTGCTCACACCTAAGATTCGGTGACGAGCCTATCACTTCACCTTATTTGGTTTCTACCCCTGACTTCGTAGCTTGCCACGTATATTCATATCTACGCAAATATGACGTTCTTAAAGGTATCAAGAGAGGTGGTACATTCCTTCTTAACAGCCTTTGGAGCGCAGAGGAGACTGCTCAGAGACTTCCTGACCACATCAAACAGGTAGTAGCACAGAACGATATCAAGATGTACGTTATCAACGCTACCAAGATTGCAGAAGAGATCGGCCTTGGCAACAGAACCAACACCATCCTTCAGTCAGCATTCTTCAAAATCACCGGCATCATCCCTTACGAGCAGGCTGTAGCCCTTATGAAGAAAGCTATCGACAAATCTTATGGCAAGAAAGGTGAGAAGATCGTAAACATGAACTACGCTGCAGTAGACAGAGGTGCTGAATACGAACTTATCGAGGTTCCTGTAGAGTGGAAGAACCTTCACTCTAAATTCAGCCCTTCAAGCTTCGACCGTCTCGCACCAGAATGGGTACGCAACGTAGCTGACGTAGTAAACGCTCAGAACGGTTACGATATCCCTGTAAGTGCATTTACCGGCGAATATGCTGACGGTACTATCCCTGCAGGTACTGCTGCTTACGAAAAACGTGGTGCCGCTACTCACGTACCTACATGGATGTCTGAAAACTGTATCCAGTGTAACCAGTGTGCTTTCGTTTGTCCTCACGCTGCTATCCGTCCATTCCTAAGCACAGACGAAGAGCTTGCCAAAGCTCCTGCAGGTGTTAAGAGCAAGAAAGGCAACGCTGCATTCAAGGACTACAACTTCACAATGCAGGTATCTGTAATGGACTGTACAGGTTGCGGTAACTGTGCCGATGTATGTCCTGCCAAAGAGAAAGCTCTTGTAATGACTTCACTTGAGAGCCAGCTTGACCAACAGCCTGTATTTGACTACATGCACTCACAGGTTGGTTACAAAGACACTGTAGCTCCTAAAACACAAAACGTTAAGAACTCTCAGTTCGCACAGCCTCTATTTGAGTACTCTGGTGCTTGTGCTGGTTGCGGTGAGACTCCATATCTAAAAGCTATTTCACAGTTGTTCGGTGACAGAATGATGGTAGCAAACGCTACAGGATGTTCATCTATCTACTCAGGTTCATTCCCTTCATCACCTTACTGCACTGACAAGAACGGCAGAGGTCCAGCTTGGGCTAACTCATTGTTCGAAGACAATGCTGAGTTCGGTCTTGGTATGAAAGTGGGTACCGAAACTATCCGCAACACTGTAGCTAAACTCATGATGGAAGGTCTTGAGTGCCCTCAGTGCTCATCAGAGATGAAAGAGCTGTTTGCAAAATGGCTTGAGAACAGATCTGACGCTGCTGTTACTCGCGAAGTGGCAGATGCCCTTGTTCCTATGATGGAAGCATGCGGATGTGACACTTGCAAAGCACTCCTTGAGATTAAAGACTACATCGCTGCACGCAGCCAGTGGATCTTCGGTGGTGACGGTTGGTCATACGATATCGGATATGGTGGACTTGACCACGTATTGGCATCTGGTGAAAATGTAAACGTAATGGTACTTGATACTGAGGTTTACTCTAACACCGGTGGTCAGTCATCTAAATCTACCCCTGCAGGTGCTGTTGCAAAATTCGCTACCTCAGGTAAGAAAGTACGCAAGAAAGACCTTGGTATGATGGCTATGAGCTACGGTTATGTATACGTGGCACAGGTAGCTATGGGTGCTAACCAGGCTCAATTCTTCAACGCCCTTAAAGAGGCTGAGGCTTATGATGGACCATCACTAATCATCGCCTACGCACCTTGTATCAACCACGGTTTGAGAAATGGTATGGGCAAGAGCCAATACGAAGAGAAACTTGCTGTAGAGTGCGGTTACTGGCATCTTTACAGATTCAATCCAGCACTTGCTGAAGAGGGTAAGAATCCATTCTCTCTTGACAGCAAAGAGCCAGATTGGAGCAAGTTCCAGGATTTCATCAAAGGTGAGGTTCGTTACAGCTCTCTTACCAAGATGTTCCCTGCTGAGGCTGAAGAGTTGTTCACCAAGACTGAAGAGTACGCAAAATTGCGTTACAATTCATACAAGAAACTGGCTCTATAATCGAGAAAATATAGAGACACGACAATACACCAAAGAGGCGGTTCCAGTGGACCGCCTCTTTTTTGTAATCAGATTTTAACAAAAAAACTACTTCAAGGCCATTTTATAACGCATTTTTTCTAAAAATTCTTTCTATTTATATTTTTTTTGATTAGATTTGCTAAAATCTTTCTATAAAAGTAGGAAGATCTTTACTGAAACTAAAAACCAATTTTTAATATTTATTAACCACAATCAAAATCTATCTATGAAGAAATTGATTCTAGTTGCTATTGCTGCATTACTATCTTTTGCTGCTGTAGCACAAAATGTCCAGGTGTCTGGTACAGTTACCGACGCCGCTGATGGATCTCCACTTATCGGAGCTTCTATCATCGTTAAAGGGACTCAAACAGGTGCTTCTACTGACGTTGATGGTAAATATACCATGTCAGTACCATCTAATGCTGTCCTTCAGTTTGTTTACATAGGATATTATCCTATCGAAATCCCCGTTAATGGTAGACAAACCATCGACGTATCCCTCACACCTGAGGCAGAGTCTTTGGAAGAGACTATCGTGGTAGCTTACGGTACTGCTAAGAAAGGTACTTATACTGGTGCCGCTTCAGTAGTTAAACAAGACGCTATCAAAGATGTTCCTTCTCTTTCATTTGAATCAGCTATGAACGGTAAAGTAGCTGGTATGCAGATTACTACCACTTCAGGTCAGGCTGGTTCTGCTCCATCTATCCGTATTCGTGGTATCGGTTCTATGAACGCTACAAACGAACCTCTTTACGTAATCGACGGTGTTCCTGCTACTTCAGGTTCAGGTCAGATGGGTGACTACATCTACACTTCAAACAGTGTGATGAACTCAATCAACCCTAATGACATCGAGTCTATTACAGTATTGAAAGATGCTGCTGCATCTGCTCTTTACGGTTCTCGTGCTGCAAACGGTGTTATCCTTGTTACCACTAAAAAAGGTAAATCAGGCAAACCTTCTGTAACATTCAGAGCTTCTGTAGGTATCACCCCTTCTTGGGCAACTGACAACTACGAAGTGGCTAGCACTCAAGAGAACATCGAAATGCTTTATATGGTTCTTTGGGATGCCAACAGAGGTAAAGGCGTAGATTACACTAACCTCTCTACCCTAAGCGATGAAAAAGCAAGTGCTGCATCTCTTAAATCTTTGAACAGCAAATTCAACAAACACGGATATAAAATCACATCTGCCGGTCCTGGTGTATACGATAAAATCATCGTTGAATCTTACAATGATGACGCTGCAAAAGCTGGCCGTACCCCTGGTAACTACTTCGATTGGGAAGACGCTTACTTCCGTACAGGTGTTTATCAGACTTATGACTTGGCAGTAAGTGGTGGTAAAGATAACACTACATACTACACCTCTCTTTCTTACACTAAAGATAGAGGTCGTACAAACACCAACGAATTCGCCCGTATCGCAGGTCGCGTAAGTGTAAACCAGAAAGTTGGCAACTGGTTGGATTTCTCAACCAATGTTAACCTTGCACACACTAACAAAGTCGGCTTCAACGATACCCGTAACCTTGGTGCCAACTACTACTTGCAGACAAGAAACTTGTTGTGGGGCTTCTACTATCCATATGACTACAAGACCAATGATCCTTGGACAGCTCGTTATGGTAGCTACGCATACAACCAGGTTTACTACGCTGACACTTGGGATAACTACTCAAAGAACTTGAAAATCTCTGTTAACGAGACTATCAACATCAAATTCGCTGACTGGTTGAACCTAAGAACTGTATTCTCATATGATGACACCCGCATCAGAGATCACGTTTACTATAGCGCAGACCACTACAACTGGACTGGCGAGCACGGTCACGTTACTGAAATGCTTACCAACTACCAGACATTGGTATCTTCAACTACTTTGAACTTCAACAAAACATTTGCTGACAAACACACTGTAGGTATCCTTGCTGGTTTCGAGGCAGAGAAAAACGTTACTGACTTCGTACGCGCTTCTGGTGACAACCTTCCTGTAGGTTCACTTCAGACTGTTGCTACTGCAGGTATCCTTGATGCAAATGCATACTGGTGGGGTAACTCAATCATGTCTATCCTCTCTCGTGCAGAGTACAACTACGACAACAAATATTACATTTCAGGTTCTTACCGTCGTGACGGTTCTTCAAGACTTGGTCCTGACACCCGTTGGGGTAACTTCTGGTCAGTAGCAGCTTCTTGGAGAATTGACCATGAGGACTTCATGAAATCACAGGACGTTGTCAGCGCATTGAAACTTAGAGCTTCTTACGGTGTTAACGGTACCCTTCCTTCATCTAACTACGGTTGGCGTTCACTAGCTGCTTACTCATACCAGTACCTTGGCGAGCCAGGTGGTGCTTTGGCAAATGCAGCTGATGCAAACCTTTCATGGGAGACTTCTTACACTGCTAACGTTGCTCTTGAATTCGGTTTCTTCGATGACAGACTACGTGGTAGCGTTGAGTGGTTCAACAGAGATTCTAAAGACCTTCTTCAGAGTGTTCCTATCTCTTACATCACTGGTTTCAGCTCAACTCTAAGAAACGTTGGTGAGATCAACAACAAAGGTATCGAGTTTGAACTTTCTGGTGACATCATCAAAAACTCTAACTTCCGTTGGAGCGCTGGTATCAATGGTTCACACATTGACTCTAAAGTAACTTCACTTTACGGTAAACAGGATATTATCTGGTCTGACCCTACAGGTGGTGACGCAAGAGCTCAGTTTATCTACAGAGAAGGTGAATCAACCCTTGCATTCTATGGTCGTGAATGGGCAGGTGTTGACCCTGAAAATGGTCAGAACCTATGGTTCGTAAACGAGCAGGAAGGTGATGATCCAGTTAAAGAGGACAAGATGGTAAACGGCAAAAAAGCAGTTTATGACTACAATGATGCCAACGAGGTTATCATCGGTGATGCTCACGCTGCTCTATTCGGTGGTTTCAACACTGACATCGAGTGGAAAGGCTTGACAGTAGGTTTGAACTTCACTTACAAGATCGGTGGTAAACTTTATGACGGTGCTGCTAAAGACGTAGCTGATGACGGTTACTACTGGGAGCGTACAAGATCTAAATTCTACTATGACCAAATGTGGAGAGCTGACAACAGAACTAACGGTACACTTCCTCGTCTAAGTGGTGATGACTGGACCGATGCAATGAGATGTTCTACCCGTTGGCTATATGACGCGTCTTACCTAAGATTAAGCACTGTATCTGTAGGTTATACTCTTCCTTCAGACGTTGTTAAGAAGATGCACCTTAAGAATGCCAGAGTATACTTCAATGGCGGTAACCTTCTTACCTTCTCTAAGTATAAAAATGCAGACCCTGTGGTTAACGAATATGGTACAAGAGGTTGGGAAACTCCAGTTGGAAAAACCTATACTTTCGGTATCGAACTTAGCTTCTAATCAATTAAATGGATAAGACAATGAAAAAAATTAATATATTACTTGCAGCTCTTGTGATTCTGTTCACAGCTTCTTGCCAAGGTTTTCTTGATGTGAAGCCAAGTAATCAGGTAAGTTCTGAGATCTCTATTCAGAATGCAACTGATGCACAGATCATGCTTAATGGTCTTATGAACAAAATGACCAGCACAAGCTACTACGGCAGAAACTTCCCTATGTATGCTGATGCAAAAGGTGGTGACCTTACCATCTTCTCAGCAGGTAACGGTGGTGACGGTTGGTACTACTTCAACCACACTCCTGAAAGCAATAACTATAGTGGCTATTGGTCAACTATCTACAACTGCCTTTGCCAGGCAAACAACATCATCTCTAACATTGATGAGTTGCTAAAAGACACTGAGAACACTGAGAAAGAAGAACTTGAAGAGTACAAAGGTCAGGCTCTGACTCTACGTGCCCTTATGCACTTCGACTTGGTTCGTCTATATGGCAAACCTTACAACATGGATCAGAATGCCCTTGGTATCACTATCGTTACTGCCCCTGTTGACGCAAACGCTCAGCTTCCAAGAAACACTGTAGGTGAGGTTTACACTCAGATCGTGAAAGACCTTACAGATGCAGCTCCTCTACTTGGTAAAGGTACTAACAACGGTTTCATCAACTACTATGCTAACCAGGCTCTTCTTTCTAAAGTTTATATGTACATGGATAACTACTCAGAGGCTCTTAAAGTAGCTGAAAGCATTATCACAAGTGGCAAATATGAACTTTACACCCCTGCTAAATGGGTTGAGTCTTGGACTAAAGAGTATGGTTCAGAGTCTATCTTCGAATTGAATATCAAAGCAGGTGAGAACGATCCTGGTGACAGCAGCCTTGGTGCATACTATCGTCGTCGTGCTCACGGTATCTCTGCTGGTGGTGTATTCCTAGCAAGTAAATACTGGTTGGATCTTATGGGTCCTAACGATGTACGCTGGGGTATCATGGATTTTGACCAGTCAGACGAAGAGGATGGTACAGGCCGTAAAGGTGCTAACTACAAATATAGCGGAAGCGTTGACCTTAAAGGTGACGAAGGTTCTACAAGTACTTCTGTAAACATCAAAGTATTCCGTCTTTCTGAAGTTTATCTAAACGCTGCTGAGTGCGCAGTAAGAACTTCTAACAACGCTAAAGCTGTTGAGTATCTTGGTGCAATCGCTAAGAGAAACCCTGACTGGGTAGCTCCTGCAGCTGTAACAGTAGAAGACGTTATGGATGAGAGAAGAAGAGAGCTTATGTGCGAAGGTGTTGTATTCTTCGAGTATATGCGTCAGAATATGACTATCAAATATGATGACAATGCATTCGGAAATTCAACTAATCCTCCTCACGAGGGTAGAGGTCAGCTAGCTAATGGCTGGGTAACCAGAGATTTCTACAAAACTATTCTTCCTATCAGCCAGGGCGAGATCAATGCTAACCCTGTTATGAAGGATTACCAGAACCCTGGATATTAATAGATGGTCATCCTCGGGTATATCCCGAGGATCTCTATCCTTTAGATAAAAAGAGGTGGCCCTTACGGACCACCTCTTATTTTTAAGGTAATATCTGGGGAATTACATCATACAACCGTCACAAGTAATGACCTGCCCAGTAACATATGAAGATAGCTCAGATGCAAGGAAAAGGACTACATTGGCGATATCATCTCCCTCACCAAGCCTTCTGAGGGCAATACGCTTGGCCCATTCTTCCTGTACCTCTTTCGGAAGAGCATCTGTCATCTCTGTCCTGATAAAACCTGGAGCCACGACATTGGATCTGATGCCTCTTGAGCCCATCTCTTTTGCCAGAGATTTGGTAAAGCCTATCAGACCGGCTTTGGATGCTGCATAATTACATTGGCCTGCATTTCCAGTGATCCCCACAATGGATGAAATATTGATTATAGAACCTCCCCTCTGGCGTGCCATAACAGGAACCACTGCTTTGGAGAAGTTGAAAGCTGATTTCAAATTGACAGTCATAACATCATCCCATTGCTCCTCTGTCATCCTCATAAGAAGACCATCTCTGGTAATCCCTGCATTGTTGACAAGGATATCTATTCTGCCGAACTCCTTGTGAATCTCTGCGACCATATCCTGTGTAAGGGAATAGTCCGCAGCATTTGAAACATAAGCTTTACATTTGACACCCAGTGCAGATATCTCATTCTCAGTATTGCGGAGATGTTCACTCTCGCGCTGTCCGGTGAATGCCACCGATGCGCCTTGTGATGCCAATTTCAGTGCGATAGCTTTACCTATTCCTCTTGTTCCGCCTGTGACCAAAGCCACTTTGCCTTCGAGCATTTTCATATCAAACCATTTTAGAATTGTCTACCAAAGCTACAGAAAGAACTCCACTTACGCAAAGTTTTCCATCCACATATCCCTTGGCATCTATAAAAAACATATTTGCCCTTCGGTTTGTAAGGTGTGCTTCCACCTCCACTTTGTCCCCTGGGCGGACTGCATTCTTGAATCTTATCTTATCCAGCCCTGTATAAAGTGTTAACTTTCCCCCTTCCAACTCTTCAAGCAACAGCATCGACGAACATTGTCCCAATATTTCACACAGGATAACCCCAGGAACAACAGGTATGCCGGGGAAATGTCCCTGGAGGAAATGCTCATCCCCCCTTACCAGATACTCTCCGTGAACTACCCCATTTTCATCCTTCTCCATCCTGTCTACCAGGAGCATCGGTTCCCTATGGGGAAGATATTGTTTGATCTCTTCTCTTTCCATATCAAATTTTTCTTAAAGCAACTACAGCATTATGCCCGCCAAATCCGAGCGATGATGAGAGTGCTAGTGTAATATCAAGTTTTTTCGCTTTCAGTGGAGTATAATCCAGATCGCACTCAGGATCCGGTTCTGTCAGCCCTATAGTTGGGGGTACTATTCCCTGATCTACGGCAAGTGCTGCAGCAACAAGCTCTACGCCACCCGCAGCACCAAGCATGTGTCCTGTCATCGATTTTGTAGAGCAGATGGCCACTTTTCTGGCCCCCTCTTCCCCGAATGCACTCTTTATAGCCAAAGTCTCTGATTTGTCATTCATAGGTGTACCTGTCCCGTGTGCATTTATATGTACCACATCGTCTTCACAATAACCGGACTGGTCCAGTGCCGCTTTAAATGCATTGGCAGCACACGAACCGTCAGGTCTTGGGGCGGTATAGTGATATGCATCACAAGTATTGCCGTATCCAGACACTTCTGCATATATTTTGGCACCACGTCGCAATGCATTCTCATACTCCTCCAGCACCACTATTCCTGCCCCTTCTGCTATTACAAAGCCCTGTCTGCGTGCATCAAATGGGAGAGATGCTGCCAATGGATCCTCTGATCTTGAAAGTGCCTTGCTGTTCGCAAATCCCCCTATCGAGAGGGGCACATGTGCCGCTTCAGCACCTCCAGCTATAATCACATCTGCATAACCGTGTTTGATGGCCCGATATGCCTCCCCTATCGAATGGGTTCCGGTAGCACAAGCTGTCACTATCGGAAGGCACACACCTCTGGCGTTGTGGGTTATTGCCACATTGCCCGAGGCAATATTTCCTATCATATTGGGGATGAAAAGGGGAGACACCCACTGTGGTCCGTTCTCCTTGAGGTTTACCACCTCATTTATAAACGTTTGCATTCCACCAATTCCTGAACCGATATATACCCCCAATCTCTCAGGCTCCACACCTGTGGCACCGGCATCCTTCATTGCCTGATTGGCTGCAGCCATGGCAAAAAGGGTAAATTTATCAGCTTTACGGGCTGTAGCAGCCGGTATCCCATATGCAGCAGGGTCAAAGTTCTTCACCTCACCTGCTACCTTCACCTGCAGATCATCTGATGGGAAGTTTCTGATAAAATCTATCCCGCAGACACCTTGAATCAGATTGTTCCAAAACGTGTTTACATCGTTTCCCAGCGGACATACCACTCCCAGTCCGGTAATTACTACTCTTCTATCCATGATCCACCCATTTTAAGGATACCTTCCGCTTCAGATACCATCTGAGATATTATCTCTGCAGCAGGTCTGATACCTTTTACCATACCTACACTCTGTCCTGCCATAAAACTTCCATAAAGCTCATCCCCTTGCTGGACAGCCTTTCTGAGTGAGCCGGATCCATACTCCAGGATCTGCTCCGGTGTCACCTGCGGATCCTTCTCCATTGATGCAAATTTCTTGGTAAATGGACTTTTGAGAGCCCTGACAGGGTGACCCAATGTCTTACCGGTAACTATGGTATCTGTCTCAGAGGCTGCGATAATTTTATCTTTATAGGTCTGATGGATAATACACTCTGAGGCTCCAAGAAATATGGTTCCGCACTGGACACCCTCTGCCCCAAGCATAAATGCAGCAGCAAGACCCCTTCCATCACCTATTCCACCTGCAGCCAGGACAGGGATACTTACAGCATCGACCACATTCGGCACAAGTGCCAATGTATTCATCTCTCCGATATGTCCACCGGATTCACCACCTTCTGCCACTACTGCTACTGCACCCATTCTCTCCATCCTCAACGCCAATGAGGCAGCAGCCACAACAGGGATAACCTTAATCCCGGCAGCAAGCCATCCATCCATATATTTCGAAGGTGAACCTGCCCCGGTAGTGACAACAGGGACCTGCTCATCTATCACCATCTGTGCTATCTCGGCAGCATTTGGAGCCTGAAGCATGATATTTACAGCAAAAGGTTTGTCTGTAAGTTTTTTGCATTTTCTTATCTCTTCTCTGACTACATCAGAACCTGCATTTACACAAGATATTATACCGAGTCCCCCTGCATTTGAGACTGCGCTTGCCAGAGATGATTCTGAAATCCAAGCCATTCCACCTTGGAAGATTGGGTATTTGATTCCCAACAATTCACATATTCTACTTTTTATCATATCCTTAGTTTTTGCTAATTTACAAAATTACCAGTACAAAAGGCAAGCACCGGTGGTAAAACCTGCACCAAAAGCGCTCAAGACAATCTTGTCACCCTTTTTAAGTTTGCTCCCTTTATTCATCTCATCCAGAAGGATAGGGATGCTGGCAGATGAAGTATTGCCATACTTCTCGATATTGTTGGGGAATTTTTCACTGCACTGGTCAAGACTCTCCCTGATAGTATCTATAATCCTTATATTGGCCTGATGGAGAAGATAATGGTCCACATCATGTTTGGTTATATTGCCATCAGCTATCACCCCCTCAATATCTCTCAGAGAGGAAGAGACTGCAAGTTTGAATACATCATGTCCCTTCATCACCAAAGGGCCATCCGCCTCCTCCTTGGTTATAAATGGGGTATGTTCAAGTTTCCTCTGCTGGTAAAGAGACTCCTGTTTGCTGGTAGTGGTGAGTCTTATTGACTTGACATTATCCCCTCTTCCCAATACTACAGCCCCTGCACCATCTCCGAAAAGGACGCAGGTGCTCCGGTCTGACCAGTCCACCATACGGGTAGGTTCCTCCGCACATACAACCAAAATATGTTTTATATCCTTTTTTGAGGAAAAATATGACTCTGCTATATCCAGAGAGTAGATAAAACCGGCACAAGCACCATTAAGGTCAATACAAGGGCAAGTTGCCCCTATCCTCCCCTGGATTATACAGCTCAGAGCAGGTGTTATATACTCGTTCACCACATTTGAACATATAATGAAATCAAGATCGCCTGCAGATATACCGGAATTTTCAAGCGCCCTTTTTGCAGCATTTACAGCCAGATCCTCCAGTTTTTCATCAGAGATCAACTGCCTCTGGCTTATCCCTGTTCTTGTACGGATCCAGTCATCACTGGTGTCCAGAAACTTCTCGAGCATCTGATTTGTCACTGTCAAAGCCGGATGTGCACTTCCTGTTCCTATTATTCTCATAATGCTAAAAATCTAAAATTTTCACACGCAAAACTGAAGAAATGGAAAAACATATCCAAACCACTGTGACAAATGGTAACCAAAAAGCGAATATTTTACATAACCATAGCTACATTATTGTCAATTTGTAATCTATGAATTTTGAATAAAAAAAAGCGGGTGATACAAATCGACACAAACCGACTGTATCTCCCACTTTTAGATAACCAAGTGCAGATCTATTATTCCTCTATTTTTTTATCCACAACTTCCAGAATCTCTCTCTCCCTCTGCTGAGCTTTATCCGCTATCTCTGACGCTCTGGCGATAAGCTCCTGCGCAGTTTGACGGTCTTTCAGACCTGCCGCGTTAATCTTGACATTCAGAAATGCCCCAAGAACAGCAGAACGGGCTGCCAAAGCACCTACACCTGCATCCGATACAGAGTTTGGATTGCCCTCTTTGGCCATTGCCTCAACTACATCAAATACCTTATATGATACCTCCATTGTCCTCAATGGAACCTGAGTTGCATAAAGTGTTGCTGCCTGAAGTGCTGCTGCACGGGCCGCTTTCTCCTGATCATTGCCTTTAGGCATACCGAGTGCCTCCATAATCCTGTTGAAAGCATTGGTATCTTCGTCCACTAGGTGGAGAAGCTCATACATCAGGGCTTCACCCTTCTCTGCCCACTCTGAGAAATAACCGCATCTTGAGTCCCAACCTGGCTTATGCGATGAGAGGTTTGCCACCATAGATCCCAAAGCTGCACCAAGTGATCCCATATAAGCAGAAATCGATCCACCACCAGGGGCAGGAGACTCGCGTGATGTCTCCTCTGCAAATCCTTTGCAAGTCAAATCTATAAGTTTCGCAGATTTGTCCATATCTTCAAGGATATACTCTATCACCTTCTCACGTGGATTGAAAGGTTTCAAGTCATCAAGACCCATAGATTTTACTGCTATCTTGATTATATCCTCCTCTGGGATACCGCAAGAGCGGCCCTGTTTGGTCAGATAGTGCTTACCTGCATCGATAAGTACCCTTTTGGGGATAAGACCCACTATCTCTGAGCCGGTAACACGTATGCCCCTTGCATAAGCTTTGTCACATACCTCATCAAATGCCACGTGAACAGGGGTTTGGGTAATGTCTGTAACATTCATCGATACCTGTGCGATGCCATACTCGTCGATATACCAACCTATAGCTTTACAAGCTTTCAATGTACCGGGAATCCATACAGGTTCGCCATTCTCATCCTTTACCACTTTGCCTACGATAGGATCCCCTTCCCTCTTTTTGCGACCTTTTTCACGCACGTCAAATGCCACAGAATTTGCCCTGCGGGTAGATGTTGTATTCAGGTTATAGTTAATGGCAACAAGAAAATCGCGGGCTCCTACAGCTGTGGCACCGGAAAGGGCTACCCTCTCATTGAATTCTGCTGGGCCGTAATCTGGGATGCAGCCACCCTCTGTGAACCTCTTCTGGAGTGCTTCATATTCACCTGCGCGGCATACTGCCAAATTCTTCCTTTCAGGGCATTTTGCTGCCGATTCATAACAAAATACAGGGATTCCAAGCTCCTCACCTATCCTCTGACCAAGCTTATGCGCATACTCCACGCACTCTTCCATAGTGACACCTGAAACAGGTACAAGAGGACACACGTCAGTAGCACCAAAACGAGGGTGTTCTCCGTGATGATTTCTCATATCTATAACCTCAGAGGCCTTTTTAACCGCTCTGAAGGCAGCCTCAACCACATTGTCAGGCTCTCCTACGAAAGTAACCACTGTTCTGTTGGTAGCGGCACCTGGATCCACATCGAGAAGTTTTACACCTTCTACTGTCTCAATAACAGATGTTATCTGATTTATAACATCCATATTACGCCCCTCACTGAAGTTGGGGACACACTCTATAAGTCTACGCATATATTTAAGCTTTAGCTGGGTCTATAAAATCAATATCTTTATCCAATTTGGCTGCAAGTGCAGGGTAATCTATCTCAAAATAGTGTATAGGGTAGAGAACTGCAGGTTTCAGCTGGTTGGCCAGTCCTACAAATTCATCATCGGTCATAGTGTAAGGGAGATTCTTGGGCAAGAATGCCATATCGAGCTTCGGAAGCTCTTTCATCTCCTCAATAGGTTCTGTATCACCTGCCACATATACCTTGTATCCTCCGAAATCAAAGAGATATCCATTGCCGAACCCTTTTGGGTGGAAATGGTTCCCTTCATCATTTCTCCTGTTGATATTATAGGCAGGACGGGCTTCGATAGTGATACCGTCCCATTCACAGGAGTCCCCATTTGCAAGGGGAATATATCTGTGGTCCACCTTCCCAATACTTTCGCTGACAATGAAGGCTGTACTGCTGCCCAGAATCTCATTGAACGCCTTTGGGTCGTAGTGGTCATAGTGGTCATGGGTAGAGAGAATGAGGTCAGCCTCATCCATCCCTGTATAATCTGTAACCTCACTGTATGGGTCTACATAGATGTTTTTGCCATTTATCTGAAAAAGGAGAGATGCGTGTCCGAAGACCTTTACCTTCAACTCACCAAGTGGGGTTTTATAACTGTTCATAAGACTTATATTTTAGATTATTTTACCATTGAGAATAACTGTATCCACCAGCGGGGTAGAGAACGAATACGGTAGGAATTCATATGATGGGACCTCTTTAGTAATGAATACATTCGCTTTTTTACCCACGGTAATCGAGCCGAGGATGCCATCAACATCCATAGCAAATGCGCCATTGATGGTGGAGGCATTTATCACCTCCTCAGGGAACATCTTCATCTTCAGACAGCACAGTGCCATCATAAATTTCATATCACCGCAGGGGCACGAACCAGGATTATAATTGGAAGCGATAGCTACGGGGATGCCGTAATTTATCATTGCCCTGGCGGGTGCAAAATCCATCTCCATAAAGAATGTTGCCCCTGGAAGCAATGTGGCTATGGTATCTGAGCCCTTGAGAGCTTTAAACTCCTCCTCTGCTGTATATTCGAGGTGGTCCACACTCCTTGCATTGTATTTGACACCCACCTGCACTCCTCCGGAAAAACTCATCTGGTTGGCGTGCACTTTGGGTCTCATTCCATATTTTATACCGGCTTCAAATACCCTTTCGGAGTCTTCAACTGTAAAAAATCCACCTTCGCAGAAGATATCCACATACACTGCAAGCCCCTCTGCTGCTACAGCGGGGATCATCTCCCTTACAATCTCATCCACATACTCCTCCCTGCGACCTGCATATCTGGCTGGGACAGCGTGTGCCCCCAAAAAGGTCCTCTTCACTGTAAGGGGGGTCTGCTCCTCTACCCTCTTTGCCACCCTCAGCATCTTAATCTCATCCTCCAGGGTGAGTCCATAACCGCTCTTTATCTCCACAGCCCCTGTTCCGAAACTGATAATCTCCTCAGCCCTAACAAGAGCCTGTGCCAACAATTGATCTTCAGGTGTGCGGTGCAGGAGTTCCACTGAGTTCAATATTCCACCACCTCTGCGGGCAATCTCCTGATAAGAGAGCCCCCTTATCTTGTCCATAAACTCTATCTCCCTGCTCCCGGCATACACAAGATGGGTGTGCGAGTCGCAATATGATGGGAATACCATCTTCCCGGTAGCATCGATTACTCTGTCTGCCTGCATCTCGAGTGGAGCAATATTGGACGGGATGCTCTCCCCATAAGCACTGATAAGGCCATCCTCTATCCAGAGATATCCGTTGTCAATGACAGGGAGCTGTCCCAGTTCATCTCCGGCAAGGGGTTTTTCCGGAGATTCAGCCCTGACATTGATAAGTTTCTTTATGTTTTTAATGAGAATTCTCATCCTTTTACAATGTATAATTTCTTATGAAATCTATAGAGTTTGCCATATGTGTGTACATAACCTCATCCTCCTGAATGAAGGGGACAACCTGACGGTATTGTGCCACAAACTCCTCAAGTACCTGTGATGATTTGAGAGGCCTGCGGAAATCAAGGGCTTGTGCCCCGTTAAATAGCTCTATACCCAGAATCTTTTCAAGGTTCAACACCACATTTACACACTTTGTGGCTGCATTGGCACCCATACTCACGTGATCCTCCTGCCCCTGAGATGAATCAATGGTATCCACACAGCAAGGAGTACAGAACTGCTTGTTCTGGCTTACTACAGATGCCTGTGCATATTGGGGGATCATAAATCCTGAGTTGAGTCCAGAATGTGCTACAAGGAATGATGGTAAGCCACGCTTCCCGGAAATCAGCTGGTATGTCCTCCTCTCAGAGATGGATCCAAGCTCCGCCAATGCAATGGAAAGAAAATCGAGAGCAAGGGCCAATGGCTGACCGTGGAAGTTTCCTGCAGAGACCACCATATCCTCATCAGGAAGGATGGTGGGGTTATCTGTAGCACTATTGAGCTCTGTAACAAAAACATTTGCTGCATAATCAATTGCATCCTTTGATGCACCGTGTACCTGAGGGATACAGCGGAATGAATATGGATCCTGCACGTGCTCTTTGGGACGTGATATAATTTCACTTCCAGAGAGAAGTTCCCTCATATGTCTTGCTGTATCTATCTGCCCTTTATGAGGTCTGATCTGATGTACACCATCGGTAAAAGGCTCTACCCTCCCATCAAATGCCTCAAGAGATACAGCCCCTATCTGATCTGCCAGTCGGGAGAGTTTTTTGGCATGATGGAGCGACCACACTGCGTGTGACAGCATAAACTGGGTACCATTCAAAAGGGCCAACCCCTCTTTAGAGGCAAGTGTCAGCGGCTCCCATCCGAAAATGGCATTCACTTTGGCTGCCGGCATACGCTCACCCTGATAATTTACCTCACCAAGGCCAAGTAGAGGCAAGCACATATTTGCAAGTGGGGCCAGGTCACCCGAGGCGCCCAAAGAACCTTGCTTATATACCACAGGGTGTACCCCCTCATTGAAGAAATCCACCAACCTCTGCACAGTCTCCACCTGCGCACCCGAATAGCCGTAAGCCAATGACTTCACCTTGAGTGCAAGCATAAGTCTCACTATCTCCTCCGACACCTCTTCCCCTACTCCGCAAGCGTGTGACATCACCAGGTTCTTCTGAAGTTGCGAAAGATTCTCTTTATCGACAGAGACATTGCACAGAGAACCAAACCCGGTGGTCACTCCATATATGGGTTCCACCTGAGACTCCATCCTCTTATCCAGATAATCACGGCACTTCTTTATTCTTGCCACAGATTTCTCTCCAAGGTGTAGTTTGCATTCCTTATCAAAAAGAACCTCTGCATCTTCAAATGAGTGGTACAAAATGTCGATATCAAAAACTTTCATATATGCTGTTATTTAGATGATTTCCAAATCCATGTCTCCCGGCTGGTAATCTCCTCCATAATCCTCTCCATATAACCGGGGAAATATTTTGCCGTATGTTCAAAGAGGGGATAGTATTCACTCACCCTCGTCTCTTTTCTCATTGATGGTCTGATCTTCACCTCGGTAAGGGCAAATCTGTCCACAGGTCTCTCGTTCCCCCTCCACTTAAAATCCTTGAGGTACATATTTTCCGATGTCATCTCCTCGATCGGGAAGATATTACTTGATATGGATTCGAAATATATGTTCCTTTTAAGTTCACCATCTACCAGATGGGACGATATTATCTTGCACTCTTTGATGTTGGCATAGGCCACAGCAGAACTATCTGCTATATAGATCAGCATTGAGGCTCCTCCCAATGCATCGAACCTCGAAATCTCCCCATCCTTGAAAAATCCGGCAAGTTCAGGTGCCTTTATCTGATTGTAATAATTACCCGAATCAAAGGAGGCAAGGAAACCGTTCCCAAGCATAAGCCCTTTCTTCATCTCTCCATCCTTCATCACTATCTGCATACTATCTGCAGTGAGCTGATTGTCAATCTCATTCCATATAACAGGATCTTTAAAGAGTCTTGCCATAGAATCGAGATCGGAATAGAGGAGCGAATCACATTTTATCTGATTGTCTTTCTTGAATATCTTGACATTGCGATAAGCCTCCAGGAAATTTATCTCAGTAGTATCCTTCACCAGTACAGCCTCCACGACAGCCAACGAATCGGTAACTGCCAGCGAGTCTGCAACTGCAAGTGAATCCTGCACAGCCAGCGAATCGGAGACAGGGGGAGTGACCTGAGGTGGTTCCGGCTCCTCTTCTGCAGCACTCAGCTGTTTTCCAGCCAGCCTTCCAGGTTTTTTGCCCAATCCACCCTCATTGGAGTCTTCTGATTTCTTTTCAGATGCTTTTTGTTTACGGATATTGCTCACAGGGTCCACCATAGCAAGTTCCTTCCTCTCTTTGGCCTGAGCCACTATTGCAGTGTCAATCTCAAACATCCTTTTACTGTGAAATCCGAGAGTTTCAGCTACAATGAATACACTGTCCACACCATAATCCTCCTCCACTAGGGCCAGAAAGACAGGCTCCTCAGTGATGGTAACCCTTCTGGGTTCATCCACGAAGTCAAGATGGTTACCGAATATGTATGCTCCGTCTACTGTGTCTGTAACCTGTATGTGCCCTTTCAATATGGCGTGGTTTGTCATACGGTCAAAAAAGAAATCATCACACCACAACTCATACTCCTCTGTCTGTCCGTATACATTATTCTCCATAAATATTGTCTCATTGGACTTATTGTACCACCCACCTTTTGACGAGAAACAATTCTTGTTCTTCCACCCCATCGTATTGTCACTGAAATAGGCTGTCTCAATGTCTGTTCTGTACTTTATAACATCAGAGACGAAAAAGAGGGAGTCAGAGAACATCTGCACCTGATCTACAAAGGTGAAAAGATCCTTTTTGGACTCATAGGTACCTTCAACGCTTTCAATTATATTCCCTGTGGAGTCCCTCATACTGGCCCCATGATAGAAAAATCCGATACTGTCTTTGGTATTGTAGTCGAGATACTCTGTCCTGAGGGAGTTGCCTTTGTCATCCTTCAATTCCACCAGTGAGCCCCTGAACTGGGCCAGATCTCTGTCTATTATGTAGTGCAGGCGGTCACCTGTCAACAATGTATTTTCCTGAATTATCTGGACGTTACCGATAGCATCAATATACTCCCTGTCCACATTCCAGAATGCAGTGTCACATATGAGATATGTATTGTTGTGGAGAAATCTTGCTGGCCCCTCTACCCTACGGCAGGCTTGACCATCTACTTCTACAAGCTGTATCTTATTGGCAGTCAAGAGTCTGATGAGGCTATCCGCCCCCTCTTTATTCTGCGCAAATGAGAGGGATGCCCATAAAGACAGGAGCAGTATCGTCAGGGATGTCCTCTTCATTATTTGATCCACCCTTTTCTTTCAAAATCGCAATTATGGAAAATTGGATCAATGACTATATATGTGGTCTTTATCTTCTCATCCAGGAAGTTATCAATAGCCTTTTTGGCCTGAACTCCATTTGCCACATTCTGGAGGACACTGAAATCTTCCTCGAAATTGGCTGTATGGGAAGGGACTATTTTGTCAAGTTTGATAATCTTGTAGATGGTGTTTCCATTCCTGCCTTCATTGTCCAAAGACTCGAAAGGTGCAGAGATATCACCAATCTCCATATCTTTAAGTACTGCATAGTCAGCAGGCTTAAGCTGGTCCTTCTCAAAGAGTGTAGATCCTGTATTCTGGTCTGCCATCAATCCTCCGTTGGTCCTTGTATACTGATCTTCCGAGTATATCCTGGCTGCATTGAAAAAGGTTATGCTGTCAGAAGTTATCGATGTTCTGAGGCTGTCAAGTGTCTTGAAGGCCTTCTCCCTGTCTTGGGCTGTATATTTGGGTTTGATAAGGATGTGGCGGGCATTGAACATATCACCCTCCTTCTTTATCATCTGTATGATATGGAATCCGTCTGGTGTCTCTACAATAGGTGAAACCTGCCCCTCTTTCAGGGCCATTGCGGCATCAGAAAAAGCTGGCCAGAATATAGCCTTGGAAGCCATACCCAACTCACCACCTTTGTTTGCACTACCTGGGTCCTCAGAATAGAATCTGGCCAACATGGCAAAATTCTCACCTTTCAGGATCCTCTCCCTAAAACCGAGAAGCTGTTCCCTTACCTGTATCTTGGCCTTCTCCCTGTCTGGGTATCTCACTATCTGACTAAGCTGATACTGAGTGGAGATGATGGGGAGACTGTCTTTTGATGTTTTCTCATAGAAGGCTTTAATCTCCTTTGGGGTCATCTCTGTGGCAGATGACTGCACCTTGGCCTGCATATCCTGGGTCAGGGATTGCTCAGTAATGATCTCTCTCCAGTCCTCCCTCAATTCATACAGGGTCTTTCCGAAATACTCCTCTGTCTTTTTCTCACCACCGAGCTGTGTCAATACATTGTTCAACCTGTTGTCAAGGTTTGCCTCCACCATACTTGGATTTACCGACAAACTGTCCAACTTTGCCTGGGCATAGAATATTTTTGACATGAGCATCTGTTCCAACACCTGGCATCTGAGATTCCTGTCGGAGTAGTGTCCCTGAAACTGGAGCATCTCCACCTCCTGCTCTATTTGTGAGAGGAGAATCATCTCATTACCCACCAAAGCCACTGTTTTATCTATCAGGCCATTCTGGTATTTCTGGCCATAAAGAGAACTAGTTGCGACAGACAAAACAGCCACAATCACCCAAAAAATCTTCTTAGTCATTATTATCTGAATAGATTACAAGTTTATTATTATTCAAGGCATCCTCTAGCAGATTCCGTTCCAAATTTGCTATCAGCTCCTGCTTTCTCTTGCTCAATATGGACTCCTTTATCATATCCACATTGAAATCATACGGTGTTACCTCACCTGCCTTAACTCTGTCATATATCCTTACAAGATACAGGAAACTCCCCTTCTCCAGTTCGATATAGGATTTCTGATCCAGGGCCGACTCACAATAAGAGAGCTCCTCCCCTATCTCTTTGGCAATATGACTTAGCGGTATCCACTCCATATTGAAGTCGGAATACTGGTCTGCAGAATTTTTAGAGAGTTCTGCGACTCTGTCCAAATCCTCCATCTTCATCGACTTGTAGAATGTCTTTATGACATTGTAGTGCGGTGAAGAGGTATTGATTTTAATATATCTCGCCTTTACTATGGAACAATGGCTGACATACGATCCCTTATGTGCCTCATAGTAGGCTTTACACTCATTGTCAGATATCAGTGTATCAAGATTCTTCTCCAGGAAGAGCTTCTCGTATCTGTAAACCAGAAGCGAGGTCCTGTAATCATTGAGTTCCTGCTCGATATCCATATCGTGACGGGGAAGTCTCGTCTCTGCATTGGAGAGGAGAATCTTCTTGGTGGCCCATGAGTTTATGTACTGCAACACTATGGCAGCACTATCTTCAGGAGAAGCCCCTTTCGGGACTAATCCTGCGATATCTTTTTTATAGAGAACATTTGTCCCTACCCTTGCCACAACATCCCCGTTGAGCACGCTGTCAATAAATTCACAGGAGCTCACAAGAATAATCAGGAGCAAGGATAGGAGCGTTCTCTTCATAATGTTATCTGCTGTAGTTTGGTGCCTCTCTGGTAATGGTTACATCGTGAGGGTGGTTCTCTGCAAAACCTGCTGCAGTTACCCTAACGAACTGTGCGTTACGTAGCTCTTCGATATTATGGGCGCCAACATATCCCATACCGGCTCTCAAGCCACCAACCAATTGGTATACAACCTCTTTAAGGGTCCCTTTATATGGAACCTGTGCCACGATTCCTTCAGGTACAAGTTTCTTGATATCCTCTTCCATATCCTGGAAATATCTGTCTTTTGAACCTTTCTGCATAGCCTCAAGCGAGCCCATACCGCGGTACGATTTGAACTTCCTTCCGTTAAGGATGATTGTCTCACCTGGAGACTCCTCAACACCTGCAAACAATGAACCAGCCATTACTGTACTTGCTCCACCTGCAAGGGCTTTCACGATATCACCAGAATATCTTACACCACCATCTGCAATGATAGGAATACCGGTACCTTTAAGTGCATCTGCTGCCAGCATAATAGCTGAAAGCTGTGGCATACCCACACCTGCAACTACGCGGGTAGTACAGATAGAACCGGGACCAATACCCACTTTTACAGCATCTACGCCACATTCGTAAAGTGCTCTTGCAGCCTCACCTGTAGCAATATTGCCCGCTACAATCTGAAGATGAGGGAATGCAGCACGCACTTTTCTTATGGTCTGAAGCACAAATTCAGAGTGGCCGTGCGCAGTGTCAAGAACAATGGCATCTGCCTCTACAGATACGATCTGCTCCACTTTCTCAAGTGTATCTGAGTTGATACCCATAGCAGCAGCCACCAAAAGACGCCCTTTGGAATCCTTGCTCGCTGTAGGATTGTCCTTGATTTTCATGATATCCTTATAGGTGATAAGACCTGCAAGTTTGCCATTATTGTCCACTACTAGAAGCTTCTCTATCTTGTTTCTTCTCAAAAGTTCTGTAGCCTCTGCAAGATCATATCCCCTGGTGGTAGTAACAAGGTTCTCCTTGGTCATCACCTCATAGATAGGGGTACGCATATTGTCCTGGAAACGGAGGTCTCTGTTGGTTACGATACCGCACAAAGTACCCTTCTCATCCACCACAGGAATACCGCCGATATGATTCTCCTTCATAAGACGGAGAGCATCACCTACAGTGGCATTCTCCCTGATGGTGATAGGGTCGTAAATCATACCGTTCTCTGCCCTCTTAACCTTTTTCACCTGCTCCATCTGAGCTTCGATAGGCATATTTTTATGGATAACGCCGATACCACCCTCACGAGCAATTGCAATAGCCATAGCAGCCTCAGTAACAGTATCCATCGCCGCTGATACGAGTGGGGTATGAAGTTTGATCTCACGGGTAAAATATGTATTGAAATCTACTGTTCTGGGGAGTACCTCAGAGTGTGCAGGGATAAGCAATACATCATCAAATGTCAACCCTTCAAGTATAGGTTCTCTTGTATATGTTTGCATATAGTATTCTTCTTTGCCAAAGGGTGACCGGATTTCTCCGACCACCCTGAACTGTAATAAATAATTTATGTGTGATTATTTGATAGCTTCACCAAGCTTTTCACATAGAGCATCCAAAGCTTTTAGGAAATCCTCAGTAGTCTTACGGTAGTAAGCTTTAAGATTCTCTTTTTCAGGATGATTGATCTTAACATAAGTCTCGTCACGTAGATCGATGGCTTCGTTGATAATATCCAAAATGTTCTCTCTCTTAGACTCTTCTCTTGCGAAACCCATGCTGATAAGTGCATCAGAAAGGAAATCTTCAGTTAGGAAATCTATGTCCTTCTTAAATACTCTTAGATTCATAATTTATAATTGTTTTGAAAATTATAGCTTAATAATGCCTGGCTTTGGGGTAAGGCCAAGACCTGGTTTGTCCTCAAGGGTGATTCGGCCGTCTACCAACTTCATACCGTCGAAGCAGTCGTTGCCAAGAAGGTAGTTACCGTCAAGGTCTGCCCACTCCATCTCAGGAGAAAGCTGTGCTGCAGCAGAGATGGCGATAGAGGTCTCAGTCATACAGCCGATCATAAGTTTCATATGAAGAGCTTTGGCTAGAGATACCATCTCACGTGCCTCGCGCATACCGGTACATTTCATAAGTTTGATATTGATACCATGATATGCACCGTGAAGTGTTCTGATATCGGTCAATCTCTGGCAAGATTCATCTGCGAAGATTGGAAGAGGTGATCTCTCTGTAATCCAAGCCACATCGTCAAGAAGATATTTTGACATAGGCTGCTCGATCATAGATATACCCTGCTCCTGTAGCCAGTAGATCATATCAAGTGCATAATATTTGTCTTTCCATCCCTGGTTTGCATCGATGATGATAGGACGGCTGTCACGTGCGCGGATAAGGTTGATCATTCTCTTGTCCTCAGCCTCGGTCATACCAAGTTTAACTTTGATGATCTTATTCCAGTTAGCCTCATCAAGTTTGGTGTTGATCATTGCGTCATCTGCATCGTAACCGATAGTGTAGCTGGTGTAGGGTGCCTTTGCAGGATCAAATCCCCAAATCTTCCACCAAGGCTGACCCATGATGTTACCTACAAGGTCATGAAGTGCGATATCCACTGATGCTTTCGCTGCTGTGTTGTTGGTAGAGAGTTTGTCCACTGCCAACATAATGTCCTGAATGCAGAATGGATTGTCAAATTTTGGAAGTACGCTTTCCACCACTTTCTTCAGGAACTCATTGACAGAAGCCTGAGTCTCACCAAGATATGGTGGCATAGCAGCCTCACCATAACCTGAATAGCCATTCCAGCTCAAGCGGGTGATAACGATAGGAGTACCTTTACGAGAAGAGCCGGATACAGTGAAAGTAAATTTCATTATACCATCGAAGTTTTCCCAATCAAGTTGAAGCTTTTTGCTTGTGCTGATCTTTTTGGGATTGTTCTTCTGTGCGAAGATGTCTGATGGTTTCATAAATGCAGTAGCTGCAGTTAGGACACCGGCAGTTTTAAGGAAATCTCGTCTTGTTGTCATAATCGTATTATTTAGGATATTTATTTTTCTAGATTAAAATACCAAGGGTGTTTTGCTATTGACCATAGGCCATAGATGGTATCTTCCATACCATTGATTCTTCTTGCACATACCATAGTGCCGTCGTAGTAGTTGTCAGTACCAGGAACCAGGCTGTTCATCTTCACAAATGTAGCTGAGTGGATAAACATACCCTCACCAAGATACATACCTACGTGTGTAACTCTGGCCGGTCTCTCAGCTGTAGCTTTACGTCCGAAGAAAAGGATATCACCTTTTACAAGGTTGTCAATGCCATTGGTGATGTCCACCTCCTCACCGATTTTTGCCTGCTGAGAAGCATCTCTTCTGAGGATAATACCATTAAGGTAGTGAGAAGTCTTTACAAAACCGCTACAGTCAAGGCCTTTAATAGAGGCACCAGCCCATAGATAAGGGAAACCAAGGAACTGTTTACCTGTATTGAGGATATTGTCTGTAGTAGGATTTCTGCTATCAAGCCATTTCTGGAAAGGTTTTACATCGGCTGCAGGAACATAAGCAGTCTTGCCGTTAGGAAGCATCACCTGCTGGAAGCCGTTAACCACTTTATTTACAGGGGCCTGTACGATATCACCCCATACACCATCACTTATGATGGCACCATTTTTCGATGGCTTGTCACGGAATAGGGTGTAATGTGTATCCACGATTACTCTGTATGAGTCTCTCCAAGCTGTGAACTCCTCTTCGTTCATTGTCTTCACGCTACCTACAGTCACCCAAGCGATGTATCCCTCAGGGGTAACGACTCTGTACCAGTAGCTCTTCTTCTCAAGAACTTTCAGAGGGGTACCCATAAGAACCTGAGTAGCCATCTCTGATGAGTAGTCAGCCTCATATCTCAAGTTTGCTACAGAGTGGGCTGTAACTGCGTAAACAATACCTTTCTCCACCAATGCCTGATCAGGAAGGACTTTCATACTATCCAACACATCAATCTTCTTGGCAGCCAATTTTTCCAAAAGGGAAGCTTTAGCCTCTGCCTCGGTAGTGGAACCATAAAGAACCCATTTGCCGTCAACCTCTTTAAATTTGGTTTCAAAGGTTTTATCCCTTCTGTCTGGGGCAAATTCAGATTTGACTTCTTTGGAAATAGAGTTGAGAACCTCTGTCTTATCCCCGCAACAAGAGGAGATAACAAGCATAAAGGCTGCAGATAAGAGTATTAGTTTGCGCATAAATTGAATTTTTTATTTTAGTACTATTCTTATCCTACAAAAATATCTATTTTTTAATAAAATGCCTACTTTTGTGAAGTAAAAAGAGCAAAAAAGTATGATTATAGATTCAATTAAAAGCTTTGAGAGATACAAAGAGTTTCAAAAAGGGTTTGACAAGGTGTATGAGTTTCTGAGAAAAAACGATTTGACCACCCTTGAACTGGGAAATCACCCCATCGTGGAGAACGATGTATGGTGCACCATTTCAGAGTCAGATGCCAGAGATGTGGCACAGATGCCAAAGATGGAGGTGCACGATTCATTCGTGGATGTACATATACTTCTCGAAGGCGATGAGACCATCGGTTGGAAAGACAGGGCAAAATGTGAAAATCTTCAGAACGCAGAGTACAATGAAGCTCAGGATGTTGCACTTTTTGACGAGATGCCGGACATGTTCATCAGCTGCAGTACCGAGAACTTCGTAATGTGCTTCCCTTCTGATGCCCACACCCCTCTTTTGGGCAGTGGCAAGATTAAGAAAGCTGTATTCAAAATCAGAGTTCTGAATGAACCAGCCCCAGAACAATAGCAGGTACAACTCCTTCGTAGGGTATTTCAAGAAGACCTTTGGCGAGCGGCTCCAGAAAATTGTGATCGATGCAGGGTTTACTTGCCCCAATCGTGATGGAAGCATTTCTCGAGGGGGGTGCACCTATTGTGATAATCTCGCATTCCACCCAAACTACAGCACCAGCGACAGGAGTATTGCATGGCAGATTGAGGAGGGTATTGTTTTCCACAAGAACCGCTACCGCAAAACCGAGAAATATCTCGCCTACTTCCAGCCATATTCCAATACCTACGCTCCCCTACCTCGACTGAAAGAGCTTTACGAAGAGGCTCTCTCACACCCTGCAGTGGAGGGGATAGTCATCGGAACACGTCCGGACTGCGTTGACGACGAGAAGCTTGATTATCTGGCTGAACTTGCTCGCAAACATGTGGTTATAATCGAATACGGGATAGAGTCGTGCTACGATAAAACCCTCGAGAGGATAAATCGAGGGCACACCTTTGCCCAGGCACAGGAGGCTGTACGCAAGACCGCAGAGAGGGGAATCCACCAGGGGGCACATTTCATCCTGGGACTCCCAGGAGAGAGCCGCGAGGAGATGCTTGCTATGGCACCTCTTATCAACGACCTCCCTATCGACTCTGTCAAATTCCATCAGCTACAGATAGTCAAAGGGACAAAAATGGAGAAAGAGTTTGCACAGAAACCCGAAGACTTCGTCACATTTGCACTCGAGGAGTATATAGATTTCTTTATTGACCTGCTGGAGAATCTGCGATCCGACCTCTATATCGAACGCTTCGTAGGAGAGGTCCCCCCACGCTTCGTAAACTCCACCCCATGGGGACTCATCCGCAACGTAGAACTCCTCCGAATGCTTGAAGCTCGCCTCGAAGAGCGTGACACCTGGCAAGGGAGATTACTTAAATAAAGAGTAGGGCAAGGAAACCGTGCTACCCCTCTAGCAGCAGAGGGAGGGGTCTATCGCCAGATGGGATTGAAAAGATTACTCACAATAACAAAAAAGGGATTGACACTCGGCCAATCCCTTTTGCTTTTATATCAGGAGTAGATTACTCGTGATTTTCAGGTTTTCTTCTTGGAGCACCCTCTCTGCGATGACCGCGGTCACCATCTTTGCGTGGACCTCTGTCACCTGCAGGTCTTGGTTTGCGCTCGCGCTCTACCCAACCCTCTGGTGCAGGCATAAGTGCTCTGCGTGAAAGTCTCATCTTGCCAGATTTGGCATCGATCTCAAGAAGTTTTACATCAAGTTCGTCGCCTACATTAACAACATCCTCCACCTTCTCCACTTTCTTGTAGTCAAGCTCAGAGATGTGTAGCAGACCCTCTTTACCAGGAAGAATCTCTACGAATGCACCGAACTCAAGGATAGATACCACTTTACCGTGATATGTCTCACCTACCTCAGGAACTGTGGTGATAGCTTTGATACGAGCCAATGCTGCATCCATACACTCTTTGTTCTCACCGAAGATGTCGATAACACCCTGACCATCTACCTCAGTGATAGTGATGGTGGTATTGGTAGTCTTCTGGATCTCCTGGATAACTTTACCACCAGTACCGATAACAGCACCGATAAACTCACCAGGGATAGTGATCTGGATAAGACGAGGTACATTTGGTTTGAAGTCCTCTCTTGGTTCAGAGATGGTCTTCATCATCTCACCCATAATGTGCTCACGACCCTCTTTTGCCTGAGCAAGTGCCTGCTCAAGAACTTCGTATGGAAGACCGTCCACTTTGATATCCATCTGTGTTGCGGTGATACCATCTTTGGTACCAGTCACTTTGAAGTCCATATCACCAAGGTGGTCTTCGTCACCAAGGATATCTGAAAGGACTACGAATTTGCCTGTCTTTTTGTCTGAGATAAGACCCATAGCGATACCTGCCACAGGTTTCTTGATCTTAAGACCTGAATCCATAAGTGCCATAGTACCAGCACATACTGTAGCCATAGATGAAGAACCGTTTGATTCAAGGATATCTGATACTACACGTACTGCATATGGATTCTCGTTACCTACTGGAACCATAGGTTTGAGGGCTCTCCAAGCCAAGTTACCGTGACCAATCTCACGACGTCCGATACCTCTCTGAGGTTTGGCCTCACCTGTAGAGAATGGAGGGAAGTTATAGTGAAGAACAAACTGCTGGGTCTCCTGTACAAGAACCTCATCAAGCTCCTTCATGTCAAGTTTGGTACCAAGGGTTACTGTGGCCAAAGCCTGGGTCTCACCACGGGTGAAGATAGCAGAACCGTGTGCACCTGGAAGATAGTTGGTCTCACACCAGATAGGGCGGATCTGACGGGTGTTACGGCCATCAAGACGAACACCTTCGTCTACGATCATACGGCGCATACACTCTTTCTCAACCTGACCATAATATCTGTTGATCATCACCATCTTGTCATCTCTCTCCTCCTCTGGAATAGTCTCAATGAACTCATCCTTAAGTGCTGAGAAAGCATCCTCTCTCTCGTGTTTGCCAAGCTGTGATTTTGCGATAGCATAACATTTGTCATAGCAGAAGCTTACAAGTGCATTGCGAAGATCCTCATCATCCTCCTCATGGCAATACTCCCTCTTGTTCACTTTGCCCACCTCTTCCATAAGCTCTTTCTGGGCTACGCAATGTTTCTTGATCTCTTCGTGTGCAAATTTGATTGCATCAAGCATATCCTTCTCGGTAACCTCTTTCATCTCACCCTCAACCATCATGATGTTCTCATATGTAGCAGCCACCATAATGTCAAGGTCTGCCCTCTCAAGAGCCTGGAAAGTAGGGTTGATCACAAACTCACCGTCGATTCTTGCCACTCTCACCTCAGAGATAGGACCTCCGAATGGGATATCACTCACTGCCAGTGCAGCAGATGCAGCAAGACCTGCAAATGCATCAGGCATTGTCTCTTTGTCTGCAGAGATAAGGTTTACTGTCACAAATACCTCTGCGTGGAAATTGTCAGGGAAAAGGGGACGCAAAGCCCTGTCAATCAAACGAGCTACCAGGATTTCTGAATCTGAAGCCTTACCCTCTCTCTTCATAAAACCGCCAGGGATACGGCCGGCAGCTGCAAATTTCTCTTTGTATTCTACTGAAAGAGGCATAAAGTCCACATCTTCTTTAGCATCTTTCGCACAAGTTACTGTTGCAAGCAACATTGTGTCACCGACTTTGAGAACGACACTACCGGCAGCCTGTTTGGCCAATCTTCCGGTCTCGATCTCTACAATTCTTCCATCACCCAATGTGATGGTCTTTTTTACTACATTCATCTTAATATTTATTTTTTCCGCTAATATATGTCTCAATAGATAGAAAAAGAGGCTGTCGTCGTATTGACAGCCTCGTCCTATTATTTACGAAGGTTAAGTGCCTTCACAATTGCCCTGTATCTCTCGATGTCGGTGGTCTTCAAATAATCAAGAAGACGACGTCTTTTACCAACAAGTCTTAGCAAAGCCCTTTGTGTGCCGTAGTCTTTTTTGTTGCTACGAAGGTGCTCTGTCAAGTGAGCGATACGGTAGGAAAATAGAGCGATCTGACTCTCAGCTGAGCCGGTGTCTTTATTAGACTTCCCGTATTGTCCGAAAATCTCCTGCTTCTTCTCTGCTGCAAGATATTCTGCCATAACTTTAAGCGTTTGATTTTAATTGTTTTGTCCCAAAATTGGGAGTGCAAAGATAGATAAATAAAACTAATCTCCAAAAAAAGTCCCCGACATTTTGCCGGGGACCATTTTTATTGCAACTGTCTGCGCAAGTCCTTAAATCAGAACTTGAAACCTATCTTGATGGTAGGTGCAGCCAGGAAACTTGCATTGTGGCTGTCTGCAAAGAGATTTGACAGACCCTCTTCAGGACTCAACACAGAGTAGCTGTAGGTATACTGCAGTGCATTTACCTCCACACCCGCATACATATTGGGGAAGAAGTAGTAGTTGACACCTAAATTGATGGCACCTCTTGCATTGAACCCCTCTCCGATGGATTTGCCCATAGAGATCTCTTCATTATAATATAGGGTGTGCAGAGAGTAGGCATAACCCAACTGAAGACCCAAATGCAAATCAAGATTTTTGACATTGTCAAAAGAGAAGTGTCTGTAGAAACCTGTCACCACATTGAAGCGGTAAGCATCCTCGCTTGCTACTGCCCTGTAGGCAGGGATCGAACCGTCTCCAAGTACAGAGTCTTCATCGTATGTGCCGGGCACCTCAGAGCGACCTGGGTTGAAGGTAGAGGAGAATCCTCCCCCGAGCCTCCATGACCACTTGTCTGCAAAGAACCAGCCGGCCTCCAGACCCACCATCATCCCCTCATCAAACCACTCAGCATTGAGCGCCTGGGTCTCATACTGCATCTGGACATTGCGGAAAGCCTCGTGCTTGACAAAGGAGTTATATCCGATGGTCGCACTCACCGTGAAGTCCCCTTTCTGGGGTAAATTACTCTCAGAATTCTGACCCCACGATGAGAAACTCACCACCAATGCCACGGTTAAAATAAATAATTTCTTCATCATCGTTTTCGGGTTTAAAATAATTACTCTTGGGTACCTTCATCTGTAGAGATAAGGGCATCTATTTCAGCCTCTATCTGATCAATGATAGCATTGATACGTTCAATGTTTGCTTTGGTCTTAGTTATGCACTTCAAGATAGATTCATATATGATCTTATCTGAAGAACCTCCCTCATATGCTTCCAGCTCAGCCTTAAGAAGTTCATTTTCAGCTACAAGTTCATCTACCAGACCCTGCAGATAGTATGCCATTTCAGCATTTTCATACTGTTCTGATGTAAGAAGCGCTGTCATCTTAGCTTCAAACTCTGCCTCTTTTGCCTCCAGCTCTGCAACTAAAGCCTTGTAGTCCTCAAGCTGAGCCTCAATAATCTGAATATCGGCATTGGTCTCTTTTACAAACTCGTTAACCCAGTCACGGATAGTCACGATATCACTGTCAAGCTGATAAATAGTCTTCTTAATGACTTCAAACCTTGCCACCATGTCTGCAAACTCTGCACTGTTCTCAATAATATATAAGCCCAAATCAGTAATGAAGTCTGCTTTATATTTATAAAATGTTCTGACACCCGATGACAAAGTCAAAGGAACAGATGTGCTTACAGTAGGATCTGTAGGATCGATAAATTCCACAGGGCTAGCATACACATCATATGTTGTCGCTACAAACATGGTAAATGTACCATTTTTAGGGTCATCAATATTTGCACCTATCATTGTATACTTGTCAAGAGCATCCAGCGCCGCAACAAGTACAGCCTCTGCTGCCTCTTTATCTTCCGCAGCAGCAGAAGACCAAGCCTCCTGAGCCTCGATTACAGCCTCTGTTGCCGCAATTACCTTATCTTTGAACTCTGCTTCATAAGTACTTCTGCGCTCTGCCCAATAATTGGCCAATGGATAAAGCTTATGGTCAGCATAAGGTTTTTTCATATCAATTTTGCCATCTTTCTCACCTTCCACATCTTTTAGCATATCCTTAATCTCTGGCATTGAGTAAGAGCTAATGACATCAAGTTTTGAAAAATTTGTCTCATTGACTCTCACAACTGGGATTAGAGGAAACTCTGAGATGAGACTGAATGGCTGGATATAATCAACGAGCACCTCATCGTCATCAAAAGTTTCATCATTATTATCATCCAGGAGGTTAGTGAAACCGGGAATGCCCATTTCATCCTCCATCATCTGGAACAAATCAAACATATCCTCATTGAAGTACTCTACACGGTCTTCAAGATTATCAATTTCGCCATCAATCTGATCCCCAAGATTATAAGCTTTCTCATCGAGAATCTCTATCTCAGCCTCCAGAGCTGCAGTCTGCGCATAGATAGCATTCCAGTCGATGGCATTGGCCTCTATGAACTTCTTGTACTCTGCAATCATAATATCGTTGTATGCTATCCAGCCTTTATTGCTTTCAATCATCGATGCAACATATGCCTCTTCATCTACAACATCCCAGAAATTGATGGAACCCAACTGACTCTCAAGACTCACGAGGTTGGCGGTCTCAACTGAGAGCTGACCCATCCAATAACTCATCTGACTGTACAGCTCATCCCTCAAATCATCCTTGTACTCAGCGATTTCTGCCAGAAGTCTGTTCAACTCAGCCTGAAGTTCAGCTTTTATTGTCTCGATTTCCAGTTCTAAAAGGGCTTTTGCTTTCTGGTTATCCAGCTCTGCACCTTCAGCCAGTGCCGCCTGATATCTTGCCTCTGCCTCCAATAGTGCAGCCTGTGCCTTGGCAAGAAGTGTCTCTGCTTCTGCCTGAGCCTTGTGTAGTTCCGCCAAAGCAAGCAATTGTGCTGCCTTAGCATCACGAATAGCCTTTACCGAATCAGATTCGGTATTGCTTACGCATGAGACCATCCCGAGTCCCATGGCTACCATAAGTAAAAATGAAATTAGTCTTTTCATACTCATAAGGTTTTAGAATGATTAATTTATTGATTTATGGAGCGAAGTTTTTTACAAAATTCCCAAAGTACAACACCTGCCGAAACAGAGACATTGAGCGAATGCTTGGTCCCCCACTGAGGGATCTCCAGACACTCATCACACATATCTATAACCTGTTGGTTTACCCCTTTTACCTCATTTCCAAATACGAGCGCATATCTCTTGCCATCCTCCACCTTCAGATCCTCCAAAGAAGTGGAGTTCTCTGTCTGCTCCACACCTATAAGGGTATATCCTGCATCCCGAAGCTCCGACACAGCCTGCACTGCATCATCCCGATAATCCCATTCTACCGAAAACTCAGCTCCGAGGGCAGATTTGTGGATCTCTGGAGTGGGGGGTACTGCACATATACCGCAAAGCACTACCTTCTCCACCAGAAATGCATCCGAAGTCCTGAAAGCAGAGCCAATATTGTGCTGGCTCCTCACATTGTCGAGTACCACAGTGACAGGAAGTTTCCTGGCCCTTTTGTATTCTTCAGTATCCAGTCTATTTAACTCAATATTTGAAAGTTTCCTAAACATCACGCTTCAAGTTTGTTTGGAAGAAATTGTAATCTTACTATCTTTGTGGTATAAAGATAAAAAATAATTTTTACAATACTTTAAATATGAAAAAAGATATTCAAATTTCTGAACTCATCAAACAGGAAGAGAACCGTCAATCACACGGTATCGAGCTTATCGCTTCTGAGAACTTCGTAACCAACGGAGTACTTGAGGCCCTCGGTTCTTGTTTGACCAACAAGTATGCTGAAGGTTATCCACGTGCACGCTACTATGGTGGCTGCGAAGTGGTAGACCAGGTAGAACAACTCGCCATCGACCGTATCTGCGAACTTTTCGGTGCAGAATACGCAAACGTACAGCCCCACTCAGGTGCACAGGCAAATATGGCAGTATTCTTTGCTTGTCTCAAACCTGGTGACACATTTATGGGTCTTGACCTTTCACATGGCGGTCACCTTACTCACGGCTCACCTGTAAATATGTCCGGTGTAAACTACAAAGCTGTAGCTTACGGTCTTAACGAAGAGACCGGCCTTGTAGACTACGAGGATATGGAGAGAAAAGCCCTTGAATACAGACCAAAACTTATCGTGGGTGGTGCATCTGCATACTCACGTGAATGGGACTGGGAGAGAATGAGAGCTATCGCTGACAAGATCGGCGCTATCTTTATGGTGGATATGGCTCACCCTGCAGGTCTTATTGCAGCAGGTCTTTTGAAAAACCCTGTTAAATATGCACACATCGTGACATCCACTACACACAAGACCCTAAGAGGTCCTCGTGGTGGTATCATCCTTATCGGCAAAGACTTTGACAACCCTTGGGGTCTTAAAACTCCTAAAGGTGAGGTTAAAAAGATGTCACAGCTGATCAACTCAGCAGTATTCCCAGGTATCCAGGGCGGTCCACTTGAGCACTGTATTGCTGCCAAAGCTGTAGCATTCTACGAGGCACTTCAGCCAGAGTTCAAAGAGTACCAGATCCAGGTACAGAAAAATGCCAAAGCAATGTGCGAAGCATTTGTCAAGAGAGGTTACAAAGTGGTATCAGGCGGTACAGACAACCACCTTCTACTTATCGACCTTCGTACCAAATTCCCTGATTTGACAGGTAAAGTGGCAGAGAAGACCCTTGTTCAGGCAGACATCACTGTAAACAAGAACATGGTACCATTCGACAGCCGTACTCCATTCACCACATCTGGTATCAGAGTGGGTACCCCAGCCATCACCTCAAGAGGTCTGGTTGAAAAAGATATGGATGGTATCGTAGAGCTTCTGGATCAAGTTCTCAGCAATGTGGACAATCCTGAAGTAATCGAGAAAGTGAAAGGTGAAGTTCGTGCTAAAATGCAAGGCCTTCCACTTAACGCTTGGTAGACAACTATATCAGTGTCAGAACATAAAAAGAGGGTGACTTGATTCAGGTCACCCTCTTATTTTTGTCTTTATAAATTATGGATTCATAAGGTCTTTATTGACGAATCTGATGATATCGTAGATAGACTCTATAGCTGCATCAGCAGGGCCGTCAGGCTCTATCATCTTAGCCTTGCCATATGAGTTGATAGCTTCACCCCACATCTGCTGCCTCCGGTAGATACCTCCGAGGAGGTACCAACCTTTAGCGCTATTTGGTTCTGCCTTCAGAAAATCCTGAAGAGCGATAAATGCCTCTTCAATTCTCCCTTCAGCCAGGGTCTTCTCAATATTGACCAATGTCTCCATCTTTATACAGATTAAACAAGTCCGCTGAATCCCATAAATGCCATAGCCATGATACCTGCAGAGATAAGGGCGATTGGAACACCTCTGAATGCCTTAGGAACATTGTTGAGATCCAATTGCTCTCTGATACCTGCGAAAAGTACCATTGCCAAGCTGTAACCAAGAGCAGTAGCGATAGCAAACACCACTGACTGGCCAAGATTCATCATTGCAGGGTTAGCTGCACCAACATTGTTAATAAAATCAAACTCCTTAGAAACCACCTGAATAGCCACACCCAAAACCACACAGTTAGTAGTGATCAAAGGGAGGAAGATACCAAGTGCCTGATAAAGTGAAGGAGAGATTTTCTTGAGTATAATCTCCACCATCTGCACAAGGGCAGCAATCACAAGGATAAATGCCACAGTCTGCATAAACTCGATGTGGAATGCCTCAAGTACATATTTCTGAAGGATGTATGTTACAAGTGTAGCAAGTGCCATTACGAATGTAACAGCAGCAGACATACCTGCAGCGGTACTAACCTTTTTAGAGACACCCAAGAAAGGACAGATACCCAAGAACTGAGCAAGTACTACGTTATTTACGAATACCGCTGAAATGATAATGATAAAATATTCCATATCTATGCCTCTTTACTAGTTAGTTTTTTGAATAATACCAATAGATATCCCAATACAAGGAATGCACCAGGAGCAAGGACGAATGCAAGCATACCGTCACCCTCAATAAGCTTGAGACCAAAAGCAGAACCGCTACCAAGAAGCTCCCTTACAAGACCGATAAGTGTCAAAGCAATGGTAAAGCCAAGACCGATACCGATACCGTCAAGTGCAGAATCAAGCACACCGTTCTTATTTGCAAATGCCTCTGCACGACCAAGAACGATACAGTTCACCACGATAAGTGGAATAAACAGACCGAGGGTCTCGTACAGAGATGGAACATAAGCCTGAAGCAATAGCTGGAGAATGGTCACGAATGCAGCAATTACTACAATATAAGAAGGGATACGTACCTTATCAGGGATAACTTTGGCAATAGCAGAGATTACCATATTGGAAAGAATCAGTACGAACATGGTCGCAACACCCATACCCAAGCCGTTGATGGCAGAGGTGGTAGTACCAAGGGTGGGACACATACCCAACACCAAAACAAATGTCGGGTTATTTTTGATGATACCATCAGTGATTAGTTTCAATTTTCCCATAACATTCATTATTTGGATTGGATTTTCTGAAATACGCCATATGCTGACTCAACACCTTTCAAGAAACCTCTTGAAGTGATGGTTGACGCTGTAATAGCATCGATTGAGCCACCATCATTCTTAACGACAAGCTTTGTCTCAGCAGGATTAAGACCTTTCATCTGAACTCTGGTAGGGATATTCTCATCAAGGATCTTAGCACCAAGACCAGGTGTTTCGTTGGAAGCAGCCACTACAGATGTGTTATAGATAACTCCATCTGGAGTAAAGCCCACCATAATCTGGATAGGGCCACCGAAACCGCCAGATTTTACCTCTACAGCATAACCTACGATCTGGTCACCTTTCTTTGCAGGGTAAACCTTAGAAACTTTAGCTCCATCCTCCACTTCAAATACCTCCTCTGAAGGGACATTGTCAAACTCTGGAACCACAGCAGAGATAGCGGCATTCACTTTAGCCACTTCTGCTTTGGCGATAGGCTCTGCAGTCATATTGTACACCACAGCCAAAAGGGCTGAAGCCACAAGACAGATAGCGGTAAGGACCACTACCATATTGGTAAATGATGATTTACTTGCCATTTTTCACCTCCTTCCCGAATCTTGCGGGTTTACAATATTTGTTAAGCAATGGAACTGCCATATTCATGATAAGGATAGCAAATGATACACCCTCAGGGTATGCACCAAAGTATCTGATAAGAACTGTCAAAAGACCGATACCCACACCGAAGATTATCTGACCTGTAGTATTCATAGGTGAAGTTACATAGTCAGTTGCCATAAAGATAGCACCAAGAAGGACACCACCGGTAAGGATATTGAAGATAGGATCGGTAAACTGCTCAGGATTTACAAGCCAGAAAATACCTGAAACCACGAAGATGGTACCAAGGATAGATAGTGGAATGGTAGGTTTGATAACCCTTCTGACAAGCAGATATACGAAACCAAGGATAAGTGCCAATGCAGAAACCTCACCTACAGAACCGCCAATCTTGGTAAATAGCATATGTACGTATGAGATATCAGGGTTGGCAGCCATAATCTGGTCCACTGTCAAACCATTTGCAAGACCCTCTTTAAGAAGGGCAAGAGGGGTAGCACCTGTAGCTGCATCCACGCCATCTCTGAACCATGACTCAGGAACACTCCAGTCTGTCATAAGTACAGGGAAAGATACCAACAGGAATACACGACCTACAAGGGCTGGGTTAAAGATGTTCTGACCAAGGCCACCGAAGGTCATTTTCGCTACACCGATAGCCACGATAGAGCCGATAAGGATCATCCAGCCTGGAGAGCTTGGTGGCAAGTTGAGTGCAAGCAACAGACCTGTAAGTGCTGCTGTATAGTCATTGATAGTAACTTTAGTCTTCAGAATATATTTCTGGATGACATACTCCACTCCGACGCAAGCTGCGACACCCACAAGTGCCAGTTTGATGGCAGAGAAGCCGAAGAAATAGATAGAGACAAGAAGAGATGGGCACAATGCGATGATAACATCTCTCATTATTCTCTGGGTATTCTCTACGCTATGGATGTGTGGAGAAGGTGAGACAATTAGTTTTCTCATATTTCAATTATTTTTTGTTCACTATTTTTTTGGACGGCTACGCATAATTTTCATAACCTCAGCTTTCGCTGCTCTGATGTGGTCTAGAAGAGGAATGTATGCTGGACAAGAGAAGAGACAGCATCCACACTCGATACAGTCGTAGATCTTCTCTGTTTCAAGTTCGTCAAACATATTGGCACGGGCATATCTCACAAGAAGATAAGGCTCCAGACCCATAGGACAAGCATCGATACACTTACCGCATCTGATACAGTTTGACTCAGGTTTTCTCTTTGTCTCCTCCTCTGTAAGCATAAGGATAGCTGAACTGCTCTTCACTGTAGCTGCAAGAAGATTTGAGACAGCTTTACCCATCATAGGACCACCACTGATGATTTTGGCAGCATCTGCTGGGATTCGGCCGATAGCATCAAGAAGGTTGATGATAGGGGTACCTGCCCTCAAGCGGAAGTTTCTCTGCTGTTCTGAGCAATTACCGGTAACAGTCACAATACCTTCGAAAAGAGGTTTGTTCTTCTGTACTGCCTCATATACTGCAAGTGCAGTACCGCAGTTCTGAACCACAGCACCTGCATCGATAGGGAGACCCATTGAAGGGACTCTTCTGCCGGTCAATGCCTCGATAAGCTGCTTCTCACCACCCTGTGGATATTTTTTCTTCAAAGGGACAATCTCAATCTCAGGATACTGGGCTGCAAAAGTTTTAAGCTTTGCTATAGCCTCAGGTTTGTTCTCCTCAACACCGAAACGGCATTTGGTAACATCGAGAGCTTTCATCATAATCTTGGCACCGATAAGCACTTGCTCAGGCTGCTCAAGCATAAGACGGTAGTCTGAAGTAAGGAATGGCTCACACTCAGCACCATTGATGAGAAGATACTCTGCCACTTTGCCTGGAGGAGGGGTAAGTTTGATGTGTGTAGGGAATGATGCACCACCAAGACCTACGATACCGCACTCCTGGATCTTTTTGATGATCTCCTCTTTGGAAAGTTTGATCTCCCTCACTACATCTGGGGTTCTGTCAATGCTCTCTTCCCATTCATCACCCTCCACGTCGATGATAACGTGCATTACAGGGTTGCCGGCAAGATCAGCGTATGGCTCTACAGCTGCCACAGTACCCGATACAGATGAGTGGATATTTGCTGAAACAAAACCTGAAGGTTTGGCTATCAGCTGACCCACTTTCACTTTGTCCCCTTTCTGAACGATAGGCTCAGCAGGAGCGCCGAGGTGCTGTGCCATTGAGAGGTATGCTCTCTCCAATACTGGAAAATCCTCAATAGCGCAATCTTTCGATATTTTAGAATCGTTGGGGTGTACACCGCCGATTTTAAATGTTTTCATATCTCACTATTCGTTTTTAGGGGTTTCTACTGGTTTTACTTCTGGTGCAGGTGCTGGCGCTGCTGCTGGAGCAGGAGCTGCTGCAGGCTTTGGCTCTGCTTTTGGAACCCTTACAGGGAAATTAACATCCCAAATGGCTTTAGTAGGACAAGCCTCTGCACATTTACGGCACAAACGGCACTTGGTGAAGTCAATGTAAGCAACATTGTTCTCAACTGTAATGGCATCAAAAGGACATACTGTCTTACATTTGCCACAACCGATACAAGCCACTTTACAAGCTTTGCGTGCTACAGCACCTTTGTCTTTGTTGATACATTTTACAAAGACTCTCATCGACTTCTTACCTTTGTTGCGAAGTTCGATAACACCCTTTGGACACGCTTTCACACAGGCTCCACAAGCGGTACATTTGTTCTCGTCCACCTCAGGAAGACCTGTTTTTGGATTCATGGAGATAGCACCGAATTTACATGCCTGTACACAATCTCCACAACCAAGACAGCCATATTTACATCCGGTATCACCAGAGTAAAGATTAGCTTTCACTTTGCAGGAAGTACATCCGTCATAGATGTTTGTTGTCTCCCTGTTATCACAAGTACCATGACATCTGACCACAGCTACCATAGGTTCTTTCTCCTCAACCTGGAGACCGAGGGTATCTGCGACCTTCTGCATCACAGCGTTTCCGCCCACAGGGCAGAAAAAGCCATCGAGACTCCCAGCTTTGACGCAGTTCTCTGCGAAAGCACGACAACCTGCAAAACCGCAACCGCCGCAGTTTGCACCCGGCATCACAGCTTCAACGTCATCTATACGGGGATCTTCTTCGACTTTAAATTTTTGTGCCACTAGATAAAGCACAATTGCCAGCACAAGTCCCAAGACACTGAGGCTGACAACAGTAGGAATGATAATTGTACCCATATTTTTGATTTAAAGTTTTTCTATAGTAAACGAGAACTTATTCTCGAGTTTGCCTCTAAAAAGCCAAATAATGAAATAGTACACCGCCACACCTGCAACACAACCAAGCCCGGCTATCAATTCGTTCCCAAATCTATCTTGCAAATATAATAATAAAATCAACAGAATAGCCAAAGGAATCAAATAAGATAGCACTACAGCCTTATATCCCATAGATTTGGTGAGGGAGACATTGACCTCCTCACCTACAGAATAGTCATCATAAAAATGCCTCTTCACCTCAATATTTTTCACCTTCATATCGGATGCAGTGCACATCATTTTGGCGTGACATTCACTGCATGCAGACATACTGATTATCTGCACATTTATAACTTTATCCGTGATGGATGTTACTACCCCCTTGTGGGAAACACGATTTCTGGACATATCTAAAAATCAGGATTTTGATCAAACTCCGAACCACCATTCATCCTCGACTCCATACCCATATAGTCATCATCGCCGGCAGGTGCCGAGAACATGTCAAGATCATTTGCATCCACGAAACGGGCCTCCGACTGGCGGAATTTCATCTTCACATCACCCACTTCACCATTACGGTGCTTCGCAATTATGATCTCAGCAAGTCCCTGCTGTGTGGGGTCCTCCTGCATCCCATAATAGTCGGGACGGTGAATAAACATTACAATATCTGCATCCTGCTCGATAGCACCCGACTCACGAAGGTCACTCAGCTGAGGTCTCTTGTTACCACCTCGGGTCTCTACAGCACGACTCAACTGCGAAAGGGCTATTATTGGGATATTGAGCTCTTTGGCAATAGACTTGAGGGCACGCGAGATAGCAGATACCTCCTGCTCCCTCATCCCTTTAAGCTCAGGTGGACCCGACATCAGCTGAAGGTAGTCCACAATTATTATCTTCACACCGGAACTCCTCACCAGTTTTCTCGCCTTGGACCTGAATTCATATATGGAGAGGGATGGTGTATCATCGATATACAAAGGTGCCTTTGCAAGGTTTTTGATCTTCTCATTGAGCTGCACAAGCTCATAGCTTGCCAGTTTCTGTCCACCTTTTATCTTGTCTGCAGAGAGACCAGACTCGGGGATAAGGAGCCTCTTCACCAACTGGAGGGACGACATCTCAAGCGAGAAGAGGGCTACAGGGATATTGTGCTCAACTGCCATATTTCTCGCCATGGTGAGGACGAATGCTGTCTTACCCATCGCAGGACGTGCTGCTATGATGACAAGGTCAGAAGGCTGCCATCCAAGGGTCATCTTGTCGATGCCTGTAAAGCCCGAGGTAACACCGCTCAATCCATCCTCCCTGTTCTGGTTACGCTCAATCTCGTCAAGGGCCTCCCTTATCACTGCCTGAATAGGGAGTGTCTCCCTCTTCATATTCCTCTCTGCGAGTCTGAACATATCATCTTGTGCCTGATCAAGGAGATCATCCACAGGGATATTGTCATCAAAGCTATCTTTCTGCACCTGATATGATATCGATATCAACTCCCTCTGTATATACTTCTGAAGCAAGATCTTAACGTGATAATCCACGTGCGCTGCGGCTCCGATTTTTGATGTGAGTTGGGAGAGATAGAACGGACCTCCCACCTCATCAAGGCATTTATTACGCTTCAGCTCTTCCGATACGGTGAAAAGGTCGACAGGGTCGTGCTTTGAAGAGAGGGAACTGATAGCAGAATATATTTTTCTGTTGGCCTCTTTGTAGAAACACTCAGGAGAGAGGCTATCCAGCACATCGGGGACCACATTGGGTTCGAGAAGGAGGGCACCCAGAACAGCCTCCTCCACCTCAATAGCCTGAGGGGGGACTTTCCCCATGTCGATACTTATCGCATCGATCTTTTTGTCTTGCGATTTATTGGATTTGAAATTAGTCTTAGCCATTATGGAGGATTTAAGGATGTAAAAATAGTAAAAAAAAAGCACCATCCACACGGATGGTGCAAAAACTTGTCGGCACTTGCCTCAGGTTATTCCTCTTCAAACTCTGGGCTCACAATGATGCGGCCGCAATATTCGCACACAATCAGCTTCTTGCTCAGTGCGATATCCAATCTTCTCTGAGGTGGGATTTTGTTGAAACAGCCACCACATGCATCTCTCTTCACAGTAACCACAGCAAGACGGTTGCGTGCATTGAGACGAACTTTGTCATAAGCGGCCATTGTTCTGGCATCAATACCTTCAGCCAAAGCCTCTTTCTGTTTAAGAAGAGTCTCCTCCTCCTTTGATGTCTCTTCTATGATAGCCACCAATTCTGCCTTTTTGTTCTCAAGATCCACCTCTCTTCCTGCAAGATCTTCTGTTGCCCTTTCAAGATCAGCTTTCTTATCTGAAAGAAGAGCTGTATTCTCTCTGATTCTCTTCTCTGCAAGCTCTTTCTCAAGTCCCTGATACTCAATCTCTTTTGAAAGAGAATCGTACTCACGATTATTCTTCACGTTGCTGCGTTGCTCCTCGTATTTTGCGATTGCATCCTTGCAGTTTTCGATATCCAATCTCTTCTGAGCCACAAGTTTCTCGATCTCAGCAACATCATTTTTAATGTTTGAAATTCTGGTTCTCAAACCCTCAATTGCATCTTCAAGGTCACGAACCTCTTCAGGAAGTTCACCCCTCAAAAGGTGAATTCTGTCAATCTTGATATCAGTCTGTTGAATATTGTAGAGAGTGCGAAGCTTAGTCTCCATGCTTGATTCTGAATCGTTCAGATTCTTTGACAAAGAGGTAAAAGTCTCCCTGTTGTCGATAGGGGTCTCTACTTGATTCTTTTTTTGTCTGCTTGTAGCCATATTATATGTAATGCACTAAATTGTTATTTTCTGTAATTAAGCGAACTGCAAAAGTAGGAATTTTTTCTTTAAGTAGGTCACTTATTTTGCGAACAATGTCAATTTCACCCTCATAGTGACCTATATCCATGAGAAAAAATCCTTTTTCAGTCAAAAAATCGTGATAGCTCACATCTCCTGTGATGTAAGCATCAGCTCCAGCGGCGACAGCCTTTGAGACTAGAGACTTCCCTGCCCCACCACAGAGGGCCACCTTGCTTATTACCCTTCCGGCAGGTCTGGAGCACCTCAGGCATTTTAGAGAAAATCTCTCCTTGACCACCTTGGCAAACTCCTCATCCAACATAGGAGAAGGGAGTGTCCCTACAACACCAAGCCCCTCATCCGAGTCCCCCTTATCGAGGATGGCCACATCCTCCAAAGCGAGGCGTGATGCCATCAGTCCACTAACGCCATCAAGAACCTTATCCATATTGGTATGGCAACTGTACACCACTATGCCGTGCCTGATTGCCTTATATATCATATATCCGAGATTTGTCTCGGGGTTTATTTTGGCAACTCCTCCAAAAATGAGCGGATGGTGGGTAATAATCATATCTGCACCGCACCTGATAGCCTCATCGACAAGTTCCGGAGTACAGTCAAGTCCTATCAGAGCAGAGTGTACCTCCTGCTCAGGCGAGCCGATGCAATACCCGGAATTGTCCCACCTCTCCTGAAACTGAAGGGGGGCAAACTCCTCTATTATTGATGTTATCTCTTTTGCCTTCATTACTCTGCGCTAAGTCCTTTTTGAATCTGGAGCAGCTCCTCTTTGATTGATACCAGCCTGGCCACCACCTCTGCCCTATTGTCTGAACCCTCCTTATTGTTTTTGAGTCTGGCTTGAGCACCTTCAAGTGTCATACCCCTCTCCTTTACCAGATAATGGATGGTCTGCAATGTCTTCACATCCTCTGCTGAGAACTTCCTGTTCCCTTTCTTGTTCCTTTCAGGCTTTATGTGTGATGAGAATTTGTCTGACCAGAAACGGACAAGAGATGCATTCTCCCCCAAAAGGTCTGCAACCTCACCGATAGAGTAGTAAAGCTTCTCGACTTTGAATTCTTTGTATGGCATAAGCTTAAACTTTAAAATTAATCGAGAGACTGACCTGTATTTACAGCGATCATCATCATCTCCCTATATTCTAACGGATTCAAATCTACGAAAAAATAGTCAATCGGATTCATATACTCCCCATTGAATATCACCTCGTAATGGAGATGGGGTGCAAAAACTGTCCCCGAAGTTCCAACCCTACCCACTTCTGTCCCCTGGTGCACTCTCTGCCCCTTTTTTACCATAATAGCGGACAAATGGGAGTATGTGGTCCTGTATCCGTTGCCATGGTCGATAACCACCTGATTGCCCTTCCCTTTCTGAGACTTCTTCACTGAGTAGACCACTCCGTTTGCAGTAGCTATAACCTTTGATCCAGATGAGGTGATAAGATCAAGACCTGTATGCTCTGTAATCGTTTTATAGAAAGGGTGCATTTTCTTACCGACAGTGGCCCCTGTCTTGGGGAGTGAAAAATCCTCAATGGGGATGATGGAGGGTATTGACCTTATAAACTCAAGGCTATCCTTCGCCACCTTCTCCACCCTCGAGAGCAACTCCTCATAATGGACCATCTTATCCTCTGCAGCGACTATCTGTGCAGAAGCCTGCCAGATCAGGGTGGCAATATCTATTGTGTCGCTCTCCATCAGGAAGGCCTCATAATCACTGTTTTCCAATGCAAAGTGTGGTGGCTCAGAGTGGAAAATATTCTCATAAATCTCCCTATCCTTGGACTGCAGATTGACCATTACCCCCTCAAGCATCCTCATCTGCTCCTCCATATAGGCAAGATTCTCCTCTATTGCACGACTCTCCTTGAGTATTTTCCTCTCCTGCTCATTGGAGAATACAAGGGAGAAAAGGGCATAGTAGCAGACAGCCAGCAGAGAACACAGCACAAACCACTTGAACCCCTTTTTGATGTAAAAAAAGAGATTGTGCCGGCTCTCTTCAAAATCGAGATTGTCCTTATCGAAATCTACCCCTCCACCCATGGCTATTTTTTGGATTTAACAGGTTTGACCATAGCACTATACTCATCTGGGGTAATATCCAGATTGAAGTAATTCAAAGGGTTTACTGTTTTGTTTTTATAGAATACCTCGTAATGGATGTGAGGCCCTTGTGATCTTCCTGTATTGCCGAGTTCAGCTATATGCTCTCCCCTTTTGACCACCTGTCCCTCCTTCACCAGAGAAGCCCTCAGATGGGCATATCTTGTCTTGTATCCGAAGCCGTGGTCGATTATGATATAATTGCCGTATCCCATGAAATCGTGTGCCACCTTGGAAACCACACCATCACCTGTAGCGTAGATAGGCTCACCCTGCTTTTTGCACGCAAGGTCCACACCGTGGTGGAATCTTGGCCTTTTGGTAAACGGATCGTTTCTCATACCGAAACGTGACACCATACGAACTTTTGACTTGTCGGTAGTCACCGGTGGAATTGAGGGGATACATGATGCCATCTCCTCCGAGCGCTTGGCTATAGATGATATCTCATCCAGAGACTTGACCTGGATATATGCCTTTTTGGAGAGGATGTCAAGTTTGGCCGACAATGAGGCCAACTTGCCCGATGCATCATACAACTCCAGAAAGGAGTATCTGTCCACACCACCGAAACCGGCATCCCTGATATCTGTAGAGAGCGAATCCATACCGAAAATCGGACGGTATACTGTATTGTCCCTCATCTGTAATTCACTCAGGATCGCATTGGTCTGAGCATACTTCTCCGAGAGGACATCCAATTTGGAGTGATATTCAGCATTTTGTCTCTTAAGTATGGTGGTTTTGGGGAGTTCGAGACCAAGGACGTCGGTATATAGAAACATATACAGAATGAAAAGGCCGAAACTCACAAGGGCCATCACCACGCCACCCATAAAGCGGCGCGAAAATGGTATTTTAACCTCCTCATACTGGAGAGTTTCGCTATTGAACCTGTATTTTACTTTCTTTGACATCCTATTTATCCAAAATAAAGACACCGCAAATTTAAATATTTTTAATAAAAAAACTATTTTTGTACCTTATTTATACACGAAGTAGGAGATTTAATCATATGATGACATCTAAAGAGATAAGAAACAGATTCTTAGAGTTCTTCGCATCGAAGAATCACACCATCGTCCCATCTGCACCAATGGTTGTCAAGGGGGACCCGACACTTATGTTTACAAATGCAGGTATGAACCAGTTCAAGGATTGGTTCCTCGGCAATACCCCCATCAAATACCCCAGAGTGGCCGACACACAGAAATGTCTTCGTGTAAGCGGCAAGCACAACGACCTTGAGGAGGTAGGACACGACACCTACCACCACACAATGTTTGAGATGCTGGGCAACTGGAGCTTTGGTGACTATTTCAAAAAAGAGGCCATCGCATGGGCTTGGGAGCTCCTCACCGAGGTGTACAAACTTGACAAGGACAGACTCTATGTTACCATCTTCGAGGGCAATCCTGAAGAGGGTGTAGATCTTGACCACGAGGCTGAGCAGTGCTGGCTTGAGCACGTATCTGCAGACCGCATAATCCTTGGAAACAAAAAGGACAATTTCTGGGAGATGGGTGAGACTGGTCCTTGCGGCCCCTGCAGCGAGATCCACATTGACCTGCGTGACAACGAAGAGAGAAAAGCTGTTTCAGGCAAAGATCTTGTCAACACAGGCCATAGCCTCGTAATAGAGATATGGAACCTGGTATTTATCCAGTACAACAGAAAAGCCAACGGCCAGCTTGAGCTTCTCCCCAACAAGCACGTGGATACAGGTATGGGCTTCGAGAGACTTGTAATGGCAGTAAACGGCAACAAGAGCAACTACGATGGCGACATCTTCCAGACAATAATCGGCAAAATCTCCGAGATTTCAGGTAAGAAATATGGTCAGTCTGAGGATCTTGATATAGCGATGAGGGTTATCTCTGACCACATCCGCGCCATCAGTTTCTCTATAGCAGACGGTCAGCTCCCTTCAAATGTGAAAGCAGGATATGTCATCCGTCGCATCCTTCGCCGTGCTGTACGCTACGGTTATACATTCCTGGGGCTCAACACTCCATTCCTATGCAGACTCGTTCCCACCCTTGTAGAGGTGATGGGATATGCATACCCAGAACTTGAGAAACAGCAGGCCCTTATCGAGAAGGTTATCAAAGAGGAGGAGGAGGCATTCCTCAGAACCCTTGAAAAGGGAATCAAGCTTCTTGACTCTGTTATGGAGAAATCAAAAGAGACAAAAGTGATCTCCGGCAAAGATGCTTTCACACTATACGACACATATGGATTCCCTATTGACCTTAGCGAGCTTATCGCCAAAGAGCACGGGTATTCGATAGATATCGACAAATTTGAGGAGGAACTCGGCAAACAGAAAGAGAGAGCCCGCAATGCGGCTGCAGTGGAGGAGGGTGACTGGATCGAAGTGGAACCCTTCACATCCTGCGAGTTTGTTGGCTACGACACCCTTGAGTGCGATGTTAAACTCATGAAATACCGCACTGTGAAAACCAAGGGGAAAGAGTTGTTCCAGCTCGTATTTGACAAGAGCCCATTCTACGCAGAGAGTGGCGGCCAGGCTGGTGACAGCGGTGTCCTCAAGTCTGAGACCGGAGAGATAGTCAATATCCTCAACACCACCAAGGAGAACAACCTCAACATCCATATTGCAGACCGCATCCCTGTGGACAAAAATGTGATATTCCACGCATCTGTAGATTCTCAGAAGAGGGAGGAGACTGCAGCCAACCACACTGCTACCCACCTTCTGCACTACGCACTCAGACAGGTACTGGGGACACACATTGAGCAGAAAGGTTCATCTGTAACCTCAACAAGCTTCAGGTTTGACTTCTCACACTTCGAGAAGATCTCTGAGGATCATCTGCGCGAGGTGGAGAGACTTGTAAACAAACTTATCCGCCAGGATATCCACAAGGAGGAGCACAGAGAGCTCCCTATCGAACAGGCGAGGGAGATGGGCGCTATGGCCCTCTTCGGAGAGAAATACGGCGACAGGGTGCGCGTAATCAGATATGGCGACTCTGTTGAGCTTTGTGGTGGTACACACGCCTCATCTACAGGACGCATCGGCTCATTCAAAATCGTATCAGAGTCTGCTGTTGCAGCCGGAGTAAGGAGAATAGAGGCTATCACAGGAAGACACGTCGAATCTGCAATGTACTTCCTAGAGGATCAGCTCAAGAGTATCAGACAGCTTCTTGGCAATGCCCCTGATGCCATCAAAGGGCTTATGAAAGTTCTCTCTGAGAACGACTCTCAGAAGAAAGCACTTCAGGAGGTAGCAATGGAGAGGGTTCAGACCCTCAAAAAAGCACTCATCGAGGAGAGTGTGGAGATCAACGGAATCCGTCTCTTCTCTGTAAGGGGTGCCTTTGTTCCTGACATCATCAAAAATGTGGCATTCGAGCTCCACAAAGAGTTTGAAAGTGCAGCATTGGTGGGTGCCATCCTCAACGGAGACAAGCCAAGCCTGGTACTTATGTACACAGATGACCTTGTGAAGAACGGAGCAGATGCCTCAAAAGATATCAAAGAGGCTTGCAAACTCATCCAGGGTGGTGGCGGCGGACAAAAATTCCTCGCTACAGCTGGTGGTAAGAACCCTGACGCTATCAATGAGGCCTACAATTTGCTTAAAGATATAGCCACAAGACAATAACCGGACGCTTGAAAAAGTTAGACAGATTCATACTCACATCCTTCTTCGGACCATTCATAATGGTCTTCCTTATCGTCGTATTCATCCTGGTGATGCAATTCCTATGGCTGTATATCGACGAGCTTGTGGGTAAGGGTCTGAGTCTGTGGGTAATATTGGAGTTCCTGATGTGGGGTTCCTGCACTATTCTCCCACTGGCAATGCCCCTTGCCACCCTTATTGCCTCCATTATGACATTGGGCAATATGGGTGAGAGCAATGAGCTCCTCGCCATGAATGCTGCAGGCATATCCCTCAAGAGGATACTGGTCCCACTCATTGTGGTCTCTGTCGGTATCAGTGTAGGGGCATTTTTCGTCTCCAACAGCCTCCTCCCGCTGGCGTACAATAAGATATATACTCTTCAGTACGATATCAACAAGACAAAAGAGGAGATTAAGATTCCTACCGGCACCTTCTACAATGGAATTGAAGGATACACCCTCCGTATCAGCGACCGCAACAAAAAGACAGATATGATGTACGATGTGATGGTATATGACCACACAAAGAACAAAGGGAATGTCAGTGTTGCTGTAGCCGATTCGGGACTAATCAAATCCAACCCAAGCAAAACAGCACTTGTCTTTACACTATACAATGGTGTCTCTTATGAGGAGGAGAACACCATGAGATACAAGGACACCAATATGGTAATGAACAGGGTGGAGTTTGACAGGCAAGAGATGATAATCCCACTCAAAAACTACGCCTTCAAGAAATCTGAGGAGGACAAGTACGGCAACGAGATTATGGCCAAAAACCTGAAGAGCCTTCAGGCTGACAGGGACTCTATAGGGATAACCTATGACAAGACTTACGCCAAACACCAGAACAGGTTCATCTATGGAATGGGGCTTACATACCCATCCCAACTGGACACTGCCAAAAACAAAGGGTATCTGGAGGGATTTGAGACAGATTCCCTCTACCTCCACTGGAGCCATGAGGTGGAGTCTATAAACATATCTGAGACACTGGACCACCTGAAGAGCTCGATAAGCATGACAGAATCCTTTGAGAGGGAGATAGCCCACAATAGCTATTTCCTCAGGAAGATAGACCTTGAGTCCTATAGAAAGTTCACACTATCCTTTGCTTGTCTGGTATTCTTCTTTATCGGGGCACCGCTTGGGGCCATTATCAGAAAAGGTGGTCTTGGGACCCCGGTAATCATCTCCGCCCTCTTCTTCGTGCTGTATTGGGTGGTGGATATAAGCGGCAAGAAACTGGCGACCGATGGGGCCATAACACCTATGATAGGGGCATTCATATCTACACTTGTTCTGCTCCCTATGGGGATTTTCCTCACTTGGAAAGCGACATCCGAATCGTCATCATTCAATTTTGAATCCTTCAAACAGGATGTTCAGAAATATTTGAAAAACCTTAAAAAGAGATATATATGGAGAAAGGGAAAAACACGAGAATAGTCTTTATGGGGACCCCGGAGTTTGCTGTCGGCTCCCTTCAGGCTCTCGTCGAAAACGGCTACAATGTAGTGGGAGTTGTCACTGTTCCTGACAAGCCCAGCGGCAGAGGACTCAAAGTGAACATGAGTGCTGTCAAAGAGTACGCACTTGGACTTGATCTGCCGATTCTCCAACCCGTCTCCCTTAAGGATCCTGCATTTCTGGAGGAACTGGCCGCGTTAGATGCAGATTGCTTCGTGGTAGTGGCATTCAGAATGCTGCCGCAAGTGGTATGGTCAATGCCAAAATTGGGGACATTCAACCTCCACGCATCCCTCCTCCCCCAATACAGAGGGGCAGCCCCCATCAACTGGGCCATCATAAATGGGGAGACCACAACCGGCGTCACCACATTCCTTCTTGACAAACAGATAGATACCGGAAACATAATATTCCAGCAAGAGTGCGAGATTCTCCCAGAGGACAATATAGGGTCACTGTATGATAAACTTATGGCGATGGGCTCCACCCTTGTCCTCCGCACAGTGGACGCATTGGCCGAAGGCTCTGCCAACCCCACCCCCCAAGTGGAGTCGGGAGCACTCCACCCTGCACCAAAAATTACCCGTGAGACCTGCAAAATAGAGTGGAGCGATACCGCTGTGAGTATAACCAACCGTGTCAGGGGTCTCAGCCCCTACCCTGCAGCATATGCTGTAATGGTCTCTGGAGATAAAAGGACAGATGTCAAGATTTTTGGCGGCATCGCTACACAGACCGGGAATAGCCACAGTGACACAGGGACCATCATATCGGATGGAAAGAACAGACTATGCGTTAAGTGTGGAGATGGGCTGTTTGAGATATCCGAACTCCAGATGGCTGGAAAGAAGAGGCTTAAAGTTAAAGAGTTTCTGGTAGGTGTACACAATATTGAGAATTATAGATTCGAGTGATGGACAAACTGAAATTTGAACTGCTGAAGACAGATCCCCAGAGCTGCGCAAGAAGGGGAAGAATACATACTGACCATGGTGTGATAGAGACACCTATATTTATGCCCGTAGGGACACTAGGCTCTGTAAAAGGGGTTTACCACAGAGATCTGGCCCAGGATATAAAGGCAGAAATATGCCTTGGCAATACATATCATCTCTATCTCAGACCTGGACTTGACACCCTTTATAAAGCTGGAGGACTCCACAAATTCATCAGCTGGGACAAACCGATACTTACCGACAGTGGTGGATTTCAGGTATTCTCATTGGCTGAGAACAGAAAGCTAACACCGGAGGGGTGCACATTCCGCTCCCACATTGACGGGTCCAAACACATCTTTACCCCTGAAAACAATGTGGATACACAGAGAAAAATCGGTGCCGACATCATTATGGCACTCGATGAGTGTACACCAGGTGATGCAGATTACCAGTATGCAGCCAAATCTCTAAAACTTACACAGGCGTGGCTGGAGAGAGGTATAAAACATTTTGACCAGACAGAGCCCCTGTATGGATACCATCAGGCATATTTTCCTATAGTTCAGGGGTGCGTATATCCAGATTTGCGCCGTCAGGCTGCCGAACATGCCGTATCGCTGGAGAGGGAAGGTTACGCTATCGGAGGACTTGCAGTAGGTGAACCTACCGACAAAATGTATGAGATGATAGAGGTGGTACACCCTATCCTCCCAAAAGACAAACCGAGATACCTTATGGGTGTAGGTACCCCATCAAATATCCTTGAGGCCATCGCAAGAGGTGTGGATATGTTTGACTGCGTAATGCCTACAAGAAATGGCCGCAACGGCATGCTGTTCACCTGGGAGGGGACCATCAATATAAGAAACAAGAAATGGGCCGATGACTTCTCCCCACTTGACCCGCAGGGGACATCTTTTGTCGACCACACATATTCAAAAGCATACCTCCGCCATATGTTCATCGCCGGCGAGATGCTTGCTGCCCAGATTGCCAGCGAACACAACCTCGCATTCTACCTTGACCTTGTCACTCAGGCAAGGGCACACATAGAGGCGGGAGATTTCAATTCCTGGAAAAACGAGGTAGTGAAGAGATTGGATACAAGATTATAACTATTTTTGGAGGATGAATTTACCAAGGCTGACCATACTCGACAGATACATCATAAAGAAGTTTATAGGAACCTTCTTTGTGGCACTTGCGTTGATTATTGTCATCGTAATCATCTTCGACATCAGTGAAAAGATCGATGACTTCGTGGACAACGAAGTATCCCTCAGGGAGATTGCATTTACCTATTATGCAAACTTCATCCCCTACTTCATGAATATGTTCAGTGCCATATTCGTCTTCATTACCGTAATCTTCTTCACATCCAAACTTGCCGGAGACAGTGAGATAATAGCGATGCTCTCCGGAGGGGTAAGCTTCAAGAGGCTCATGGTACCTTACCTGATTTCAGCCCTCATCATTGCACTGTTCAGTCTGACACTCAACCTGTTTATCATCCCTCCTGCCAACAAGACCAGACTTGAATTCGAAGGAAAATACATCAAAGGAGCCAAATTCTACAACAACAAACGGCACATCCATTATCAGATAGCCCCTGGAGATTTCGCATACGTGGAATCTTTCAGCACCTGGAACAACACCGCATACCGATTCTCACTTGAGAGGATTAAGGACAATGAGATGATTTCCAAAATCAGTGCGGAGACCGCCGCTTGGGACTCCACCAAACAGGCTTGGACACTGAGGAAATACTTCAAGAGAGACTTTACCAACGGAAAGGAGACCATCACCTTCGGGCACGAACTGGATACTGTCATCAACCTCTCCATCGATGACTTCTACAGAAGGGAGAATACTGTCGAGTCACTCGATTATTTCCAGTTGAATGATCTAATCGCCACACAGAAGATGAGGGGGGACACTATGGTAAAATACTCGCTTATCGAGAAGAACAACAGATACGCGATGCCATTCTCAGCATTTATCCTCACCATAATAGGTGTATCACTATCATCCAAGAAAAGACGCGGAGGAATAGGTATAAACCTGGGCGTGGGTATTGCACTGAGCTTCTCTTATATTCTGTTTATGAGATTCAGCCAGATGTTTGTAATCACAGACACACTCCCCCCGGCAATAGCCATCTGGCTCCCCAACGTATTGTACGCCATCATAGCTGCTGTTCTCTACAGGATGGCCCCGAAATAAGAAAACCGGAGTTCACAAATCTGTAAACTCCGGTTATTTTTTTGCGAATATATCGCAGAAATCACCCTATGTTAGTGTTGGAAAAAATTATAAAAGAGGTGGGATTTCAAGGCTTACGACGCTGAGAAAACCGGAGTTTACTATATGTAAATGAGGATTTTCTTAGCTAGTATAACGCAGAAATCACCCTATTTTTATAATTTTTTGGAGATTTTGTCTAGCATATCATCTACCATCGCATCAATATCCCACTGAGGATTCCAGCCCCACTCTTTGCGTGCACAGGTATCATCAAGTTTGTTGGGCCATGATGCTGAGATTTGTGCTTTCACAGGATCGACATCAAAATCAAAAGTGGCATCAGGGATGCGCTGCTTTATTTTCTCAAAGAGCTGTGCAGGGGTAAAGCTCATGCAGGTAATATTGAAGCTGTTTCTGTGCACAAGCTTTGATGGATCTGCTTCCATAAGCTGAGTTACTGCATTTAGTGCATCTGGCATATATAGCATATCCATATATGTATCTTGAGGTATAGGGCAGGTGTAATGTTTGTGTTTCAACACCTCATAAAACACCTCTACTGCATAATCTGTAGTACCACCGCCAGGGAGGGCACCATTTGAGATTATACCAGGGAAACGGACACTGCGGGTATCCACTCCGAATCTTGTAAAATAGTAATCAGAGAGTAGCTCACCAGAAACTTTGCATACACCATAGATGGTGTTGGGTCTCATTACTGTATCCTGTGGGGTATTGTCGTGAGGTGTATTCTCTCCGAATGCTCCGATTGAGCTGGGGGTAAAAAGTGCTGTCTTATACTCCTTTGCCAGAGTCAGGGAGTTCAGAAGTGCTCCCATATTGATTTTCCAAGCGAGTTCAGGATTCTTTTCTCCAGTGGCAGAGAGGAGTGCCACCATATTGAAGATGGCATCGATATCATACTTTTTGACTATTGCCTCAAAAGCATTGATATCCAGAATATCAAGTTTTTCCGTTATTGCAACTTCTGACATTTTTGCCACCATATCATCTCTAAGATCGGCAGCTACCACATTGTCGTGGCCGTAATGTTTCTGAAGATGGGGTACCAATTCCGTACCTATTTGTCCACCTGCACCAACGATAAGTATCCTTTTCATTTCGCTCAGTTTATATTTGTACAAAAATATACAATTTTTTTTCTTGTGATTCTTTTTCTTTAATTTTATCGTATGGAAATGAAGATTACAAAAGGGGACAGGATTATCTCTTTCGGCTCATGTTTTGCCACAGAAATAGGAAAGATGTTCAAGGATGAGGGGTATAATATTATGAACAACCCTTTTGGGGTTCTATTCAACCCCGTCTCAATATATAACTCCATATCAAGACTCCTGTCACGCACCCCATTCACAATGGAGGATGTGATAGAGAGAGATCCCCTGTACGGCAAGAATTCAGGCCTCGTTGCACCCAAAAGCTACGCATCGTTTTACCATCACGGAAGTTTTGCCTCTCCCACTCCAGATGATTTCCTGGCCAAGGCCAACAATGCACTTGCGGAGGGGTCAGATTTCCTGCAGAAATCTTCTGTTATAATAGTAACATTCGGCACCTCCTGGGTATTCAGACATCTGGAAAGGGATATTATAGTATCAAACTGCCATAAAATACCATCATACGATTTCAGGAGAGAGAGGCTTGATGTAGATGAAATAGTGGAACTCTTTACCAAGCTTATGGATGACCCGCGTTTGGGAGAGGGGAAAGAGTGGATCTTCACAGTGAGCCCTATAAGACACCTGAAAGATGGCCTTCACGGCAATCAGATCTCCAAAGCGATACTCCATTTGGCTATAGAAAAAATGTGCGCCTCACACAGAAACGCACACTATTTTCCATCTTACGAGATAGTTCTGGACGAACTCCGCGACTACTCCTACTTTGCCCAGGATACCGTCCACCCCTCTGAAGAGACCATCAGGATCGTCTGGGAGAGGTTCAGGAGCTCCTGTTGCCAGCCCGAAAGGGGGTGATTACTTTCTGGCGTGCTTGCTGCCAAAAGTAGCATTCAGACCAAATTTGGCATTCATAATCAGCTTGTCCACAGGGAGACCCTGAGGGGTATATTGCAGATTCAGATAGTCTGTACCCAGGAATATTGCCACACCGTTTCTGGGGATGAATTCCACCAAAAATCCCATAGATTTGGCATTGTTGAGCATTGAATAGTTAAGACCCACATTGAATATGTTCTTCACCTTCAGATTGTATGATAGGGTAAGGTCGTTGATCCCATACATATATGAGTAAAGGAGACCTACACTCATAAGGTTGTTCAACATCGGGGCTTCCACACCTACATACGCTTTTGGGGTTATGGCAGAACTGCCACCTACACCCTGTACCTCCTCAAAATTGGCAAGGGCCATAAAATCTGCAGCAATCTTCTTAAGACTCTCATCCACGTCAAACTGTGCATTTATATCCTTGAGCCCTTCAAAAGAGGCAGACCCCTTGGACTGGAGTTTTGATACATTTTCATCCGAATAGAAGATTGTACCCAAATCAACCACCGAAGCTGAAAAATTGATACCGTCAAGTACTGGTATATCAAGAGGGAGTTTGTACTCTGCACCCAAATCTACAGCAAAACCGAATCCGGCCAACCCGAGGTTCTGAGTGTCAAGGTTTACACTTGGCATCTCACCATCCTCCTGACCCTCAGAGAATGTAACACCTTTGCCATAGATGGATCCCTCTGCATCTGTAGTCAATTCCCATTTGTCCTGACCCATTTTTATCTGAGCATTGTTGATTCTCATATCCACCTTCTCAAGACCAAAGAGAAGTTTCAATTTGGCACCGACTGTCAAACCAGGCACCAAATCTCCAAGGTCCCTTCTATAACCACCGGACACCTGCAAATATGCATCCTGTGATATCGCAAAATCCTTAAAATTGTAGGTATCTTTAGCCATTCCATCCTTCAGGAAAACAAAGAGTTCTGATGGGACATCCATCCTGAGATTCACTCTGCTCCCTACATCAAATGTCACAAATCCCTTTGGACCCACATAGAAACCTGCCCCCAGCACATCCATATCCATAGCCATCTTGATGCTCGGATGATTGGGGAGCGCTGCCTGAAACTCGGCGGAGGTGACATTCTGGTTAAGGTATGGATACAACTCCCCCCCTTTTGGGAAAAGAAAGTTGGATACACCTATATTGCTGTTGACTGTCAGAGAGAGATCTCCCAGAACAGGTATTGTCGCATAGTTTGTTTTGGGGGCAAAAGCGGGATTCATCTTGACCCTCTGGATAGATGAATCGAAGAAATAGCTCCCTCTAAGTGCCTGCCCGCTCACAGTGAGGGGAAGGAGCAAAATTGCCAAACAGATTGATATATGTTTTTTCATAATAATATCGCTTTAAGGGTTACTGTTGATTTCTGCCCAAGGTGATACCTTTCGGCAATTTTACAGACAAAGATGCCTGAACATACGATTCATCTGTGATAGGGACACCTGCCGCACCTTTGGATGCTATGACAAAGGATATCTTCATCTTCTCGAGCGGGCTAAGGCTTGTACCCGATTTTGCAGCCAATATTATATCAAGGGGAGAGACAGTCGCAGATCCATCCTTGTTGCACGAAGAGATTGTCTGCTTTGTCTGCTCAGCAGGGATAACTGTACCAGTTGCATCGAGCATAAGGACCTGAATTTCAAATTGCAGTGGCAATGAGTTTGCAACAGAGCCAAGGAGCTGTACCTGATTCCATTGGAGAATATCCTCCAGCCCTTCGCCAGAAACATCGATGGTGTCTGATACTGCTACTCTGAAATCGGGGCCAAATGAGAGGGGAACTGCCAGTTTGTAATCCAAATTGATAAAATAGTCTGCCTGCGCATCAAATATGCTGTTGTCTGTTGGATCTGTTCCCGCCTCTATAGAGACAAGAACTGAATCGGGAGACAACTTCAGCAGACTTGAGATGTTTGCCTTGACAAAATGGATATCGCTGCCAATACCTTCATCCCTGCCCCCAATCCATATCTTTTTGGAAACTGTCTTATCAGAAGACTCTGATGAGGGGATAGACAACTCTGCCTCCATATCAAAACTTGGCACCGGCGCACCACCTTTATATGGAACAATGGTCAGGATGGCATCAAGTGGAATCCCTGTATTTGTAGTCAAATCCAATACTATATAGGGGTTATAAACATCAAGACAGACATCATCACCTCTCAATATTTCTGGGAGGGTAGTCAGATCAACCACTTGATTGATAGCATTCAGCTGATAATCCACATTTACATCTGCCTTCTCCACGGTAAAGTCTTTATAGGAAACTACCAGGTCAAACTCCATATTTGATGACTTCTCCAACGTAGCTCTGTCTGTTGCTGCACCTGTCAGGGATACAGAACCAGAAATGGTCGATTTTTTTACAATATCTATCTTGCCTGAATATTCAGAGAAATCGATATTGAGCCCTGTGATATTGTAAACCTCAGAAGCTTTATATCCATTCTTTTCATCCAATACGAGCTTACTTAGATTTATGGCTCCATCGACACCATCAATCTGGAGAAAATCGGACAAGTCCACATTTACATCAGGGACCAAGGTACCCTTTGAGAAGAAAGGATCTTTCACAGAGACTGTAATCTCCACTTTTGCATCCTTATTCAACACAAGATTGTTTATTCTTTTGATCTCCTTGGGCAAATCCAGGCTGAATTCGACATCAAAAACCTGTGTTTCGAGGTCCTTTTTAGGGAGAACTCCATCTGGAATAGAGAACTCACCTTCTCCTGCCTCAGGGGGGATTACAACACTCTCCTTAGAATAAAGATGATCCTTTTTGAAAGTCAGATTCTCCAACTTTACACCTGAAAGATCAAGTAGAGAGGGGATAGCTTTATCGACTGCCAAGGTGCCATTTGAGGAGATGTAGAGTGTACCATCTTCACCTTTACTGAAAATGCTCTGATTACCTGAACTCAACAAATCCTTGATGGTTATCTTCTGGGTACTGCCCACCGGGAATGCCAAACCTGACTCACAGAGTGTAATCTCAGGATTAACATTGCTCAGGTCATACTCCTGATTCACGCAGGAGGTAATAAGCAAAACCACCGCTGCTATTGTGAGAGTGGAGTGCAAAAGCAACTTTTTCATAGTAATATATTTTAGAGATTATGTACCAAAGTTATGGAGAAATAGAATCATTTCAAAAAAAAAATAGCCAACCCACAAGGGGTCGGCTATCTCTTATATAAGAATAACTTTAAATTATTCTGCCTGAGCCTCTTCTGCTGCTGGAGCCTCTACTGCTGGAGCTGCTTTTTTAGCGCGGCTACGGCGTGTAGTTGCTTTTTTCTCTTCCTTCTTAGGAGCAGATGCTAGAGCTGCCTCGTTGAAGTCAACCAACTCGATGAATGCAGTGTCAGCTGCGTCACCAGGTCTGAAACCGGTTTTGATAATACGGGTGTATCCACCTGGACGATCAGCAATCTTAGGAGCAACTACGCGGAAAAGTTCGCTAACTGCCTCTTTTTGTTTAAGATAGCTGAATACTGTACGACGTGAGTGAGTAGAGTCATCTTTTGCTTTGGTGATTAGTGGCTCTACATATGATCTAAGAGCTTTTGCCTTAGGTAGTGTAGTCTCAATACGTTTGTGCAAAATCAAAGATGCTGCCATATTAGCCATCAACGCTTTGCGGTGACCACTCTTACGTCCTAAATGATTAATGCTTCTATTGTGCCTCATTTTCTTCTACGTTTTTCTTTTTTACTTCAATGTTGTATTTGGTAACATCGATACCGAAGTTAAGTTTCACTCTGTCCATAAGAGTATCAATTTCACTCATAGATTTCTTACCGAAATTTCTGAATCTGATAAGCTCTGATCTTGGGATAGAAACAAGGTCGGCAAATGTTTCGATGTTAGCTGCCTTAAGGCAGTTAAGTGCTCTTACAGATAGTTCCATATCTGAAAGTTTGGTAAGAAGAAGATGACGCATACGTAGTGATTCTTCATCAAGTACCTCTGCAGTATTCTTCTCTGGAACTGTTTCAAGAGAAATCTTCTCATCAGAGAACAGCATCAAATGATGGATCAAAATCTTTGCTGCCTCGGTAAGAGCTTCTTTTGGATGAATCGAACCATCGGTGGTAATCTCAAGATTCAATTTTTCATAGTCAGTCTTCTGCTCAACGCGGAAGTCCTCTACAGAATATTTGACATTCTTGATAGGGGTAAAAATTGAATCAATAGCAATTGTACCGATTGGAGCAGACTCCACTTTATTCTCTTCTGATGGTACGTAACCCCTGCCTTTACCAATTCTCAACTCCACTTTAAGGGTGATATTTGGCTCCATAAAACAGATATGGAGGTCTGGGTTAAGGATTGAGAAGTTTGAAAGACCATCAGCGATGTCACCTGCGGTAAATTCGTCCTTACCGGTCAAAGTGATGTTCACCACCTCGTTTTCAACATCTTCCACTTCTCTTTTGAAACGTACCTGTTTCAAATTAAGAATAATCTCAACTACACTCTCTATTACACCTGGGATAGTATCAAATTCATGATCTACACCGTCAATTCTAATAGAGGTGATGGCAAATCCTTCTAACGAAGATAATAGCACACGACGTAGAGCGTTACCCACTGTTACACCGTAAGTAGGCTCAAGAGGGCGGAACTCAAAACGACCGAAGGTATCGGTAGCGTCGAGCATAATTACCTTATCTGGTTTTTGAAATGCTAAAATTGCCATTTTTTTTATAGTTTATTATTTAGAGTACAACTCTACGATTAATTGTTCATTGATGGTCTCTGGAATCTCTGTTCTCTCTGGTTCATTCAAATATTTACCTGAAAGCTCAGCAGAGTTCCACTCAATCCAAGAGTATTTAGAAACCTCAGGAACAGCGTTCTGGATAACCTCAAGACTCTTTGATCTCTCACGAACACCTACCACTTCACCTGGTTTAACGATAGTTGAAGGGATGTTGCAAACCTCACCGTTAAGAACGATGTGGCAGTGAGTTACAAGCTGTCTTGCAGCAGCACGTGAAGGGGCGATACCCATTCTGTATACAAGGTTGTCAAGACGAGACTCAAGAAGTACGATAAGGTTTTCACCGGTAGTACGACCTTTCATCTTACGTGCTTTCTCGTATAGGTTGCTGAACTGTCTCTCAAGAAGACCGTAAGTATATTTTACTTTCTGTTTCTCTTTCAACTGAGTACCGTACTCAGATGATTTTTTACGTTTTTTAGCCAAACCGTGTTGTCCTGGAGGATAATTTCTCTTCTCGAAAAATTTATCTGGACCGTAGATTGGTTCTCCGAATTTGCGGGCGATTTTAGTTGTAGGCCCTGTATATCTTGCCATATAATATTACTCTATTTAAAGTGTTATAAAATTATACTCTACGACGTCCTTTAGGGCGACAACCATTGTGTGGAAGTGGAGTAACGTCAACAATTTCAGTTACCTCAATACCAGCACCGTGGATAGTACGGATAGCAGACTCACGACCTGCACCTGGACCTTTCACATATGCTTTGATCTTGCGCAAACCTAGATCATATGCTACTTTCGCAGCATCAGCAGCAGCTACCTGAGCAGCATAAGGAGTGTTCTTCTTTGAACCTCTGAAGCCCATTTTACCTGCTGAAGACCAACTAATAACTTGACCCAAGCTGTTGGTTAATGTTACAATCACATTGTTGAAAGTAGAAGAGATGTGTGCTTGACCATACGCATCTACTTTAACAACTCTTTTCTTGCTAGATGTTGTAGTTTTCTTTGCCATAATCAGCTCTTATTATTTAGTTGCTTTTTTCTTATTTGCGACAGTTTTCTTTCTACCTTTACGTGTACGGGCATTGTTTTTGGTGCTTTGACCACGTACAGGAAGACCGATACGGTGACGGATACCTCTGTAGCATCCTACGTCCATTAGTCGTTTAATGTTCATTTGAATAGATGAACGAAGTTCACCCTCAATTTTGTACTCTTCAGAGATTTTTGCTCTGATTGCAGCGATCTGATCATCATTCCACTCTGATACTTTAGTATTCCAGTCGATACCGCAATCGGTAAGGATTTTCTGAGCAGAACTGCGACCAATACCGAAGATATAGGTCAAACCTATAACTCCACGTTTGTTTTTTGGTAAATCAACTCCGGCTATACGTGCCATATTCTTATCTTATTTTTTGTTTTTACAAATTAAAAATTATCCTTGGCGCATTTTGAATTTAGGGTTCTTTTTGCAGATAACATACAAACGCCCTTTACGTTTTACGATTTTGCAATCTTCGCTACGCTTTTTGATGGATGCTTTTACTTTCATTGTTGTAAAGTTTTTATTTATGTCTGAAAGAAATTCTTCCTTTTGTTAAATCATAAGGAGACATCTCCACTTTTACCTTATCTCCAGGGAGAATACGGATATTGTGCAAGCGCATTTTGCCTGAAGTGTGAGCTAATATCACTTGACCATTTTCCAACTCTACCCTAAACATAGTGTTGGGTAATGCCTCGACAATAGTACCATTTACCTCTAAAACAGATTGTCTTGCCATGGTTAAAAGTCCTTATAATTATTAATAGTTTTTCTTGCCTTCAATATAATCAAATGTTGACAGAATGTCAGCCTCTCCCCTCTTGATTGCGACCATTAGCTCAAAGTGTGCCGAATTTTTCTTGTCAGAGGTACTTATTGCCCAGCCATCGTCGTGCAAATAAATAGATCTTCCTCCGGCATTGATCATAGGTTCAATACAGATAACCATCCCCTCTGAAAGTTTCTTGCCTTTGCCTGCAAGTCCGTAATTGGGGACCTCTGGAGACTCGTGCATGTTCTTTCCGATACCGTGTCCTACCATTTCGCGGACAACCGAAAATCCGAAACCTTCACAGTAACTCTGGATAGCGTATCCTATATCACCTACTCTGTTTCCGGCAACAGCCTTTTCAATCCCTTTATACAAAGATTCCTTGGTAACATCCAAAAGTTTTTGGGTTTCAGCATCCACCTCCCCAACAGGGAAAGTGTATGCTGAATCACCATAGAAACCTTTATAAATGGTGCCACAATCCACTGATATGATATCCCCTTCTTTCAAAACGTAGCTTGATGGAAAACCATGGACCACTACATCGTTTACAGAGATACACAGTGTATAAGGGAAACCACCGTAACCGAGAAAACCTGGAATCGCACCATTGTCACGGATGAAAGCTTCTGCGATTCTGTCAAGCTCCATTGTAGTCACACCGGGAGCTATATGCTTTCCTACCTCTGCCAATGTCTTTGATACCAAAAGAGCATTCTCTCTTAGAATCTCAATGTCTTCTGCGGTTTTTATTCTGATCATAATAATCTAAATCAAAGGGCTTACATTCCTGAACGACCTTTTAGTCGTCCTGTTTTCATCAAACCGTCGTAGTGACGCATTAGCAAATGTGATTCAATCTGCTGTAGCGTATCAAGCACTACTCCTACAAGGATAAGTAAGGATGTTCCTCCGTAGAATTGGGCGAACTGGTTATTTATCCCAAACATCATTGCGAATGCAGGTAGAATCGCAACCAAAGCCAAGAATATAGAACCTGGCAAGGTGATGCGTGACATAACTGCATCAAGGTACTCTGCTGTCTTCTTACCAGGTTTCACACCAGGGATGAAGCCACCATTTTTCTTCATCTCTTCTGCCATCATGTTAGGGTTCACAGTTACAGCTGTATAGAAGTATGTGAACAGGATAACAAGAACAGCAAAAATGAAGTTGTACCAGAAACCGGTGAAGTCGCTTAGAGTAGCCGCAAGACCTCTTGACGCATCAAAGCGTGAAAGAAGTAGAGGGAACATCATGATAGCCTGTGCGAAGATGATTGGCATAACACCTGCCGCATTGATCTTCAAAGGGATATACTGGCGAACACCACCATATTGTTTATTCCCAACGACTCTTTTTGCATACTGTACAGGGATTCTTCTAACACCTTGAACCAATGCAATTGATGCCACGAAGATGAAGAAAAGAATCAGGATCTCGATGATAAACATAAGGATACCACCTGTAGTTTGTCCCAATCTTTGAGCAGCCTCAGCAAACAATGCGAAAGGTAGACGTGCAATAATACCCACCATAATGATCAGTGAGATACCATTACCTAAGCCGCGATCGGTAATGCGCTCACCCAACCACATAATGAACATCGTACCAGCGATGAGCACTATGGTAGCAAAAATGTTGTATGAGAAACCAGATACTAGGAACGCAGATGCAGGCAACTGTGCGTGCATATTGGTAATATATGCAGGTCCCTGAAGAAGGAGGATCACAATTGTCAGATAGCGGGTCCATTGATTCATCTTTCTGCGACCGCTCTCACCCTCTCTTTGCATTCTCTGGAAATAAGGAACCATTACGCCGAGAAGCTGAATAACGATGGATGCAGAAATGTAGGGCATTACACCCAGAGCAAAAATAGAAGCATTACCGAAAGCTCCACCCGAGAACATATCGAGCAAGCCCAACAGACCGGTTGATGCTTGGCTCTTCAAGTTAGCGAGCTGTGTAGGATCGATACCTGGAAGCACTACGAAGCTACCAAGACGATACACAAGAAGCAAAAGCATTGTATAGACAATTCTCTTGCGGAGCTCGTCAATCTTGAAGATATTCTTTATGGTTTCGATAAATCTTTTCATCAGAATTAAATTATTGAAGCTTTGCCGCCAACAGCGTCGATCTTAGCGATAGCTGTTTTAGAGAAGGCATTAGCAACGATTTCCAATTTAGATTTCAATTCACCGTTACCAAGAATCTTTACATTGTCATTCTTTGATACTAGACCAGCCTCTAGAAGTGTGTCGATACCAATATAGGTAACATTGTACTTCTCGCTAAGAGCCTGAAGAGTCGAAAGGTTGACAGCTTTGTACTCTACTCTTGTAGGGTTTTTGAAACCAAATTTAGGGAGGCGTCTCTGGATAGGCATCTGACCACCTTCGAAACCTTTCTTACGAGAATAACCTGAGCGTGATTTAGCACCTTTGTGACCGCGACCTGATTGCTCGCCGTGACCAGAGCCTTCACCTCTACCTAGACGTTTTTCTCTTCCGTTTGCGCCTGCAGCAGGCTGTAGATTGTGTAGTTTCATCTTATTCTCCTCCTTTAAATTTCTTCAACTTTTACAAGATGTAGAACTTTCTGAATCATACCTTGGGTTACAGGGGTTAGTTCTAGTTCTACAGTATGATGCATACGGTGAATACCTAGAGATGCCAAGTTAGCGATCTGTTTTTGGGTTGCACCGTTTTTACTTTTGATTTGTGTAACTCTTACTTTTGACATAGCTAATTCCTCCTTAACCTTTAAATACTCTTGACATAGGAATACCACGAAGACCAGCTACGGTATAAGCGTCACGCATCTCAACCAAAGCAGCAACAGTTGCTTTTACAAGGTTGTGAGGGTTAGACGAACCTTTTGATTTAGCCAAAACGTCGTGAATACCAACTGACTCAAACACTGCACGCATCGCACCACCCGCTTTAACACCGGTACCAGGAGCTGCAGGTTTCATAAATACCCTTGCACCACCAAATTTTGCTGATTGCTCGTGAGGGATAGTAGATTTGATTAGAGGAATCTTAACAAGATTCTTCTTAGCATCCTCAATACCTTTTGAGATTGCTGTAGTTACCTCGTTAGCTTTGCCAAGACCGTAACCGACAACGCCTTTCTCATCACCTACAACTACGATTGCAGCGAAGCTGAAGTGGCGTCCACCTTTGGTTACCTTGGTAACTCTTTGAACTGCAACCAATCTGTCTTTCAATTCAAGATCAGTGGTTTTTACTTTCTTTACATTGATATCTGCCATAGCTGTATTAGAATTTAAGGCCGCCTTCACGAGCAGCATCTGCTAAACATTTAACTCTTCCGTGATATAGATAACCGCTACGGTCGAATGAAACAGCTGAAATGCCTTTCTCAATCGCCTTCTGAGCAGCTAGCTTGCCAACAAGTTCTGCAACTTGTGAAGCACTTTTACCTTTGATCTCTTCAACCAAAGATTTATCCAGTGATGAAGCTGATGCTAGGGTTACGCCGTTAACATCGTCGATAAACTGAACGTAGATATTCTTGTTGCTTCTGAACACAGACATTCTTGGTTGTTCAGGAGTACCGTTAACCACTTTACGAATACGGTAACGGATTCTTTGTCTTCTTTCAATTTTTGTAATAGCCATAAATCTCCTCCTTTATTATTTAGCGCTGGCCGATTTACCGGCTTTACGACGAAGTTGTTCACCAACAAACTTGATACCTTTACCTTTGTAAGGCTCTGGTTTACGCAATGAGCGAATCTTGGCTGCCACCATACCTAGAAGCTGTTTGTCATGAGACTTAAGTACTAGTACAGGGTTCTGGCCTTTCTTAACTGCTTCAGCTTCACCTTTAACCTCTTTTGGAAGTTGGAAGTGAATATCGTGAGAGAAACCAAGGTTCATCTCAAGGATCTGACCTTTAGCTTCAACACGGTAACCAACACCCACAAGTTCTTGTTTTACTACAAAACCTTCAGATACACCAGTCACCATATTTTTGATCAAAGCGCGATAAAGACCGTGCATAGATCTGTGACGAGGCTGATCTGTGGGGCGTTCTACTTTTAGGACATCTCCCTCAACAGAGACTTTGATGTCTGGATGTACTTTTTGAGACAACTCTCCAAGAGGGCCTTTAACCAATACCACGTTTTCAGCGTCAACTGTAACAGTGACACCTTTTGGCAGGTTTACAGGTAGTTTTCCAATTCTTGACATTATTTATAATTTTTAAATATTCATTAATAAACGTAACAAATTACTTCACCGCCGATGTTCAAATCTCTAGCCTCTTTGTCAGACATAACGCCTTTAGAAGTAGACAGGATAGCGATACCAAGACCATTCAATACGCGTGGCATATCCTCTACGCCTACGTATTTTCTAAGACCTGGGGTAGAGATGCGCTGAATTTTCTTAACAGCAGCTTTCTTGGTCTCAGGGTGGTATTTCAAAGCGATTTTGATAGTGTTGTAAGGGGTACCCTCAACCACTTTGTAGCTAAGAATGTATCCTTTCTCGTGAAGAATACGGGTAATCTCAGCTTTCATCTTTGATGCTGGGATCTCAACGATCTTGTGACCTGCGAGATAAGCATTTCTGACTCTTGTCAAATAATCTGCAATTGGATCAGTCATGATTTTTTAGTTTTTAGTAGAATCCGACATCTTTTGATGCCCGATATCCAATGTTATTAATAAATTTAATTGATTAGTAGTTTACCAACTTGCTTTTTTAACGCCAGGGATAAGGCCTTTTGAAGCCATCTCTCTGAACTGAATACGGCTGATGCCAAAGATACGCATATAACCTTTTGGACGACCGGTCAAAGAGCAACGGTTGTGCTGACGGCAAGGTGATGAGTTTTTAGGAAGTTTGTCCAAAGCAGCCCAATCACCAGCTTCTTTCGACGCTTTACGTTTCTCTGCATATTTGGCACATAGTTTTGCGCGTTTTACTTCGCGTGCCTTCATTGATTCTTTTGCCATATATACCTATAATTATTTTTTGTTCTTAAAAGGCAATCCAAATTCTTTAAGAAGTGCATGAGCCTCCTCATCTTTAGTGGTTGAAGTTACGAAAGTAATCTCCATACCAAGAACTTTGGAAATTTTATCAATATCGATCTCAGGGAAGATGATTTGCTCTTTGATACCTAGAGTGTAGTTACCTTTACCGTCCATCTTCTCGTTGATACCGTTGAAGTCTCTGATACGAGGAAGTGATACAGCGATAAGTCTCTCAAGGAACTCATACATCTTAGCACCACGAAGAGTAACTTTAACTCCGATAGGCATACCTTTACGAAGTTTGAAGTTAGAGATATCTTTTCTTGAATAGGTAGCTACAGCTTTCTGACCTGTGATAGCTGTCAACTCCTGTTGTGCAACCTCGATAAGTTTCTTGTCACCGGTAGCGATACCAAGACCCTGGTTGATAGTGATCTTCTCAAGCTTTGGAACCTGCATTACGGTTGCAAAACCGAAATCTTTCATAAGCTTGCTTACGATCTCTTCTTTATACTTCTTCTGAAGGGTAGGAACATAACCTGCTACTACTTGTTGACCTTCATTCTTTACTTCTTTCTTTGCCATTACTTAATCTCCTCTCCAGATTTTTTAGCGTAACGAACCAATTTCCCTTTCTCACCTAGACGGCGACCAATCTTTGTAGGAACACCTTTAGCAGGGTCAACTACCTGAAGGTTGGAAATGTGAACACCAGCTTCCTGTTTAACAATACCGCCTTGAGTATTCTTGGCATTTGGTTTAGTATGTTTGCTAACCATGTTGATACCTTCAACAATAGCGCGATCGTCTTTTTTGTTAACTGAAAGAACTTTACCGGTTTTACCCTTATCGTCACCAGCGTTAACGTAAACGATGTCTCCTTTTTTAATATGTAATTTCTTATTCATATCAATACTCCTTATTATTATAGTACCTCAGGTGCCAAAGAGACAATCTTCATATAGTTATCACGCAACTCTCTGGCTACAGGGCCAAAGATACGGGTACCACGAACCTCACCTTGGTTGTTCAATAGTACGCAAGCGTTGTCATCAAAACGGATATAAGAACCGTCAGCACGACGAATCTCTTTCTTTGTGCGAACCACTACAGCTTTTGACACTGTACCTTTTTTTGCATCTCCACCAGGGATAGCGCTTTTAACGGCAACAACGATCTTGTCACCTACGCCAGCGTAACGACGACGGGTACCACCAAGTACTCTGATGCAAAGTACCTCTTTTGCGCCGCTGTTATCAGCTACTTGTAAACGTGTTTCTTGTTGTATCATAGCTTATTTAACTTTTTCTACGATTTCTACTAATCTCCAGCATTTGGTCTTGCTCAAAGGGCGAGTCTCCATAATGCGTACTGTATCACCTTCGTCGCACACATTTTTGTCGTCTTGTGCAACAAACTTGGTGGTTTTATTTACGAATTTACCGTAAATGGGGTGTTTTTCTTTTCTCTTAACAGCAACAACGATAGTTTTATCCATCTTATTGCTTACCACAACCCCTATTCTTTCTTTGCGTAAATTTCTTTCCATAAACTACTTTTCGTTTTTTTCAGCTTCAGCAAGAACTGTTAGCATACGAGCGATGTCTTTTTTCGCTTTTTTAATCTTTGAAGTATCTTCCATTGGAGAGATAGCGTGGTTCATTTTAAGCTGAACCAAATTTGCTTTTTCGGCCTCAACGCGTTCGCGTAGATCTTTAACCGACATTTCACGAATTTCAGTTGTTTTCATTTTTTCTCCTCCAATTTACTATTCAACATAATCTCTACGTACTACAAACTTAGTAGTTACGGGCAATTTCTGAGCACCTAGGCGAAGAGCTTCTTTTGCGATCTCCAATGGAACTCCTTCTGCCTCGATAAGCATACGGCCAGGGGTGATAGGAGCAACGAATCCTTCAGGAGCACCTTTACCTTTACCCATACGTACTTCAGCAGGTTTCTTAGTGTAAGGTTTGTCAGGGAATACGCGAATCCAAATTTGACCTTCACGTTTCATGTAACGAACTACCGCCTGACGGGCAGCCTCAATTTGCTGACCAGTTAGCCAACAAGCCTCTAGGGTCTTAATACCAAAAGAACCGAATGCAAGTTCAGCACCTCTGTGGGCATTACCTTTCATGCGGCCTTTTTGCTGCCTTCTAAACTTGGTTTTCTTAGGTTGTAACATTGTTCTATAAAGTTTAAACTATAATACAAACTTATTTAACTTCCTGTCTATCAGGGGAATAAGCATAATTCACCCTTTTTGACGGGATGCAAAGGTAGAAAAAATTTTTGAAATACAAATCTTTTTTGACCTTTTTCTGAATATTTTGGTCAAGAAAATTTGATAGCCAAATAGTGCTTTTTCAGTAAGTTATAAAAATCAAAAAAAGATCAGAATTGCACTTTTGGTTTTGGGTGACGGACATAGAAAACGAACCCATTTTCTTCATAAAGTTTCACCTCATCCTGGACTACATCGAGCAACTCTTGGACTTTTTTCGGGTCATTTTTTACAACAAAATAGCAAGGTTTGTCTATATCTCCTGTGGTAAGCCACTCCCTGTCTGCACATCTGTTTTCAGGTTGTCGGGCAGAGTAAAAATAGTGTGCATAACTCTTCTCCATCGGATAGATATAACAATCCTCCCCCTGTTTCCCGATATAGAAATCGATTGCCGGAGCCTGACTGTACTTCTCCACCTCACCCACTGCACACAGCATAGTGGTAAAGATGAAAAATATACTACCGGCAGCCAGGATAGCGAGATTAGAAGCAGTAGCACTCCTTCGGAACCTCCTACAGAACACCACTGTACACACAATAAGGACAATACCTATAATAGGCTCAAAACCAATCCACTCAGACGTAGCTTTCATACTATGGAGGGTATATTCGTCTTTAACTAAAGGGTATAGATACACCTTGAATCTGTCAAAGAGAGTAAGAGCCGTTACCGCCACCCCAAACAGGGATGCTATCGCAATAAGGGCACCGCCCATCCATTTTCTGAATCTTATCCTCCCATCAATCATCCCCGAGACAGAGTAGGCAGCCAAGAAGGTCAATGGAAAATAGCAGAACGAAGAGTAATGGATAATTTTAGTCCTCACAATGGTAAATAGTATCAGCACCACCCAGAAGCTTATCATACACCATCTGAACATCGCTGCAAGGGTCTCATTCTCCTCCCCTTTCAGAATCCCTTTTCTGAACACCGGCAATGCGAGAATTGAGGCTGGAAAAACACCGAAAAAGAGTATTACGAAGTGGTACAGAAGAAAACCTCCATGCCCCGCATCCTGAGTCTCAAAAAGCCTTATCTGATAGAGTATAAAGTCCTTTATAATAGTGTAATGCCCTGTGGCAATCTGAAGGATAAACCACGCACCTCCCACAATAGCAAGTACCACGGTATACACCGCCACATCCCTCCACCTGAAGGTGAATTTGAACTTGCACATTATGAGCCATACCCCAAAAGTCAGCGCAAAAATTAGGAATGCCACCGGTCCTTTTGTCAATATACCAAGACCGATAAACATTGCAGAGAGGGCCGCATTACGCCCCATTTTCTCCCCCTTTTCCAGATCTGCATACCTGCTGAAGAAATATATCCCCAGAAAAATGAAAAGGTTGAACCAGGGGTCAATTATACCCGATTTGAAATAGAAAAAAGGGAAAAATGAGCAGGCATACAGGATGGTCCAAAGGAGTCCGAATCTCTCGCCTCCCACCCTTTTTCCTATATTGAAAAGGAGGAGGAGGGTCACTATACCCGCTATGGCGTTGGGAAGACGAGCAGCCATCTCATTGACCCCGAATATCTTCATACAAAGGGCCTGCATCCATATAAAGAGTGGCGGCTTCTCCCAGAAAGACTCAAAATTTATCTGAACATTCAAAAGATCGCCGGTCAGGAGCATCTCCCTGGCCGACTCCGCGAAATTGATCTCATCCCAATCAAAAAGCCTCACCCCGCCCAATCCTGGGAGAAAAAGGATTGCACCAAATATAACAATCGCAAGTTGAATCATCAGTTCTCTTCTATTCATCTCTTTTCCTCCTTCTGAAAAGCAGGAACTTCTTCATTATAAAGTTCCACACAAATACTATTATGGTTGTAATTATTTTTGACCAGAGATAATGAAACCCCAACCCTGAGGTGAATAGCCACATGCACAGGGAGGTGAGGCCTAGCCCCATCACTCCGATAACAGCAAATACAGAGAACTCCAGCGCCCTGCTCTCCACTGACCGGTAGTCAAATACCCACAAAATACTGAAAGCATAAGTAATCAGGAGCCCCACTGAATAACTCAAAAGGGTGGAGAGGAGATAATGGAATCCCAGCCACTCTGTAAGGATATACAAAAGAGAGGTGTCCACCACAAAGGCGACCCCTCCCGAGACCAAATATCTTCCCAGCTGGACAAATATGTTGCCACTGGGGTTTTTCAATATTTTATCAAATAAATTTCCCGACACTATTTTTTGAAGAGTTTGGAC
>JAGBVU010000030.1 GCA_017630155.1 Bacteroidales bacterium
GGAGAAAATTTCTGGACCGGCATTGATTACCCACATCAATGGTGCAGAACCAGCCACAGAGATGGAGTCTGCCGCCAGGAATAGCATCACTCTGGACTGCGGCGAGGGCATTGCACTTGGAAAATCTGCAGAGACCGCCACTGAACTCTGGATAGTTGTCCCTCCTACCACATTTACAAACGGCATCACCATAGAGGCATATTCTGATAACAGCGGAAGATTTGTCAAATCATCTGCATCAAGCCTTACTATCGAACGCAATACTATCGAATCAATGGCTGCAGTGGAGTGCGTTTACTCTCCATATGAGGAGGAAGATAACAACGAAGAGTCTGAAGACGAGGATATAGTAGAGCGGACATATGTTGTCACATACACTACAACCGATGGCCAGCCTACAAATATTCCAGCACAGTTTATAAAGGATTGTACGAACACATATGAAGATGGAATAGGAACACTTACCATAAAGAGCAAATCAAAATATACTCAAATTTCAAGCTTATTCTTTCAAAACTGCTCTACTCTGGTAACTGTAAATATCCCTGAAGGGGTTGAGTACATTACTATGAGGACATTCGAGAATTGTATAAACCTCACAACTGTTACACTTCCAGAGAGCCTGACTGGCGTTGATAGCTATGCCTTCTATAATTGTAGCAAATTGAGCACTATCAATTTTAATTCTAAATCTAAATTATCATATATCGATCCTTCTGCTTTCCGCAGTTGTACCTCACTCTCAAGCATCACATTGCCTGAGAGTTTGTTAAGTATTGGCAATTCTGCTTTCCGCAGTTGTACCTCACTCTCAAGCATCACATTGCCTGAGAGTTTGTTAAGTATTGGCAGTTGGGCATTTGACAGTTGTACTTCACTTGAAACTGTCCACATACCGAACAGTGTTGAGAGCCTTGGATATAATCCATTTTCCCTTTGTTCAAACATATCCTCATTTTCAGGAAAATTCTCTGAAGACAATGGTAAACTCCTTGTTGCAGACAATATTGTAAAATCATTTGCACCGAAAGGAAACACCACCTGCAATCTACCACAAGGGGTGACTACCATTGATATGGAGGTGTTCAAGAATGCAACATCACTTACATCGATAACAATCCCTGAAGGTGTAGAAACAATAGATGAGTATGCTTTTAGCGGATGTAGCGGACTCTCTTCTGTCTCTCTTCCCAGTAGTCTTGAGATAATTTACCAATATGCATTTGAAAATTGCACATCACTACAGACCATCAATATACCATCAAAGACAAGAGTCGTATCCAATGCTTTTATCGGATGCCCACATTTTGCAAAGGCTTCAAGTGCTGGCACTTTTACCATTGTCAATAATGTGTTGTGTAGTTTCTCCCCAGCTGATCCAGAATCCACAACCCCATATGATGTAACTATTCCTGATGGGGTAATATCTATCGAGGCTGGAGCATTCGACGGATGTACTTATCTTAACGCTTTAACAATACCTGAATCTGTAATAGCCATAGAGGATGGAGCTTTCACTGGATATAATGGTTCGTGTCCTAACATAATACTATTTACAGGGAAGTTTGCAGCAGATAATGGCAGGGCACTGATTGTAAACAATCGATTGATCACTATTGCCCCCAGAGGCTTGACCTCTTACAATGTACCCAGCGGTGTAACCTCCATAGCAGGAAATGCATTTAAATCACTTTCGAACATTACCTCCATTACCCTACCGGAAGGCGTTACGTCGATTGGCTCTGCCGCTTTTGCAGGATGCACATCGCTTAAGGCAATAAATATTCCGAGCAGCGTAAAAACTATAGAAAACTTTGCCTTTGAATTAACAGGACTAACATCCATTGTTATTCCAGAGGGGGTTACCAATATTGGCAAATATGCATTCCAAAACTCTACATCACTGGCCTCAATAACACTCCCCAACAGCTTGACCAGTTTGGGTGCTTACGCTTTCAATAAATGCTCAAAACTTAGCACTATATCTATTCCATCTGGATTGACTACTATAGGGACCCAGACTTTTATGAACTGTACATCACTCAACTCTATTGTCATACCATCAAATATTCAGGAAATACAAAGTTATGCCTTTGCTGGATGCGAATCACTTAACTCTGTAAAACTGGAAAATGGTATCAAAACTATCGGAGATGCTGCATTTTATGAATGTCCTGTTACCTTACTGACTATACCGGAAAGTGTCAACTTCATAAGATTCAATGCTTTTCAAAGTTGTAAATTTTTGAAAGAGGTTACCATCAATAGCTCTTCACTAAATATAGTTGGCCACGCCTTTGACGGATGTATAAATCTCACAGATGTAAGGATAAATGGCACTATTACACATTTAGGAAATGGTGCATTTAAGAATTGCTCATCTATAGTGAACATCACTCTGCCTGATGGTCTCACAAATATTGGCGAAACTGCATTCTTAAACTGCACATCGCTTGTAAGAATATCTATCCCGGAAAGTGTAACCACCATCAGTAGCAGAGCATTTGAGGGGTGCACAAGCCTGAGTGGCGACCTTACTCTTCCCAAAAAATTAGTAAAAATAAGCAGTTACCTCTTCAATGGTTGCCATTCTCTCAATAAAGTAATTATCCCCGAAAACGTTAAATCAATTGGGGAAGCGGCATTCCAGGGTTGTTCATCTCTCAAGGAGATAGTTATCCCTAAGAACGTAACTACTATAGGACAATACGCTTTCGACAAGATAGGAGATTCAGATAAAATTATTTACTGTAAAGCCGACACACCACCTGCTATCTTTGAGAACACATTTACAAATCCATACATTTCTTTTGGTGTCCCTGCCACATCCATCCAACAGTATCGAGCAGCAGACTTCTGGAAGGAGTATCAGATTTATGGATTCAACTTTTAGTCGAAAGTTACTCCTGCAATTCACCTCTAACAAGGTAACTGCATAGAGATAACCCTGAGCATATCTATGTAATAGGTGGGCCAAATTTGGCCCACCTATTACATTTCACCGTTCTTACTATCATCTGGAGTGCTTATATGTGTTGTAAAATTCGGAGGCCACATTGTCTCCGTCTAGAGAAACGCCCAAAGGTGCCAGGTGTGGCTTCTAAATTGCAAAAACAGCCGCACATCACTGCACGGCTGTTGAACTTACATATCTTTGCTTCGCATGGATTTGTTATTCTTGGACGCAACGGACAGAATGTCCATTCCCCCGATAGTAGTTGCTCATATCCACGCGCCCTTGCCTGAAGAAGAGGTATAACGCATTGCTATCGTGCGAAGTAGATGACCAGTAATCGCCATATTCGCCCCGATCATTGACATTGCCAGTATAGTAGCTGCGATAGCCGGCCGTTGGGAGAAATACCTGTGGGATACCTTCCATATATGTGTATTCTCCAGTAAAGTAATAACCATTATGCCCCAAAGCATCCTTAGTCCAAGCTGAATAGTTAGTACTCAAACTTTCAAGCTCATCTGCTGTAGGAACTCTCCATCCTTCCGGACATGGATCATTAGCTGTCTTGCCATTACTATCTGCCCACAAATCGTCAATTTGCTGGTTACACCAATCATATGATCCATAGAAGAATTCAAAAGCATGATGATCAACTGAGGAGCCCCAACTTGGAGCGACCGGTCCCTGAACAAGACGGTCTCCTGATGGGTAAGATGCATCATTTGAATCATATCCCTGACCATATTTTCTCCCCCACTGGTAAAGTTTTCCGTAGAGATATCCCTTACTGAATTCTCCGTCTGCAGGTTCATAACCGCAATTCACAGGGGCCCAAACGACATCGCCGATAACTATACCATATCCATAATCAGCCTCTCTATTTATATAATACCTTTTATTGGCCACTGCAGTAGCACTTTTCACTTTCACCTGACAAGTGGCACTGACACCTCCTACTGCCATCACGTTGATGGTAGCAGTTCCATCTGATTTGGCTGTAACCTTACCATTCTGATCCACCTCTGCCACTGTATTGTCTGATGATGACCAGGTGAGGGTTAGATAGGTAACATCTACAGGGACCGGCTCAGCGGCCAATACTATCGATGTAGCTGGATACATTGTCAAAGAGGTCCTGTCCAAACAGAGATATTCAACATATGTCACATCATCATCATCACCAGGAGTCTCTCCTAGTGTTACCGAAGGCATAGAGAGGATTGATGAACGTAGAATGGCATTTGGAGTATTGGCATTTATCTCATAGGTTTCGCTTTCTGAGTCTGTTACTGTCACCGTGAAGCCTTGATTGAAAACTACAGGAGGGAGAGCGATAATGAACTCGGTCGCTGTACTCTCATCAAGAGTCACACCTGCGCCACAGTCGAGGGTGACAGATTTCGCAGCAGCATCAGCACCTGTCATAGTGATGGCCGGGGTGAGATTATTGCTGTATGCAGTTATAGTCGCCGCACCGGAAAGTTTCTCATTGTTCTTACCGGTAATTTTAATCGATGTCACTGTCTGGTCTCCCTTAAGCTGGAGTTTGATAGCTCCGAGGATATTTTTGAACAAAAGATTGTGGTCACCCACTGTCTCTGTCACAGCCACCATTGGAAAAGCACCATTTGCAAAACTCTTCTCTGTATAATTCTGACTGGCAGGAAGAGTATAGCCTGCTATGCTATATGCCACACCCTGATCTTCAACTGCCGCACCAGAAAGGGTAAGATATGCCACGTATGGATAAAAGGCCACATTACATGGAAGCTCTGTTCCGGCATAGAAATCATCTCCCGATCCTATTACACGGGTAAATGTCCCATTTGTTTTACCTGCACTTGATTCAGACACCCTATATTCGTTGGCAAGTGTACTTCCTTGGAATATTGCCAGGTGGTCTCCTGAGGACCATACGACTTGCTTCTCTGGGTTCATAGATGTCCTGGTCTGAGGCTGAAAGCTCTCCGATGAAGCTGTAAATGGAACCTCATCTGTGATTTGATTACTTGTCTCCAAGGAGTGGCACCCTGTCATAAGAACAGCCGAAAGGGCCAGTATAAGTGATTTGTATTTCATATTCATAATTTTTATTTCACATTACCAAACACCCTGATTTTCATCAAGAGGCTCATTACTACTGCAGAACCCACCCTCAACGTTGAGCTCCAACACCTCCATCACAGGAGAAACATATTTGCTTGATTCCATTGTAAGATTTGATTGAGAAACACAAAATTAATAATAATAGCAATACAAAGATGCTGTTTTGCTAACACAGTTCTAAAATGGTTCATTTAAACAGCAGCGCCATCCCCACCTCTGCAAAGAGTCGCACTTACAGAACGTACAGACACACTACGCACGTGAAGCGATATTTCTTCTGTAGGATGAGAAACCGGTCTTGCTGAGGACATTGTCAATATGATTACGTCTCTGGGTATAAGTGATCCCATCATCATTATGCTCATTGTCCTCCTTAATGAGTATCTTCCCTGAGCCGAGCACAGAAACGTACTCATCCCAGTACACCGGCACATGATGAAATCTCCCATCCATACCGAACTGCCTCTGATATGATACACGCTCCTCTTTTTTATACCCGTGAGCATACACATTAAGGATGGCATCATCCCCATCTCGGTCCTTCTCAAAATTTTAAATTTCAGTGAGGATTTCCAAAATTCAGTTTTTATTTGCCATAGTCTTGATTTTGCGACACATATACCCGATTATTGTGACGATTTTTTTGTTCTAAACCTTTAATAATATCACAAAATGGAGACATTGGAAAAACAACGTTATGTGGACATCATGTCCAATAGTGGTTTTAAGGCTGTGTTCGGAGACCAGGAGAACAAGCCGGTGTTGATTGATTTTCTTAACGCTGTGCTTCCCAGGGGGAGAAAGGTA
>JAGBVU010000031.1 GCA_017630155.1 Bacteroidales bacterium
AGACTCGAACACATCACCCTCGAAATCAAGAAACACTTGGGCCAACAAGTACACTACCGGAAACCACATGGAGGACTTGCCATTTGGTTGGCACTACACCAACCAACAAAAAAAGAAATCCTGCAAAAAGAATTTAGTGACAAAGGCATCCATATCCCAATCTTCTCCCTATCCGACGGAACCATCGGTTTGCGCATCGGCTATGCTTCCATGTCCAACGAACAAATCAGCGAACTGATTTCATGCATTGCGCAAGTCATCGCACAATGCTCCTGACAGACATTTTTTAATCTTTACAAAAAGTAAAGGTTTCGAGTACAGCCATCAGTGAGGAACTCTTCGGCAACACCCTCACTCCGATAATACCCGCACTCTTTGTGGATGGGGTAATTTCCAAAAAGGGGAATGTGGTGGCGAAGGCCTCAATCTCCCGAAACTATCGTTTCCCTACCCTCTCCTGGAGGGACTGGACATTCCTGTACAAATGGTGCTACTACAGCGAACGATACACCATGTCAAGCAACGATGTTACATTGACAGGCAAATTGCCCCCATATTTTATGAGCAATATTACACTGGAGAAGGGACTTTCGTTCAAGTGGGCAGATATCTCACTCAAGGGTATTGTCAATAACCTTTTCGACGAGGAGTACCTCTCGGTCCTTTCGAGACCGATGCCGGGTATAAACTTTGAGATTTTTGTAGGGATTACCCCTAAATTCTAGTCCCTTGCGGGAATTGTTATTTTGTGTGTGCGAAGAATTCTTTCAAGAGTTCCGGAGTACACTCTATAGCGTCACCACCGTGTTTTTGGTCGGGACAGTATTTATATTTGATGTCTATACCTTGCTTCACAAGTTCATCCACTCGTGCAGTGCAGTCGCCTTCGCTTGCAGTACTGAAAAAATACACCGGAATGCTCACCGGTCTGGGGCTCGAACACGACATCGATATTGCAGCGGCAAATACATCGGGGTGCATCTCGGCATAATCCCATGCACCACGGCCACCGTCAGATGATCCTGTTACATAAACTCTGTTGGTGTCAATAAGTCCCTTATCTGCATAGTCATCGATGATGTGTTTCACATCATCATAACAATCTGTCCATTTGATGGTTTCTTCCAAGTTTGCCTTATAGCACACAGGGAACAGAGCGATCGCCTTGGTCCCGCTATCTTTCAAGTATTGCAGAATATATTCGTCGGCATCACAACAATCGAAATGATTTGGGTGATAGAACATATCGTGTTTTGGACGATCATGCACCCCACCATGGAGCCAAAGCCATAAAATAGCTTTACCTGGCTTGTCAGCATTGACATACACCACTTTGCAAGGCACATTGTAAGTAAATTCCCCTTCTGGTAAAATCACTTCACTTTCTTTCTCGTTGCATTTGCTGTTGCCACACGCCGCCAATAGCAACGCCACAGCTACCAAATAAAGATACCTCATAATATTCACGCAAGTTTTAGATAATTTGAGTAAAGTTAACAAATCCCCCACATAAATGTAGAAATATTGTTAATCATTCCTGAGAAATAGGTAAGCTATATGGCAAAACGAATATGATTTCTGAATTATAAACTTAACTTATAAGTTAAGAAAAATTTGTAAAGATTGCTTGCTAATAAATATGTTATGCCTATATTTGTGCTCGGTAACTATATGTAGATATGAGAAGGGTAGAATTTGAACCATTCAGGCTGACAGATGCAGTGCAAATTTTTTCAATAAAGATCAATGGCAGCAGAGATTCAGAGATAAAGAAATTTCTTAATGAATTTCATATATATTAAATAATATGAGCACTATACAATATTCTGATCCATTATTTGAGGAGTTGCTTTCACAAGTACCAAAGGACCAAATGAGGACTTCGTCTCTTTCCTTTGGTATAGCCTCACGTATTATTGAAATTATGGAGCGGAGAGGTTGGAACCAGGCTGACCTAGCAAAGGCTATGGGGAAGAAAGAATCTGAGATCTCCAAGTGGCTGAGTGGACAGCATAACTTTACCATACAGACCCTAGCGAGAGTGGAGACTGTTCTGGGTGAGGATATCCTATCCGTCAAGAAGTATAGGAGTAAGCCTATTGGAATGTATAAAGAAAATGATGCTGTGAAGAGAAGATGGCTGAGTGAACCGGAAGGGCAGAAATACAATGGCGAGTAGTATTGTCGGGCAAAAAAATAGTGTTATCTTTGTTGCAAAGCAAGGTAAAAACCTTATTTAATACATATTTATTAGCATTTGCTATTTATTCGGTTGGCCCTGAAACCTAGGAAATTTCAAAGCAAACACACCGGATAAGTCAGTGAATGTCTGCGCTTTGGCGTGGACTTGACTTATCTAGTGTTTACGGGCTTTCCTAGGGCCTACAGGGCGTAGATAATAGAGTCTACGCCTTTTTTGTGCCCTGAAAGTCCGTTCGGGATAAGTGCAAGTGCGCAACAAAAGCGCAAATAATGGACACCCAGATTGTTTCCGGGGGTCTCTCTTCCCCCGTACGGTGGGGAATGGAGCATCATGCTTACCATTCCCTTGACACCTCTGTACTCGAAATTCTTCTGTCAGACCGCAGCCGTCCAAAGCATGGTAAGAAAACGCCACACATAATATGGGCTACAGATATCTATTCTTCCCAGGGATCAGAATACGCAGAAGATGCACAGATTACCATAGCAGCAATCACAGGTGAAAACGAAAAACTTATCCGTCCTCGGGTTCTCAAAAGCAAGGAGGAACAGCAGTCCAGAGCACGTGACAAGGGAGAGGTCTTCACCCCATCGTGGATATGCAACAGCCAGAATAATCTCATAGATACAGAGTGGTTCGGCCAACCTGAAATCTTCAACAAAGAAAGGGACAAAAGTTGGGACACAAATACATCTCCTATAGATTTCCCAACTAAAAGTGGCAAGACCTGGCAGGATTATGTAGAGGACACACGCTTGGAGATCACCTGTGGCGAAGCTCCATATCTTATCTCTCGTTACGATACCATCACAGGCAATTCCATTCCTGTTCAGGACCGAATAGGACTCCTTGACCGTAAACTTCGTGTTGTTTCTGAAAATACGAAAACTCCGGACGAATGGTATGACTGGACTACCAAAGCGTACCAATCCATATATGCATATGAGTGGCAGGGCGACAACCTTCTTCTCGCCCGTGAGAATGCCTTATATACATTCTTCGATTATCATCATGACAAATTCGGCACATCTCCGATAGAAGAGCAAATCCATCAGATTGCAGAAATTATCTCCTGGAACTTCTGGCAGATGGATGGTCTGAAAGGCGTTTTGCCATGCACTTGTCACGATGAAATCGTAGAAATCCCATCCCTTTTTGGTGACGGTGAAAAGACCGTCACTCATTGCCCCGGCTGCGCAACAGGAGACATCCGCCGTCACAATGGTGTCTATGCAAAGATCAAGGACTGGACTACCGGAAAAACAATCCGATATATCGACCTCATAAAAAAGTAGGCCTATGCAATACTACTCAACACTAAAAGCGAAGTTGATTTACATCTTCACAATTTCTGACCAGGCCCATAAAGGTTGTGTCAAGATTGGAGAGGCTACCTTAGAAGAAGCCACTAACCTCACCTTGGCACCGAATTGCAAGGAACTTAACGCGGCTGCACGAAAGCGCATTGACCAATACACAAAGACAGCAGGTATCAACTACACACTTAGGCATACCGAACTGACTGTATCGATTCGTGGAGGTATGATTACCACCTTTAATGACAAGGAAGTCCACGAAGTGCTTCTGCGCTCCGGCATAAAACGTCACGACTTCACCCATAAGAATCGTGGAAAAGAGTGGTTCGAGTGTAGTGTTGAGACGGCATTAGCAGCAATTCAGGCCGTAAAGGAAGGCCGATCTTCAATACGTGCAACCGAAATCGTTAGCATTGACGAGGAAATTGAATTCCGTCCAGAGCAGAGAGAAGCCATAGATAAGACGGTACATAAGTTCCAGTCAGGCGGCAAGACCATGCTATGGAATGCGAAGATGCGTTTCGGAAAGACACTTTCCGCTTTGCAGGTTGTAAAGGAATGTGGATTCCACAGGACAATGATTCTCACCCATAGACCTGTCGTTGATAAAGGATGGTTTGAAGACTTCCACAAGATATTCAAACTATTTGACGGATATACGTACGGTTCCCGCGAAATGGGAGAGCCGTTTGAAATCCTTGAAAAGGTAGCCAAGAAGAATTCTAGCCAGCACTATGTATACTTCGCATCTATGCAGGACCTTCGAGGTGCTCAACTTGCTGGTGGAAAATTCGATAAGAACTCTGCAATTTTCAAGGCTGAATACGATATGCTTATCATCGATGAAGCCCATGAAGGTACACAGACAGAACTTGGTCAGAATGTTATAAAACTATTAACCAAAGCAAATACCCACGTCCTCAATCTTTCAGGTACTCCATTCAACCTTCTGGAAGATTATTCCGAAGATGAGATTTACACTTGGGACTATGTGATGGAACAGAGAGCAAAAGCGGAATGGGATCTGAATCATTTCGGAGACCCGAATCCGTATGCTGGGCTGCCTCGTCTGAATATCTTCACCTTTGACCTCGGAAAAGCCCTTGCCGGCTTTGAGGACATTGAAGACTCCGCTTTCAACTTCAAGGAATTTTTCCGCACCTGGACAGGAGATATAGAGCGTGACCATCGTGAAATGCCGGAAGGCTATCTCGGTAAGTTCATTCACGAAGATCACGTAAGAAGTTTCCTTGACCTCATCATAAAATATGATCCCGAAAGCAATTACCCATATTCTACTGTAGAGTTTAGAAATGCCTTCCGTCATACTCTTTGGATGGTTCCCGGTGTAAAAGAAGCTCGTGCCCTTTCATCCCTCCTGAAAGAGCATACCATCTTCGGACAGTTTGATATAGTCAATGTTGCCGGAGACGGAGATGAAGAAGTCGAGAATGATGATGCACTCAAACTCGTGGAGAAAGCAATGGGAGAGAATCCGGAAGACACCCGTACCATCTCCCTCTCTTGCGGTAAACTCACAACCGGTGTTACAGTGCGTCCTTGGTCAGCAGTAATGATACTCTCAGGCTCTCACAACACAGATGCGAAGGCCTATATGCAGACCATCTTCCGTGTTCAGAGTCCATACACTACCAATGATGGCAGACGCAAAGAGAACTGTTATGTCTTCGACTTCGCCCCAGACCGCACACTAAAAGTCCTTGCAGATACGGCAAAAGTCAGCACCAAAACTACTGCCAGTCAGAATGACCGAGTCAAACTCGGAGAATTCCTGAACTTCTGTCCGGTCATAGGTTACAATGGTACCAAGATGGCTACCTACAATGTAGAAAACATGCTGGAGCAACTCAAACGAGCCTATATCACCCGTGTGACCAAGAACGGATGTGACGACCCGCGTCTCTACAATCAAGAAATGCTCCGCAAACTTGACGCAGCTGCCCTTGAGAAATTCGCAGGACTGCATAAAATCATCGGTGCCACAAAAGCCAATCACGCATCCACAGATGTTGATATGGCAAAGACAGGATTAACAAACGAACAATACAAGGAACTTGAGCGCATCAAGAAAAAGAACAAGAAAGAACTCACTGAAGAAGATAAACGGAGACTCGAAGAGGCAAAAGAGAAAAGGAAGAATGCAGATGCCGCTATCTCCATCCTTCGAGGCATTTCGATCCGTCTTCCACTTCTGATGTACGGAGCTGAACTTAAAGATGAAGGTCAGGATATAACTCTTGAGAACTTTGCCGAACTCATAGACAACCAGTCTTGGGAAGAATTCATGCCGCGTGGAGTTACAAAGGAACTCTTCAAGGAATTCGTGCCATACTACGATCCCGATATGTTCCGTGCAGTGGGTCGTAACTATCGGGACCTCGTCCGGGTAGCTGACCGCCTTGCACCGATGGAACGCACCAGGGAAATCGCCCGCATCTTCTCATACTTCCGAAATCCGGATAAAGAGACAGTCCTCACCCCTTGGAGAGTAGTCAATATGCACATCGGTGACTGCATAGGAGGCCAGGTATTTTATGAAGAAGATATGCAGACCGAAGCCATGAAACCTCGCTTTATCGATCATGGGGAAGTGACATCAAAAGTATTTAAAGATCCCGACACAAGAATACTTGAAATAAACTCAAAGACAGGTCTGTATCCGCTCTATATGGCTTATAGTCTTTTTGCAGAGAACCTTCAGGCATATAGAGATACGCACATGCTAGCAACCGATATCCCAGTATCCATCCAGAACGAGATATGGGATAAAGTCCTTCGGGATAATATCTTCATCGTCTGCAAGACTGAGATGGCCAAAAGTATCACCAAACGCACCTTGCGCGGTTTCCGTCAGGTAAAGGTCAATGCACGATACTTTGAAGACCTCATCAATAAAATCACAAACCAGCCGGACCTGTTCGTTACCAAAGTCAGCAGCGGCATCAATTATTGGAAAAACAACACACTCGAAGAAAACATGAAATTCAACGCTATAGTAGGAAATCCACCGTATCAAGTAATCAGCCACGATGGCCCTCAGGCATCGCAAGCGATGCCCGTATATCACCATTTTGTAGGTATAGGAAAAAAACTGGAACCGACTTATTTGTCTATGATAATGCCAGCAAGATGGTACTCTGGGGGAATGGGTATGAATGAGTTCCGGTCTTCTATGCTCACAGATACGAAGTTGTCTATGCTCGTTGATTTTCCTAAAAGCAGAGATTGTTTTCCGACAGTTGATATTGCAGGCGGTATATGCTATTTTCTCAGATCTGAAAATCATGCAGGTAAGTGCACAATATGCAATAGAGAAGATTCAAAGGCGGATTATGATACAAGAAGTTTAAATGAGTTTCCTGTGTTTGTACGAAACAATATAGGTGTACATATAATAAGAAAGTTGGACCTGACATACAATTTGTCCAAAATTGTGTTTCCTATCTCACCATTTGGCCTTCCTACTAACACTGAGGGCTCTGAAAAAGAATTTAAAAATAGTGTGGTGATGATTACTAGCAAAGGGCGTCGCTATATTCGTAAGGATCAGCCTAATAATCAGAAATTGGTAGCCCAATATAAAGTGATGATAGGACAGTTGAATCCAGACCGTGGAGGTGTTAGCAACACCAGTGCAGGCAGTAAAGTTACAACAAAAATTACTGTGCTGAAGCCATATGAGGTAACCACAGCAACCTATATTATTCTAGGAGGATTTGATACAGAAAGGGAGGCGGAAAATTATTCGAGTTATATAAGAACTAAGTTTGTCCGTTTTTTAGTTTTTCAGACTCTTTCTTCAATGCATATTACACAATCGAATTTCCAGTTTGTTCCTCTCCAAGACTGGTCAAAACCTTGGACTGATGCAGAACTTTACAAGAAATACAACCTCTCCAAAGAAGAGATTGATTACATAGAGTCAATGATAAAACCTATGGGTGAAGATGCTCTCTTCAACACAGATGAACTCATCAACCCGGAATTCGCCACCTTCAAGCTCCTTGAACATGGCGTATCCATCGGAGACAAAATCATCTACACTCCAACAGGTGCAGAACTTATAGTAGCAGAAGATAACAAAGTGGAATGTAACGGCGAACTATACACCCTTGCAGAGTTCACAGCCAAACACATGCCTCGCAATAAACGCAGCATCTCCGGACTCTGCCAAGGACCAAAATATTTTACATACAACGGAATAAGCCTTTATAAGTTAAAAGGAACATTCTTGAAATAGAGCAATGGATAGGTCTCCACTGTCCCATAGAGTAGCGAATGAGCAGTAAATCGCCGTGTGGCGAAGCCAATGCTAGTTATTGCTAACGGTTCGGAGATTAAGGTTCTGAAGGCCTAAGCACCCGCGCTTGATAGCGGGGGGACCGCGCCGAAGGCGTGGTGGGAGTGAGCGCAGCGAACGCCTGAAGAACCTTAACTCCGAACCGATTTCCGGCAAGGCGATGTGAGCGAAATGAGTTGCACGGAGCAACCCGTCATGAGCTGCCTTATGCATACTGGCTGGAAGAGTACTATATAAAATGTCATAAACAAGATGGCTGCTTGGCAATGAGAGTTTTTGAGTTGGTACAAAAAAGGCTCCAGAATAAGTTCTGAAGCCTTTCTTTGTGACCCGCCAGGGGGCCATTATCGGTTCACGTAGCAGAGTGAAACGAAGGTTAGATTTCGGTAGCTTTGATGGTTACCACCTGACCCTTGTCGGCGATTGCCAACTCGGAATCCTCCATCTTCTTTTCCTGAACTAATTTCTGGAAAGAGCGGTTTAGACCATCCACGATATTATCTCTAAGCTCCCGTGATTCTAGTTCGCTCATAATTGATTAGTTGGTTAAATAAGGTTTTATGGTGTATTTTAGTTGTAATATCTTTACCGCCCTCGCTGATAATCATTGGGGTGTTCGAGTTGTCTATAATGATCCAATAGTCACATATCGGAAGATATAGATTGAACAGGTGTTTTATCCCCATGTCATATCTTCTGAGGATTTTGTCCTCACTTACATTGTGCCCTCCGGACTGGACCCTCAGTCTTACCCTCTCAATGGCAAGGGTAGGGACATTGAGCCAGAAGAAGAGAATCGTAACGATGTATCCACGCTCTTGGGCCTGTTTAATCATATTGGCGTGGGTTCTGGTGGCCAATGTAGTCTCTATGGCAAAATCCTTGCCAGCCTCCATCAGCTCAGCCACCCTCTCCAACAGGATTCTCCCCGCAGCTACTGCTGCTTTTTCGGGAGCGAAAGGGGAGAGACCTTTGGCTATGATATCCGCATTTACGAATTCGTGGCAGTTCAGTATCTCCGGCAATATCGTAAATGAAGCAGTGGTTTTCCCTGCTCCGTTACAACCGGCAATAATGAACAACTTAGGCATAAAGTTAATACAATTTTTCAAATTTCTGTGCTGTTCACTGCATATCGTAGATGAACAGTGCGAAGTCTCCAAGAAGGGGGTCATCGGGGAAAACGGTCAGCAGATATTCTGTAATCTCCATGGCCGCTTTGTAATCGGGGCTTTTCCTGGTAGTGATTCCCAATTTGACTGCGCTGTTGAAGACATGTACATCCAATGGGATCACAAGGTCTTTTGGTGAGATGTTTTTCCAAACCCCCAAGTCCACTTTTCCGTCGCACCTTACCATCCATCGCCTTAGCATATGGATCTTCTTGTTGGTAGCTTTCAGATCAGATTTCTGGCCATATATCTGTGTCCTCATCTGGTCCGGTGTCAGAATTTCGAGTGATGTGTTGTGGGTGTAGAACTGTTTTAAGTTGGTGCAAATGGATGCAAAATCGGACCATTTGACAGTTCTGTGCAAGGATTTGTTCTCATCCCTATAGTGGCCAGACTGCACGTAGTCGTACGGTCTCCACTCCATCTCATCAAGAGCCCTCCGGCAGTCCCTCACTATCATATCCCTTCTTCCCCAAGCGAGATGAGCAGCAATTACTGCAGCTATCTCCACATCCTGAAGGGATGATTTCCCTTCCGAATAAAGCTTGGAGAAGTGTTTTGGGAAAATGATAGGGTCCTCGACGAAATACTTCCCGTCATTGTGCCTGTAAGCCAGTTCACGCAGAAGCTTCGCCCTCTCCATAATTATGCTGGTAGAGCCAAGAATGCACAAGCAAACGCCAAGATAGCGTATAGCTCAGGGAATACGGCCAAGATCATAGTCTTACCGAATACGTCCTGACCATTTGAGATCTCGTTGATACCGTTGGCAACAAGGTTAGCCTGTCTCATAGCTGAGTACCAGCCTACGATACCAAGACCAAGACCGGCAGCACACATACCCAAGCTCTGGTTTAGGGTAAGAACGTCAGCCATCTCTTTAAGTTTGTTGAGCATAAGGAAGAATCCTGCAAAGCCGTAAAGACCTTGTGTAGATGGAAGCACGCAAAGAAGCATTGCTGAACCGAACATGTCAGGGTTCTTTTTAAGGCCGCCGATAGTAGCGTTACCGCCGATGGTTACACCAAGTGTACTACCGATGCAAGACATTGCAAGCATAACAGCCATACCAAAATAAGCTAAAAATAGAGGTAAATTTTCCATAATGTTTAATGATTTTTATTGATTATTATTTATTTCTTTAAAGGTTTATATTCCCTTCCGCCACCTTCAAATTCTGCATTTTTGTAGAACTCCACAAAGGTTAGACGTACAGGGTGGACGAAAGCTCCAAGGATGGATAGACCCATTACTGCCAGGTGGCCTACAATCAGCATAAGGACAGTCAGTCCCCAGCCGATGTATGGGATACCTGAGAGCTGCATCGATATAGAGTTGATTACCAATGCCAGGATACCACCTGTGGTTCCAAGACCGAACAGACGGATATAGGAGAGGACATCTCCGAAAAATCCTGTGATATCATATAGTGAGATGATACCCATTACCGGTCTGAGAAGGAAGAATTTGGTAGGTTTGCTGCAGAAAAGTACCAGTATGAGTCCCACAAGGCCTATTACATTGGAAACCATAGGTGGGAGAAGTTTTGTACCCATCTCCATACCAGCGTATGCAAATGCGCACCAGGTAACAACCAGTGCCCAGCCGAAGTTGGTAAGGGCATTGTCCCACAACTTGCGGCGCAAGCAGTCGATTCCCCTCATAACCTTGGCGAAGACTATCTGGAAGATACCGAATATGATGGCAAACCAGAACATCTTAAGGTCACTGAAGAATAGCCCTTTGATGTCTTCCGGCATCGATGGTATTATCTCTGCCAGTTTCATTCCGAAGAATGTACCTGAGAGCAGTGGCATCACCAAAGAGCCGATGCCGAGCCAGAACACAAGTTGGCCGTACCCTCTGAATTTGGGCAGGGCAAACATGGCAACAAGACCTGCGATCACCAGCAACAGACCATAACCCATATCTCCGAGACAAAGTCCGAAGAAGAGCATATAGAATGGTGCATAGAATGGGGTCAGATCAAGCTCGTCATATTTGGGGAGGACATACAGAGAGCCAATAGGCTCGAATGCTCTGGCAAACCAGTTGTTCTTCAGTTTGACAGGCGGATTGTCCTCCTGGGTGGCCTTTTCTGTAATGTAAAGGGCAGATGTGCTATCCAGAAATTCACATATTGCACCATCTTCGGTGGTAGGGGCAAATCCCTCGAGTACCGAGATGGTATCTTCACCCTCTTTGACTGAGGCTACATTTGCAAGATATAGGTCCAATTTGCCAAGGTGGGCTTCGTGAATGGACTGAAGTCTGTCAGTCTCATTGACGAAATATGCAATCTGACCTTTCAGTTCGTCAATTCTGGCCTCCACATCTTTCAGTTCGCCTCTCAGGATGGAGGCAGGCTGAGCAGGGAAGGTCGCTTCCTGTATAGGGAATGGCACCTCTTCTCCAGTGGGGGCTACTATGGTGAAATATATTTTATTTGCGGTAGCATTAAGAATCTGCAGTGGATATTCCTCTTTCCACGACTCCTGGTATCTTTTGGGAGATACTGCATAGAAGTGAGGTTGGAGTCCCAGCTGTTGTAGGCGCTCAATATCCTTGTGGGAGAATTCTCCCCATACTTCAGATTCCTGGATGTCACGAAGCAGCTGGTTCTTGGCAGCTGTAGCTTCGTCTTTAGCGGCAAAGACCTTTTCTACATTTTGTAAAAGAAGATCATCAGTGGTAGGAGTCTCTACAGGGGTTATCCCTTCGCACTCCTTAGCTACTCTTTTGAGCATGCTGATGGCGGCCTTGTATCTTGTCGATAGCTCCACCATCTCCCTTGAGTTCTGGTCGACGGGTCTCACCGAGCGGGTGATATCCATCATTCCCAGTTCCTGAAGTTTCAAAAGGAAGGAGTCAAGTTCCTGGCTCAATACCACGAACGAGTATTTGGTCATTCTTACTATCATTGCTCTTCCTCCTCTTCTTGTTGATGTCTTGTTTTTACAATCTTTTGAGATGCTTTGGATAGATTTTCCTCATCCTCCATGTATCTCTTAATCTTACGGATAGCCTCTTGATACCCAGGGATTTGAACTTTCTCATAAAGATTTACTTTCTGAGTGGTTTTCTTCCTGGAGAAATCAAGGAGTCGGGCTTTTTCTGTGTAAATCTCCGACTCTATCCCAATCTGTGCAAGGTCTTTCAGAATTTTTACTCCGTCTGTGTACCAAAGGGGTTTCTTGAACAGGTCAAACTCTTTGACTTCATAGATAACCTCCTTCAGTTCAGGTGTCTTCACCCCTGCAAATTTGACGGTCTCAAGGACCACATCCTTTACAGAGATAAGACCGGGCTGAAATTCGTTCCAAAGTCCTGCGAGATAGTCATATTCTTTGAGTTTGGATGACAATTGCTCCAATAGATCATCAGAACGCTTTTTGGCCCTCTTTACCTCAAGACGGAGTGCCGACTCCTTGTTTTTAAGGGTAGGCAGTGTGCGCAAACGGACTTTCAACTGTTTGTTGAGTTCGTTGAGCGATGTCTTGTTGTATTGGAATTTGATAGCCATCTTTTACTATTTCGCTTCTTTCCAGTATTTTTCAATAAGTGCCTCTTTAAGACCTGTCTCTGGCTTGGTAAAGTATTTGCCGAACAATTCCCAGGCTGTATCGAGCATCTCTGTGATGGAGATGTTTACGTCGATAGCCAGAAGTCTTGATGAGTACTCTTTAGCATAATCCAAGCAGCGGTTGTCGTAGTCGCTGAGGTCAAAACCGTTTTCAAGTTTGGTCTTGGCGTTGGCGGCATCCGCATAAAGACGTACTGCGGTGTTCATCACCTGGCTGTGGTCCTCTCTGGTCTGTTTGCCGATAACGAGCTGTTTAAGACGTGAAAGAGAACGGAATGGGTCGATGATGACTTTACCAGTGTCTGTATCGAGACGAAGGTAAAGCTGACCTTCGGTGATATAACCGGTGTTGTCAGGGATAGCGTGGGTGATGTCACCGTCATTGAGTGTGGTCACTGCGATGATGGTAATCGAACCACCTTCAGGAAGCTGTACCGCTTTCTCGTATATCTTGGCCAAGTCTGAATAGAGTGAACCAGGCATTGAGTCTTTTGAAGGGATCTGGTCCATACGGTTTGATACGATAGACAATGCGTCGGCATAAAGGGTCATATCGGTCAATAGAACCAGTACCTTTTCGTTTTTGTCCACTGCGAAATACTCAGCTGCAGTAAGAGCCATATCTGGGATAAGAAGGCGCTCTACAGGGGGCTGCTCAGTGGTGTTCACGAAGCTGATGATCTTGTCAAGTGCACCTGCGTTTTCAAACATCTGTTTGAAGTAGAGGTAGTCGTCATTTGTAAGACCCATACCTCCAAGGATGATCTTGTCCACATCTGCCCTTAGTGCCACCATTGCCATTACCTGGTTGTATGGCTGGTCAGGGTCTGCGAAGAATGGAATCTTCTGTCCAGATACGATGGTGTTGTTAAGGTCAATACCTGCAATACCGGTAGGGATCAGCTGAGAAGGCTGTTTTCTCTTGTAAGGGTTTACCGATGGGCCACCGATAAATCTTCTCTCACCCTCAATGGCTGGACCGCCGTCGATAGGTTCGCCATAAGCGTTGAAGAAGCGGCCTGCAAGCTGTTCACTTACATTAAGGGCTGGTGCCTCACCGAAGAAGATAACTTCTGCATCGGTAGGGATATTTTCGGTACCCTTGAATACCTGAAGGGTAACCATATCACCTTTCATTTTTACCACCTGTGCCAATCTTCCATCGACGGTGGCAAGCTCGTCATTTGAGACTCCCTGTGCCTTTACAGTGACTGTAGCTTTGGTGATAGCTTCAAGTCGTGTGTATATTCTTTGGAATGCTTTATTTGTCATAGCTTATGGTGTTTTTAATCTGTGATAGATATTTGTCAAACTCTGCACTCTTGAATTCAGAGTAGTTCATCTGTTTGAAGATATTGATAAGTCCTTTGTAGTATGTAGAGCACTCTTCAAATGTGTCGAACTCTTTCTGGGCGTCACAAGCTTCAAGAACCAGTGAGAGCATATATTCCTGTCTCTCCATAGGGCAAGATGAGTCGATCTTGTCAAATGCATCCTGCTGAAGGATCACAAAGTCGATAAGCTCAGATTTCCAGTATATCTCGTGGTATGCGATTGGAACTCCGTCATCACCGAGGATGTTGATCTGCTCGTAAGCCTCTTTACCTCTAAGGACAATATTTTTGGCTTTCAGAACCTTCTCTACCCAGTCAGGGGCGATGTGCTCGCTCATATATTGGACGATCTCAGGGTAGTCAAGGTATTTTGAATATGAGTCGATAGGGTCAACGGCAGGATATCTCTTCTTGTCTGCACGGTTCTGGTTGAGTGCGTAGAAACATCTTGCAGCTTTCTTGGTTGACTCGGTTACAGGCTCCTTCAGGTTACCACCGGCAGGTGATACTGTACCGAGGAATGTAACTGCACCAATCTGTCCGTTGTTAAGAACTACGGCGCCGGCACGTGCGTAGAAGTTGGAGATGGTAGAAGACAAGTCCACAGGGAATGCATCTGCACCAGGAAGCTCCTCCATACGGTTACTCATCTCTCTAAGAGCCTGAGCCCAACGTGAGGTGGAGTCTGCAAGAAGAAGCACTTTAAGACCCATTGCGCGGTAGTACTCGCAGATGGTCATGGCTGTGTAAACAGATGCCTCACGGGCTGCAACTGGCATGTTTGATGTGTTACAGATGATGGTGGTTCTCTCCATGAGTGAACGTCCTGTGTGTGGGTCGATGAGTTCTGGGAACTCGGTAAAGATCTCCACAACCTCATTTGCACGCTCTCCGCAGGCTGCCATTACGATAACGTCAGCCTCACCTTGTTTGGCGATAGCGTGCTGAAGCACAGTCTTGCCACAACCGAAAGGACCAGGGATAAATCCTGTACCACCCTCTGCGATAGGGTTGAAGGTGTCGATACAACGTACACCTGTCTCCATCACTTTGAATGGTCTTGGTTTCTCTTTATAGTTGGTGATTGGAACTTTTACTGCCCACTTCTGAACCATAGTTACAGCGTGTTCTTCGCCGTTGGCATCTACAAGAACAGCTACTGTGTCTTTAGCTTTGTAGTTGCCGGCTTTAGCGATCGATTTTACAGTATAGTTTCCCTGGAATGCAAATGGAACCATGATTTTGTGGGGAAGCCAACCCTCTTTTACTTCACCCAGCCAGTCAGCGGCAATCACTACATCGCCCTCTTTTGCAGATGGGGTAAATTCCCACTCTTTCTCAAGGTCGATAGGGAGTGTGTATTCTCCTCTCTTGAGGAATACGTCCTCCATAGTGGCGAGGTTGTTCTGTAGACCGTCGTAGTTGCTTGAAAGGAGGCCAGGTCCGAGTGTTACCTCAAGCATGTGACCTTCAAACTCTACAGTGTCACCATTTTTCAAACCTCTGGTGCTCTCGTACACCTGTACTGAAGCCGATTTGCCGGTTACTTTGATGACCTCTGCCATAAGACGGGCATCACCCAGCTTGATGAAGCAGATCTCATTTTGAGCGACAGGTCCATCCACAGTCACTGTGACAAGGTTGGAGATGATACCTGTTACTTTTCCGGTGGTTTTCATATTGTTTTTAGATATTTATAGTTTTTAAAAATTAATTCCGGTAAATGTACCTCTGACCTCTGATACATATTGCTCGAAGAGCTCTGCACCTTTGGCCTGGTCAAGTTTGATCCATCTCTCCACTATTTTCCCTTTGAGAAGGAATGCAAGGATCACGTCGATGTCAAAATAGTGGTAGAGGTTTATCTCAGAGATTTTTCTCCATCTGAACCTGTCGAGAGCTTGTTCCCTCTCGATGAGGTTAGATATCTCAAAAATCTTCGCAATCTCTTTGTAGTCGTCGTTCTCTGTGTTTATCTCTCCCATCATATATTTCTCTGACTCCTTGCCAAGGGTTCTGGACAGAAGCGATACCTGGACATTTCTGAGGAAACGGTCAAATGCGAAATATTGGGAAAGGAAGTTGTTTTTTGAGTGCTCGGCTTTGTGGTAGAAGTAGTGGTGCAAGTTATCCTCCTGGAGACCAAACTCAAGCCAGTCAACGAGTTTGTTGTCCTTTTTGGAGAGGTTTGCACGGATAGCTGCCGAGATCTCATTGTATGAGAACTGCTGAGACCCGAACTCTGGTACAAGATCGGGGAGACCTGCTATGATATAGTGATAATTATTCATTAATTATCCGAATAAGAGTTTTTTTGTAGCGGGTCTGATATAGTCTGCCAATACTTTCTCGAAATCCTCATCAGAGAAGCCTATCATATAGCCTTCATCTTTAGGACCGATCTTGAAACCACCTGCAAGCTGTTTGGAGAAGGTGATGTTTACACCTGCACCCATCTCTTTGTGGGCCTCTTTCTCTACGAATGATTTCAGTCCATCCTGAAGTGCGGCAGGAAGTATAAGCTCAAGGTCTACTGGCTCAGAGTGTGAAGCGTTGAAAGCCTTGGCGATGGTAAGGATTACAGATTTTACGAAATCCACATCAGAGAGGGATGCCTTTACAGGTTCCTTGATGGCTTTTGTGATGATGATGTTCTCGATTTGTTGCTTAACTGCAGAGATAGTCTGGGAAGCTGCAATGCGGAGATCATTGTCAGCTTTGGTTTTGATGTCCAAAGCCTGTTTCTCTGCGTCGGCAATTATCTTATTTGCATTTTCTTGGGCAGTAGCGAGAATTTTTTCAGCCTCGGCTTTTGCTTTGGCTACCATCTCCTGTGCCTCTTGTTTTCCTTTTGACAAACCCTCATTGTAGAGCTTGTCTGTGAGTTCTTGCAATTTGTTCTGCATATCTGTTTGTAATTATATTCTCTATCCTACAAATGTATGCATTTTTAATCGCAAAACCAATAATAAAATGTTAACTAAAAGACCCTTTTAAGTATCTCTTTTATGTTTTTTGCTTTTCCCATTGTGTAATAGTGAATCGCCGGTGCTCCATTGGCTAACAAATCTTTACTTTGGGTGGCGCACCATTCGATTCCGAGCTGGAAAATATCTCTGTTGCCCTTGGCTTTGAGCATCTCCTTTTTCAGCTCAAAGGGGATTTTCAATGAGAATGCCTGAGGCAATTTTTCAAGATGGGCAATGGTGGATATTGGCTTGAGTCCTGGGATTATGGGGACTGTGATGCCAACCTTGCGGCAATTTTCCACAAATTTGTAGAAGTAGTTGTTGTCAAAGAACATCTGTGTGATGATGTACTCTGCACCTGCATCCACTTTTTTCTTGAGATTCAGTATGTCACTCTCCATGTCTGCAGCCTCGAAATGTTTCTCAGGATATCCGGCAACTCCAATGCAGAAATTGGTAGGTATGGGGTTCTCAAGATTCTCATCCAGGTATCTCCCTTCGTTGAGATTGCGAATCTGCTCCACAAGATTGTTGGTGTGGTAGTATCCACCCTCTTTGGGGATGAATTCCTTGTGTTTCCCAGTGCCGTCACCTCTGAGTGCCATCACGTTCTGTATGTCCAGAAAGCTCAGGTCGATAAGCTGGTTTTCAATCTCGTATTTGGTCATACCTGCGCACAGGATGTGCGGTACCACTTCGATAGGGAATCTTTTCATCACAGCGGCTGCAATAGCTACTGTTCCGGGTCTTTTGGATATCACCCTTTTGGCCATTGATCCGTCACTTGTCTGGGTAAATACCACCTCTTCACGGTGGCTTGTGATATTCACAAATGGAGGGTTGAACTCCATCAGTGGCTCCAGTGACTGGTAAAGCACATTGATGTCTGAACCTTTGAGCGGAGGTACAAATTCAAGTGAAGGGAATGCCTTTCCGTGACCTTTAAGGATGTCTATAACTTTCATGTTTACAAATATTTGGCTTCAGGATGAGAGATTATCATACCACAAACTGAGGTGGTAGGGACCATGGCATAGGATGATGTGAGTTTCAACCCAAGTTTCTCCTCGACACCAAGCAGTTCAAATGCTTTTTTCTTGAGAGAGTGATCGGGTACAGACGGGTATCCGAATGCAGGTTTAACTACGCGTCCACCCTCTGAAATCTGGCCGTCAAGCCACTCCGATGCTGCCTGTGCGATTCGGGCACACAGGGCTTCACGCAGAATATGATCGTACGATTTGCAGTCGCAGCACTTCTGTTTGTCCTCCACCTTGATGGCGAAGAGTCCCACTGCACTTTTTATCCCAGTTTCGCGTGGAGGGACAAAGTCTGAATATCTACCGGCTTCAAACCTCTCCTGTACACCTTCGGAATCGAGCACTATCTCATCACATTCGCTGTAGGCATCGAAGAATCTGACGCATACCGACAGTTCCACACTCTGCTCCACAATCATCTTGTCAAGCATTGCGACGGCCGATTCATAACATTTTTCTGCCTCAGGATTTGAATATATGATTTCAGGATATCTCCCTTTGAATCCCCAAAAACTGAGGAACATATTCCAGTCAATCATCTCTACCACATTCTCTATGGGGAGACTTCGTGCTATCATATTGTGTTCTCCGAACCCTTCTGGCTGGACAAAGCTTTCAGCAGGGTAAACCACCCTCTCCCCCTTGGCCTGCTGGGCAGCCTGACGTGCCCCCTCTTTGGAGTGGTATAGCTCACGTAGCTCCTCTTGGGATCTCAATATGTCAGCTATGGCAATATCCCCCTCTTTCTGTATCTTGTTCAATACGTTGGCACAATCTGAGGCACTGTTGGTGTAGATAACGGCGTGGGAGTAGAGTGGCGCGAGTTTTACAGCAGTGTGGAGGGCAGAGGTGGTGGCACCTCCGATAAAAATCGGAATCTCCATTGAGGCACTCTCCATCATCCTGCAGAGCTCCTCCATATAGTTCAATGATGGGGTAATAAGACCGCTGACCCCTACAAAATCGGCGTTATGCTCCTTTATGGCCTCCATAATGGTGGTGTTTTCCACCATTACACCCAGGTCAATAACTTCTATATTGTTGCAGGCAAGTACAATCCCCAGGATATTCTTCCCTATATCGTGCACATCGCCCTTAACTGTGGCGAGCACCATCTTTTTCTTCTCCATCTTGGATTCGGAGGTGTTGCCCTCCATCTCCCCCTGAAGAATATCGACAGCCCTCTTCATAATCTTGGACGATTTTATCACCTGTGGCAGGAACATTTTACCCTCGCGGAACTCTCCACCAACTATCTCCATACCGTGGAGGAGTGGACCCTCTATTATCTGAAGTGGGGTCAGCACTTTTTTTGCCTCTGCAAGGTCTTCCTCGAGATATTCACCTGTTCCTGTAACAAGAGAATATTCAACCCTTTTTTCCCATGGGAGCCTCCTCCATTGTTCCTGGTTAGAACCGCTACCTCCCTGAGCTGATTCACCCTTTATCTGCTGCGCAATGGTGGTGAGACGTTCTGTGGCCTCGGGGTCGGTGTTGAGCACAACATCCTCTACTGCGCGGAGCAGGGTAGGCTCTATCTGATTGTATAGCTGGAGCATTGACGGATTGACAATGGCCATGTCAAGACCCTGGTTAATAGCATGGTATAGGAATACAGAGTGCATTGCCTCGCGCACTTTGTTATTCCCTCTGAAAGCAAAGGATAGGTTGGAGACGCCGCCGGATGTTTTTGCCCCGGGGAGATTCTCTTTTACCCATTTTACAGCCTTGATAAAATCGACTGCGTAGTCGTTGTGCTCGGGAAGTCCTGTCCCGATGGTGAGTATATTGTTGTCGAAGATTATATCCTCAGGTGAGTATCCGCACTTTTGGGTGAGGATATCGTAGCTCCTGCGGCAAATCGCGATCTTTCTTTCGTAGTCTGTGGCCTGTCCCATCTCGTCAAAAGCCATCACCACCACAGATGCACCAAGCCGGTGAATCTCCTTGGCCCGACGGATGAACTCCTCTTCACCCTCCTTAAGGGAGATGGAGTTTACAATGCATTTTTTCTGGGTGTTTTTAAGACCTGCCAATATTGTATCCCAATCGGACGAGTCTATCATAAATGATGCCTTGGTGATATCCGGGTCATTTGATATAATCCTTACAAATGTCTCCATCTCCGTGGGGGCATCAAGCATAGGGTCGTCCATATTGATGTCTATGATGGTGGCTCCGTCGCGAATCTGGTTGCGTGCTATTACAGAGGCCTCATCATATTTCTTCTCGGCAATAAGCTTCGCAAATTTTCTCGATCCTGCCACATTGGTCCTCTCTCCCACATTGATAAAGATATGTTCCTGTATCCCCACTTTCGGAGCAATTTGTCCGATAGGGCGTGGTGCAATTCCTTTGAGAGTATCGCTGATGGCACGGATGTGGTCAGGGGTGGTGCCGCAGCATCCGCCTGCAATATTGATATACCCTTTCAGGGCAATATCTTTAAGATAACCTGCTGTCATCTGTGGTGTCTCGGGGTATCCTCCAAGGGTGTCAGGGAGTCCTGCATTGGGATAAATGCTCACTGCGCATGGCAATATTGCAGATAACCTGGCAATGACAGGCTCCATATCTGCTGCACCGAATGAGCAGTTGAGACCGAAACTGAAGATAGGGTAGTGGGAGATGGCTTCATAGAGCTCCTCTACGTGGATACCTGTAAGAATTCTCCCCTGTCGGTCATTGATTGTTGCAGATATCATTACGGGGATATCTGTACCCTTATTTTCCTGTACTTTTGAGATGGCATAGAGTGCTGCTTTGGTGTTCAGACCGTCGAAAATGGTCTCAACGAGTAGCAGATCGGCTCCGCCATCAATAAGTCCCTCTGTCTGGGATGCGTAGTCCTGAGCCATCTGATCAAATGATGTGGCTCTGAACTCACCCCTTTCAACATCGGGTGAGAGGGAGAGCATCTTTGATGTGGGGCCCATACTTCCCGCTACATAAACTTTTCTCCCAAGTTTTGAACCCATCTCGTCAGCCACTTCACGTGCCATCTTTGCACCATCCAAACTCTCCTGATATGTAAGCGAATTGAAGGTGTTTGTCTTGATGATATCGGCACCCGCTTCGATATACTCGCGGTGGATACGCCTTACCATTTCAGGGGTATCGCCATATTTCTGAAGCATTGTCCCTGTGGCACCGTCAAGAATTAGAATTCTGTTTTTGATGAGTTCTTTTATCATTTCTCTAAAATTTAAAAAGGGTGACCAAAGTGCTCAGTCACCCTTTTGTTATGTTTTGTCTTAAAAAATTAAGCCAAGAAACCGAGTAGAATACCGGCTGCTACAGCACTACCGATTACACCAGCTACGTTAGGACCCATAGCGTGCATAAGAAGATAGTTCTTCTTATCATACTCAAGACCTACTGAGTTGGATACACGTGCAGCATCTGGAACTGCAGATACACCTGCGTTACCGATAAGTGGATTGATCTTGTTACCCTCTTTAAGGAATAGGTTGAAGAACTTCACGAACAATACACCGAAGGTAGTTGCGATGATGAATGACAATGCACCAAGAGCAAAAATCTTGATTGAAGAGCTGCTTAGGAATTGGTCAGCTTGAGTAGAACAACCTACAGTTACACCGATAAGGATGGTGATAACGTCGATAAGTGGTCCACGAGCTGTCTCAGCAAGACGTTTGGTTACGCCAGACTCTTTAAGAAGGTTACCGAAGAACAACATACCAAGAAGTGGAAGACCTGAAGGTACGATGAATGCTGTCAAAAGGAAGCCCAAGATAGGGAAGATGATCTTCTCATTTTGAGATACCGCGCGAGGAGCTTTCATCTTGATAAGTCTCTCTTTCTTAGTGGTAAGGAGCTTCATGATAGGTGGCTGGATAACTGGAACCAATGCCATATATGAGTATGCAGACACTGCAATAGCACCCATCAAATCTGGAGCAAGTCTAGAAGAAAGGAAGATAGCAGTAGGACCGTCAGCACCACCGATGATACCGATAGCACCAGCCTCAGCAGGGGTAAAGCCAAGTGCAAGAGCGATAGCGTATGCACCGAAGATACCGAATTGGGCTGCAGCACCGATAAGAAGAAGCTTAGGGTTAGAGATAAGGGCAGAGAAGTCTGTCATCGCACCGATACCCATAAAGATAAGTGGTGGATACCAACCTTTTTGAACACCCTGGTAAAGGATGTTCATTACTGAACCCTCTTCGTAAATACCCACTTGAAGACCTGGGAACAATGGAATATTACCAATGATAATACCAAATCCGATTGGGACAAGTAGAAGTGGTTCCCACTCCTTTTTAATACCCAAGTAGACGAATACGATACCGATAAGTATCATAATCAAATACTGGATATTGCAGTTTGCAAAACCTGTAAACTGCCAGAACTGTACTAGATTATCAATAATATTTTCCATAATTAGCCTAGGATAGCAAGCACAGCACCCTCAAGTACTGAGTCACCTTTTCTTGCATTAATTGATTTAACAACACCGTCAGCTGGAGCCTCGATAGCATTCTCCATCTTCATAGCCTCAAGCATCATAACGGTCTGACCCTGTTTAACAGCATCACCCTCTTTAACAAGTACGTCAAGGATAACACCTGGAAGTGGTGAGGTAACCTCTGTACCACCAGCTGAAGCTGCAGCAGCAGGAGCTGCGTTGGTAGCTGCAGATGGTCTGCCGGCAGCAGGGGTAACTGCAGGAGCTGCAGATACGGTAGGTTTAACCACTTTGATAGCTTTTGGTTTAGCTACTGGCTGTTCGAATTCTACAGTGAAAGGGGTGCCGTTTACTTCAACTTTAGCGACAGAATCCTCCACCTCGTTGATGGCAACTTTATAGTCGTTACCATTGATTTTAAGATTGTATTCTTTCATTTCTTTAGATTTTACAAGTGATTATTTTTTAAGCTGTGGAGTCTGTCTCAAGCCGTAGATCTTAGAGCTCCATGGTGAATATTTGCGAGTCTCATTTTGAAGAGTGATAGTGAAGCTCTCTTCATCGTGTGCCTCGTTTTCTTCGATGTATAGGTGAAGTGCTACAGAGATAGCTGCAAATGCCTCTGCTGAGTAGTCTTCAGCTTTAGCAGCAGGAGCTTTCTCACCTTTGTCTTCAGCAGCTTTGTTAGCTTTTCTCTGACCTCTGTCAACACTCATCTTGCCGATGTAAGTGAAGATGATAGCAAGAATAATAAGTGCAAGGAATACTACACCCATAGCGGTTACGGTCATAATCCAGCCGTATGGGTCAAGTCTGCCCATTCTGTCACTCTTGCTCTCTGCATCTACACCAGAGTTGTTGGTGCTAGGAGAGGTTCTTTCCATCACTTGCCATCCTTCGCCGTTGCCATTGTTTGAACCGATACCATCTTCAGCACGACCATAGGTTATGTTCTCAGGAAGATCTTTCTTGATGTAGATCTTGTCGATAACTGTACGACCGTCGCTGCTTACGAAGTAAACAGTGTCACTCTCGGCTAGAGTGAAGTTAACGTGGAAAGTACCACGGAAAGGTTGGTTGTCAGCCCAGAAAAGGGTGTGCTGACGTGGGTTAATCTTAGTAAGGACATCACCACGTGGGATGATGTATTTCTTAAGGTTGTTAGGATCATTTGAAAGATAACATCCTCCAATATCCACAGTACCATAAGATGTGTTGAATAGTTCTATATATCCATTTTGCTGGCCGAAGTCATCCTGAAAATCTGCTGTGTTGGTCACAAGATATTCATTGATGCGCATCGCGCTCTGCTGTTGTGCACTTAGAGAAAGTGACACAAGGATAGAACACAACACCAATATGTATCTCAAATTTTTCATTATAGTCTAAATGTTATAGAGGTAGGTTATCGTGTTTCTTAGCAGGGTTAGTTAGCTTCTTGGTAGCTAGTTGTTCCAAAGCGCGGATGATGCGGAAACGGGTGTTACGTGGTTCGATAACATCGTCGATATAACCGTAGCTTGCTGCTTTGTAAGGGTTACAGAATAGATCGTTGTACTCTTTCTTCTTAGCTTCAGCAATCTCGTTTTGTTTAGCAGGATCCTCTTCAGCTTTGATATCTTTAGCGTAAAGTACAGCCACAGCACCCTCAGCACCCATAACTGCGATGTTTGCAGTAGGCCAAGCGTAGTTGATGTCACCACGAAGCTGTTTACAGCTCATAACGATGTGTGAACCACCATATGATTTACGAAGGGTAACAGTAATCTTTGGAACAGTAGCCTCACCGTAAGCGTAAAGAAGTTTAGCACCGTGAAGGATGATTCCACCATACTCCTGCTGAGTACCAGGAAGGAAGCCAGGTACGTCTACAAGGGTAACAAGAGGGATGTTGAATGCGTCGCAGAAACGTACGAAACGTGCAGCTTTTCTTGAAGAGTTGATATCAAGAACACCTGCAAGAACCTTAGGCTGGTTAGCAACGATACCCACTGAAGTACCACCCATGTGAGCGAAACCTACGATGATGTTACGAGCGTAGTCTTTGTGAACCTCAAAGAACTCACCATCGTCCACGATACCGCCGATAACTTCATACATATCGTATGGAGCGTTAGGGCTGTCAGGGATAATCTCGTTAAGTCTGTCCTCAAGACGGTCGATAGGATCCTCGGTAGGAACCACAGGAGCCTCTTCCATATTGTTCTGAGGGATGAAGCTGAGAAGTTTGCGGATAGCTGCAATAGCCTCTTCCTCTGTATCGCATGCGAAGTGGGCAACACCAGATTTTGAAGCGTGAACAGAAGCGCCACCAAGTTGTTCCTGGGTAACTTTCTCACCAAGTACCTGTTGTACTACTGCAGGACCTGTCAAGAACATATAGCTGGTACCTTTGGTCATGATGTTGAAGTCGGTAAGAGCTGGAGAATATACAGCACCACCTGCACAAGGACCAAGGATAGCAGAAATCTGAGGAACAACACCAGATGCAAGGATATTTCTTTCGAAGATCTCAGCATAACCTGCAAGTGCGTTAACACCCTCCTGGATACGTGCTCCACCTGAGTCGTTAAGGCCGATGATAGGGGCACCCATCTTCATTGCCTGATCCATAACTTTACAGATCTTCATTGCAAGGGTCTCAGAAAGTGAACCGCCGAATACGGTGAAATCCTGTGCAAATACGTAAACCAATCTGCCGTCTACTGTACCGTAACCTGTTACAACGCCATCACCAAGGAATGTAGTTTTCTCCATTCCGAAGTTAGTACAACGGTGAGTCACGAACATATCGAATTCCTCGAAGCTGCCTTCGTCAAGGAGCATCTGGATTCTTTCGCGAGCTGTAAATTTACCTTTTTCGTGCTGAGAGTCGATTCTTTTTTGACCACCACCAAGGCGAGCCTTTTCACGAAGTTCAATCAGCGCTTTAACTTGTTCAAGTTGTTTGCTCATAGTATCTGATTTTATATTGTTGTTTTATTTGGTTTCGTTAGGGTTTTCACAAAGTTCAGTAAGAACACCTACAGTTGATTTTGGATGAAGGAATGCGATGTTAAGACCTTCAGCACCTTTACGAGGAGCTTTGTCGATAAGTTTTACACCTTTGCCTTCAAGTTCTACAAGTGCATTCTGAACACCGTCAGCTACAGAGAATGCGATGTGGTGGATACCCTCACCTCTTTTCTCGATAAAGCTAGCGATAGTTCCGTCAGGAGATGTGCTTTCCAAAAGCTCAATTTTGGTTTGACCGATTTTCAAGAATGCGGTTTTAACTTTTTGGTCAGCTACTTCTTCGATAGCGTAGCATTTTAGGCCAAGAACGTTTTCATAATATGGAAGAGCCTCGTCGATAGATTTGACAGCGATTCCAATGTGTTCGATGTGCGATAAGTTCATAATGCTTATTTTTTATAAATGTATTTGTAAATTGATTATTCTGCCATTGACATGGTGTGATATACGTTCTGTACATCATCATCATCCTCTATCTTGGCAAGGAGTTTTTCCACTGCCTCTTTCTGCTCTCCGCTAAGGGATTTCAAAGGAACATTAGGGATTCTTTCGAAACCACCTGAGATAAGCTCGAAGCCGTTCTCCTCGATATATTTCTGGATAGCACCATAAGAGCCGAAGTCACCATAGATAACGATCTGTTTTACTACAGTGCCGTCCTCTTTCTCGTCCTCATCCATATAAACCTCATCAACTCCAAGGTCGATAAGTTCAAGTTCAAGTTCTTCAAGATCTACAGGTTTGTCCCCTTTTACCTTGAATACAGACTTGTGGTCAAACATAAACTCCACACTACCCTGTGTACCAAGTGCACCACCGAATTTGGTGAAATAGCTGCGGATGTTTGCTACAGTTCTGTTGTTGTTGTCGGTAGCGGTCTCCACGAGGATAGCGATACCGTGTGGGCCGTAGCCTTCATATACAAGCTCTTTGTAGTCGCTCTGATCTTTCTCTACTGCTCTCTTGATAGCCCTTTCGATATTCTCTTTAGGCATATTCTCAGAACGTGCGTTCTGGATAAGGGTTCTCAAACGAGGGTTATTTGCTGGATCTGTACCGCCCGCTTTTGCTGCGATGGTGATCTCTTTTCCGATTCTGGTGAAAACGCGGGCCATGTTGCCCCAACGTTTGAATTTACGTTCTTTTCTGAACTCAAATGCTCTTCCCATACCTTAAATATAGTGCTGTTTGGATTATTTTACCTGAATTCTCTGGATGTATTTTTCGATTTCGAAACCCTCAAGTGTTTGTGGGTACTCTTTTTTGATCTGCTCGTAGAGTGAAAGGGCTTTGGCATTGTTGCCAAGTTCTTCTGCCATAAGACCGGCTTTAAGAAGATAACCTGCTGCATAAGCGTTGTTAGCTACTGAAGCTGCTTTCTCGTATTGTGAAAGGGCCCCCTTGTAATCCTCTTTCATAGCATATGCGTCACCAAGACAGCACTCTGCACGGGCTGCAAGGATAACATCTTTGCCATTGTATTTTTTCAAGTAAGAGATGGCGTTGTCTGCGTTGCCAAGCTGAAGTTCGCAAACACCTGCGTAAAGGTAAACTGCCTTGCCGGCTTTGCTGCCGTACTCGTCAACGATCTGTGCAAAACCGAGAGAATTGCCGTCACCATTAAGTGCTTTTTCGTAATCTGCTGCACGGAAATATTGCTCTGCAACGAAAGTCTGTCCTGCAGCCTCAGCTTTCAAAGGTTTGATGTAAAGTTGCGAAACAGCGATGATAACTACTGCGATAACTGCCACTGCAGCTGAAATTATAGAGATTTTCTTACCATTCTCCTTGAAGAAATTCTCCACTTTAGATACTGCTTCGCCTACGTTCTGGGCTGTTTCAATGTTCTGATTTTTAGGTTGTTGTGCCATTGTTATAGATTTTAATATTATTTGCCAAAAATAAATCACGCAAATATACGAAAAACAAAAGGAACTAACCTAATATAAACTTGATAATTTTATCAACAATTTCTTATCTTCGCACTCAAATAGAGATGGAGATGCACATAAAAACCCTTACACTTTCAAATTTCAAGAACATTGCTTCTGCCCAATTGGAATTCTCCCCAAATATTAACTGTATCTGGGGTGATAACGGGGAGGGGAAGACTAACCTTCTGGATGCAGTGCACTACCTCTCCATGACAAAAAGCTTCCTCCAATCATCTGACAGATTTACATATACTTATGGAGAAAATGAAGCTATCCTTTGCGGTCACTATGATCTCAATGGCTACGATGAAAAGATAGCGATTTCTGTAAAGAGCTCCGGAGACAAAACGGTAAAGAAAAATGATAAGCAGTACACAAAAATCTCCGAGCATATTGGGCATATTCCTGTGGTGGTAATTTCCCCTTCCGATACATCCCTTATCCACGACTCTGGGGAGGAGAGGAGGAGATTTATGAATATTGTCCTCTCTCAGACTGACCAGCCCTATCTGAGGGCCATGCAGAGCTATAACCGTGTCCTGCAACAGCGCAACAAACTTTTAAAGAGTGATACACCGCCTTCGCAGATTCTCCTTGAAGCATTCTCCGGACAGCTCGGCAGGGATGCAGGTTATATCCACCAGAAGAGGGGGGAACTTGCCGCTGAACTGAACTCCCTGGCAAGTGAATTCTATACCCTTCTTTCAGATGGAAAGGAGAGTGTCTCTCTCGAGTACACTTCAGACCTCAATAAGGGTACTATGCAGGAACTCCTCGAGGGGTCATACCACAGGGATACAATATTGAAATATACCTCTGTGGGTATTCAGAGGGACGATTTTGACTTCCTTATGAATGGGTATCCCATCAAGAAGTGCTCTTCTCAAGGGCAACAGAAAACATTCCTTATATCCTTAAAGCTGGCACAGCTTTCTATGATGAGGAAGAGGTACGGATTCTCCCCTATACTGCTCCTTGATGATGTCTTTGACAAACTCGATATGAAGAGGGTGGAGCAACTCATAAATATGGTTTCCAAAGAGGGTTTCGGCCAGCTTTTTGTTACAGACTCAAATAAAGTAAGAATATCTGATCTGGTCAGGAAACTGGACAGCCAGAGCAGATTCTATACAGTCTCTAAAGGGCAATTTACTGAGGTCAAATGAAAAGGACAGATCCCATAAATATAAACGAACTTGTGGCCGTCTTCACTAGAAGACTGGGCATTGATGGCGATTTGAAAAGGGTGAGGATTTACCAGGCCTGGGACGATGTCGTGGGGCTCAGGGTGGCCCAGGCCACAGCCAAAAAATTCTATAGGGAGAAGGATAAAATACTCTTCTGCACTATGACATCATCACCATTGGCAAACCAGCTCTATTTCCAGTCAGAGGTGATAAAGAAGAGGATTAATGAGGAGTTGCAGGAGGATCTGGTCTCAAAAGTGGTAATAAGATGATAAAAGTTGTTGCAGATATCGATATCCCTTATCTGAAGGGTGTCCTTGAGCCTTATGCCCAGGTGGAGTATATGAAGGGGAAGGATATCGGCCCCTCCTCTGTCAGGGGTGCAGATGCCCTTTTTGTCAGGACACGTACCAAATGTGACCGCACACTTCTGGAGGGCTCTTCTGTCAAGTTCATTACATCTGCCACTATCGGGACTGACCATATAGATCTGGATTATCTCGCTTCGCGCAATACAGCATTTGCAAATGCCCCCGGTTGCAATGCCGGCGGTGTGATGCAGTATGTCCATACTGCCCTTTTTGCTGTGGCAGCAGCAAAAGGGATAGAACTTCAGGGGAAGACCCTTGGGGTGATAGGGGTAGGGAACACCGGCAGTAGAGTGGCTGCCCTAGGGGAGCACCTCGGCTTCAAGGTGCTGCGCAATGACCCTCCCAAAGAGGCTTATGCAGAGGATAAAAGCATCTATTGTCCTTTGGAATATCTGCTTGACAATTCAGATATAATCACCATGCATGTCCCCCTTGACCAGACCACCAAAGGGATGGCAGACAGCAGTTTTTTCTCCAGAGTAAAGCCGGGCACCATCTTTATCAATGCCTCCAGAGGTGAGGTTTTGTGCGACGATGCGCTTCTGGCAAAAAGGGGGGAGCTTGCTGCCCTGATTCTTGATGTGTGGAATGGTGAGCCTGGGGCAATATCACAGGAACTTATTGATGCTGCAGATATTGCAACACCACATATCGCAGGATACTCTTATGAAGGGAAAATCAACGGCACAGCGATGGCTGTCCAAGCATTTGCCCGTCATTTCGGAATAGAAGGGCTCTATGACTTTGTCCCCGGACACACCCCTGTCCCGAGACTGGAGTTGCGTGATGCGGATGGAGGTTTTCTCCCCACCCCAGAGGTGGCCTCAAGGCTTCTTTCTGCCTTCCCCATCTATGAACTCGACAATGCATTGAGGGGGAATCCTTCATCATTTGAAAAGATAAGGGGAGAATACCAGTATAGGAGGGAGTTTGTATGGAGATAAAAAGAATATTTATAATCCTGGCGGCAGTGATGGCATTGGTCAGTAGAGCAATGGCCCAGGAATCATACTTCTGCACACAGGAGAATGTCACTCTGGAATATACAAGAACTGCTCCAGATGGAGATGTGAAATGGTACCACACTATGTGTATCGGCACTGTGGATGGTGATACTCTTGATTACACATCTTTCATAAAGAACCATAAAGGGAAGCCATACTATGGTGACAGACCTGCAGAACTTGAAGCACTTCTCCATGATGGGGATGTTACCCTCAATGTGGCGGAGTCGGTGGCTGCAGTTTTCAGGACAATGTTCCCCAAAAATACAAAAATCACCACTACCGGAGGGGAGTCCACCCTGCCGTATGATATGGCCCCGGGCGATACCCTCCCCGATGTCTATGCCTCGGTCAAAGCACTTGGTATGAAGATGAAAATTGACGTTACTGACAGAAGGGTGCTCAGATATGAGACAATCACGACTCCGGCAGGGGTGTTTGATTGTATCGTGGTTAGGGAGAGAAAAGTGGAGAAGGGGATGGGGCGCAACCGCCACACCATAGCAGATACATGGTATGCCCGCAGTGTGGGGATGGTAAGGCACGACACCCACGACCCCGATCTCAATCTTCTCACCTCGGAGGTGCTGACCTCTATTGAGGGGTAAATATCACCCTGAAGCAGCAACTCTCCCCATAGCTGTTCTCGAAAGCATCGGTATTGATTTCAAGAGTCACATCTGTAACCTCCGGATGTTGGGCCAGTGCATATTGTTCCATATATACCCCTTTTACTTTCCAGAAATTCGGACTGGTGTCCCGATAACTGATGGCACTGTCACTCACCCTGAAGGGATCCTTGTAATTTAGGAATTTGTTGCAACCATAGTGGTGTCCACTGTCGGTAAGGTAGATGTTTTTAACCACAATTTTATCCCTGCTCTCCTGGGGAATAAAATCTTTTATTTCGATTCTGAGGGTATCTCGTGGCACCTTGAAATGGTAGATTCTGGTTATTTTCCCGATTCCATCCCCCTCTCCATTGTGCTCTATCATAGGGAAATATCTCTCTTGACCATTGATTTTTATATGGAGACCGGTGTGGCTGTAATACTCGGAAACGAATGTGCATCGCCTCTGTGTGTCACCATAACTGGCGGTAATGGTCCCCTCTCCGTCCGAGAGGTATCTTACAGTGCACCCCTGACTGTCGGGCTCCAGTGTTACAATCCCTTCAGGGGATGCGCTCCAGACAATCTCTTCTGGTATCCTTTTTCCCTGTAGTTCCACTCTGGAGAACTTGTCGGTCGATATAAATATGTTTGTGGTGTCAATATCCCATTCATACCCTTTGGTGGAGGGAAATATCTCCGGCAAGGTGCAGGAGTGGATGAGGAGTGCCATCGCGAGTAATCTTGTTATCCATTTCATAATGGTAATATTTAAGGTTTTTGCTGTATGTAGAAGTATCCCCACTCATGATCCTCTATTGCTATTCCGGTTTTCCCTGTTCTGGTGGAGGAGTCATCAAGTGTCCTCAATATGGTTTTGGAGGAGAGATAAGTCTCCGGGTGTTGGTGGAGCCCTACAGCAGTATCGGCGTCATAAGGGACATAATATTCAAATACTGAAGATATTGCCCAATCAAGATTTGACTCCTGGCTGATGTATGAATATCCCCATTCATTGTCCACTTTCACTATTCTGTATTTGGGTTCCCCTGTGAAGTTGTAGCTCCAGTCAGGATTTTGATTCAGTACACTCCAGGACTTGTCGCTCCATCTGGAAGTGAACTGGTAGTAGAGGGTTATCTCATCCTTTGTAACATCCAGGCTGTGGACATATACTGAGAGGATATATTGCAGATACATATAAACATCTATGGTGACCTCATTGGAGTATATCCCACCTGAATTTGCCCTCAATGTGTACCTTCCAGATGCATTGTTTACAGGGGTTATCTCCCCGGATGAAGTGATATTGAAGATGTTGTCAATGGGGACTCTGTTACCTCGTGAGTCTGTCACTGTCCACTCTATGGGGGAGGTAGCATTGGTCTGTACACTGAGTGAAAGGGTGGTGGGAAATCCTGCTACCGATACTCCGGCTATGTTTGAGTTCAAAAGCCTCTCACCCGAGATAGATATATTGATGTACGGTTCGGTTACAGTCAATGTGGTGGAGGCGTATGCCCCTGTGCTGCTCCTGGCTGTTATTGTGGTGGTGCCGCTGCCAATGGCTGTTATCTCCCCTGTGGAGGATATGGTGGCTACGGAGGGGCTGTTGGAACTCCATCTGACTGTTGCCTGAGTGGGATATAGAGCTGTTACTCTCCCTTGGGCGTGCTCCCCCTTGGCCAGTGTAGTAGGGACAGATATTGCTATTTTTCCAATATCTACTTTTACCTCCTTTTCGCGGGTGATTCCATTGAGGGTGCCGGTAAGGATATAGCTTCCCACTACCCCTGATGGTGAGCTTCCGTGGTAGAATGCAGTGAGCGCCCCTGATGAAATTTGGAGAGACTCCTCTCCCGAAACTCTCCGTATAGAGTACTGAGGCGTGCCGTGAGGTTCGGCGGAGTATGTTATTGTATGGGGGGAGTTGTAACCAGGGTAGAGTATAGGGATATCCCCGATGGAAAAACTCCTCCCTTTGACAGTTATTGTTGAGCCTGATGTTATCCCTCCATCCACAGTTGTGGCAAATATGGTGCATTGTCCGGCACTAATACCTGTTACCTCTCCGCCAGGGGATACTGTGGCAATACTATTGTCAGATGAACTCCATATTACAGATTTGTTGTCTGCCCCTGATGGGAGGACGGTGGCATTGAGAGATATCCCCTCTGCTGTGTATATTGTCGCTGAGGCAGGGGAGACAGATACCGATGTGGGGTGGATAGTGGAGTTTACCGTCACAATACCTTTCCCGGATACCCCGGAGATATCGTTGGCAGTGGCGGTGATGGTGCAGGTGCCGTCTCCTGTAGCGGTGACATTGCCCATCCTGTCCACTATTGCTACTTTTTCATCCGATGAACTCCAGGTTACAGTGTTTGTGTGGGCGTCTGTCGGGAGGACCGCTGCATAGAATGTTTTTATCTCCCCTATTTCGGTAAAAGTGTGGGTGATAGGGACCACATTGATCGATGTGACAAGTTTCTCCAGTGATGATCTCTCTATCCTCCATGTCTCTTCATTTATACCTGTGCCGCTGAATGTGGTGATGCAGGTGTACATAGTGTTTCTGACGATATCAAAGTTGTCCAGCATCCTGCCGTCGTGGATAAAATATCTGTAGACAAGCTCCTGATCGTACATCTCTGTGGATCTGTAATTGACAAGAAATTCTATGTAGCTGCATCTTTGGATATACCCTTCGGGGGGAATATGTGTTTTCTGGTCAAGATTGCCGTTGAGGAGATCTCCCTGCATATTTTCCGGAATGTAGAAGTCTATTCCGGAGGTGAAAAGTGTGGAGAGGTCATCCCCCTCACGACTCTCCCATATATCTGCAGCTTTGTTGTCTTGGGTGACCTTTCCATCAGAAAAATATGGGACCCTGGTGTTGATGTTCCTCAATCTTGCACACTTGATGTCAAACGTCGTTACAGTTGGAGCCAGGGCACTTTTGTCAATTATAACCCTGAATTTGGAGAGGAGCCTTACAAGCGGCAGGGCGACGCTCTCCCCGTCGGAGAACTGGCGGGGAGGGAGATATGCAGACATCGGGATAACATTGCCGTCTGCTTGGGATGGGGTGTGGAATGTGAAGCACTCTCCTTTAAGGGATGCCTCATCTGACACCTGTGGCAGCTCTGTGAGATTGCCTGCATTTGCAATGACATATGTGCTGAGGTGCTCCCCTGCAGGAATCTCCATTTGTATCCTCTCCGACGGAGTGTCAGAGTAGAGATATCTGGTCAGTTTCCCTCTGGTGTTGTACAGGAAAATATTGATGTCCGATATCCCTTTTTCATCAGCAGGTGTGGATGTCCTGGTCAAGTTGTCATATTGTTCCAGTGTAAAGGTTATTTTCTGAACCTGAGGTATCTCCCCTGTCTCTTTTTTGCAGGATGCCAGGGCAAGCAAAAATATTGTCTGAAAGAGCAGTAGTCTTTTCATAAGTGATTGTTTAGAATGTAGTCTCAACGTGGAATATGGAGTTGAACCCCTCTGCAGATATCTTTATGGTAGTTCTGGAGATGTCAATCTCTATATAGAGGTCTTCGAGTTCGGGAGAGGATAGGTCATAGCCGCTTTGGGCGATTTTTTCAAGTATAGGGATTACGGCGACTATGACGCCATCCGATGCAGATGATATTCTCAATGTGAAATCATCCTCAGGGGTCAGTCGCGGCAACCGTGTTCCGAAAATGTAGTACTCTTCCCCTTCGGTGGGGATATGGCTTGGGAGGGGTGAATGGTAAAACTCCCCACTGACAGGGGTACCCTCGTTGTCATATCCCACTGTGGAACCCATTATCTCCATATTTATCCCCGAATCGTCTGCTTCTGATGGCTCGCATATCCTGATATGTACACCAATATGGTTTTTGAGAAGTGTAATCCTCTCATTCATGAGATCGTCTCTGATCTCTATTTTAGTGAAGTATGTGTATATGTCATCCAGAGGGAGACCTGGAGGGGCTACATATCCCTCTTCATATCTCATATTTGATATATTGCCGAATATAGCCATGTTGGCAGATCCTTTGGGGACAGCCCTCTCATACACACCTCCAAACTCCTCCCTGTATATGGTATCTGCATAAATCCCTCTCCCCTCATATTCAAGTATCATATGGAGATTCTCCACACTCTCGGGAATTGATGAGAGGTCGATGGTCAAATATGTGGGGCATTCACCTCTATCTTCGTGGATGCACGATATTGGAAACAATAGTGCAACAATGGCAACCGCACAGACCCCCCTCATATCAGAACTCTTTATGGAAGTGAGGTATGACGTTCCATTCCGATACACCGATGCTCAGTTCAAGTGTCCCGGGAACTATTGGCTCATCGGGGTCAAGTGATCCTGGACGTGTGATTGTGATTCCATAACTGTAGGAGCAGTTCCTCCTTACACCATAGTGACCATTGGTGGAGGTGTATCCGTATCCTGGCTGGTTTATAGGGATAGGGTAGTAGTAGGTAACGCCGTCAAGAGTGCACTGGAGTACCATCTTGGTGGAGCCGGATATCTCATCTGTGATATTTGGGTAGCAATGGAACCAGTGTGGGGTATCTGTGCCGGAATCATCTATTGTCCCCGAAATGGGTTCATAGATAAGATTGGCCTCTGCTGTAGAGTTTGCATCTGTCCCGATAAGGCCTCCAGGGTTGAGGAGGAGAGGGGATGCAGAGGCAGATGTGCCGTTGTAGAGCAGTTTCTCCCCGTGGACATTTATCAGGTACAATTTGATGTCAGACAATGTCTTCCCGGCGTATGGTGTTCCCGAAAAATTGGTCTTGATGGATGTGACCGCCACTCTGGCGACAAATCGTTCGAGTGTTATTGATACTGAGGAGGTGGTGCTCAAAGTGGCAGAGGCCTCTCCGAACATGGTGAATGATCCAAGCCGTTCATCTGCCAGTGATGTGGTCAGTTTGCGGAACTCTGTGAGGTTTGTAACACCTGAAAATGTGTTTGAGTGTTCGTTGGCGACTACATATATAAGCTTTGGCCCGGTAGTGGTGCTGATGGAGATATTCTCCATTTCCGATCCCTGCAGATGTTTGTAGGTGTCGAGTTTTTGATAATCTGGAGATGCCGGGGCACTATCCCTGAAGATGAATATGTCGAGGGAGTTTATTGTGTTGTCCTGAGATGGGGTAGGTGGGGTGGCGCTTCGTGTCTGCTGAGTGGTGAGCTCTATTTTAAGTTCAGCTTCCCATATCGGCTCATCACAGCTGCTGCAGGGTTTGGTGCAGCTGGCAAGTGTTATGAGTGCCAATGCGGCAAATGTGTAAATGGTTGTTCTCTTTTTCATATCCTGATAGTTTTAAAAGTTAATGTTGTATTTCTTGACAAGTCGGCTGATTTCGGGATCCAGATTTGCCCTGAATGTGAAGGATCTGTCCCTTTCAACGCTGTGGAGAAGTGACTCCACGGCCCTTTGGTCATCCCCTTTGTTAGCGTATATTATGGCGAGCATGTAGTCCCTTTTTGCAGAGGCGGGAAGGTCCATCAGAATCTCTTCTGCCTTGGCATCTTCACCCAGATTCATATGTGCTACGGCTGAGTTCATGTCGTGGTATGGGCCGAGAAGCGAGGCTGCCCTCCTGTATTCCCGCTTGTTGAGGGCTGCCAGCCCTTCTGTGTACCCTTTGTTTTGATGGTGTGTCTCAGTTTCGGCGAAGTGGTTGAGGCTTGATACATAAAATGATAGCGGTGATCCTTCTGGGAAGCTGTGTATCGTCTCTCCGTTGCGGACGATGTCTCCATCCATAATCACCTTGAGCTTTTTTATGTTGCTGTTCGTCTGAAGGGTATGGGTGTAGCAGAAGGTTATGTCGTGAGGTTTTGTGATGATAGAGTCGAGTTTTACCCTCCCTTCATCTTGGCCGGCAGGGATGTAGCGTCCCTGCATTTGAGGGATCCCCTCTATCTTTCTGTTGTTGCGCAATACTGCCCCATCTTTTTGGTAGTGTTCGGCTATCTCTCTGTATGTAAGATTGTCTGTCCCGTTTCTTTCGAGAAATATCTCCATCAGCCTATGGTGTCTCAATTTTGTAGTGTCTCTGATTATTGATGAGATATATTCATTGTATTTTCTCTCCATCTCCTTCTCCCTATTGATGAATCCAATCCCTGTGATGTGCAATTCGTCAAGCTCCAGAGTGTCCCCTCCTGTATCTATCCTGGGTCTGAATCTGAGCCTCCAGGAGGGGTCCTGTATCTCCTTGGGGATTTTGACATCAAAGGAGATGTCTATTTTTCCTCCCCTTTCCGCTATGTTTCTGAATTTTGCAGAGACCACTACCCCTGAAAGGTTTTCCGATCCGTAGATGTTTCCCAGCGAGTCAGTAACACTCCTCATAAGGTGAAGTTTCTCTCCGTTGAGCCCCGTTACTGTCAATGTGTCTGGGGTCTGTGTTGAGGCCAGAATCTGTGTGCTGGTGTCGAAGTTGATGCCGTCGTTGAGGGAGAGGTGTGCCCCTTCGCCCCCATTCCGGATGGTTTCAATCTTTCCGGATGTGCCGCATCCGGCCAACAGGAAGATAATCAGAAGTTTGAATGTTGTTTTTGGCATAGCTGTATGTTTTAGAATGTGAATACTGCCGATATTCTTAAATCGTTCGGGAGGATGAAGAATTTGTATCCCTGTCCGATCAGTTTTCCGCATCGGGGGACCTGGTACTCCCTGTATTTGGTGTACCCTCCCCACACTCCGGCCCCAAACTCCAGATTGACCCTCCTGCTCAACATCAGGGCATACCCTCCCGAAAGGGTGAATCCACCTGCATCCCCCTCACTGGCAGTAGGTGAAAATATACCACCTCTATTGTAGCGCTGGTACTGTATTCCACCCCCGAAGAACCAGCCTGAGAGTGTGTGCCATGGCCAGTATCTCCCCTCTGCAGATACGGAGAGCTTTTTGTCCTGGAATACCCCAGATGCCACTTCCCACTGGAAGGGGTTGTAGTTGCCCCTTATGTGGGTGCTCCAGTGGCGGTCAATCCCGATTCCGACGTCGATGTTTATTGTCCCCAGATACAGGTATCCCAGTAGGTTGGTCCCTATGGATATTGCCCTTTCTCCTCCCTTTGCGGGTGTCAGTGATGCTGCTGCCAGCAACAGTACTGCTGCGATTCTCAGAGTTCTCATCCCTTTTTTTGCTGCAAAGAAATGGGGTGACAGCGAGAGTATGCGACATGAAAAACAAAACTTTTTTGGGGTGCGAGAAAAAACTGAATTCTAAAAAACGGGCAAATTTTTTAGAATTGCATTTTTTCGGTTAACTTTACGGGATAATTCTAAAAAATAATCGGTTATGACAATTGAACAGCAACTCGAGAACTATAAAAAAGGTTTTCCTTATCTGAAAGTAATCTCTGCAGCTACACCTGCAAGGGGTATCCTGGTACTCAATGAAGAAGAGAAGAAAAAAGCGTTGGAGGTTTGCAATGCCTTCAAAGGATCAATAGTGAAGTTTGTTCCTGCATCTGGAGCAGCATCACGTATGTTTAAGGATTTATTTGAGGCAAAGGATGCTCTTGAGGCTGGTCAAGAGGTAGCAGAGGCTTCCCCTGCGGGAAAATTCCTGGCTAATGTGGCGAAATTCCCATTCTATTGCCCTGAGAGGTTCGCAGGAAAGGATTCAAAAGGTGTTCTGGAGACTGTTCTTACCGAAAAAGGTCTCAATTATGGGGCCAAACCCAAAGGTCAGCTCCTTTTCCATAGCTATCCTCAAGAGGTGCGTACAGCATTTGAGGAACATTTGGTGGAGGGCGCAATGTATGCCAAGACTCAAGGGGCGGATGTGGTGAAAATGCACTTCACAGTATCTCCCGAACATATGGATGGTTTTGTCACATTGCTAGATAGCGTGAAAGCAAAATATGAGGAGAGGTTCGGTTGCCAATACCATATCTCATTCTCTACACAGAAGGCTGAGACAGATATGATTGCTGTCAATGAAGACAATACACCATTCCTCAAAGAGGATGGTCAGCCACTTTTCCGTCCAGGTGGTCACGGAGCACTTCTGAGCAACCTCAATGATACTGTCGGTGATGTGGTAGTGGTGAAAAATATTGACAATGTGGTTAAGGAGGGTCTTATTGGAGAGACTGTAAACTGGAAGAAGATCCTTATTGGTACACTTCTCGATGTTCAGGGCAAAGTGTTTGAATATCTACGTAAGATGGATGCATGTGAGGGTTGCTGCAAAGATCTATGCGATGAGATAGAGAAATTCCTCGATGATACATTCTGTGTGAAACTTCCTGCAGATCTCCCTGCAGAGAAACGTTGCGAATATCTCCGTGGTAAGCTCAACCGTCCAGTAAGGGTTTGCGGTATGGTGAAAAATGAGGGTGAGCCTGGTGGTGGCCCTTATGTTGTTTACGATGCTGACGGCTCCACTTCACTCCAAATCCTCGAGGGAGCACAGCTCAATACCAAAGATGCTGCCGTTGAGGCACTTGTTAAGGATGCTACACACTTCAATCCTGTGGATCTTGTTTGCTCTTACGTGGATTATAAAGGTGGTAAGTTTGATTTGAGCCAATATACAGACCCTGCAACCGGTTTCATCAGCTCGAAGAGCTATCAGGGACGCAAACTTAAAGCACAGGAGCTTCCAGGTTTGTGGAACGGCTCTATGAGCAACTGGAATACCCTTTTTGTGGAGGTTCCCCTTATCACTTTCAACCCTGTCAAGACTGTTCTTGACCTCCTTAGAAAAGAACACTGTTCAGAGTAACCTTTGAAAAAAACCGATAAATTTTTACTTTTGCACGATTATAAAGAATTATTGTTATGTATACACTACCTATTGAAGCTTTCAATTCGATTGAAACACCTTTCTATTACTACGATATGGATCTCCTTAGAGATACCCTAAACACCTATAATTCACACCTTAACAAACATAACTACGTAGCTCACTATGCTGTAAAGGCAAATGCTGAGCAACGCATTATGGATGAGATCAGGAAAGCCGGCTTCGGTGTTGACTGTGTAAGCGGCAACGAGGTTAAACTTGCCATCAAGTACGGTTTTTCTCCAGATAAAATTGTTTATGCAGGTGTAGGTAAAAGTGACAAAGAGATTAAGTATGCACTTAAAGCCGGTATCTACGCTTTCAACTGTGAGTCTGTAGAGGAGATCAAAGTTATTGGCGAATTGGCAAAATCAATGGGTAAAGTGGCACATATCTCTATCAGAGTAAACCCTGATATCGATGCACATACTCACAAATATATCAGCACAGGGAAGAAAGAGGATAAGTTCGGTATCTCTCCATGGATGTTTGAGGATGTGTTGAATACTATCCAGACTTCAGACCATCTTGAACTTATCGGTCTTCACTTCCACATCGGTTCGCAAATCACCGAACTTGGAGTATTCAAGACACTTTGCCAGAGGGTAGAGGATCTTCAGAAATGGTTCCTTGACAGAGGTGTCCTTGTGGAGAGCCTTGACCTTGGTGGTGGACTTGGTGTTGACTATGTTGATCCAGTGGGCAATCCTATTGCAAAGTTTGATGAGTATTTCGACATCATCAGCAAAAACCTTATCGTCCGTCCTGGACAGAGCGTTCACTTCGAACCAGGTCGCGCTATCGTGGCACAGTGCGGTACCCTTATCTCACGTGTCCTTTATGTGAAGAAAGGTAAAGGTATCAAATTTGCTATTCTTGATGCCGGTATGAACGACCTTATCAGACCTGCTCTATATCACGCTCACCACAAGATTGACAACCTTACCTCTACAGGAAGAAGACTCAAATATGATGTTGTAGGTCCTGTTTGTGAATCTTCAGACTTCTGGGATAAGAAGATCGTCCTTCCTGAGACCAAAAGAGGTGACTTGATCGCTATCCGTTCTGCTGGTGCATACGGTCAGGTAATGGGTATGAGATACAACCAAAGAGATTTGGCAAAAGCATATTATTCAGACGATTTGAAAAAATAATTTAGATAAAGATTAAGTATATAGGGATATGTTTGAGAACCTGTCAGAGAAGCTGGAGAGATCCTTTAAAATACTAAAAGGGCAAGGTAAAATTACTGAGATAAATGTGGCGGAGACCCTTAAGGAGGTTCGCCGTGCCTTGCTTGATGCCGACGTTAGTTATAAGATAGCCAAGACATTTTGTGATGATGTCAAGAAGAAAGCTATAGGACAGGATGTCCTTACAGCTGTCCGCCCCGATCAGATGATGGTCAAGATCGTCCATGACGAACTTGCCCTCTTGATGGGTAGCGAATTTTCAGATATCAATATAAAAGGCAATCCTGGAGTGGTGCTGGTGGCCGGTCTGCAAGGTTCCGGTAAGACCACTTTCTCAGGTAAATTGGCTCTCAACTGCAAGACCAAACGTGGCCAGAAGGTTATGTTGGTTGCAGGTGACGTTTACCGTCCGGCAGCTATCGAGCAGTTGAAGGTTCTTGGAAGTCAGGTTGAGGTTACCGTATATACTGAAGATGACTGCAAGGATCCTGTAAAGATTGCAAAGAATGCAGTAGCCAAAGCGAAAGCAGAGGGTTATTCTCTAGTTATCGTCGATACAGCCGGCCGTCTGGCAGTGGATGAGGAGATGATGGACGAGATCTCTGCAATCAAAACTGCAATCAACCCTACAGAGATCCTCTTCGTGGTCGATGCCATGACTGGTCAGGATGCTGTCGAGACTGCAAAAGCATTCAATGACAGACTTGACTTTGATGGTGTGGTTCTTACTAAGATGGATGGTGATACCCGTGGTGGTGCCGCCCTCTCTATCAAGGCAGTTGTAAACAAACCTATCAAATTTATAAGCTCCGGTGAGAAAATGGAGGCCCTTGATGTCTTCCATCCAAAGAGAATCGCTGACCGTATCCTCGGTATGGGTGACGTGGTTACCCTCGTAGAGAAGGCTCAGGAGCAATTCAATGAGGAGGAGGCACGCAAACTCCATAAGAAACTTGCCAAGGATCAGTTTACCCTTTCAGACTTCTACCAGCAGATCCAGCAGATCAAGAAGATGGGTAACATCAAGGATTTGGCTTCGATGATTCCTGGTATGGCCAAAGCCATCAAGGATGTGGATATCGACAATAATTCTTTCAAGAGTATCGAGGCCATTATCCTATCTATGACCCTGGAGGAGAGGGACAACCCTCAGATTATAAATGGTAGCAGACGCCGCAGGATAGCCCTTGGTAGCGGTACCACTGTGGTGGAGGTAAACAGACTTTTAAAACAATTTGAAGACACCCGTAAGATTATGAAGACAGTCGCTGGCGGAGGTATGAGAAACGCTATGCGCAATATGGGTGCTATGAGAAAAAGGAGATAGTCATATGATTTTACTTGATGGTAAAAAGACCTCTGAAGCCATAAAGCAGCAGATTGCCTCTGAAGTGGCTGAGATGGTGGCCAACGGGCTCCGCAGACCCAAATTGGTGGCAATCCTTGTAGGTGAGGATGGGGCCAGCAAGACCTATGTAAACAATAAGGAGAAGGCTTGTCAGGATGTGGGGTTTGATTCCGAGGTGCTCAGATACCCGGACACCATTACAGAAGGGGAGCTTTTGGCCAAAATCAGGGAAATCAATGAAGATGAAGGTGTTGACGGTCTTATTGTACAGTTGCCCCTTCCCAAACATATTGACGAGGACAAGGTGATTAATACCATTAGCCCTTTGAAGGATGTGGATGGGTTCCACGCCTCCAATGTGGGTAAGATGGTACTCGGTGAGCCATCTTTCGTCTCAGCCACCCCTTATGGTATTATGGCTATGCTTGAGCACTATAATATTGATACCAAAGGGAAACATTGTGTGGTTCTTGGGAGGAGCAATATCGTGGGCCGCCCTATAGCCAATCTCCTATCTCTTAAAGGGAATCCTGGGGACTGCACTGTAACTATATGTCACAGCAGAACCAAAAATATCGAACAACATACTAGGATGGCTGATATAATCATTGCAGCTATCGGTACCCCACATTTCCTCAAAGAGGATATGGTTAAGGAGGGTGCTGTAGTGGTGGATGTCGGCATCACCAGAGTCCCCGATGCTACCCGTCCCAAAGGGTACAGGATAGTGGGAGATGTGGACTTTGAGCACGTGGCTCCAAAATGTTCCTACATAACCCCAGTGCCTGGTGGTGTGGGACCAATGACAATAGTATCCCTTATGAGGAATACTCTTCAGGCAATGAAACAACACAAATAGAATACGTAGTACCATTATGAAACGTAGAGATTTTCTTAGAACAGCAATTGTCGGCGCTGTGGCCGGTGCTGTCAAAATAGATGGCAGTACCATACTTGCTGCTGATAAGAACGCCAGTTCAGATGTTCCAAACGACCTTGTCGCTGTAATGGGTGGAGAACCTGCAGAATTGTACCGTAAAGGTATAGAGGCTATGGGTGGAATGTCAAGATTTGTTAAGAAAGGGCAGAAAGTGGTAGTGAAACCAAATATCGGTTGGGATAAGACCCCAGAATTTGGAGCTAATACCAACCCTATTCTTGTAGGAGAGATTGTCAAGGACTGTCTTAAGGCAGGTGCTGCCGAGGTGGTAGTGTTTGACCATACCTGCGACGAATGGGAAGGTTGCTACAAGAATAGCGGTATCGCTGAGGCTGCCCAGAAGGCTGGAGCCAAAGTTGCCTTTGCACATGATGAGAAATATTACAGAGAGGTGTCGCTACCTTTGGCTGTGAATATGAAGAGTCCCAAGATTCACGAAGCCATCCTTGATTGTGATGTGTGGATCAATGTCCCTGTACTCAAAAATCACGGTGGTGCCAAAATGACCATTTCGATGAAGAACTATATGGGTATAGTATGGGACAGAGGTTATCTCCATAAACACAATCTTCAGCAATGTATCGCAGATGCCACTACATATGAGAAGAGACCTGTCCTCAATATTGTGGATGCCTACCGTATCATGACCCAAAATGGTCCTAAAGGTAAGAGTGTGAACGATGTACAGCTTGCCAAGGCTATCTTTATGTCGACAGACATCGTGGCGGTGGATACAGCTGCTACCAAGTTCTTCTCGCAATACAAAGAGATGAGTCTGGAAAATCTCCCATATCTCTCTATGGCGCAGAAAGTCAATGTGGGTACAATGGATATAGATTCACTGAAGGTAAAAAGAATTAAACTTTAGTCCGATGTACAAGACTCTCAGATGGATTAGGGTAGGGGTGGCACTTGTGACACTCCTACTTTTTATACTGGCCTTTACCTTTGTGGGAAGGGGCCTTGAAGGGATATTAACCATAGCACGTTTCCAGTTTATCCCTGCTCTGGTATCTTTCCTTAGCGGAGGTGCCTTTATATTTGTTTTCTTCCTTCTTCTAACCCTCCTTTTCGGAAGGGTATACTGCTCATTGTTCTGTCCGCTCGGCATTATGCAGGATGGTGTATCCAAGGTAGCTTCGTGGTTCAAATCGAAAAAGGGGAAGAGATTCAGATACTCCAGACCCCATACAGTTCTCAGAGTGGTAGTATGTATCCTCTCCTTCGCTGTGCTGGCCATCTTTGGTGCAAGATTCTTTGCATGGATTGATCCATATTCCAACTTCGGTAAAATTGCCACGCAACTTATTGATCCTGTTTTTATTGGTATTAACAACCTGTTGGCCAAGATTTTCCCTGCGGCTATCTTTCATCGCAGCTACTCTGTAGTGGTTTGGGGCTCATTTACCTTTGGCGCTGCATTCTGTCTTCTTGTGGTGGCAATGAGTGCATTCAGAGGTAGACTCTATTGCAATACGATTTGCCCTGTAGGTACATTGCTCGGCTATATTTCAAAGATATCGCTCTTCAAGCTTGCTATCGACAAGTCTGAGTGCATCAAGTGCAATGCATGCATCAATGTGTGCAAATCTGAGTGCATCGATGTAGCTACCGGTGAGGTGGATGAGAGCAGGTGTGTAGTGTGTCTTAACTGTACCACTGTGTGCAAGAAACACGGTCTCAGGTTTGTAAGGAGAAGTTCCCTTAAGGGAGATTCAAACACAGCTGCTGAAGAGTCTAAAAAGCCGGTAAATCAAGGGCGTCGCGAGGCTATTGGTGCCATTGCCGGTCTTGGTGCTGTGATGGTGGCAAGGGGTGTTCAGGGGAATAGGGCTGGTGATCCTCAGAGAGAGATTTCAGGTATTATCCCCCCTGGTGGTGTGAGCCTTGAGCATTTGAAAAATCATTGCACCGCTTGTCAGGCGTGTGTGGAGGCTTGCCCCAACAGGATAATTTCACCCGCATTTGGTGAGTATGGTGCAGCAAATCTGATGCTCCCTGTAATCCATTACAAAAAGCAGTTCTGCGGGTTCAATTGCAATATCTGCAGCAATGTGTGTCCTAATGGTGCACTTAAGCCTCTATCTGTAGAGGAAAAACGCAAGGTGCAGATAGGCCGTGTAGAGTTTATTGCCAAAAATTGTATTGTTTTCAAACATAAGACAGACTGTGGAGCATGTGATGAGCATTGCCCTACCAAAGCCATCACCATGAAGGAGTGGAATGGTCGTCCGGGTCTATATTACCCCACTGTCAACCCAGATATGTGTATCGGATGCGGTGGATGTGAGTATGTCTGTCCAGAGATGCCCAAGGCTATGGTAATAAGACCATTGTCAGTACACGGCGAAGCTATCCCCCCTAAAGAGGACAAACAGGAAAAGGTGGAGATAAGTGACTTTGGATTCTAATTAATCCTCTATCCCTTCCAGAAGATCAGGTCTAAGCTCTCGGGTACGCTCGAGGGCTTTTTCTTCTTGCCACTGGCGGATCAGTTTGGTGTTGCCCGAAAGGAGGACAGGGGGAACCTCCCATCCATTGAAGTTGGCTGGGCGGGTATAGATGGGTGGTGCCAGAAGACCATCCTGAAAAGAGTCGCTGAGGGCAGACATTTCATCTGTAATGGCACCTGGGATGAGGCGGATGATGGAGTCACATATCACTGCAGCAGCAAGCTCGCCACCGCTGAGTACGTAACTTCCTATTGAAATCTCTTTTGTTATCAGGTGCTCACGGATACGGTGGTCGATACCCTTGTAGTGTCCGCAAAGGATAATGATGTTTTTTGCGATGGAAAGTGTGTTGGCCATCGGCTGGTCAAGCAACTCTCCGTCTGGTGAGGTATAGATGACATAATCGTAGTCCCTCTGTGAGGTCAGGTCTGTAATGGCTCTGTACAGTGGCTCGGGCATAATCACCATCCCTGCATCACCTCCATATGAGTAATCATCAATCTGTTTGTAGTTACCTTTGCCATAGTCGTGGAGATTGACAATATTGATTTCTACAAGCCCTTTCTCCTTGGCTCTCTTGATTATTGAGTGGTTTAGGGGACTTTCCAAAATGTCCGGTACTGCCGATATAATATCTATTCTCATAATGGTGCAAAATTAGAAAAAATAAATGTATATTTGCAGATTGTAATATATTTACTAATGTAATTGACATCTACTATGAGTGAAGAAACCAAAATCACTGCTCCCGAGGGGCAATTCGAGGAAAATGTAGAACAAAATGTTCCCGTCCTTGAAACTACTGAAGAAATTATTGATAACAATCATACTGAGGAGGAAGTTTCTCTCATTAGCGAAGAGATCCTTCAGGACTTGGCCAACAAGAGTTTGAAAGAGATTGTCACACTCTTTGATGCCTTAGTCGAAAAAGGTGATCAGCAGGAGATGTACAAATACGCAGAACCAATCAAAGCTGTTTTCTACAAGACCTTGAAGAAAGAGAAGATTGCTGCAGGCTATCTTGCACCAACTGAAGAGATGGTGGCCGAGGAGGAGACTGCTGAGGAAGAGGCAGTTTCTGAAAATCCTTTTGCTGAGATAGAGAGGGGGTTCAAAGAGGTTTATTCAAAATATAAATCACTAAGAGGTGCTCACCTTCAGCAGGTAGAGAAGCAGAAAGAGGAGAACTTCGAGGTGAAAAAACAGATTATCGAGGAGTTGAAGGCCCTTGTGGAGACACAGGAGGATATTACCACCACTTTCCCAAGATTCAGATCGCTTCAGTCGAGATGGCGTGAGTCAGGACCTGTTCCACAGGCTAAGGTAAAGGATGTATATGACAGTTACCAGCACTATGTGGAGATGTTCTACGACTATGTGAAGATCAATAACGAACTTCGTGACCTTGATTTCAAGAAAAACCTTGAGGCCAAAACAGCTCTTTGCGAAAAAGCTGAGGCCCTCATCAATGAAGAAAATGTGGTGAATGCATTTGCAGTGCTTCAGAAACTTCACGAAGAGTGGAAAGAGTTTGGTCCAGTAGAGAAAGAGCACAGGGAGGCTATCTGGGAGAGATTCAAAGTGGCAACTTCACAGGTAAACAAGAAACATCAGGCATATTTCGAGAAGATTAAAGCTGATCAGAAAGTAAATCTTGCAGCCAAGACTCTACTTTGTGAGAAGGCAGAGGAGATCGCTTCACGTGAAGTGGCTGAATCAAATACCTGGAACGAATATTCGAAAGAACTTGAGGGGCTTCAGAAAGAGTGGAAGACCATCGGTTTCGCATCCAAGAAGGATAATCAGAAGATTTATGACCGTTTCAGAGCAGCTTGTGATCAGTTCTATAACAGAAAGAGGGAGTACTACTCACAGTTCAAGGATCAGATGACCCGCAATATGGAGCAGAAAGTGGCTCTATGCGAGCAGGCTGAGGCTATGAAAGAGAGCACAGACTGGAAGAAGACCACCGAGGACCTTATCAATCTTCAGAAACAGTGGAAGGAGATTGGCCCTGTGTCACGCAAGAAATCTGACCAGATCTGGAACCGCTTCAGAGCTGCCTGTGACTATTTCTTCGACAATAAGGAGAAAAACTACGGTGGTGTTGATCCTCAGTATGTGGAGAATCTCAACAAGAAGCTTGCCCTTATCGAGGAGATCAAGGCTTATGAGTCTGCAGATAGAGCAGCAGATGCAGAGGCTGTGAAGGATTTCACTGCAAGATGGAATGAGATAGGTTTTGTTCCATTCAAGGAGAAAGAGAGGATTCAGGCCCTTTACAAAGAGGCCATGGATTCCAAATTCCACGGACTATCAAGGGGTAGAAGAGGTGGCCGTGATGGCTCAAGAGGTCAGAAAGAGGTCAATCCTGTTCGTGCAGAGCGCGAAAAACTGGTTCAGAAATTCCGTAAGAAAGAGAGCGAGATCGCTACTTACGAGAACAATATCGGATTCTTTGCAAGCTCAAAGAATGCAGATGCTCTTGTGAAGGAGTTCACCAAGAAGATTGAGGAGGCTAAAGCTGAACTGGCCGAACTTGAAGAGAAGATTAAAGAGATAGACAATCAATTTGAATAACAGATAGACATGAACAAGAATACCTTTATCGGTATGCTCCTTATCGGTGCGATACTGATTGGTTTTAGCATTTACAATTCAAAACAGTTCGAGAAACAGAAGGCTTACCAGATGGAGCAGGACTCCATCGCACAAGTAAGAGCACTCGAATATGCTGCCGAGATGGCAGCTAAAGCAGAGGCAGAAGGTGCAGCAATAGCTGCAGATCCATCAAAAGGGCAATACTCCTACACTTACAAGGATTCATTGTTGGAGGCTGCCCATAGAGCTACTGCAGAGATTTATACATTGGAGAACGACAAAATCAAGGCTGACTATACCACCAGAGGCGGTCAGGTATACCAGGTAGAGATTAAAGATTACTATACCTATGACAGCCTTGCCCTTAACCTTGTTAAAGGTGGACAGAGTGATTTCGGTGTGGAGTTCTACTCTCACCAGATGATCAATACCAAGAACTTCACCTATTCGATGGTTTCGCACAACGATTCATCTTTGGTGATGAGACTCAATTTTGATGAGGATTCTTATATTGAGCACATATACTCACTTCCATCGGAGAGTTATCTGGTTAATTTCGACTTCAGACTTGTGAATATGGAGCAATACGTTTCACAAAATGCCACTCAGTTTGATGTGGACTGGAGATTGAATATCCCAAGACTTGAAAAAGGTTATGACAATGAGAGAAACTACTCTACCATCGATTACAGATATCCTGGTGATGAGGTTGAGAATCTTGGATTGAGAAGGGAGTCATCTTCAAAAGAGATTACCACTAAGGTTTCCTGGTTCGCATTCCAGCAACAGTTCTTTTCAGCTATCCTGAGGGCTAAAAATGATTTCACTTCGGGTAACCTCTCTTACGCTTTCTTCAAGGAGAATGACCCTTCAGCCAATCTTATGCAGTGCCATGCAAATATGGAGGTGGCATATAATCCTGAAGGTAGTGTGGTGACAATACCTTTTGAGTTCTATTTCGGTCCAAACCATTTCCGCACATTGAGAGGGTATGATCAGGAGTATGAGAAGATTATCCCACTTGGCGGATGGCTTGTAAACTGGATTAACAGGATAGTAATCATCCCTACATTTGACTTTTTGAGCAAGTTTATCGGCAATTTCGGAATCATCATCCTACTGATGACCATTATGCTGAAGATTGTGATATCACCTTTCACCATCAAATCCTTTGCTTCATCTGCAAAAATGAGGGTGATTAAGCCTGAGATAGACAAGATCAATGCGAAATATCCAAAACAGGAGGATGCCCTCAAAAAGCAGCAGGCAATGCAGGAACTTTACAAAGCGAGTGGTGTGAGTATGTTCGGAGGCTGTCTCCCTATGCTCTTCCAGTTCCCTATCCTTTTTGCGATGTTCCGTTTCTTCCCTGCTTCTATCGAGCTTCGCCAGCAGTCTTTCCTTTGGGTTGATGACTTGAGCGCATACGACTCTATCATTGATCTTCCATTCAAATTGCCTTTGTATGGTGATCACGTCAGTCTCTTTGCGATACTCGTAGCAGTAACCATGTATTTCTACTCTAAGGCAATGCTTAACCAGCAGGGCGATACTGCCAATATGATGCCCGGTATGAAGGCTATGCAGCTTTACTTTATGCCTATAATGATGCTGTTCATCTGCAACAACCTTTCAAGTGCATTGAGCTACTACTATATGCTTTCAAACCTTATCACCATGGGATTGACTTGGGTGATACGCAAATTCTTTGTGGATGAAGAGAAGATTTTGGCTCAGATTCAGGCAAGCAAAGCTAAAGCCAAAACCAAACCAAAATCAAAATTCCAGCAAAGACTTGAAGAGGCTGCAAAAGCACAGCAGGAGATGCTCAAACAGCAGCAAGCCCAACAAAAACGCAAATAAATGGGTATAGCAGAGAATATACTTCAAATCAATAAGGAACTGCCGCCATCGACCAAGTTGGTGGCAGTTTCCAAATTCAAACCTGTCGAGGCGGTTCAAGAGGCTTACGATGCAGGGCAGAGGGTCTTTGCAGAGAGCCGTCCGCAGGAACTTAAAATGAAGGTGGAGCTCCTTCCAAATGATATAGAGTGGCATTTTATCGGGCACCTGCAGACCAATAAGATAAAGATGGTAGTTCCTTATGCCACATTGATACACTCCATCGATTCAGAGAGACTTCTTGTTGAAGTGGGTGAGTATGCCCGTAAAAATGGTTACAGATTGGGGGTGCTTCTTGAGCTTCATATAGCACAGGAGGAGAGCAAGCAAGGCTTCTCTGCTGAGGAGATTCTTGACCTTCTTGATAGGATCTCTGCAGATAAGGAACTTCAAGACAAATTTTCAAACATTACATTCCGCGGCCTTATGGCTATGGCCTCTTTTGTAGATGATGAGGTTCAGATCAGGGGAGAATTTTCAAAGTTATTGGCCCTAAATGAGGAGATCAGGAAAAAAGGTTACCCATTCCTGGAAAACTTCTCCGAACTCTCTTTCGGTATGTCAGGGGATTACCATATTGCCGCAGAGATGGGGAGTACCATGGTGAGGATAGGTACCTCCATTTTTGGCTCCAGGTAGTCTTTGGTTCCCATTTTCTTGTTGTTATTTTATAATCTTTTATTATATTTGTCCATATAAAAAGATTGAAGATGGAAAATATAATAAAGCTACGATTGCTTTTAACAGCACTACTTATATTTGTTATCACCTCTTGTGTGCCGGAGATTCCATCCTTCTCAGTTGACGATTATCTTGGCGAATTTGATACATTTGAACTCGATGAGCAGACATCAAACCTTTTTGAGGAGGATATGATATGTTATATCCAGACCAAGGAGGGGCATATTATCCAGCGCGATGTGTTGCACAAAAAGGGGAAGGATCGCTCTAAATTCAAACTCAACGGGGGGCTAAAAAATGGGGAGTACAGACTTCTCTACTTTGAGTATAAAGTCTCCGGTCCCGACAAGGATAAAGGTGGATTCTATGTAAGGAATTTCGGCCTTGGCATGAGGATACTTGTTGAAAAAGATGGTTACAGGATTATGGATGAGTACAATCCGAATTATGGCCTCTCCGGTAAAGGTACAGAAGAGGAGCCTTTCATCATCACCTCTGCAAGCCATCTGGATACCCTCAGAAAAATAACCAATACCCTTCCTACTGAGGGGGTATACTTCTCACAGATGACACATATTCAGGGCAGTGATATGCTTTATCACGGATACTTGTGTGATCCTGACCACTATTGGACACCTATCGGTTATGATATGAACAGACCCTTCAGAGGTATTTACGATGGTAACGGCTACTATATCCAGGGAGTGAAGTCTGTCTCTTCCAATACGACTATAGGAAGGGGGCTTTTCGGATTTGCCTGCGGTGCAGTATTCAATGATGTGACTATCAAAGATTCGTATATAGTGGGAACTTATGGCGCCGGCACACTTTTGGGTATCGTGATATCAGATGCAGGAGAGTTGGATGCTACCCAGATCTACAATTGCAAGGTGATAAGCAGTGAAGTTTATGGACTTGATGGTTGTCTTTCACTTGGTGGACTTGTCGGGGCTGTTGATTCAAAGGCTGTTCTCAATATAGCAAGTTCCTCTTCAGAAGGATCAAAAATTGAGGGTGACTACAATGTGGGTGGCCTTATTGGTGCAGGTGCGCTCCAGTCCACTATCACCGTGAGTGATTGTCACAACAGCAGTACAGTGAAGGTTCACCACTCTGGAGCAGGTGGTATTATTGCCAATTGTGATACTATAAACATATCTGTCTCCACCAACAAGGCAGAAGGTGTTGTGACCGGTCCTACAACCAAAGGTGACGGTGATGCAGCTTATATCGCTTATGGTGGTATTGTCGGTGGATCCAGGTGCGCCACTATCAATGTTTGTGAAAACTTCGCCCCTGTTACCGGGTATGAGGGGGTAGGTGGAATTATAGGAAGTACCAGGGTCAAGTATGATGACAACGGATACCTTTTTAATAATGTGTTGCTTAAATACTGCAAGAATGAAGGTGCTATAAAAGGGGCCAATAATGTCGGTGGTCTGTGCGGTGAAGCGCAGTTTGGAGCCTATGCATCATTAAATACAGGGACGGTAAGTGGTGATGATTATGTTGGTGGAATCGCCGGTTATACCTCTATGGCAGTTATTGAGAATACTGTCAATAATAATACTGTCAAGGGAGATTCATACGTGGCAGGTATTGTAGGTAAGGCATCTACCGGTCTTATTGCTGTCAGTCAGAACTTTGGTGCTATTGAGGCATCAGGTTCACACGCAGCTGGTGTGGCGGGGTACTGCGAAGACTATATGATGATCCACTATTGCTCAAACTATGCAGGTATCAAGGGTGGAAGCACACCTATAGCCGGTATTGTGGCGGAGATCGGAAAGGAACAGGAGTTAAGTACACTTAATAAGGTAGAGATAGCTTTTGGAACAGCTCAGATTTTTGTGGGGGCAGTTTTGGGACCGGTATTGGGTATCGTGGAGAAGGTGACAGAAAAAGTGGGATTTCTGGTGGTGGAGGTGGTGGCCGATATTCTAGTATCCCTTGTAGAGACCGGTTTTCTGGGACATGCTTTGCATGAGGTTCTACATCACGAAGTGGAGGAGATTTCCAGCAATATTAAGGCCCTCGCACAGAAGGATATAGAGGAACTCAGCGCTGAGCTGGAGACGATCAGAAGTGGTGCAAGTGTCCAACTCCAGAGTTCACTTTCAGCCTCACCTATAAATGTCGATTATTCAAATGCTGTAGTATCACTCGCCAAGGATATCAATAATGAGGAGAATAACAAACTTTTTACACAGAATATCAGTGATGATCTTGACGAGAGGTTACACGAAGTTATGGAGCTTAATGAAGAGTCCGAACGCAATTATCTGATTGCGGGTGGTATTCTTCTGGCATTTGATGTTGTAGCCATAATAGGTACTATCGCTACAGCTGGTACAAGTGTGGCAATTATTCCTGCTTGTCTCGGAATAACAGTCTCTTTTTTAGGAGGATTGAACTCCATAACAAAAGGTGTAAATGATTTTGCGGACAATGTGGTGGTAGTCAGCCAATGTGCAAATATGGGTAATATCACTGGTGGCTCAGGTGACAATATAGGCGGTATTGTGGGGGTTCTTCAGCAAAGAGGAGCGGTGAAAAATTGTCTGAATACTGCATCTGGACCTGGAAGCGATAGGGGTGGACAGATTATTGGTTATGCCGAGTGGGATTATTCATTGGAGAGCAGTCTTGCATTGGGAGATAATACCTGGGAGGATATTATAGGACAGGAGCCAGATTCTTCACCCAATTATCCGTTGGAAGGTGTCTATTACTACAAATCAGGTTCTATCTCGTACAATGCGGGGACCAAAAGGGACAATTCTACACTCCCCGATTTGTCCAAATATTCGGGTTGGGACCAAAATTACTGGAAGGTTCCCGTTTTAGATGAAAATGATAAAAAGTTATCATATCCGGTTCCTTACAAGTCAGAAATGTTATATTAAAAATTACAAGTATGAGAAGAGTATTTGTTTCAATTATATTCTTATTGGGTCTGTTGACCTCATTGGTCTCCTGTCTTCCCCAGCTAAAGCCCGAGATTGACCAGTCAGATCTTGAGTTACAGAACGGATACAGAATATCTACATTTGTCACCAATCTTCTTTGGGATGTTAATGGTCAGACAAATTTCAGGATTAATCTACAGCAGTTGGATGGCAGTAACATTTATGAACTGGGGGCCAGATGTGAGTTTTCCAAGAAAGGGATGAAAGTGTCGATATCCATCCCTGATGGTATATCCATCGAAGATGGAGAATATGTCATAACCTCACCGGCTTTCGGAGCAGATGTCCTGAAAAGATATAAGGCCAAATTTGAGAGCCAGAAGGTGACATATATTGACGATATTGTAGTTAACTTTTACTCAGATGGCTTCAATGGTTCAGGTACCATGTACTCACCATATATTGTGGCCAATGCATCTGACCTGAATTATCTTTTGTTCTGTCTGAGTATGGACGACCAGAGAGGGGCCGGCATTTACTTCCAGCAGATAGCAGATATTGAGTGGGGGAGTGGCGGACTTGAGAGACGTTCGTTGGGAACAGAGTCATTTTCAGGTTTTTATGACGGAGGTAACTATGCCATAAAAAATCTTACATACAATGGAGCAAAGGGGGAGAATGATAACTCCAGAGGTTTGTTCCGTGTATTGTCAAATGGAGCTCTGATACAGAACCTGAAGCTGGACAATATACAGATATCCAATGCAAGTGATACAATAGGAGCTGTGGCAGCTATAGTCTCGGGAACAGTAACACTTAATAATCTGTCGGTTTCGGGCCGTATCAATGGGTCAGATGTTCTGGGTGGTATGGTAGGCTATCTTGGTAAGAAAAACAATGCTCTCCTTACTGTTAAAAACTGCAAACTCAATGTTACAGTGGAGGGGTCAGGTGATTATATTGGTGGTGTTGCAGGTGTGGCAGATGGGGTTACCCTTGAGGTATCAAATACCACCACTTTGAGCAGCGACGGCTCCAGCTTCTCTGCAGACAGATTTGTTTTGACAGGTAACAGATATATTGGCGGTCTTGTAGGTATTGCCAATGGTTGTTCCCTTTCAGTGGATGGATTGAAACTTTATCACTCAAGCAATATTGACAACACCGATGTATTTATCCTAAATGGAAATGAATATGTGGGAGGTTTGTCCGGATATTTTGAGGCTGGCCCCAAGAGTGAGATTCTCAACTCTGATCTGGTGTTGCTTATAAGCGGAAGCGGCAAGTATGTGGGTGGATATTTTGGTAGTGCCAAACTCGATGCAGCGGAACTCTTCGTGAAATCCAGCAAGTTTACCGGTGTGGTAAAGGGTAGCGAAAGGGTTGGAGGTGTATCAGGTACCCTTTCGTTGGGGAATAATACCAGAGTCTCTATGGCAGGTTTCCAGTATGAGTCAAACAGTGATCTGGAGTCGCCATATAGAATTGAAGGTAAAAGTTATATAGGTGGTCTGTTCGGGGAGGTATCAGGATCTGGTAAGCAGAGCTCCGCACTCTCACTTCAAAATGTCTCTTTGGGGGCAAATGTCACATCTGTGATGAATAGTGAAGATTACGGCTATGTAGGTGGAATTGCAGGAAGGGTGGTCAATACCAAAGTGGAGATGCAGTCTACCACGATAGGTTCAGGTACTACAGAGATAAAGGGCCCCTTTAAAGTTGGGGGTCTGATAGGTGAACTTGAGAACTCTTCCCTTGATTCGGACAATAACTACAATATAAACAACTCATCCCCCGTAATACCTGCATTGAAGAGTCTGTACTGCAATTTTGACGGAAAGGTAAAACCTTTTGACCAGAAAGTCTCTGCAAGATATATTGGAGGTGGTGTGGGTAATGTCCAGAAATCTGCCGTCGACGGTCTCCATATAAAAGCAGATGTTACAGGTACAGGAGATTATACTGGTGGAGTTTTCGGTCTTGTCTGCTTTGAGAGTGACCTTGTAATTTCTGATTGTTCTTTTGTGGGAAGTGTTACTGGTGGCACATATACCGGTGGTATTGTGGGAGAGGTTCAGAGCAGAGGAAAGATAAGTGAATGTATCAATTATGGTACAGTAAGTGGTGGAAACAATGTGGGAGGTGTTGCCGGCAAGATGTATGCAGACAGTGATGAGCCTTATGTGGAATATTGTGTCAATATAGGCAATGTTTCTGGTGCTGAGGAGATTGGCGGTGTGGTCGGTCTTATGGCCAGCGGAGATGATGATTGGTGTAAGATTCGCAAATGTGCCAATTATGGGAAAGTCTCTGGTACATCGACCACCAATTATACCGGTATTGGAGGCATTCTTGGTGAGTCTACAAGAGAGTATACCAATGTCCAGTATTGTGTCAACTTCGGAGCAGTAGAGGGGACCGGTACCAGCGGTAAGGTGTGTATTGGTGGAGTTGTCGGTAAGATAGGGAGCTCGTCACCATTTTATACACCTAATGTCAGCTTGAGGGAGTGTGCCAATTATGGGGAAGTGACATCCTCATCCTCAAGTGCTTATATTGGCGGTGTAGCGGGATATCTTGAGAAAGGTATCGACCTGTATGAAGAGAATTCAGAGATCGAGAACTGTTACAATGATGGTGATATATCTTACGAAGGGGACCACCGTCCAGGTGGTATCGTGGGTTGTGTGGATCTTAACTGTGTGACAGCCAAATGTATAAACTATGGAAATATTCCACACGGAAATGGCGTTATCGGAACTCACGAAGGCTCTTCCTGGGAGTACAAACAGATATATACACTGGAAGGGACATATTATCCAGATAGCAAATGGCCTGATGATACTCACGTATTCACAGCTGAACAGATGGGAGATTCCGGATATTGGGGCGATACTGAACTGGACTTCAGTAACGTATGGATAATAAAAAATGGGCGTCCAGAATTGGTGAACTGCCCATTCCAATACTCAAAAGCACCTATTGAATAGGTGCTTTTGCTTTATTTTAGAATTCAAATTCAGTCTCGAAGACAAAAGTGGCCGGGCCGGTGAGGTAGACATTTGTCAGATCCTCCTTGAAGTCTATGGCCAATGTGTCTTTAAGTGTCTTCACTGTGTATTTGATGGTGCCGTCTTCAGAGACGGTGCAACATTTGAGCCCCTCTTTGTATGCAGAGATAGCTGATGCTGTACACCCTGTACCGCACGCGTATGTCTCTGCCTCTACACCCCTTTCCCATGTGCGGACATGCAAACCATCCTCTTTTTCCTGGATGAAGTTCACGTTTGTGCCGTTAGGGAAGTCCTTGTGGTATCTCCAGTATGGCCCATCCTTTTCAATATCCATAGTGTCCAGATCATCACGGAACTGCACTACGTGGTCAACCCCTGTATCGGCATAGTACATGTTGTCTGAGTATTTGTAGATGGTCTTCACATCTTTGATCTTTACCCTAATGATGCATCTTTTGCTGCTCCCCTCTAGGACAAATCCTTCGTGGTATCCGTCACGGGCATCAAATCTGAAAGATGGGAGTCCCCTATGGTAGGCAAAAGCAACAAGACATCTTGCACCATTGCCGCACATATCTCCCTCAAAACCATCTGAATTGTAAAATTTCATCTCGAAATCGCGGTCGCTGCTCTTTGGAGCATTGAGTAGCATAAGACCATCAGCTCCGATTCCGTAGCGGCGGTCGCAAAGCAGCCTGATCTGTGAGTCATTGAGTTGGATCTCTCCATTGCGGTTATCAAAAATGACGAAGTCATTACCCGCACCTTGATATTTGTACGCTTTCACTGTATTATTGTTTTTTAAGTTCTTCAATCATTGCTTCAGCGACTTTGACAGAGGCCCCTTCTCCGCCGAGGGCTTTCTGTATCTCGCTGTAATTGTGGAGCATTTCATCCCTGTACTGATGGTCTGAAATGAGCCTAACCACCTCATCTGAAATGGTCTTGCCTGTGCAATCATCCTGCAGCAGCTCGCGGAATGCCTGACGGTTTATTATCAGATTGCCCAGAGATATGTAGGATATGCTCTTGGAGTGGAGGATAAACTGCTTTGCAATCCAGAACGATATGGGATTGCCTCCGTAGCAGACTACCTGCGGAGTCCCGATAAGGGCTGTCTCCAGGCTTGCTGTACCAGAGGCCACTACTGCTGCCTCTGCATTGCGTAGCACACCATAGGTGTCATCAGGGATAAGTTTAATATTGCTCCCTTCTATATATTTCCTGTAGTATTCCAATTCAATCGATGGTGCCCCTGCAAGGAGTATCTGGTACCCCTCCGGAAGAAGTGCTGCAGCCTCTTTGAAGCGGGGTAGAAGCCAGCTGATCTCTGTCTTGCGGCTCCCCGCAAGGAGGGCAATTATGGGTTTGTCCTCGAGATGGTGCCTCTGAAGGAACTCTGTGCGGGTATCGTGACTGGATCTGTGGTTGGCGATGCTGTCGATAAGGGGATTGCCCCGATATATGGCATCGATCCCTTTTTTGTGGAAATAGTCTATCTCAAAGGGGAATATGATAAAAAGTTTGTCCACATATTTGCGGAGCTTGGTGATTCGACCCTCTTTCCATGCCCACACCTTGGGGGCAATGTAGTAGAATGTCCTGATTCCGTGCTCCTTGGCGAAGCGGGCAATTTTCAGATTGAATCCCGCATAGTCTATCAGTATCACCACGTCGGGTGAGTATTCGAGGATATCTTTTTTGCAGAATGAGAGGTTGCCCAGAATTTTATTGGCCTTGGCCAATACCTCCACAAATCCCATAACGGCAGTCCCTTTATAGTGACGCACCATTGTCCCACCCACTGCAGCCATCCTGTCTCCACCCCAAAACCTTACATCGCAATGGGGGTCAGTGGCATAGAGCCCCTTCATAAGGTTTGAGCCATGAAGGTCTCCTGAAGCCTCTCCTGCGATGATGTAGTATTTCATATGGCAAGTTTTATTGCAGATTCCACGCTGAGCGGAGTCTCTCTATCTCCTGGTAGTCGGTGGTGTCCACCTTGTGAGGTACTATTGTGACATATTTGCCGAGGACATTGAGTGTGTGGTCCCCGAAATCGGGCATAGTCTCAAGGTTTTCAAACTCCCCCTTCATAAAGTAGAATTTTCCACCTTCACTGTCCTCGCGGATCTCGTACTCCTTCACCCACCTTCCAAGCCCTCTGCGGGCCATCCTTATCCCTTGTACCTCATCAGCAGGGATATGGGGGAAGTTGATATTGAGGTATGTATCTTTGGCGTGAGGTTCGCTGAAGAATTTGTCAAGGATTATCCTTCCATAGCGCTCCACAGAGGAGAAGTCCGGATCATCGCTATGGGTGTTGATGGAGAAGCCGATGGATGGGACTTCGTACAGTGTCCCTTCAATGCAGGCCCCCAATGTGCCGGAGTATAGGGAGGCTACAGAAAAATTGGGGCCGTGGTTTATACCTGACATAATGAGATCGGGGCGGCGTTCGGTGAAGAATACATTCATTGCCAGCTTGACACAGTCAACAGGGGTCCCCTCAAACGAATATATGCGCAATCCTTCCTCTTCGTGTACCTTTTTAAGATATTGGGGTGTTGCAAGTGACAACGCAGCCGATTTGCCTGACTGAGGCTCAGCTGGCCCCACTACTATGACATTGCCGTACTGCATCATCATACGGGCAAGAACGTTGATCCCTTTTGCTTTTACGCTATCATCATTAGTGATTAAAATCTCAATTTTTCTCTCCATAACATAAAATTCTTATGCAAAGATAGTTTATTTTATTCCTAATTTTTCTAAATTTGCACGATTTTAGAAACAAAGGAATTGTTTAATTAAATAATATAAGAAAATGGCAAAAATTAAAGTAGGTATCAACGGTTTCGGCCGTATCGGTCGTATGGTTTTCCGTGCTGCTTATGAGAACTTCTCAAACGAAATTCAGATTGTAGGTATCAATGACCTTCTTGATCCAGATTACTTGGCATACATGCTTAAATATGATTCAGTTCACGGCAAATTCGCTGGTGAGGTTTCAGTAGAGGGTAACTACCTTGTAGTTAACGGTGACAAAATCCGCCTTACTGCAGAGATGGATCCTGCTAACCTTAAATGGAATGAAGTTGAAGCTGATGTAGTAGTTGAATCTACAGGTCTTTTCCTTGAGGACGAAAAAGCTCGCAAACATATTCAGGCTGGTGCTAAAAAAGTTATCATGTCTGCTCCTTCAAAAGATGCTACCCCTATGTTTGTTTATGGTGTAAACCATGAGACTTACGCAGGTCAGGATATCATCTCAAACGCTTCTTGTACTACCAACTGTCTTGCTCCTATCGCTAAAGTTCTTAACGAGAACTTCGGTCTTAAGAGAGGTCTTATGACTACAGTTCACGCTGCTACAGCTACTCAGAAAACTGTAGACGGTCCTTCTAAGAAAGACTGGAGAGGTGGTCGTGGTATCCTTGAGAACATCATCCCTTCTTCAACTGGTGCAGCTAAAGCTGTAGGTAAAGTTATCCCTGCACTTAACGGCAAACTTACCGGTATGTCTATGCGTGTTCCTACCTCTGACGTATCAGTAGTTGACCTAACTGTAGAGCTAGAAAAAGCTGCTTCTTACGAAGAGATTTGCGCAGCTATGAAGAAAGCTTCTGAGAACGAACTTAAAGGTATCCTTGGTTACACTAATGAGGCTGTTGTTTCAACTGACTTCCGTAACGATGCACGTACCTCTATCTTCGATGAGAAAGCTGGTATCCAGCTTGATCCTACCTTCGTTAAAGTTGTATCTTGGTACGATAACGAGTGGGGTTACTCAAACAAAGTTCTTGAGATGGCTAAATGGATCAGCAAATAATCTGACCTTTCAGGATATTTTGACGGGCTACCGGCACAGGTGGCCCGTTTTTTTATATCTTTGTGACATGAAACATTTTGTACTTGGGATAAAAAGCAAGGTATTTCTTGGTTCTATGGTTATAGGACTGATACTGCTGTTGTCCTGCGTTATCTCTTTTGTGGAGTTTGAGAGGCTCAGCAAGTATGTCTCATCCGTTCTGGCTGACAACATTGCCTGCGTCAATACATCCAGGAATCTTATGAATATTAGTGAGGCATACAATACCTATATTCTGGAGCAGATAGGGGAGAACCAAACCATTATGGATGTACCCCACTTTGTCGACAATAAGGAGTTTGTTAAGAGTTTTGAAGATTTGAAGCACCACTTTACCATGAAAGAGGAGAAGGTTATGGCAGACTCTGTAATGTTTGCTTTCGTGGCATATATGCACGTGGTAAACGAAGCACCTCAAGTATGGTTGCAGGGTTATTCGCAGAGAAGGGACTGGTATTTTAACAGACTTCAAGGGGTTTATGACAAATTGAGGGACTATATACAGAAACTTACACTTATCTCGCAGAATGGATTGGCAGAGAACTATTATAGTCTCAATGACAGATTCTACAGATCCATCACCCCAATCATTGTAGCTGCACTGGTAGGTATAATTCTGGTACTTCTGTTCAATTACTTCCTTAACCTGTACCTCATCAAGCCTGTAATCAAGATAAACAAAGGTCTTAAGAGTTACAAGGAATACAATAAAGGTTATGATGTCAAGTTCGACTTCGGCCGTGATCAGATGGAAGAACTCAACGGGAATATAAAGGAGATTATCGAGGAGAACAGGAATCTTAAGAAGAAACTATGAATATTAAACTGATATCGAGGTATCTGGGAGTGACACTGATCTTCAATGGGTCATTTATGCTCCTCTCTATGGTGATATCTATCCTGAATGGGATGGATTCATCTTTTACACCCCTCCTTATCAGTGGTATCACTACCCTTATTGTAGGACTTTTCCCCCTTATTTTTGTCCGTAGGACAGAAGAGATCAGCATATCTGAAGGTTTTGCCATCACCATTTTGGCGTGGTTTCTCTCCTGTATATTCGGTATGCTCCCATATCTGATGTGGGGAGGAGAATTTACACTGCCCAATGCATTTTTTGAGTCTGTCTCAGGCTTTACTACCACAGGTGCAACTATACTTAACGATATAGAGGGTCTCCCTAAGGGGCTCCTTTTCTGGAGGTCATCCACACACTTTATCGGTGGTGTAGGAGTTGTGGTCTTTACATTGCTGGTTCTCCCGACGATGAGTACCTTCAGATTCAAAATGACCAAGATGGAGATCTCTTCACTATCTAAGGAGAATTACCGTTTCAGGACCAAAGAGCTTATCAGAATAATCCTGTCAGTGTATCTCTGTATTACCCTTCTTGCTCATGCAGCTTTGTGCGTGGCAGGAATGCCGGCATTTGATGCTATAAACCATGCATTCAGTATAGTGGCGACAGGTGGATTCAGCACCAGAAATGCTTCGGTAATGGCATTTGAATCCTTCCCGATAGAGATGGTAGTCACATTCTTTACACTTATATCCGGACTACATTTCGGTCTCCTGTACTCCCTTTTTGTAAGCCGCTCTACCAAGATATTCAAGTCACCTGTGATAAGAATGTTTCTCTTGTCAATAGTGATATCTACACTTTCAGTATCATTTAATCTGCTCCATTCTGACTTGGCAGACAATTGGTTTGAGGCGTTGAGAAAAGCTCTATTTCAAGTGGTGACGATTAGTACTACGACAGGTTTTGCCACTGCGGACACATCGGTGTGGCCGGCATTTTCCATACTGATATTGCTCTATCTCTCCATCCAGGGGGCCTGCTCCGGTTCTACCACTGGAGGTTTGAAGGTGGACAGAGTCCTTATATTGTACAAGACTCTTAAGGCCCAACTTGTGAAATTGCAACACCCCTCATCTGTGGTGCAAATTAAAGTAGGGGACAGAAGGATTGAAAGTGATGTAATTTTGGGTGTGGCCCTTTTTGCTTCACTATACCTTTTTGTGATAGTTTTCGGTGCAGTAGTTGTGGCTGCATTTGGCCTCGATTTCACCGACGCATTCACTTCATCTGTCTCTATGACCGCCAATATTGGCCCTGCATTTGGAAGTTGCGGCTCTTTGGAGAATTTCTCACACTTCCCCGGTGCTGTAAAGTTTTTCTTCTCTCTCCAGATGCTTTTCGGTCGTCTTGAGATCTACCCGATCCTGGTAATGTTCTCCATCTTTAGAATCAGGAGGAGATAGGGATGTCTGCTGCAGATTTCTTTTTTGACCATATAAGGAGGAATTTCCCTTTTGAACCTACTCCATGTCAGGAGAGTCTTTTCAAGGGACTTTCGGATTTTACCATACAGCGAGAGGAGTGCGACATAATGGTGGTAAACGGATATGCAGGTACCGGCAAAACATCTGCCATAGGGGCCTATGTCAAGACACTTAAGGAGTTTCAGATAAAGTTCAAACTCATGGCTCCAACTGGGCGTGCTGCAAAGGTGCTGGCAGGATACACAGGATTCAGTTCGCTTACCATCCATAAGCAGATCTACAGGCAGAAGTCCTCATCCGATGTGATGAGCAAGTTTACCCTTGACTTCAATAAAGCCAATGACACAGTATATATTGTCGATGAGGCTTCTCTGATATCGATAGACTCTCCAGGGTCACTTTTCGGCTCCGGCAACCTCCTTATGGATCTTGTACAGTATGTCCGTAATGGAAGCGGCAATAAGCTTATCCTGATAGGGGACAATGCTCAGCTTCCACCCGTTATGGAGGAGGTGAGTCCGGCACTAGATAGGGGGTGTATGGAGGTCTTTGGAAATGTTGATTATATGGAACTCTCTACAGTGGTACGTCAGGCCGAGGAGTCCGGTATTTTGCATAATGCTACCATAATACGCAAGATTATAGAGAGTTATGATTACTCTGACATATCCCTTAAACTTGATCTTAAAGGGTTTAAGGATATCGAGAGCATAAGTGGTGGTGATCTGATAGAGTCTCTCGATGATGCTTTCGGAAGGTTCGGTACCGATGATACAGTAGTTCTGTGCCGCTCCAATAAAAGGGCAAACCGCTACAATAACGGCATCCGTGCACAGGTCCTTTCCAAAGAGGAGCAGTTGTGTCGCGGTGATAAGGTGATGGTGGTGAAGAACTGTTACCAGTTTCTGGATGATATCGAGGATTTGGATTTTATTGCCAATGGTGATGTGGCAGAACTGATGAGGATACGCAATTACGAAGAGCGTTACGGACTCTATTTTGCAGATGCTATCCTCTCTTTTCCAGACTATCACGACATAGAGATCTCTGCCAAAATTATCCTTGATACACTTCAGTCGGAGAGTGCATCACTGACTCAGGAGCAGCAGCAGGCCCTTTATGAAGGTGTTTATGCCGATTATGATAATCTGACCACCAAAAAGAAGAGGAATCAGGCTGTCCGGGAGGATAAATACTACAATGCTCTCCAGCTCAAATATGCTGCCGCCATCACCTGTCACAAATCGCAAGGTGGACAGTGGAGATGTGTTTTCATCGACAATCCATTCTGGAAGGATGAGCTTACAGCAGATGATCTCAAATGGCTCTATACAGCCCTCACTCGAGGTGTGGAGAAGGTGTATTTGGTCAATTTTCCCAAAAATTTGTTGGGTTAGCAACTCATTGGACCCTTTCGGTGCAGAACAGATACTTCTCTCCCCCTATGGCTGTAAATCCAAAGATATGGAGGCGGTCATCCTCCTTTACGCATAGCCTTTTGGCCAGCTCTTCTGATGTGAGGGGGAAGTTTTTGGCTGATACAGAGGCACGGGGGTATTTTTTCTTCCACTCCCCCAGGGTCCGTTTGTTAAATGGTGCACCTTCTATGACCCGGAAGCATTTCCCGGGGAAGTCAGATTTGAGCCCCTCTGAAAAATAGAGGTGGGTGGCTGGGGATACTTTGCGGATCCCAAAACGTTGCGAAGCAAGTTTGAACGCACCCCCCTTGGATATAGATTTGTTGGGCTCATATAGGAAGCACCCCTGATGGATATACTTGTCAATAGAGCTTGGCTCAATGTAATCAGCCTCTGCACCTGACTCTTCAGCCCCGGTAAATTCAAAGAGCTGGACACCATCTTTTGTGATGTTGACGGTTATGATGCGGGGCTCAATCACCTCTTCTGCTGTGATGCGGAGGAGGAGCTCCTTGCATTCGTGGTCCACTGAGATAATGTGCACTTCGCTGACTCCGGGCAACTCCCTGAGGACCTGTGAGATATCTGCCATGGGGGATATTTTTGCCAGGATAACATCCGCTTTGGCCAGAAGGGGGGCTCTCCATTCGATAAGATTGGGCTCACAATCAGCCACTGAATAGACTCTGCCACCCGATTTGTCCCTTCTTGCAGGATCAATGAAAATTATATCGACTTTTGGGAAATCTGGTGATGAGATCTCATTTAGTGTAAGTTCTGCACTATGGCAATGGATGTTCTCTCCCCCTAGAGTGGTAAAATTCGCAGCTGCAGCCTCTGCAAGGAGTGGTTTCCTTTCGTAATAGTGAAGCACTGATGCTCTTCTGGAGAGGAAAAATGAATCAACCCCAAGCCCTCCGGTGAGATCTGCCACTGTAGCCCCTTCCGGGATAAGGCTCCCTTTGTATTCAGCCGATGCTTGGGAGCTGCACTGTTCCAGAGCCAGAGTGTCCGGATAGAGCAGGGAGGGCTCATTCCAAAATGCAGGTATCTTTGACTTTATCTTCCTCCTCGCTTCGATGCAGCGGGCAGCCAATGGGATATCCACATCGGGGAATTTTCCCGGTGAGAGGAGAAATCTGGTCACATCCTCACCGTCATGATCAATAATGAATTGTAATGTTTTACCCTCCATAGGTGCAAAGTTATATTAAACCTTGATACTTCAGCTTAATTTTATTAAATTCGCGAAATATTCTGTTAAAACTATGGAAAGAAATTATATCGATGTAGCCAAATCATGGCTTTCTGACAGCTACGATGTCGAAACAAGACAAAAAGTTAACATGATGTTGAATAGTGGCGATCCCAAAGAGCTTGAGGATGCATTCTACCGTACTCTTGAGTTCGGTACAGGTGGCCTCAGAGGTATCATGGGTGTGGGTACAAACCGTATGAACAAGTACACCGTAGGTATGGCTACTCAGGGTCTTGCAAACTATCTGAAGATGCACTATGCAGATCTGGAGAAGATTCACGTTGCTATCTCTTACGACTCACGTAACAATAGCCGTGAATTTGCTTTGATTACAGCGCAGGTTTTGGGTGCAAATGAGATCCACGTATATCTTTTCGACAATCTCAGACCACTACCTGAGCTCAGCTACACTATCAGAGAACTTGGTTGTCAGGCAGGTGTGATGATTACAGCTTCCCATAACCCTAAAGAGTACAATGGCTACAAAGTATTCTGGGCAGATGGTGCTCAGGTTACCCCTCCACACGATGGCAACATCATCGCAGAGGTTAACAAAATCACTGACCCTTCACAAGTCAAATTCGGTGACGGAACACCATACAATATTACCTCTATCGGTGCAGAGATGGATGAGAAATACCTTAAGGCTATCCTCTCATTGACCCTTTCACCAGAGGCGATTGAGAAAAACGCAGATCTTAAGATTGTCTATACCCCTATCCATGGTACAGGTGTGAGACTTGTTCCTGAAGCACTTCGCAGAGTGGGTTTCAAAAATATCATCACTGTGGCAGATCAGGAGATCAGTGACGGAAACTTCCCTACAGTAATGTCACCTAACCCAGAGGAACCATCTGCACTTAAAATGGCCATTGATTTGGCTGAGAAAGAGGGTGCAAACCTTGTTATGGCTACCGACCCTGATGCAGACCGCGTAGGTATCGCTGTTAGGGATAATGAGGGTAAAATGGTACTAATGAACGGTAACCAGACCGCCTCTATCCTTACTTACTATATCCTCACCCGTTGGCAAGAGCTTGGCAAACTTTCTGAGAAAAACTATCTGGTTAAAACCATCGTGACTACAGAGCTTTTGGTGGAGATCGCCAAGAAGTTCGGTGTGCAGATCTACGACGTATTGACCGGTTTCAAATATATTGCCCAGATTATCCGCGAAAATGAGGGTGAAAAGGTATTTATCTGTGGTGGCGAAGAGAGCTACGGTTTCAATATCGGTGAGTTTGTAAGGGATAAAGATGCAGTAAACTCTTGTAAGATGATTGCTGAGGCTGCTGCTTGGGCTGCTGACCAGGGCATGACACTTTATCAGCTTCTTCAGAAAATTTATGCTGAGTTCGGTATTTTCATAGAGAGACTACTTTCTGTAACCCTTAAAGGTAAAGACGGTGCTGAGCAAATCGCGCAGCTTATGAAAGACTACCGCGCTACACCTCCTACAGTTATCGGTGATGAGAAGGTGGTCAAAGTTATTGACTACAACAAACCTGAGGAGACAGGTCTTCCAAAATCAAATGTGCTCCGCTTCTTCGGTGAAGGTGGTTCAGTGGTTACAGTAAGACCTTCAGGTACAGAGCCTAAGATCAAGTACTACTTCGGAGCCAAAGGTGATACAGCTGAGGCCAAGATCGAGTTGATGAAAGCTCAGTTCCAGAAATAGTCTATAGCATAAACAGATAAGCAAAAGCCAGGTGGAGTTGATGCCATCTGGCTTTTTAAACAAATTTGAGTCATTAATTCTTATGAGAATCAAGTCGTTTTGTACCCGTTTTGGAATATTTGTCCTATTGCTGATTCCCTATTTTGTTTCAGCTCAGAGTCGTGACAAAAGCGGTTATTACAAGGATATCTTTATGGATAGTGGAGTCAAACTCTACGACCGCAAACATCTTATTGCAGCAGATTCATTGGGGGCGGATCTGGAGGTGTTCCTTGCGACAAAAAATGACCGTAATGACACACTTATGCAGCACAGATGTTTTGCAGGGTGGGAGCAGGATAGAAATGGCGCCCTTTTGTATCCGGACGGATCTCCCCGCTTCAGACTCCTTTATGTCAATGGTGGCCTTGCCGGTTCGCACGGAAGATCACTCGGAGAGGAGGGGAGAGAGAGGATAAGGGAGTTTGTCAGTGCCGGTGGTTCATACCTGGGGACTTGCGCTGGTGCATTTATGGCTTCAGCTGGTTACTATAACGATGACAATATCTACAGTAAGAATAACAATTATCTCGCCATATGGCCCGGTAGGGTGAGGGATACCTATCTTCAGGACAAGTATTTCACTATGTATATGGACCAGGAGTGTCCGTTGCTAAAGTACGATGATTTCGGTGGTGACCGTAAGGTGGAGGGGATATATCACCTCAATGGTCCCCATGCAGCCCTTCAGCCACAGGACTCTGTACCAGAGGGTACTTTGCCTCTCCTTAGGGTGGATTACGATACGATTCCACCAATAGGTCCAAGTATAGACAATGCTGTCCTATGCTGGGCATACAAAGCCAATGAGAAGGCTGGAACTGTAATCCTGATGTCTTCGCATCCGGAAGATATTGCTACAGGTGAGAGGCTCCATCTGATGGAGTCGTTTCTCCAATATGGTATGGATGGCAATGGTGTGCCATCTGTCAAAGGTGAACTTATCCCAGGTGAGGAGAGAAAGATGGATAAAGATACTGAGGACAATGACCCTCTCTATACTAAAATTGGAGACCGTCAATATCACCATTTTACAGTGGAAATACCAAAACGTACGCGTAAGGTGGTCATTACATTGGAAGGATATGACGGCTCGGATAATTTTGATCTCTCTCTGGCCGCACGTGAAGGTGATTTTGCATTCCACCATGCAGCTTTGGCGACCAATATGGAGCCAGGATGCAAAAAGAGACTTCAGATCGAAAGACCTGCTCCCGGTAAATTATATATCTCTGTATTTTGTGAAACCACAGTCACATCCGGCTTTGGAGAAAACGGATTTGAATATTCAGGACGCACTGACGTCCTTAACGGAGTGCCGTATAGGATAAAGGTGGAGGTGCGTTAATGCTTTGAAAACGGTAGCCTGATGGTGTTGTAGATTATATACATCAGGAATATGAAGGCGAAGATGCCGCTCCAGTGGATGTGGGTGATGATGGCTGCCACTATGAAAGGTAGCAGTATCAATGCGAATGTATAAAGTGTTTTGTTCTCTGCCCAACGGAGGGATTTGAATTTAAGGGAGAACATTGGGATCTCGCTGATAAGGGCTAATGATAGGGCAATCGCTACGATAGGGAGTGTCCAGGAGTTGAGAAGTGCCATGTGTAGGGCGGGGGAGTGCTCTGATGCGAAGGCTATCAGTGACCCTACAAATAGTGCACAGGCAGGGGTAGGGAGGCCGATGAATGATGTGGTCTGACGTGTGTCAAGATTGAATTTGGCGAGGCGTAGTGCCGAAAATGGGGCGATGACAAGCACCAGATAGACAATCCACGAAGGATTGATGGATGCCTGTTGCAGATAATTGAATAAAATAAGGGAAGGAGCCAGACCAAAGCTTACTGCATCGCAGAGCGAGTCAAGCTCCTTTCCTATATCTGAATATGCATGGAGGGTCCTCGCAGCGAGTCCATCCATAAAGTCAAACACAGATGCCAAAACCATAAGGATAAATGCAGTCATAAAGTCGCCTTGAAAAGCGAATATGATGGAACCTGTTCCGGAAATAAGGTTCATGCAGGTGATGGTATTGGGGATATGTTTGACTATTTTCATACTCTCTACTTATTGGGCCATTAAAGGCCAAGTTTCTTTCTTATATCTTTGGGAATGCTGTTTTTGTGTACCAGGATACACATGGTTTTCCCTTTTACATAATTTTCAGACATCATGTGGTGCCCAGTTTTGGTGTATTCGTGACCCCATGAGTTTTTGGTGTTGTAGTATTTGACACCATTCTGGTCTTTGTAGAGTCCGGTGATATGCTCAAGGTGGTCGTCCACTGAGATAAATGTCTCATAGAACATCTGACGCATTTCCTGTGTTACCTCCATCTCTGGGATTATCTCTTTTGACTCCTGGATCTGTTTTCTGGTAAGTTTGGTATCCTGTGGAAGGATGCTCAAATCTCTTGCCAGTACATAACCGGGTTCGCTGATATCTCCTGACCATGCTACGGTATATCCGTTTAGAAGTGCGTGGTCGATAATCTCTATCATCTCTTCCAATGGAACATTGTACATAGTGCCATTGTCCCAGTTGTCAGGGAGTTCCAGCAATACTTTCTCATAGAAAGGGAGGTGGGTAAAGCTGGTGATATCTACATAATCAGAGAAATCGAGGCCGAGATACTCCTTGAATGAAAGGGGAGTGTACTCTTTGCCATTGTATTCGAATGTCTCTGGAAGTTTGCCGAGGTAGATGTCAAAAAGCGCCTCCTGTAGTTCAATCGACTCAGGAGTCAGAACACCACGTTCTGTGGTTACTGAAGCCAATGCAGCCACATATGCGCTCAGCTCGTTGTGGTCATGCTTTGGTGAGTCATAGTTGATGCCGCTATAGGCATACTGGGGGACAAGACCATATTTGTCCATCATATTTATGGCCATGTGACCCAAACTGCCCTCTACAATGCTCCCGTTCCCTTCTCTAAGGTAATTGTCAAAGATGCGGTGGCGGTAGTTGTGGCGGACAGTAAACATTTCTGAGAGGTCAAATTCGCCTTTGCCTGTCCTTAGGAGTTCAGACTCTATAAATGATGTGGTGCCGAAACACCAGCAGGTGCCAGTCTCTGCCTGGTCTTTGATAGGGGTGGAGGGATTCTCCACTACCTTGGTAAATTTATAAACATTCTCTTGAGCCGAGAGGCTGCAAGAGAATGCTATAACTATACCCAAAAGAATACTTTTTATTTTCATCTTGTTGTAAGATTATAGACCAAGTTTCTTTCTGATGTCTTTAGGAATACCGTTTTTGTTTACAAGGATACTGATGGTTTTTCCTTTTACGAAGTTTTCAGACATGTAGTGGTAACCTGAGCCGTTGCGCTCTGTACCCCAAGAGTTTTTGGTGTTGTAGTATTTTACACCATTCTGGTCTTTATAGATGCCTGTGATATGCTCAAGGTGGTCATCCACAGTAAGGAATGTCTCGAAGAAATTCTGACGGATCTCCTGAGTCACTTCGATTTCAGGGATAATCTCTGTAGATTCAAGGATCTGTTTTCTGGTAAGTTTGGTGTCCTGAGGAACAATACAAAGTTCTCTCTCGAATACATAAGCTGCTTCGCTGCAGTCACCATCCCATACCAATGTGTAACCATTGGTGAGAGAGTGGTCGATAACGGCCATAAACTCATCAAGAGGGAGGTTGTACATAGTGCCGTGGTCCCAATTGTCAGGAACCTCTACTTGTACTTTCTCGTAGAATGGGTGGTGAGTAAAGCTTGTAATCTCTACATAATCTGAGAAATCAAGACCAAGATACTCTTTGAATGAAAGAGGGGTGTACTCTTTGCCATTGTACTCGAAAGTCTCAGGAAGCTTGCCAAGGTAGATGTCGAAAAGGGCCTCCTGAAGCTCTTTTGATTCAGGGGTAATCACTTTTCTCTCTGTGGTAACACTTGCCAAGGCTTTAACATACATGCTGAGCTCATTGTGGTTATGTGTCTCAGAGTCGTAGTTGATACCATCGTAAGCATATTCAGGTACAAGACCATGCTGGTTCATCATATTGATGGCCATATGTGCCAAACTACCTGGGGTGATGTTTCCACGGCCCCTTCTGATGTAATTGTCATAGATACGTTTGTTGTAGTTATGACGAACTGTAAACATTTCAGATAGGTCAATCTCACCTTTACCGGTTCTGATAAGCTCAGACTCAATAAATGAAGTGGTACCATAGCACCAGCAAGTACCAGTGCTTGCCTGATTTTTGACAGGGGTAGCAGGGTTCTCCACTACTTTGGTGAATTTGTAAACGGTCTCCTGAGCGAAAAGTGAGCAGGTGGCCATCAACATTGCACCGACAAGGATATTTTTAAGTTTCATACTTGATAATGTTAATAAGTATTAAAGACCGAGTTTAGCTCTGATTTCCTGAGGGATGGCATTTTTGTTTACAAGGATATCCATAGTTTTGTATTGAACAAAAGCTTCAGATACATACCAGTAACCTTTGTATTTTCCAGACTCTCCCCAAGAGTTTTTGATCATATAGTATTTGGTTCCGTTCTGATCTTTGGCGATACCATACATGTGCATACCGTGGTCATCAGTAGTCTGGTAGCTGTCATAACCTGCCTGACGCATTTCAGGGGTGATTTTGAGCTCAGGGCCAGGGGTAGCAACAGCTGGTTTGCCTGCAGCTGCAGGGTTTGCACCAATCCAACGTGCCTCGTCGCTGCCTGCTGCTTTTTTGATAGCCTCAGTGTCTGGAACTACGCCGATACCGTCACGGGTGAAGCCCTTCTCACTTACGTCAGATGCCCAAGCAAGGGTATAACCATTGTTAAGTGCGTTGTCAATGATAGCCATCATATCCTCAAGTGGAACATTGTAAGCCTTCTCCCAACGCCAGTTGTCTGGAACTTCCTGGATGGTCTCTGCATAATAAGGGATATGTGTCCAAGAAACGATATCCACATAGTCATCAAGATTGATAGGGAGAGACTCCATATAAGTTTTAGGGGTGTACTCTTTACCGTCAACTGTAAATTTCTCAGGTCTTGCCCCAAGATATGCATCAAGGATACCCTGAAAACCGTTTTTCCAAGCTGTAGAGAGTTTTCTGTTAGGGTTTCTGATAATAGCTTTTACGTATGCATTGGTTACAGCGTCCATCTCACCGTGAACATGGATGTCAGTGCCATAGTTGAGCCCTTCCATCTCTGAGTTTGGAACCATACCATAGTGTTTCATTACGTAAAGAGCATCGCCAAATGAACTGCCAGGTCCAAAATTGAGATTGCCGTGAAGTCTTACATATTTTTCTGCTTTGTCTGCGTAAGCGTGTGATACCACGAACATCTCAGCCAAATCAACTTCAGGACCACCAGCTTTGATAATCTCTGATTCAAAGAATGAAAGGGCAGAGAAGCACCAGCAAGTACCTGTACTGCTTTGGTTTTTAATTGATGTTACAGGATTTTCAACCACGGTTGTAAATACATAACCTTGAGGTTCTTCCTGTTTAGGAGCTTTTTTCTTTTGTGCAAAAGAATTGACCGAAAGCATACATACAGATGCGACGATCAGTGCGAAAGATTTTAGGTTCATAATGACAATTATTTTAGTAATGTTTTGTTTTTTCCTATTAGGCAAATATAGTAATCTGTTTTGATATTACCAATATTCTATTACCTTTGTAGGACAAATTCGAATCAAAAACAGATTTTGCGTACAAATTACCATAGAGTATTCGTATACTTTATAGTATTTTCATCTATGCTTATGTGTGGACACTCTCTTTGTGCAAATGCTCAAGAGACTGATGGTCAGAACAAAAGCGTGGAGAGGGCGGCTAGTGGCATGGACTTAATCTCTTTTAAGACCAATGCATTGGAATGGCTTCTTACCATTCCCAACTTCTCAATCGAATTTGATCTTGCTTCTCAAGATAGCTCTCACCGCTCAGCCAGCCGTATGTCTCTCCTGATTACAGGCAAGTACAACTGGAGTACTTCCCACACCTATTCCATAGTTGAAAGTGACGATAAGGTGTCGTACGGACATGCGCCTCCGCAGGTCTTCAATCTATGGGAAGGGCGTTTCGAGTACCGTTACCATTGGCGCTACCAGAAAGATCCCAATGTGTGGGTCGATTCTAAAGGGCAAAAGACAAAGCCCGGCTTCAAGAATTGGCTCAAGCATGAGATGATGTCTGTGTCTCGTGAGGAACCCAATGAACAATTGGCCTGGTACTTCGGACCTTACGCAAGTTTTGGTGAGTGGGCATTCAAGTTCGCTAAAAACGGTTATCAGGCCAAGGCTGCCGGTGTCGGTGTAAGTTTGGGTGTGATCCGTCCACTTTACCAATATAAAAAATTCGATATTGATTTTGAATTGGGACTCTCTGTCGGTGCTATGTTCTGTCTCGATTTTGAGAAATTTGGACACAACTCCGACAAGTACTACTATTACCTTGTATCTCATCAGGATTTCAAGGTTCTCCCTTTCCCTGTAGTATCCGAATTGAGGGCATCCTTCGCATTCAGGACCAAGTCTGTAAAGGACAAATATCAGAAGGAGACCAATTGGGAGAAGGCCTACAGGAAGAGAAGGGGTGATGCTATTTTTGAGTTACAGACCAGAGAGACAGGAGGTGGCGATGAATAGACAGTGGATACATATTATCACGCTGCTTCTCGTAGCTATCTCCACATCGTGCACCAAAGTGGGTTTCGAGCACGATCAGGATGTGGAGAGTACGCTCTCTACTTCCACCCGCATCAATCTTGAGTATGACTGGAGTGCAATAGAAAGTCATCCTGTTTTCAACAAGCCCGATTCGATGTATGTGGCCTTGAGCAGACTGGTGGATGAGAAGCATTACCTCTATCTTACAGACACCCTGGGCCAGATAATAGAGGAGAATATAGTGGGGGTAGAGATAAACAGGGACACGATGAAGTCTATAGTGGACAATGGTGCCTACTATATTATGGCATTCAACTACAATGAGTCCGAAGTCACTATGAACGGTCTGGAGAGTTTTTCTATGGACAACAGTGCATCTCTTGGAAGCATTCTTGTCTCAATTCCACGAATGTCACCTGAGGAGAAGATAGAACTCTATCCCGACCTTTCGGCCGATTACAACAGCTCGCTCGATTACATCAAGTCCATCTCCGAGATCTATTTCGATGCCTACAAGGATTCATTTACACCGGAGGACTCGATAGGGGTTATCACAGTGAGACCCAAACCCCTCACCCAGAAGATCATTTTCAATTTTGAGTTTGCTCTCGAGGGTGAAGTGGAGCTTGATAAGGCTTTGGGTGTCCTCTCAGGTGTGACAGAGTCGATAGAACTGATGTCCCAAACTATCCAGGACACTGCTGTTTTCCAGACAGTTTTTGACCTCGGCCTCTCCAAAGAACCGATACGGAGCGAGGAGAAGGATGGGAAAACCTATGATGTGTACATAATGAGTGGTGAGGTCAATACATTCGGAGTGATACCTTCGGAGACATCCCTTGACAGACGTGGTCCCGGAATCCTCAATCTGACCATAAAGGCTAAACTTGGTGACAAGAGCCATTCATACCACCTGGGTGTGAACCTCTATGATTTTATAATGGGGGAGGGGCTTATCGAATACAAGGCTGATGGCTCCGGTCACACCCTGAAAATAAAGGATGCCCCATCAAATTACCATTTTGGAGCCACTATGTACCTCAATGAAGATTTCCTTCTCCAGTGTACAGATGTGGGTGGCGCTGAGATTTGGGAGTATGATGAAGACAATGATTTTGAAATAGAGATATAACAACAGATGAGGAGTGTATGGAAATATATCATTTTGATCTCTGTGGTCCTTTTGGCGGGCTGCAAGGACCGCTCATTCCGTGGTGACTGGGATGATTATGATGATAATCCGGACAACAAGAACCTCTACCCGGTATGGATATCTGTAGGCCCGTATTATGGTCTCCCTACAAAAGGTGATGACTCCCAGAGAAGGGATGATGTTCCGTGGCCGGAGAAAACCATATATATATATGCATTTAAGGATGATAACAGTGTCACCACCACATACACCACCACCAGTGCAGCCAACAAGAGGGTGTGTCTTATCGACGGATCAAAGGATGGTGATATGTATGGCGGCAAGAGGGGGAAAAGGAACTACAATGACGTGCTGCTCTATTGGGATCAGGGTGTAGAGGACAGGATAAACTATCCCAGAGGCAATGAACCATACCGCTTTTACGGCTATATATATGATGATGCGATAATAAATGGTATAGAGAGGCGGGATGACCGGATAGACATAGCATTGAAAATAACCGGTGGGCAGGATGTTATGCTCGCATACTCCGATCCCCAGGTGACATACGATGCACTTGGTGATGAATTTACACAGGAGGCAAAGGACAATATTCTGAAATACAGTTACAGTGAATATACTGCCAAGCAGAATATCTATCCCCAACTCCTTTTCAGGCACCTTCTGACAAGATTCAAATTCAAGATGGTGGCCGGACAGATGGAGGAGGAGAGGACAATACATGTGAAGAGTATCAGGATACTCTCGCCGAGTGAAGCCAAATTTACGGTGGCCCATAAAAATGTAGAGAATATGGGGCTATTCTTCAATGAAAATGATGAAGACAGGCTGGAACTGCGTGAGAAGGATGGTTCTCCGCTCAATCCAAATGTCTATTTCATCAACACGCATACACCATCGGAAAAAGTCGATGTGGGTGAGCACCTGATGGTGGCTCCCAAAGTGGATTATGTGGCGGAGGTGACAGTTTATGAGGATGAGACACACAGAGAATATACCAATAGAATACCACTTAAATCCAAAGAGGGGAGCTTCCCTGCAGGAACAGAATATCTGGTGACATTTACCATTTTCGGTATTATGGATGTGAGGGTGGATACTGAACTGATAGGATGGATAGACGGAGGTACATTTGAATTTGACCCGGAAATAAAACCAAATAACATATATTAACTTTTTAAACTTTATCAAAATGAAAAAATTGTTTGTTTTCGCAATCGCAGCTATCTGTATGGTGGCAGCTTGCAAAAAGAATCCGCTTCCTACTCCAGAGGATGAGACTCAGGTAGCAGTTCAGTTCAATACCAAAAATATTGAAGCATCGGTGACCAAAACTAAAGCACCAATTACAGGTTGGGATGGTTCACAAACGCTTTATATTTATGGTTTCGCAGTAAACCGTCAAGGTGGTACAGATAATGGAGCACAAATCGGATTGGGTAGTGGCAGATATACTTTGAACTCACCATTTATCAATAATGTGTCAGCTGTCTCTCCATCAGCTGGAAACAGCGCAATTAATGTATATAATCCACAAGGTGGAGCAACAGAGCCATTCTACTATGATATCAATACAAGTGTGGTTTATGACTTCTATGGATATTACCATGGTACTGCACAACTAGGTACTGCAACTATGGCAAATGATGCAATAACATATCCTGTAACTATTGATGGTACACAAGATTTGTTGTATGCAACCACAAATAAAGAAGAAGATCTTAAAACAGGAGTTGAAAAGCATCAGGCGTATGGTGCGTGGGCAGCTCGTAGAGGTGTTCAGCCAACACTTAATTTCCAACACGCATTGTCTCAATTTACATTCCAAATCAAAAGGGGACAAGGGAGCTACAATGGTGAATTGACAGTTCAAAATGTCCAAATTCTTGGCAGCAATAAAGGTAATTTTACCGTTGTTGGTGCAACTCCTGGTTATGTGGCAGCTACAGACACTGATATGACAGACAGTTTTATACTTCCAGGTAACTCTGGCTCTGGCGCAATTGTCTTGGATCGTAATACAAGTGATTATTTGCCTGTTGATGGTGCATTGATGGTAGCTCCTGAACAAGAGACAATTAGAGTTAAAGTAACTTTGAAAGCATCAAATTACTCTCCTAATGAAGGTGTGATCGTATATGAGTTTGACTTGAAAGCAACTGATGTGAAAAAGGATTCTCAATCAGCTAATATAACCAAGTTTGCTGCTGGCCATTCATATACTGCTAAAGTTATCGTATATGGACCTGAAGAGGTTGAATTTGATGTGACTCTTGGTGAATGGGTAGAAGGAGGAGAAGTTGAGTACGATCCAGATAACGACAATAACGCACCTGCAGCATAATCTATTTCCCAAACCAATTCCAATTCTATGAAAAGAATCAGTATCATATTGGCAATCGCCTCTCTACTTGTCATGTGTATGACAGGGTGCGGGAAGCATAAGCCTGATTCTGATCCTAATGCGTGGATGGAGGATTTGAGTTTACCTGTACCCATCAACTTCGGTTCATCTTCACTTACCAAAAGTGAGATCAATACGATGGATGGAGTCACTTTTGGAGTTTTTGCAGTGGAGCATGGTGATGCTTCCCAGATTGACTGGAAAGGGGGACCAAGTCTCCTGTTGAACAATGTTACTGCCACCAAGGATCCTTCGACAGGTATGGCGGTGCTGGATGGTGGACCTTACTACTATCCGATGGATAACCACAGGAATTTCTCTTTCTATGGTTATTATCCCACCACCTATACGGATGAGACACCGGTATCAGTATCAAGGGCAGATGAGTCTCTCGTGGCTACTATGAGGATAAAGGACAATCAGGATATCCTGTGGTCCTACTCTCTGGCCAAAACCACGAAGGCGTCCAATGGAACTACCTATAGCGGTTTCAACGGAAGATACATCCGAAAAGTTGTTCTTGAGGACAATTCAAAGCTCCCTAAATTGGAGTTTAAGCATCTGACTACCAACCTTGTATTCAATGCGAAAGCCAATAAGGATCTGACTCCAGAGGAGTTTGCCACATTTGCGGCACTTAAGTTCAAGATTACAGGTGTAACTCTCAATCCCATTACCAATACAAATGATGATGGGTTGACCATAGAGAAAAAGATCCCAAGATATGCCAAACTCTATCTTGCTGTGGAAAACAGTACAAGAGATGAGAATGGAATGCCTGTGGGGACCTCTCCAAGTGGTTACAAACCAGGAGATCTGGTAGGCATTATAAATGAAGGCGATATAGGCAAATTGAGTGTAGAGTCGCCAAATGTCACATTCCCTGAGAAGAATGTGAACTACCAGATGGCCCAGTTCTTTATGGTCCCTTTCCATGGTGTGGAGGATGATAAGCTAAATCTTACCATCGCATACAGCACCACTGTAGGGGAGAAAACCAAAAACAACACATTCGATGTTCAGATCGATATATCGGACAAGACATTTGAGGCTGGGAAGAAATATATGTACAACATTATTTTCTACCCTCCCGAGTTGATCGAAATAGGTATAGACGATTCCAAACTTGGATGGGAATTAGGTAATGGTGAACAAGGTGAGGATATAGATCAAGGCTAATTTTTATTCTGAATTAAGGGCGGCAGTGCCGCTGCCGCCCTTTTTATTTTTTATGAAACGTAGATTAAGCATACTTATAGCTACCATTCTGATTTCTGTGTCGGCATCAGCGCAGCAGATAGCGATCAAGACAAATCTCCTGTCTGATGTGGTACTTACACCCAGTCTGGGGCTTGAACTGGTAACAGGGGAGCATATGAGCCTCGATTTTACCTTTTATGGGAACTATATCCCATTCTGGGTAAATTCTACCATACTTGCGTTCCAGCCAGAATGCAGATATTGGTTCAATGGCCGACCTATGACCCGTGAGTACATAGGTATTGCCGCTCTGGCTACAATCTACGATATCGCTTTGGGTAAGCATGTTTATGATGGGGAGGCTGCCGGAGGTGGCTTTACAGGAGGTTATGTATTCAATCTGACAGACAGATGGAATGTGGAGCTTTCTGGTGGCGTAGGTGTCCTCTTCTTCAATCAGAAACAGTATTACCGTGATGACAATTACGACGATTATGTATCGGAAACGGGACCTCAGGCAAATGTGTGGGGATACAAGCTCCTCCCTATAAAGCTCGGTGTTTCTGTATCTTATATCATTAAGTAGGAAATGGGGAGAAGTTTCATATATAGTTGTCTCATTCTGATCGCATCTCTTGTCAGTGGTCTCTCTTTTGCCCAGGACAAGAAGAATGTGGAGGTGCAAGTGTGGAACAAGACGGATGAGGTGCCCATTATCGGGGCACGTGTGATGGCATTCAATACTGTTGCTCTGGCGCAGGATGCTATGGATGCTATCAACAAATCGAGAGAGACAGGAGAGTTCGTGCAGTTGGGAGATGTGGTGGACAAGCGCTCCATGGAGGGGGGATATTGTACCATCGGTGTGATGGAGACCGGTGCGATAGTTATCTATCCTGAGGATCTCCTTGTGGAGCCCAAGATGGTAAAAGTCAATTATAAAGACCAGTTCAGGGTGGAGTTCAGTGTGGTGAGGCAACTCGATGCGGCAGTGGCTGTGGCTGCTGCCGAAGAGCTGAAGGCAGACTCTGAAATGGATATTGTGGGGAATACATTGACCATCGACTACGATTTTGTCCTGCCTCCCCACTACGGAAAGAGCAATGCAAGGCTTATTATCCAGCCCTATCTGCTCGAAGCAAACAAGAAAGATACAGCTATGTACAGAAGGCCCATTGTCTGCGATGGAGCTGAGTATCATATGACCCAATACAGAAGGATGGGATACGACAACTCAGTCGACCCCCTTTTCCAGTTCGTGGTGGATACCCTCTCACCCAACGGACAGAAGTTTACCCAGAGGGACTCCATCCATCTGGAGGACCCTACCAAACTCTATTATATAAACTATGAGGTGTTGCTTGAAGACTACAATGTGGTATATTATCACGACAATGTGTGGCTCAAGAACACAGGACGTATCAGAAGACCCCTCAAATTTCTTGAATACAAGACTAAAAGTTACTCTCTTGACCCTGTTGAGTACAAGAAAGAGCCCCGTGTAGAGAATATTGCAGATACGGTAAAACTCTCCCTCAAATTCCTTGTCAACCAGGCAGAACTGGACCCCAAGGATCAGGAGGGGCGCAGACTTCTCAATGAGACCAAAAGGAGGCTTGTGGAGATATCTACCGGTGCCGACTCAAGGCTTACAGAGCTTTATATTGAGGGTGTATCTTCACCTGACGGTCCTTATGCCAAAAATAAAGTATTGGCTAAGAAACGAACCGATTATGTGGCTAATACGGTTTATGGAGCACTTTCGCGCAGTGTAAAGGATAGGATGCTCTATGGTACCAAATCGGAGGTGGCCCCCTGGAGTGCTATTGTGGACTCACTTATGAGGGACTCTCTCATCTCCTATGCGGAGCAGGTGCAGAAGAAGATCGATGCAGCCCCAAATAACCCGGATGCGCAGTGGAGAGGTATTATTACACTCCCTTTCTACAAGGCAAAAATATCCAAATATCTGAACAATATGCGTACTGTATCGTTCAGGTACCAGAGGCAGGAGAGGCGTTCCCTCAAGCCCGATGAGATCCTCAAACGCTACAGGTACGATGAGGACTACAGGAGCGGGGAGAAGGAGTTCCACCTATACGAATTCTGGCACCTTTTCTATCTTGTAAAAGATGAGAAGGAGCTTGAGGAGCTCTATAAGAGGGCTATCAAACAGTCCAACAAGCTCGATAGGAGGAATCCTTGGGAGCTCCCTGCAAACAACCTTGCGGAGCTCTATATTAGTCAGGATAGGGTAGATACCACATTGCTTAAGCCTTTCATTGATATCACCATACACCACTGCAACCAGCCGATGAGATCTCTCGATGGAATCACCAGAATCATAAATAAGGAGGAGATCGTGGCAAATCAGCTTGTGATGTATTTGAAGGCCAATAATTTCCGTAAGGCGAGCATTATGGCGAAACTCCTCCCTGATAACGAAAAATATCGTGAGATAAAGGCATTTACCCTCTGCCTCGGAGGTTATTACAGAGGTGGAAATACCCCTGAAGAGAGACAGGCAAGGCAGAAGACATTTGAGATAGTGAGCGAAACTACACCACTCAACAAGGTGGTGATGTACCTAGCCAGGAAGATCAAGTATTACGATCTGGAGGCAGAGAAGGCAGTGGAGGCCCTGGATCCCAATGATCCGTTGACCTATTATCTCAAGGCGGTGATAATATGCAGAAAATACTCCTCTTATTATATGATCGAAGGTGCGGACTACGACCTTGTGAGTGAACATCTTGCCGATTGTTTCATCAAGGATCCGAAATATGTCCAGATAGCCGAGTCTGATGATGACCTTTATGAAGAGGCCATAAAGGCTGCTCATAAACTGGTGGAGGAGTATAACCAGAACGGATTCTTTACCCGAATGTCAGAGATGTTATTTTATTAGTATGAAGACAGTTTGCAGATATATAATTTCAACTCTACTCACTACATTGTTTACACTGGTGGCCTCTGCCACCCTTTATGCTCAGGAAGATACAACGATGGTAGCACAGGATGACACCACACAGGTGGCACAGGAGGTAAAAGTGGACAAAGGGTGGAATGCTATGAATTATAGCCTTCAGAAGAGATACAAACCGCAGGATGAGGTGTTTGAGGTTAAGAAGTTTACAGACCATACATTTATCTCCCTCACCGGTAGCGGTTTTGGCCTTATAGGCAATGAGAATATTTCCAGAGCCTCAGGTGTCAATTTCAATGTGGGGGTCGGCAAATGGTTTGACAAGAGCAACGCCTTGAGGATTGAGCTTGGCGGAAGCAGATATTTTAGACGCAGATTGCCCAATCCAGGCTGGGTGATGGAGCTGGCTGCCCTTCACCAGTTCAACCTCTCTTCCTATCTTAAAGGTTATAGAGAGGGGCGTTTTATAGAGATCTCCACAGTGGAGGGTATATCTGGTGTTGCTGCCAAGAGGGACAGCACATGGGGATTTGGAGCAGGTGTCCATCTGGGACTCAATTTTACGTTCAGACTCTCCGAGAGATTTGACTTTTTTGTAGAACCGATATTCTCATTCTATACAGCAGGGATAGATCCGGTGGTTAAAGAGGATTGGCACAAATATGACCTCTCTTACCGTTATACAATGGGTGTGAAGTACAACTTCTTCGAGGCTCCTAAGGTAAAGATCCATTGGCTGGAGAAAGAGGTGGACGGATATATGTTCTATGGAGGTGGTGTGCAGAGTCAGAATTCAGATCTTGTATGGAAAGAGGTGGGACTTTTCAACTCTGTAGGTCCTCACGCTTTCATAGGTGTCGGCAGCTGGGTTAAGGATTTCTTCGGAGTTCGCGGATCCCTCTTCTATGGAAACCATATTTGGACCACATACGAGGGATTTGGTGATATGAAGGCCCATTATATGGGTGGCAGACTGGAGGTCTCAATCGAGCCGTTCTACTGGGTACACAGGCGACCTATAGCACAAAGGCGGTTTACCTGTGGCATCAATATCGGTCCTGAAATCGGTTTTATGAACAGAATAGATGTGGAGAACAATTACAGCACAATGTACATCGGTGCCACTGCATCTATTCAACCCAATGTTAAGATTACCAAGGATGTAGGCTTTTTCATGGAGCCCCGTTTCTCACTTATCCCATATGCTGTAGTAGAGAGCAGTACAGGTGGCGTCAAGATAAGGAATATGTATTTTGATGGCATATTCAATATCAATATGGGCTTCACCTATTCATTGTAGAGACACTGCCATATTGTCATAAATTTTCTTGGTCTGTATTTTGAAGCAATCGGACCGGAGGAAATTTATTATGAAACAGGAAAACAAAGAGATTTTGAACAGATTTGCCGTCAATCTGAATGACAGGGCAAAAGGGGGAAAACTTGACCCCGTTATTGGTAGGGATGAGGAGATAAGGAGAGTCCTCCAGATTTTGAGCAGAAGGACCAAAAACAATCCCATCCTTGTAGGTGAGCCCGGAGTGGGCAAAACAGCAATATCCGAAGGTATTGCGCAGCGTATCATTAATCAGGATGTCCCTGAGAATCTGAAATCCAAAGAGATATATTCGCTTGATATGGGAGCTCTCATTGCAGGTGCCAAGTACCAGGGAGAGTTTGAAGAGAGGCTGAAAGGCGTGGTGAAGGCTGTAATTGAGAGCGAAGGCGAGATTATACTTTTTATCGACGAGATCCACACCCTTGTGGGGGCAGGACGCTCATCCGGAGCTATGGATGCAGCAAATATCCTCAAGCCTGCCCTTGCCCGTGGAGAACTGAGGGCAATAGGTTCCACTACCCTTGATGAATACCGCAAGTATTTCGAGGAGGACAAAGCCCTTGAGAGGCGTTTCCAGATGGTGATGGTGGATGAACCTTCACCAGCTGAGTCCATCTCTATCCTCAGGGGACTAAAAGAGAAGTATGAAAATCACCACAAGGTCCATATTGAGGATGATGCTATCATTGCTGCTGTGGAACTCTCGCACCGATATATCACCAACAGATTCTTGCCTGACAAGGCCATTGACCTAATTGACGAGGCCGCTTCGAAGCTCCGTCTCGAGATGAATTCTGTCCCTGAGTCAATAGATGAGCTCAGCCGTAAGATCCGTCAGCTCGAAATCGAGCGTGAGGCGATAAAAAGGGAAGGGAAGTCTCCCAAACTTGATGAGATCCAATCGGCTCTCAAAGGGCTTGAGAAGGAGTATGAAGCTGCAAACAAAAAATGGAAAGAGGAGAAATCACTTCTCGAGCAGATACAGAAGAGGCGTGAGGATATGGAGCAGTACAAGTATCAGTCGGAAGATGCTGAAAGAAGGGGCGATTATGGTAAAGTGGCCGAGATCAGGTATGGTAAGATGGCCGATGCCCAAAAGGCAATAGATGAACTTACTGCGAAGAAGGATTCTAATCCCGACCCACTTATAAATGAGGCTGTTATTGCAGAGGATATCGCTGAGATCGTGTCACGCTGGACAGGTATCCCGGTAAACAGAATGCTTGAGAGCGAGAAGGCAAAACTTCTTAATATGGAGCAGTTGCTCCATAAGAGGGTTGTGGGGCAGGATGAGGCTGTGCAAGCTGTCTCAGATGCAGTGCGAAGGAGCAGGGCAGGACTTCAGAACGAAAAGAGACCTATCGGTTCATTTATGTTCTTGGGTACCACTGGTGTAGGTAAGACAGAACTTGCCAAGGCTTTGGCAGAGGCCCTTTTCAATGATGAGAATATGATGACCCGTATAGATATGTCGGAATATCAGGAGAGGCACTCAGTATCGAGACTTGTGGGGGCCCCTCCGGGCTATGTGGGCTACGATGAGGGTGGTCAGCTTACAGAGGCAGTCAGGAGGAAACCCTACTCTGTAATCCTCCTTGACGAGATAGAGAAGGCCCATCCAGATGTATTCAATGTGCTTCTGCAGGTGCTGGACGACGGCCGTCTGACAGACAACAAAGGGAGGACAGTGGACTTCAAGAATACCATTCTGATTATGACCTCAAATATAGGCTCTGACATTATCCAGCTCTATATGAATAAAATAGTGGATGGTGGCGACAAAGATAACCTTATGGATGAGTGTAAAAGGGATGTTCTTACGATTCTTAAGAAATCTGTAAGGCCGGAGTTCATCAACCGTATCGATGAGATAATAATGTTTGAACCACTCACAAGGGAGGCGATATATGGTATTCTCGACATACAGCTCAGAGAGGTGAAAGGGAAACTTGCCGAGAATGGGGTAAATATCTCCTTCTCCAAAGAGTTTGTCGATTACCTGGCAGAGAAAGGGTTTGACCCTGCATACGGAGCCAGACCTATCAAGAGGCTTCTGCAGCGTGAACTTGTCAATAGACTTGCTACAGAGATGCTTAAAGGGACCATCTCTAAAGACGCCAGTATAAATGTAGATTTTAAGGGGGGAGAGTTGGCCATTTCTTGAGTTTTTTAACTATTTTTGTATGATAAATGGTTAAAAAGGCTCAATTATGGAGTGGATTAATACTTTATTGTGGGATTCTTCATCCATCGCACATATAGTGCTCCTCTACGCTTTCGTGATAGCTGGAGGAGTTATGCTTGGTAAGTTTAAAATTTGTGGTGTCTCATTTGGAGTTACTTTCGTACTTTTCGTAGGTCTCCTTATGGGACACTTCGGTTTCGGATGCACCCCCTCTGTCCTGAAGTTTGTCAAAGAGTTTGGTTTGATACTCTTTGTCTATTGTATCGGTCTGCAGGTGGGACCATCCTTCTTCTCATCGATGAAGTCGGGTGGTGTCAAACTCAACAGTCTCGCAGTGGGGCTGGTAGCTTTGAATATCCTTGTGGCATTTGCCGTATACTATATTGACGGAGGGATAGATTTCCCGATGATAGTGGGCATGCTCTGCGGTGCAGTAACCAATACACCCGGTCTTGGTGCAGCCAATGAGGCCCTTGCTCAGATGAATTACACCGGTGACCCTATTGCCCTTGCCTATGCCTGTGCATATCCTCTGGGCGTAGTGGGTATCATTGTATCCATTGTCCTTATCAGATATCTTGGAAAGGTAAACCTCAAAAAGGAGGAGGCAGAGATAATGGCCAAAACCGCAGAGGCCAAAACTGCACCCAAATTTCTCTATCTGGAGGTGAAGAATGAGGCATTGGTGGGCAAGTCCCTCCCTGAGGTGACCGATCTTCTCGGACGCCATTTCGTCTGCTCTCGCATCCGACACGATGGGCATGTTAGTATCCCCACTAAAGAGACCAAAGTCTTCCTCGGTGATGTGATGTACATAGTGTGCTCGGATGAAGATCGTGAATCTGTAGCAGCATTTATAGGTGTGGAGGCTAAGATTGATTGGGAAAAACAGGATACACCATTGGTGTCAAAACGTATCCTTGTAACCAAAGATGAAATAAATGGCAAGACACTCGGAAGTCTCAACCTTCGTGCCCTTTATGGTGTCAATGTGACCAGGGTACACCGTTCAGGACTTCAGTTCTTTGCCGATCCTGACCTGAGGCTTATGGTAGGTGACAGGGTGGTAGTGGTAGGACAGCAGTCAGATGTGGACAAAGTGGGAGAGTTCCTGGGCAATGAGCTCAAGAATCTTGATTCACCCCACCTTACCACCATATTTTTGGGTATTGCTCTCGGTATAGTCTTCGGAAGCATTCCGATCGCTTTCCCTGGTATGCCTACGCCACTCAAACTCGGCTTGGCCGGTGGACCACTCATCGTGGCTATCCTGGTGGGAAGTTTCGGGTATAAACTCGGACTTGTTACTTATACCACCCAGAGTGCAAATATGATGCTCCGCGAAGTGGGCATCTCCCTCTTCCTGGCAAGTGTCGGAATAGAGGCTGGTGGAGGCTTTATCAACTCACTTGTAAATGGTGACGGACTCCTCTTCGTCCTTTACGGACTCTTTATCACTATGATCCCTATTCTGATTATAGGACTGATTGCCAAGTATCTGCTCAAACTCGATTACTTTACCATCGCCGGTATCGTGGCGGGAAGCAATACCAACCCTTCAGCCCTTGCATATTCGAATTCACTTTCCAACAATATAAATGTACCTGCTGTAAGTTACTCTACAGTCTATCCTCTGGCCATGTTCTTGAGGATTCTGACAGCGCAGGTGCTCCTCCTTATAATGTTGTAAAATGGGCAGCCTAAGGAAGACATATCGGGTAGCAGGACACCAGTTCTCTTTCGTTATGGAGGAGAGCTCACCTTTGTGGAGGTATATTTTCCGGGCTTATGGTCCATTTGAGGAGGAGAATCCCGCAGATAACCTTTTCACTATCTCTCTGGAGGAGAGTGTCTCTGCTGAAGATGTGAGACAGGTATATGTGGACGAGAATCCTGAGCCTGGTTTTGTAAAGATTGCAGTTTACAGGTACCCTAAGGGGTATTATATGGAGTTTACCCAATATGACAGCGATGCCATAAACGGGAAGATGACACTTGGAGAGGGTGGGGATGTGAGGGTTACCCTATATGGTGACGAGATGCATCAATGGATGACCTTTACCAATGTGACTCAGGTGGTCTATTTTATCCGCACCTCTACATTGGATACAGTTATGGCCCACTCCTCAGCTATCCATTACGGGGGTAAAGCATATCTCTTCCTTGGGAAGAGCGGTACAGGTAAATCGACCCACAGCAGGATGTGGCTCGAAGGGATTGAGGGGGCAGAACTTATGAATGATGACCACCCTATAATAAGAATCGGGGAAGACGGAATCCCTATTGCATACGGTTCACCCTGGAGCGGAAAGACCCATTGCTACCGGAATATTGCAGCACCTGTAGGAGCTATTGTGAGGATACGTCAGGAGAAGGAGAATGTTATAAGGAGGCTCCGACCTGTCGAGGCGTATGGCTCTGTGATGGCGAGTTGTTCTGGATTCCCTATTGAGGAGAGATTTACTGAGGGTAAGAGCAATACCCTCCAGAAGATAATCAAAGGTGCCCCATGCTGGGAACTTGGCTGTCTTCCAAATGTGGATGCGGCTGTGGTTTGCAGGGGGGCTGTATGTGAATAGATATGGGTGAGAAACTGACCATACCCAACTCCATATTTTTCTCAGAGGTGGAATCCCATCTCAGAGAGGGGAAGAGTGTGGTGATACCGGTAAAAGGGTATAGTATGCTCCCATTTATCAGAGATGGTAGAGATAGTGTGGAGCTCCGCGGCAAGATGGAATTGGAGGTGGGTGATATTGCGCTGGCCAGACTGGGCAATGGACATTTTGTCCTTCACAGGATATGGGAGATAGATGGGGAGAGGGTGATTCTGATGGGTGACGGTAATATCTCCGGTAAAGAGATTTGCACTCGCGGGGATGTCATAGGAGTAGCCTCTAAAATCTTCAGAGGTAAAAAGGTGATTGACTGTGCTTCTGCTTCGTATGTAAGAAATGTAAAGATATGGAGGAGACTCCTCCCTATAAGAAGATATATTCTGGCGATTTACCGCCGATTGATAAAGTTAGGATTATGAGGATTAAAAAAGGTTTCAAACTAAGGGAAATAATGGGCGAATTCGCTGTTATAGGCGAGGGGCTCGAACAGGTCAATTTCAATAAGATAATTTCTCTCAACAGCACTGCTGCATACATTTGGAAAGAGATTGAGGGGAGGGATTTTGATGCGGATATGGTAGCTGACCTCCTTTTGGCAAAGTATGATGTAGAGAATGAGAGGGCCATCTCTGATGCAACAGCCCTGGTGCAGAAACTTGTCGAGAACGGCTTGACAGAGTAAAGCTAAATGGTAATCAGGAGGATTATACAGATTCTACCCAAAGAGTTTTACCGGACAGGCGGCTGGATTGTGGCCACTGTCCCGGTGAGGGCCCTTTTGAATCTTGTGGGGGTGGCTGCACTCCTTCCTGTTCTTCAGGTGGTCCTCGATGAAAATACTACCGGACTGAGCCCTGTGCTCATCTGCCTTGGAGTTCTTGGGGTCATATTTCTTAAAAATCTACTGAATATACTATTGGGGGCATATCAGAACAGATACCTTCTCAAAATATATAGATACTTCTCCACTGCACTCTTCTCGAATCTCTACAGGAAGGGTCTCCTCTATGTTAAAGGGCGCAACTCTGCAGAGATTTCTCACGAGATCAACGGTGTATGCTACTCTTTTTCTCTGGGGGTTCTATCTCCACTCCTAAATATGGCAGGTGAGTTACTATTGCTGCTGCTCATTTACATCGGACTTATATTCTATTCCCCTATAGCATCGGTACTGGTCCCTGTATGCTTTATACCCGTCATATTGCTCTATGTACATATGGTTAAAAACAGGGTGCAGATGTATGGAAAAAGGGAGAACGAGGCGAGGAGGAAGATGTGGAAAACTGTAGTGGAGACCTTTAGGGGATATGCTGAGGTGGAAGTCAATGGGGCATTCCCATCTATAGCCAGACAGTTTGATGACAATTTGCTGGAGATTTCACAGCAGCGGGAGAAGATGACTGTAGTGCAGCAGCTCCCGAGTGCTTTGATAGAGTTCGCGGTAGTGGGGTGTATGGTCCTCCTTGTGGCATTAAGCGGAGCTTTTGAAGAGGGGAGTCTGAGTGTGATGGTGGGTGTTTTTGCTATTGCCGCTATGAGAATGCTCCCTGCAGTAAGGACATTGGCAAATGGGTGGACATCGGTGAAGAACGGGATGTACAGTCTTGATATCATAGAACAGGGTCTTTCGGAAGAGGGGGTATGTAACAGTGTGAAGGAGCAGTTCACTTTTGAGGATGCGCTTCAGATGAGGGGTGTGTCATTTACATTCCCTGAGGGTGGGCATAAGGTTTTTGACCGATTTTCTATGGAGATCCGTAAAGGTGAGAAGGTGGGTATAAAAGGGGCCTCAGGGGCAGGGAAGACTACCCTTTTCAACTTGCTGCTGGGATTCTACAGACCCGATGAAGGTGGAGTCTATATTGATGGGAAAGAATTGACTGTAGAGAATCGTGCAGGGTGGCTCAAATATGCCGGATATGTGCAGCAGGATGTATTCATCCTTGACGCCTCTCTGGCTCAGAATATTGCATTGGGTGTCAGACCTGAAGATATTGACCGGGAGAAGGTGGAGAGGATTATTCAGGAGGTCTCATTATCTTCATATCTCAAGCAACTCCCTGAAGGAATTGATAGCAGAATAGGGGAAATGGGGGCGAAACTATCCGGAGGACAGAAGCAGAGGGTAGGTATTGCCCGTGCTCTGTATAAAGGTGCAGATATATTGTTCCTGGATGAGGCGACCTCCTCACTTGATAGCGCCACAGAGGTCGAAATCAACGAATCTATACTCCATTTGTCCCGCTATAGAAGCGACCTTACCATTGTTGCTATAGCACATCGGGAGTCTTCGCTCGCATTCTGCGATAGAATTGTAGAGATTTTCTAAAGTATCTAAGTTGTTTTAGATTGGAAAATGTTTATATTTGCATTAATGTAAATATAGACTTATATCGTTATGACTGAAAATATCAAGAACCAGTACCGCTCTCCTGAGATGGAGATTATAGACCTTTCGCTTGAGTCAGGCTTCTGTTCAAGCACACCTGGAGGCACCTCCCCTGATTTGGATAACAATACATGGAACTAATCGATGGAGGAGATGTTATGAAGAAAATGATCAGATTGGCCATTTGGACCCTTTTATTTACCCTGCTATACTCTTGCACCAGAATCGAGAATACTATTAGTGAGGATCTTGCACTCTATCCTGCTGAGATAGGGGTAAGTATATCATCAGAAGGAGGCACTAAAGCCTATCTTGGCGATTCGGAAGGGGAGACTACACCTATTTACTGGAGTGATGATGAGAGTGACGAGATTAAAGTGAAGATTGATGGTGTGGACTATATTTTCAAGAAAGTTGGGGTTACCGAAAGCTCGCAAAATGCAACATTCAGATGCGAAGCTGCACCAGCAGTAGAGGCAGGAAAGACCTATACAGCCACATACAGCAGCGATGGCTTCAATGGTGTAGGTTTCTATCAGAATGGAACCAAAAGTGCTCTAAAAGACTATATTGACCTCTCTGCGTCATATACAGCTGTGGAGGGTGATACATGGGAGGATGTATTGTTCAATTTTGAAATGGAGCATGCCCTGGTAAAGATCACTGTGAAGAGTACTGTGGTTATGAATCGTGATGTGACATTTGAATTGAGGGAAAATGTTGTAGGAGAGGGATATGGAACAGGGGTTGTCACCTCTACCAGTAGCACTACCAGATTGGTCTATGATGAGGTGGCCGGCTGTTATGTTTCTGAGTGCTACTTTGCTATGGAACCAAGGAGCTACCAGGATGTGGTTTTGGAACTTACTGTATTCATAGATAATGATGTTGAGCCGTTTAACTTCTCCACCAGAAAATTCAGATATGATATGAGTGATATCACTATGGAGAAGAACAATATCTACTATGTGGAGAAGAATATCGTAGAGGACGCCACCCCTCCTCAGATTCTGAATATTGTAAAACTCTCTGGAGAGTATAATACTTCTACTGCAAACTCCTATATAGTGAACCCTGTAGTGGGTGAAGATAACACTTTCTACAGCATATACGCCAAGTATAAGGGTAACAGCTCATCAGTCTTAGATGAGATCGGGTCACAAATCAAAAGTGTCAAAGTGTTATGGGAGTCAGACGGAACTACCGGGTCTATCGGACATGGAGATATAATCACCAAGACTTTATGGCACAATGACTACATCTATTTTGATCTAAATGCTTCAGGAAAAGAGGGAAATGCACTTATTGGTGCATATGACAGCGAGGGGAACATCGTGTGGTCGTGGCATATATGGGTTACCGATACCCCGGCAGAACACGAATATATTAATGCTTCAAGTGTCCATTTCGGTACATATATGGACCGTAACCTTGGTGCCCTAACTGCCACTCCTGGTGAAGCAGGTATAGCAGGCCTTCTTTATCAGTGGGGAAGAAAGGACCCTTTCCTCACCTCGGGTGATATCGCTTCCGAAACTCCAAATACAGTAGCATCATCTGTTCTGTCTGAAGATATGCAGTGGATGGTGATACCCTCAAGTCAGGTGGTAGGTACAGTCGCTTTTGCAACCAAAAATCCTACAACATTCATAACAGGTGTATCCCCCAATTATTCATGGCTACATACACCGGATATTACCCTGTGGGGCAACGACAAGACTATCTACGACCCTTGTCCTGCAGGATGGAAAGTGGCCCAAAGTGAGCTTGGAGCCAATTTGGAGGTCATCTTTTATGTGGGTGAACCTGTGTTTACCTCTGGCTGTGGCAAAATCTCCTATGACCGCTCAAATGTGAATTATGCTTATTATCCAGCATCCGGTCATCTTCATTTCCAGAGAGGTAATCTGGAATATGTGTCAAAAGTGGGATTTATATGGAGTTCTACTGTTGCATCCAATGGCTCTTCTTACGGATTTATGTTTGATGAGAATACAGAGTTGGACTTCGATTACAAGTTCTACTCGTCACAAGGGGCATCAGTCCGTTGCCAAAAGATAGATTAACATATTAGATAGGGTAGATTTCTGCCCCGGTAAAGTCAAGCAGGTCTTGGGGTGATATCCTTAACTGGAGTCCTCTGAGACCTGCACTTATGTAGATATGGTCGTAAAGGAGGGCTGATTCGTGGATGAATGTGGGATAAGGCTTCTTCATCCCGATAGGGGTGCACCCTCCACGAATATAGCCTGTATTTGGGAGAAGCTCTTTCATCGGAATCAGGTCGCAGTTCTTGTTGCCGGATATCTTGGCAGCAACCTTCAGATCTACCTCAAAATTACCTGGAATCACGCAGACAAAAAGGCCGTTCTTGTCACCTCTGAGTACAAGTGTCTTGAATACCTGTTCTATGTTCTGCCCAAGTTGTTCTGCAACATGTTCTGCCGCAAGATTCGATTCATCCACTTCGTATGGGATAAGTTCGTATGTTATCCCCGCTTTGTCCAGAAGGCGGGCTGCATTGGTCTTCTCTATTTTTCCCATTTGTCAAGTGCCTCTTTCATAAGTTCCCTTCCAGCTTTGGCTATCTCTTTTGCCCTGGAATAGTCTGATATCTCGTCGTATGCGTCAAATGGCATCCTGACCACTATATCGGGCTGATAGTGCTTGAGGGTAAGTTCACTTATTGTGTGGTTCATAAGGCTGAATGTCCTCCCCAGGAGTGAGTAATAACTGTCTCCCAAAGCAAAGTCATTTACCTCTTCAGAGGTGAGGCTCTCAGAGAGTCTTTTCCTTCCGTAGATAGCTATCAGCTTCATCCTCTCTTTAAAAGTGAGGGTGGTGTTGTTCATTATGGAGTCAAGGAGTTGTCTGTTGTCCTCCTTTCTGTTTTTCTCTTGGGCCAGCCGTATCTGTTCATCTTTGTACCGTTGGACTATAGACTCCTGTATCTGTGTGACATCCACATCATTCACATCAAAGGCAACAAGTATATCCTTGCCGTTTCTCTCCACATGATTTATAGGGAGTGTATTCACTATGCCTCCGTCAATGAGTGTCCTTAGACCCTGTTTGACAGGTCTGAAAAGGGATGGTATAGATATGGATGCCCGAATGGCATCGTAGAGTTTTCCCTCGCTATAGACTATCTCTTCACCTGTGTAGAGGTCTGTTGCTACAGCCTTGAACGGTATTTTCAAATCCTTTATATCTATGTCAGGAACAATCTCTTTGATGGCCTCTATTATCTTGTCCCCCTTAACAATATGATTCTTGCTAATGGAGAGGTCCATCAGATCAAACACTTTCCAGGCATTTAGATCAAAAAGCCACTCTTTAAGTTCATCAAGCCTCCCTGTGGCATAGATACCTCCTATCAGCGAGCCCATAGATGTTCCGGCGATGGATGTTATATTGTATCCTCTCCGTTCGAGTTCTTCTATGGCTCCGATATATGCAAATCCTCTGGGGCCGCCGCTTGAGAGCACAAGTGCTACATCCTGTTTGATAGGTTTCATTGTGATATGATTTTATTGAACAAATATACAAATAATATCCCACTATTGTGCTTGAGAACTCTGCAGGTAAAATTTTCATATCTTTGTCTGGAAAATCATTTATTGGACAGTTATGGAGACAATCAAGAGGTTATTCAGGAAATATGTTGTAGACGCATTGAGCTATATGGCTCTGGGCTTGTTCTGCTCATTGATTTTGGGTCTGATAGTGGGGCAGCTGGCAAAAATAGAGTTTCTGGGTTTTCTGGGCTTTATTGCGGAGGCACTCTCTGCAAGTTCTCCTCTGGTGGGTGCCTGCATAGGTTTCGCAATAGTGCTGGGTCTGAAGTATGCCCCCCTTGTGACCATATCTTCAGCTATAGTAGGTGCACTCGGTTATAAATTTGGCGGCCCTGTGGGCTCATATTTCGCAGTGATAGTAGCAGCGAGGGTGGGTGAACTTGTCTCCAAAAAGACCCCTGTAGATATCATCCTTACCCCACTGGTCACTATTGTAGTGGGTGGAATGATAGCCAGATTTTGCTGTTCTCCGATCAACGATTTTATGCTCTATCTGGGTAGCCTCATCAACAATGCCACTGCGCTTAGTCCTTTCCTTATGGGTGTCGTGGTTTCCGTCCTTGTAGGGTGTGCTTTGACCCTCCCTATCAGTTCTGCTGCCCTCTGCATTATGCTGGGGATAGACGGGTTGGCTGCCGGTGCTGCCACTGTAGGGTGTTGTGCCCAGATGGTGGGATTTGCTGTGATAAGTTTCAAGGACAATGGGGTAGGAGGGCTCCTTTCACAGGGCTTGGGTACATCAATGCTTCAGATAGGCAATATAGTCCGTAAACCGATAATCTGGCTCGCTCCGACCCTTACTGCGGCAATTCTAGGACCTATCTCCACTGTGGTATTCGGGATGACCAACAATGCCCTGGGTGCTGGTATGGGTACCTCCGGCCTTGTAGGACCCATCGCCACCTATGCCGATATGACAGCAGCAGGTGGAGACCCTACAGCCATAATAATAAAAATAGCGGTGCTACATTTCGTAGCACCGGCTATCATTTCCTTACTTATCCACTTCGCAATGACCAGACTTGGCTGGGTCAAAAAGGGCGATATGAAGATAGGATAGAGGGGGAGAATATCCTTTTTAGTAGGCATGAATTTTGAAGTGCATTATTGAAATATTTCAGAAAAAATATTATATTTGCGTTAGGAAATAATTATAAATAAAAAATAAACATATTATGATCAGCGAAAAACTACACAAAGCAATCAATGACCAGATCAATGCAGAACTTTGGTCAGCATATTTGTACCTCTCAATGTCTATGGACGCTGAGGAGAAGAACTATAAAGGCGTGGCCAACTGGTTCCATATCCAGTTCCAGGAGGAGCAGGCTCACGCACGTATCTTCATGAACTACCTTAACTCAGTAGAGGCTAAAGTGGAACTCAAACCTATTGAGGGTGTTCAGACCACATGGGATTCAGTTTTGGATATGTTCAAATCTACCCTTGAGCACGAGAAGAAAGTATCTGCACTAATCCGTAACCTTATGAGCATAGCTAAAGAGGATCATGACTACGCAGCAGAGAGCAAACTTAACTGGTTCATCGAGGAGCAGGTGGAAGAGGAAGAGGCTGCAAGGGATATCATCTTCGCTGTAGAGTCAGTAGGCAACAGCAAGAACGATATGTACATCCTGGACAAGGAGTTGGCAGCACGTGTATACAATGTGCCTGCACCACTAGCTGGCAAGTAGCCTTTTAAAGGGTGATTTCTGCGTTACGTTCGACTTGGAAATCCTCAATTACAGGAGTAAACTCCGGTTTCCTCATCTTCGCAAGCCTTGAAATCCCACCTTTAAAAGGCTACTTGAGAGACCGGTATTTGTAAAGGGTGATTTCTGCGTTACGCTAGATTCGGAAATATAAGGGAGACTAATCTGTTATAAGAATTAGTCTCCCTCTTTCTTCAAAAATAAGCCGTCTTATTTATTTGGTCCATCCTGAGAGTGGCAGTCTATATGATTTTCCAATTTCGATAGTATGGTCATTTCTGTCAATGTTGAGTGATGCGAAACTTGTAGCATTTTCTCCATTGGTAATTGAGAATACTAAATCTGTAAATGTTGCATCTTCTGGTTTGCAGAATACAAAGCAGTAAGATACATCTTCACCGTTTAATACCCCCTGTGCAAAACCAGATTTTGTTGAATTATCAAGCCAAAAGCCATTGGTGGTTTGTGGAGCCAAATAAAGCACCCCTTCTTTAAGGGCCACAACTCTATATAGATCTTCCGGTGTTGAATTTTGTTTTATGGATAATCTCATTTTCAGGTTTTTGAACCAGGTAGAATATGTGTTATTAAATATAGGGTTGCTAGTCCCATCTGTAATGTCTTTGCTCACTGAAAATTGGAATAAAGCACTATACAGCTGTAAGTCTATTGTGGATAGTGTAATTGTAGTACCGTCCGATGTGTAAGTTCCTTTATGGGACATAAATTCTCCTCCTTCATATCCACTAAGCTGGTATCCGTCATAGGTGTTAGGTGCAGTACCTACTTCAGTGGGAATAGTTGAAGCTGTTACATCCCCTCTATGGTGGATGGCCAGATAAGTGCCACTTTCGCCCAAGTCAGTTATATTTTCAGAAGTGAGAGTTATATCTGACCATACAGATGATGTATAAGTTGTCGTGAATTTATGAAGGACCTTTTCCATAGGCCCATACCAATTTGTAGCCCCTGCAGGTTTGAAAATTATCATGACTTGATCCCCCTCTGCCCAAGCAGTTTTGACAGCTTTGGTCTGGCCAGGGTCGCCAAGTACAGGTTTGTCTGCGATGGTGAACTTTACTTTTACTGTGCTATTTGAGTCGGCACTGTCAATTTTTTGACATCCTGAAGCAGTTATAACCAATGCGATAACTGCCATAATGATATTTCTAAATTTCATAATTGTCCTTTTTTATCAGTTATACATTTGGTTACCATTGTTCTTCCCCTTCAAATCCGTCATAATTTGGCGATGCGGCAAAACCCTGTTCCACCGACATTTCGACTACCTCTAGCAGAGGAGCTTCGTAGAATTGATTTTCCTTCTTCATAGTGTTGGCTTTTAAATGTTTGTTTGCAATTTACCTAAAATTTTCCTTGGATGCAAACAAAGTGCTATCTTAGAGCAAATTTTGAACTTATGGCTCTATTCAGATTGAGTGAGAAATGTGTTAAGCCAATGGCATTTTCTGCTACCGGGCTTTTTATCGCATTGGTCGCAATTTTCTTTTTGCCATTGGCATTGCCCTATGAACTGGCATACCCTGTGGTTGCCCTTTTCGTAGCATCGCTATGGCTGACACCGTGGGAAGTCTCATTGGCATTGCTCTTCTCTGCAATGGGGGATGTGGCAGGGAGTGCCGGAGAGATTCTTTGGCAGATAGGGCTTTTCGCAGTGGCACATCTGTGGTATATCCTCTTTTTCGTCAGGAGATATTTCGCGAAAGTTGACAAAAGGGATGGGAAGGTGAGCAGAAGGACAGTGGTCCATCTGAGCATATTCTCCCTTTGTGTATTGGCAGTGATGGCTGTGGCGTTTGCGCTTGTGGTACCGGCAATTCCAGCTGGTGTGGTGAGAATTGCTGGAGGTGCCTATGCAGTGGTGATATGCGGTATGTTCCTGATGGCATTGCTCCAGAGAAGTTCGCTGTATGCATTGGGCGCAGCCTTGTTTGTGATATCTGACCTTGTTCTGGCATGGAACCTTTTTGTGGAGCCGGTGGAGAATGCAGGCGCAATGATAATGGTGACCTATTATCTGGCGCAATGGCTCATTTTCATACGTGCCACTCCGTATGAGGTGCCCCATCCGGTCAGGCTGCTGAGGTTCTGATGGGAAATGGCGCTTTGGCGGCCAGGTCTGCAAAAATGTGTGAGACCGGGCCGGATGTAAATTTGTATGTTTTTGAAAATTAGGTAAATATAAATTTTGAGCTGGCCAGGTATGAGCTATTTTTGCAGACCTGGCCGGAGAAACTGAGCATATTATGGCAAAAAAGGAGAAAATAAGGAGTTTGTTTGACAATATTGCCCCCGATTATGACAAACTGAACCATATTCTGTCGATGAATATTGACAAGAGCTGGAGGAGAAAGGCGGTGAAGAGGATTGTGGATGTGCCGGACCCCCTTCAGATACTCGATGTGGCGTGTGGTACAGGTGATTTTACAATAGAGATAGCCAAAGCTGCTGCGTCCGGAAGTCTGGTTACCGGTGTGGATCTCTCCGAAGGTATGATGAAAATCGGACGTGAGAAAATCAGCGCAGCTGGTGTAAATGCCGTTATGATTCAGGGTGACTGTGAAGAATTGCCATTTGAGACAGGGACATTTGACAGAATCTCTGTGGCATTTGGAGTAAGGAACTTTGAGCATCTGGAAAAAGGGCTGGAGGAGATGCACCGTGTCCTCAAGCCATCAGGAAGGTGTGTGATTCTTGAGCTCTCTGTCCCATCCAATAGCTTCATCCGCTGGTGCTATAAACTCTATTTCCTGAAGATACTTCCCGCTATTGGTGGTATGGTATCTGGTGATAGGGGGGCTTATGAATATCTCCCTGCTTCAGTACTCAAATTCCCGGCTCCCGATAAATTTATGAAGATGATGGAGGATGCCGGCTACCGCAATGTTACCCATAAAGGCTTCACCCTGGGTATATGCAGAATGTACATAGGGGAAAAATAGAGTAATGGAATTTGAAAAAATGGCAATTAAATAATTGGTATTTTGTAAAATTTGCCTATCTTTGCAACCTCTTTCGGAGAAATCCGAAAACATAGTGGCCTGGTTCGGTAGCTCAGTTGGATAGAGCAACAGCCTTCTAAGCTGTGGGTCTTGGGTTCGAATCCCAACCGAATCACAATCTAAAGCAAAGCGTGCGATGAAAATCGCACGTTTTTTTGTATGCCGACGGGCCGGGCGAAAGCTTGCTTTCGTAAGGAACAGAGGCATACAAAAAAGAGGTCACCTGCGTAAGCAGGATGCCGTTTTTGCTTTAGATTGCAGGATGGCCCGCGGAGGTACGGGAAAACGGAGCGTCAGCGACGTAATCCCCGCAGGGGAATGCCAGCGGCCCAATCCCCGAAGGGAATGCCAGCGGCCCAATCCCCGCAGGGGAATGCCGGGGGCCCAATCCCCGCAGGGCCGTAACTTTTTTGCTTGTGATACCATTTGCAGTATTGCTTACCAAGTATCACTGTGCAGTTTTTTGGAAGAAAAATGTCACAGTAGTGGCTAATATGGGGGGTAAATGGCAAAAAGTGGGATGACTGTGACATAAATACCGCAAAAACGTCACAGCTCATCAAATTCAAATAAAAAAACTGATACACATTTATGAAAAGGCTGATTGTTCTCATCATTACCATCTTCCTCGGAGTCGCTGCCAAAGGGCAAGTCACATCATCGATGATGCTGATGTATTCCCCATTTGGAGACAATGGGGTGATTGCATCTGAATCCACAGGTATCGGAGAAAATCATATCGGTTACGGATATATCGAAATGGGTGACTGGAGAGGCCATTCATTCGGGGCATACGGACAATTCTTTTGGGAACAGAGATGGTGGGATCTCCCCGTTTTTCTCCACGCTGAATACAGAGCAGCAGCCGGACTCTCATTTTTTGAGAGCACCGCATATCTTGGCGGAGCCTACTGTTTCTATAGTCAGCACGGATATCTGGCAATTGAGCCCCTTGCCATGTGGAGGCAACGCGGTGGATTTGGCGGACAACTCTCCATTGTCGGGGGATGGGAATGGAAACATTTCCAGATTGAGACATTCAACGACCTGTGGAAAACCCATTTGACAAATGTCCCAGCAGAGTTTTACTCCCAGACCAGACTCTTCGTAAAGATAACTGATAAGCTCGCATTGGGCATTATTGGCACCTTGGATTACCCCTTCGAAGGCACACCCGACGCTGATGCCATGATCACCCTCAGGTGGAGATTGTAAAAGGGGGAGGGTACGGCCAAAATACTCTATAGGTTGTGGATTGTAGTACAGCGGCCCAATCCCGAAGGGAATGGCAGAGCCTCAATCCCGAAGGGAATGCCAGCGGCCAAATCCCTAGATAACTTGGCAGGGGCTGCAATAACGTGACCGTCATGCAAGATTTTCATTGAAAAGTTGCATGACGGTCACGTTTATGATGGGAAAACAGGTGTTTTGGGGACACACTAGCAAGAAATCGGGAAAAAACTTGTAGGTGTGTATCGGAACAGGTGGGATATGTGGCGTTTTGAGGACACACCGTCAAGTTTTTTGCGAAAAAGTGGTGTGACGGTGTCGTTCTGGCGGCAGGGTTTGTGCTTCGGGGGCTGTTGTAGTCGTTCTGGCTGGTATGTGCAGCCTGCTGCCTGTCCGCTGTTTTACACAGTTGGAGGACCGGTGTCGTTCTGGCCGCAAGTTTCGTGCTTCGAGGGGCTGCTGTAGACGGTCACACTGCAGGTAGTCATGCTCCAGAGTGTCTGGAGCAGTCAGTCGCTTTATAGATACGTCAGACTGCGGATGGTCAGTCTATTTACCTCTATTCTGCTCTCTTTTTCGCAATGATCTTTCCGGCCATTTCGATGCCTGTTATGAGGACAAAGCCTATGATGGCAAAGATGATTGCGCCGGTGTAGTGCATCTCTATCTGGTTCATAAAGCCAGGGAGGGTCTCGATCATCACATCTGAAGGAAGATCAGCCAATTCTGGGAACTGGGACTGGGCAATAGCCTCCATGTTGGACCATGGCCACACTTTTACAAGTGATCCGGTGATGAATCCGACCATTACGAGTATGGTCTGACGCTGGTATCTCTCTAGGAGCCAGTGGAGGAATTTGGAGAATGAGAGAATTCCTACTACTGCTCCGATGGCGAAGACTCCGATTATAATGATGTTCTCCACGAGATTGATTCCCGATGTGAGGTCGGAGATGACCCCCATGATGAATTGGTATTTTCCCAATATAAGGAGGATGAAACTTCCCGATATGCCTGGAAGGATCATGGCACAGATGGCAATGGCTCCACTGAGGAATATGAACCATAGTGCATCTGGTGTGGTGGTAGGGGAGAGGGTGCATATAACCACTCCGAGTGCAATACCCAATACATACATAAGGTAATCCTTTCCTCTCCACTTCTCGACACCTTTGCCAATGAAAATTACAGAGGCCACAATGAGTCCGAAGAAGAATGCCCAGGTCTCGATAGGGTGCCAGGTAAGTAGATACTGCATAAGTTTGGCCAGTGACAGCACACTGAATAGGATACCTGCAAAAAGACTAACCAGGAATGTCCCGTTGATGTGCTCCCATAACTCTTTGATTCGCCCCTTGAACAGCAGTTTTACAGCTGTGGCATCAATATTATTGAGCGAACCTACAAACTGGTCATAAATGCCTGTTATAAATGCTATGGTGCCGCCTGAGACACCGGGTATGACGTCGGCCGCACCCATACATGCACCTTTGACAGCGACGCCAAGATATTTGGTAATTTTACCCATCTATTTCGATTTTATTGTACTTATATAACCTATTGTATATTCTATCCGTTCCACTATGGATCTCTCCCTTCCACCATCACCTATGAAAATGTCATATATATTCTGCATATCGGGACTGTATCCTACAATCATGTTGCATTTGCACCTTTTCAGGGAGTATTTGATGGTAAATGATGTATCAAGTGAGAAGTCAAAGAGGATGTCATAATCTCCGTTGTAGAACTCTTCAGCCTGCTCTATAATCGGAATATCAAGCCAGTTGGTCTCCTTGGTCAATATTTGGACTACATATGGATCATGGTCCAGTTTGGGATTGGTGGTCTCATCTTTGGTAAATGATATTCCGAGTCCCCTGTATGATATGTTCATCTCCTTCATCGCCTTCTCAAAGATTTTTATCGCCTCATCAATACGGGGTGTTTGTGAGTTAAATACGAAGGCTACTGTCTTGGCGTCATCAAAGGAGGTATATATCCTTTTGTTTACACAAGGAAGTTTGCGGAGTTTCCTCCTCTGGAATGCTCTTACTATAAAATTTGCCATATTGAAGCAAGTTATGGTTGGAGGACATGCGGCTCGTCGTGTTCAGGGGCGGATACCAGCAATAGTTTATCCCCTATGTGAATCTCAGCATCACCATTGGGGATTATGTACTGGTCATTTCTCTTTATCATTATCACGAGAATCCCTTTAGGAAGCTGCATATCCATAAGTCTGTGTCCGTTGATAAGCATGTTTTCGGTAATCTCCACATCCCACAATTTGGAATCTATCTCTTCAGGGAAAACAATACCGAAATCATTGCCCACCTTCTCCATCTCCTGGTCAAGATCGAGTTTTTTAGCCATGAATGGGATGGTGGTCCCCTGGATTATAAGCGATACGATGGTGATGAAGAATACTATGTTGAAGATCACATGTGAGTTCTCTACCTCTGCTATCACAGGGTATGTGGCAAACAGTATAGGAACTGCGCCACGGAGACCTACCCACGATATGAACAGTTTGGATTTTACATCTATTTTCTTGAATGGGATCAATGTCAGGAATACGGTGAGGGGCCTTGCCACCACTATCATAAAAATACCCACAAGTATGGCAAAAGGGGCTATGGTAAGGAGCTCGCGCGGATTTACAAGCAGACCCAGAATCAAGAACATAATGATCTGGAACAGCCAGGTAAGACCATCCAGGAATGTATTGGTCTCGAGCTTTTTTACCAAAGGGTGGTTGCCTACTACCATACCGGCTATATAGACAGCGAGATATCCATTGCCATTGAGGAAATAGGTGGTGGAGTAGGTGATGAAAATCAGGCACAATACCAGGATAGGGTAGAGTGATGTATTATGCAGGTTGATTTTATTGATGACAAAAACTCCAAGTTTTCCCAGCAGATAACCAAATAGGGTACCTACCAGAAGCTGTATTATGAAGTTCACTGCCAGGTTCCACGAAAGCCCTTCTCCGGAGGTGACAGCCCCAATCATAGTTATGGTCATAATATATGCCACGGGGTCGTTACTACCGCTTTCGAGCTCAAGCATAGGCCTTAGATTGTTTTTCAAACCTATATTCTGACCTCTTAGGATGCTGAATACTGAGGCTGAATCTGTAGAAGATGCAGTAGAGGCCAGCAGGATAGATATCGGTAGGGTGAATGTTATGGAGATGATAGCCGATTTTGAAAGGAGGAATATGAACAGTCCTGTAATAATGGCAGTTAGAACTACGCCTAAAGTGGACAATACCAATCCAGGGACCACAACAGGTCTGATGTCTGAGAATTTGGTGTCCATACCACCTGAGAAGAGGATAATGCTCATCGCCACAATACCTATGGCCTGGGCGTATTTCATATTGCTGAATTCGATACCTACTCCGTCAGAGCCAAAAAGCATACCCACCATCAAGAAGAGGAGGAGGGTGGGGACTCCAAATTTGAAACTTAGTTTACTTACAAATATACTGACTACGAGTAGTATTGCTCCTACAAGTAGAAAACCTTCTGTCAAAAAGCTCATGCTAATATTTTTTAACTCTCAAAGTTAACATTTATTTTGAATAAAATCTTAATTTTGTGATTACTCAGACAAGCAAAAATTGTGCAAAATATGGCTTTGACAAACATTGGATTATTTGGCAGAAGGAATGTGGGAAAATCCTCATTGGTAAATCTCCTATCGGGACAAGAGATATCTATAGTGTCATCAGTTCCAGGAACAACTACTGATGCAGTAAGAAAAAGGATTGAGCTCCCTGATATGGGAAAATGTCTCCTTATTGATACCGCAGGAATCGATGATTCCGGCGATCTTGGGACAATGAGGGTAGAGAAGAGTGCTGCAATCGCCAGACAAGTGGATATCGCACTTATCCTCTTTACCAACAATATCTTCGGAAAGGAGGAGAGGGAGTTGCTGGAATTTTTCAGAGATGAGGATACACCAGTGATTCTGGTTCATAACCAGTCGGATCTGGTCCCACTCGATCCTGCGGTAGCGGTAGAATTGGCTGAGACATATCATATTGATGTGGTTGAATTCTCATGCAAAAATACAGATATTCAGGGGTCTGAATCAGCGGTGGAACTTCTTTTGGCATACCTCTACAAAGCCTATCTCCAAGTGGCTCCATATCAACAGAGGGGGATGTTTGAAGGACTTGACTACTCCCGTGTATTGCTTGTATGCCCTATTGACTCTGAGGCCCCGGAAGGGAGACTTATATTGCCTCAGGCAATGGCAATAAGGGAGCTGCTTGACAAACGAGCTATCGTCTCTGTAGTGCAACCCGATACCCTTAAGCAATATCTTGAGACCTCACCATTGCCGGAGCTTGTGGTAACAGACAGTCAGGTATTCTCAGAAGTGGCCGCGGTTGTCCCGGCAAGTGTCCCACTAACCAGTTTCAGTGTCCTCATGGCACGAAAAAGCAGCTGCTATAAACATTATCTTGAAGGGACCCCTAAAATCTCAAATCTGCAGGATGGTGACCGCATCCTGATCCTCGAATCGTGCACACATCACTCATCTTGCGAAGATATAGGGAGGGTAAAATTACCTGCCCTCTTCAGAAAATTCACAGGGAAGAGCCTTGAGTTTGATGTGGTGGCAGGCCTGGACAAAATAGAGAGGAATATTTCAGAGTACTCCATGGTGGTCCAATGCGGAGGGTGTATGATAACATCCAAGCAGCTCCATATGAGGCTTAAACCTGCTATTAAAGCAGGGATACCGGTTGCCAACTACGGAATGGCCATTGCATATATGAAAGGTGTAAAATTGTCAGCAGATGGAATTAGATAGAGGGCAAATAATAGATTTATTGAATGAGAGGGACCCACAGGTAGTTTCCCAACTCTTTGATGAGGCTTATCGTACAAAAGTGGAGAATGTAGGGGAGAGTGTATATTTGCGTGGCCTTATAGAGATCTCCAATATTTGCAGGAAAAATTGCCTGTATTGTGGTATTCGCTCAGATAACAGTGCAGTGGTAAGATACCAGCTCTCCAATGATGATGTGCTTGGTGCAGCAAAGTTTGCTCTGGATGCGGGATACGGCTCAATAGTGATTCAAGGTGGTGAGCGCCAGGACAAAGCGTTTGTAAAAGATATAAAGAGGCTTATAAAGAAGATAAAGAGGCTTTCGCGCAAGAATCCCTTGGGCATCACACTCTCTCTAGGAGAGCAGCCCATAGAGGTGTATGAGGATTGGTTTGATGCAGGTGCACACCGCTATCTTCTGAGGATAGAGACATCCAATGAAGAGCTTTACAATATGATTCACCCGTCAGGGGATCTCCACTCCTTCAATTCACGTGTCCAAGCCCTTCTTAATCTTAAATATACCGGGTATCAGGTAGGAACAGGGGTGATGATTGGTCTCCCTTTCCAGACTACCGAGCATCTGGCAGACGATCTCCTTTTCTTCCGCGATTTCGATATAGATATGTGTGGGATGGGACCATATCTTGAACATTCGCAGACCCCTATGTGGGCCCTCCGCAACAATATTCTCCCACCCGAAGAGAGGTTGACACTTTCGCTAAAGATGGTGGCACTGCTCCGTCTGATGATGCCCGATATAAATATTGCAGCTACCACTGCCATGCAGACTCTCCACCCTGAAGGTCGCGAGATGGCTATTATGGCCGGGGCCAATGTCATTATGCCCAATATGACTATCCAGGATGTAAGGGCAAATTACCAGATCTATGAGAACAAACTGGGTATTGAGGATGATGCGGCCATCTCCAAATCAAAACTTGAAGAGTTCCTCTCTAAAAAAAGTATCCCCATCGGCTTGAACCAATGGGGAGACTCATTACATTTTATCAATCGTTAACGATTATTTGTCGTATTTGATAGCTGCCTGTGCTGCTGCCAATCTTGCGATAGGAACGCGGAATGGAGAGCATGATACGTAGTTCATGCCGATCAAGTGGCAGAACTCTACTGATGCAGGGTCACCACCGTGCTCACCGCAGATACCTACTTTAAGGTTAGGATTGGTTGTACGACCACCTTTCACACCGATCTCAATAAGGTGACCTACTGAAGTCACATCCAAAGTCTGGAATGGATCGTTAGGGATGATCTTATTGTTCAAATAGTCAGGCATGAATGCTCCGATATCGTCACGAGAGAAACCGTAAGTCATCTGAGTCAAGTCGTTGGTACCGAATGAGAAGAACTGTGCAGTCTCAGCCATCTTGTCAGCAAGAATAGCGGCACGAGGGATCTCAATCATAGTACCGTATAGGTAGTTGATCTTAAGACCATATTCAGCCTCTACTTCAGCGTGAACTCTGTCAAGGATCTTCTTCTGGAAGTCAAGCTCGTTTACAGAGATGGTTACAGGGATCATGATCTCAGGACGTGGATCGAAGCCCTCTTTCATAAGTTGAGCAGTAGCAGTGAAGATAGCTCTGAACTGCATCTCACTAACCTCTGGATAAGAGATACCAAGACGTACACCACGGTGACCCATCATAGGGTTAACCTCGTGTAGACCTTCACCACGTTTCTGAACAGCCTCTACAGTGATACCAAGCTCTTCAGCAAGCTCTTTCTGTTTCTCTTCACCCTGTGGAACGAACTCATGCAAAGGTGGGTCAAGAAGACGGAAGGTAACTGATTTGCCATCCATAACTTTCATTGTACCTTTGGTTACATCGATAACGTAAGGCATAAGCTCGTTAAGTGCAGCAACTCTCTCCTCAGTGTTCTTAGAAAGAATCATCTTGCGGAGTTTAGAAAGTGGAGCCTCAGAGTTAGCGCCATAGAACATGTGCTCGATACGGAACAGACCGATACCTTCAGCACCGAAGTTGATAGCCTGTTGAGCATCCTGAGGGTTCTCAGCGTTGGTTCTTACACCAAGTTTGCGGTATTTGTCCACGATCTGCATGTACTCTACGAAACGTGGGTTCTCAGATGCGTCCATAGTTTTTACAGGAACGTCATAAACCCAACCTTTAGAACCGTTTAGTGAGAATACATCACCTTCATTGTATGTTTTGCCGTTGATAACAAGAACTCTCTTCTCATCTACAGTTTTTAGCTGAACAGCGTCGCAACCTACGATACAGCATTTACCCCAGCCGCGAGCTACAAGAGCAGCGTGAGAGGTCATACCGCCACGAGCAGTCAAAAGACCGTCAGCAGCTCTCATACCCTCTACGTCCTCAGGGTTGGTCTCTTCACGAACAAGGATAACTTTTTCACCTTTGGCAGCAGCCTCTACTGCATCCTCAGCAGTGAAGACGATTTTACCTACTGCGCCACCAGGACCTGCAGGAAGACCTTGTGCGATAACCTGTGCACCTTTCTCTGCTTTAGGGTCAAGGATAGGGTGAAGAAGCTCATCAAGCTGAGTAGGAGCTACACGCAAAACAGCGGTCTTCTCATCGATAAGACCTTCGTGAAGCATATCCATAGCCATGTTAAGGGCAGCAAGACCGGTTCTCTTACCAACACGGCACTGAAGCATCCAAAGTTTACCATCCTGGATAGTGAACTCGATGTCCTGCATATCGTGGAAGTGAGCCTCAAGGTTCTGCTGGATAGTGTCAAGCTCTTTGTAAACCTCTGGCATAGCGGTCTCAAGAGAAGCAAGATGTTTGTTGTGCTCGTTTTTGGTAGCCTCGTTAAGAGGGTTAGGTGTACGGATACCAGCTACAACGTCCTCACCTTGAGCGTTGATTAGCCACTCACCGTAGAATTTGTTCTCACCGGTAGCAGGGTTACGAGAGAAAGCAACACCTGTAGCTGAGTTTGAACCCATATTACCGAATACCATTGCCTGTACGTTTACAGCTGTACCCCAATCATCTGGAATGTTCTCGATACGGCGGTAAGCGATAGCTCTTCTACCGTTCCATGATTTGAAAACGGCGCCGATACCACCCCAAAGCTGTGCTTTTGCATCATCTGGGAACTCCTGACCAAGAACCTCTTTTACGCGAACTTTGAAAGCGTCGCAAAGCTGGATAAGATCCTCTTCTGTAAGATCTGTATCAGATTTGTAGCCTTTAGCCTCTTTAACATCGTGAAGCATACGGTCAAGCTGAACGCGGATACCCTGACCTTCAGCTGGCTCGATACCTTCTGATTTCTCCATTACCACGTCTGAGTACATCATGATAAGACGACGGTATGCGTCATATACGAAACGTGGGTTCTGAGTCTTCGCAATCATACCAGGGATGGTAGCTGAGCAAAGACCGATATTTAGAACGGTTTCCATCATACCAGGCATAGAAGCTCTGGCGCCTGAACGGCAAGAAACCAAAAGAGGATTGTCCTTGTCACCATATTTCATGCCCATCATCTCCTCTGCGCGAGCAAGAGCGGCATTAACTTCTTGTTCCAATTCTGCAGGATACTGACATCCAAGATCATAGTACTCAGTACAGCACTCTGTAGTGATAGTAAAACCAGCTGGTACAGGGATACCTAGAGTACACATCTCAGCTAGGTTAGCACCTTTACCACCAAGTAGATTTCTCATGGAACCATTACCTTCAGCTTCTTTACCGCCGAAGAAATAAACTCTTTTAGTTGACATAAGTGTTTAGTGTTAAATGTTTTATTTTGAAGTGTATAATTGTTTCTTTTTTAGGGGCACAAATATAATAAAAAAATTACAGCAATTTACAAGCAAGTTTTGAAAGTTCGCTCCTCTCTCCCCTTGCCATATTGATGTGTTCAAAAACAGCCTGTCCGAAGAATTTCTCACCCAGCAAGCTCAAGCCGTTTGAGTGTACATCCAGATAGGGCTGGTCAATCTGGAAAATATCTCCCAAAAATATGATTTTGGTATTGTCACCGGCACGGGTGATTATGGTCTTCATCTCGTGCGGAGTAAGGTTCTGGGCCTCATCGATGATGAAACATACATTATTGAGGCTTCTCCCCCTTATGTATGCCAATGGAGATATGATAAGCCTCTCATCCCTAATCATTTGCTCAATCTCACTGAGGAGCTCCGGTCTGTTCTGCAGTGAACTTTTTATGAGGTTGAGATTGTCGTAAAGGGGGAGGAGAAATGGTGCCACTTTATTCTCGATCTTCTCGGGGATTATGACAATGTTTTTCTCCAGAAGGGGAATGATCGGGCGTGCAAGGATTATCTGCTGGAACTGTGATCTCTGAGCCAATGCCCCTGCAAGTGCCAGAAGTGTCTTCCCTGAGCCCGAAGGGCCTGTAAGGGAGATGAGTTTGATTTCGGGATTCAGGATGGCTTCAAGGGCGAAAATCTGCTCTTCGTTGCGGGGAGAGATGTTCAGTGCAGTATCTTTGGTAATCCTTACGATGGCTTTCTCCCCTATGTCAAATCTCCCAAGGTGGAGAGATCCGTCCTCCGCGTAGATTTTGAAGAGCTGGTTGGGGAGCAATTTCTTTTTGATACCTAGCTCTGCCGGAGCAATCTGATCATTCTCTGTAAGTCTTTTGATTACAGAGGTCTGGACTTTCCTGAATGTGGAGACCTCTTTCTGGATTTTGTCAATTTTTGACTGGTCCACGTGGTCTACCATATAATCCACAACAGTAAGACCCATCGCCCTGGCTTTGAGCCTCATATTCATGTCTTTGGTGACAAGGGCCACATTTCTTTCGGGATAGTGGTCCCTGACCCAGAGAGCAGTGGAGATTATTCTATGGTCAGGAATGTCTTCCACGAGTGCCCCTTCATACTCTGGAGGGAAGGGATGACCCATCTCTATTTTGACTTTCCCTTTACCGGGACCCATAGATACCCCCTGGTCGAATAGGGAATTGTTTGAGAGACGGTCAATCTCCCTTATGAAACTCCTGGCATTGAAAGCCAGGGTGTCATTACCTTTTTTGAATTTGTCCAACTCCTCGACCACAGTGATAGGGATGTATACATCATTGGACTGGAAGTTATACATCGACCTGTGGTCGTGGAGGATGATATTCGTGTCAAGAACGAATATGGCCGGATTTGGGTTTGAAGAAGTAGTGTTTACTGTCTTTCTAGCCATTTTTTACCATTGATGAATAGTTCTATCCAAGGAGTAACCTCCTCATTTCTCTTCTCGTATGGGTAATGAGCCCAGTTCCATGGTCTCAAGCACCTTTCAGGGTGAGGCATCATGGCAAGATGACGTCCATCCTGAGAACATACGCCTGCGATACCCTCCGGTGAGCCGTTAGGGTTGGCAGGGTAGGAGTTATAGGTATATCTTAGTGCGACATTGTATTTGTCGATAGACTCAGGGAATGAGAATTTGCCCTCACCGTGAGCAACCCAGATACCGAGTTTGCTACCTGTAAGTGAAGAGAGGAGTACTGCAGGTGAATTTTCCACCTGAACACCCACGAATGCAGATTCGTATTTGTGAGAATCATTGTGCTTCATCTTAGGTGAACGTTCACGCTCTTCGTAAGTGATAAGTCCGAGCTCAGCCATCAGCTGACAACCGTTGCAGACACCGAGGCTGAGGGTATCCTTGCGTGAGTAGAAGTTTTCAAGGGCTTTTTTAGCCTTTTCATTGTACTGGAACGCACCAGCCCAACCTTTGGCAGAACCGAGGGTATCGGCATTTGAGAAACCACCTACAAATACTATCATGTTGACATCCTCGAGGGTCTCGCGGCCTGTGATAAGGTCTGTCATATGGACATCCTTCACATTGAAACCTGCCATATAGAGTGCCCATGCCATCTCGCGGTCACCGTTTGAACCTTTCTCGCGGATGATGGCAGCTGTATGCTTGCGCTCTGCAGGGGTGTCATATTTGCCGGTGAAACCTGCAGGGAATGAGTATTGTAGAGGTTGGTTTTTGTAATTGGTGTATCTCTCTTTAGCAAGTTCTTTGCCTACCTGGTGGACATCGAATAGATATGATGTCTCAAACCATACATCCCTCATCTTATCGATATCAAGTGAGAGTGATTTGTTGCCAGGAAGGGCGATATTGACGCATCTCTCTTTTGCGAATTTACCGATCTTGTAAGCAGCTACATTGCCAAGGGCTTGTACAAATGAATCCTCTGCGCCAGCTTTCACCTGAACTACCACTGCAGGAACCTCAGAGAATAGAATTCGTGCAGATTCGAAAGCTGTAAGGTCAACATCAAGACCACCATCCACATTGGCGAAGCACATCTCCAAAAGGGTAGTGGCAAGACCGCCTGCAGATACGTCGTGACCTGCAAGGACAGGGGTGTTGCCCGAACGGAACATCACATCCTGCAGGGTGTTGAAGCAGCTCTTGAAGTATTCAGGGTCTTTTACATCAGCAGTCTCTGCACCCACTTTCTTGATGGTCTGGGCAAATGCAGAACCTCCGAGGGGATAGCTCCTGTCTGAGGTGAAAGGTATATAGTAAAGGGTAGATTCCTCTTTCTGTACTACAGGGTGGATAGTGGCGTAAACATCCTCAGATTCACCTACTGTAGAGATGATGACTGTACCTGGAGAGAGAACTTTGTCGCCATTAGGATATTTCTGTGTCATCGACATTGAGTCCTTGCCGGTAGGGATATTGACGCCAAGGGCAATGGCGAAGTCTGAAGCACCTTTTACCGCACTGTAAAGACGGGCATTCTCTCCATCATTCTTACATGGCCACATCCAGTTTGCACTGAGTGAAACACCTGTAAGGTTCTCTTTGATAGGGGTCCAAACCATATTGGTAAGTGCCTCTGAAATAGCTATTCTTGAACCTGCAGCAGGATCGATAAGACCTGCCATAGGGGCGTGTCCGATACTGGTGGCGATACCCTCTTTGTTCTGATATCCGATGGCTGTTACTCCGAGGTTGTTGAGTGGGAGCTGAATCTCACCGCAGGTCTGCTGGCAAGCGATAAGGCCGGTAACCGAACGGTCCACCTTGTTTGTGAGCCAATCTTTACAAGCGACAGACTCAAGGCTGAGAACTTTTGCTATCTGAGTCTCTATCTCTGCTGGTGTCAGTGCATCCACATCCATATCTATGGCTTTGAAACCACCTCTTCCGTCAGCACCACCTTTAGGTGACTCATCGGTCATCACTGTCTTAGGGGTAGAGCCGAACATATCTGAAAGTTCAAGGTCGATAGGTGTCTCCCCTGTAACATTGTTCTTAAGGGTGAAGTTGTGTTTTCCTGTAGTCTCGCCGATAACATAGAATGGAGCCCTTTCGCGCTCTGCAATACGGTGGAGTTCCTCTACGTTCTCCTCTTTCATAACCAGACCCATTCTCTCCTGAGATTCGTTGCCGATAATCTCTTTGGCAGACAGTGTAGGGTCGCCAATAGGGAGCTTTTCGATGTCAATGTTACCACCAAGCTCCTCTACAAGCTCTGAAAGGCAGTTAAGGTGACCACCTGCGCCGTGGTCGTGAACAGATATGATGGTGTTCTCCTCTTTCTCTGAAATGGCACGGATGGCATTGTAAGCCCTCTTCTGCATTTCAGGGTTTGAACGCTGGATGGCATTGAGCTCGATAGCGTTGCCATACTCACCTGTTGCTACAGATGATACTGCACCACCACCCATACCGATACGGTAGTTGTCACCTCCAAGAAGGACGATCTTATCGCCCACTTCAGGGGTCTCTTTCAGAGAGTCTTTCTTCTTGGCATAACCGATACCTCCGGCAAGCATAATTACTTTGTCAAAACCATATTTTCTCTCATCCTCAGTGTGTTCAAGTGTCTGGAGCGAACCGGTGATCACTGGTTGACCGAACTTGTTTCCGAAATCTGAAGCACCATTAGATGCTTTGATGAGAATCTCCTGAGGTGTCTGGTACAGCCAAGGACGGGCCTCATCCTGCTCCCATGTGCGGAGCTCTTTGTTGCCCTCTTCAAAGCGGGGGTATGATGTCATATATACGGCAGTACCTGCGATAGGGAATGAACCCTTGCCACCTGCAATACGGTCGCGTATCTCACCACCACTACCGGTGGCAGCACCGTTGAATGGCTCTACTGTGGTGGGGAAGTTGTGGGTCTCTGCCTTTAGTGAAATAACTGTCTTGTTCTCGTGCAGGCCGAAGAAATCGGGTTTGTCTCCCGAAGCAGGGTGGAACATATCCACTACAGGGCCATCGATAAATGCACAATTGTCTTTATATGCTGAAACTATCCTTCCGGGATTTTCTGATGATGTTTTCTTGATCATCTTGAAGAGGGATGACTCCATCTCCTTTCCGTCGATGATGAATGTGCCGTTGAAAATTTTGTGGCGGCAGTGCTCTGAGTTAACCTGTGAGAAACCGAATACCTCACTGTCGGTAAGCGGACGTCCAAGTTTGTCAGCGAGCCCTTTCAGATAAGCAATCTCTTCTGGAGAGAGTGCAAGACCCTCTTGTTTGTTGTAAGATTCGAGATCGGTGATATGGACAATCTTCTCAGGTTCCTTGTCAATGGTGAAGATCTCCTGATCCAAACCTTCGTACTGACGCTGAAGCATCTTGTCATATGAATCTTTGCCTGCAAAGAACTCCTCGATACGCTCAATACCGGTGATGTTCATGTTCTCGGTGATTTCGACAGCAGTGGTGCTCCAAGGGGTAATCATTTCACGGCGTGGACCGATGAAGCTCCCTTCCACCTTCTCGGCAGGGATAAGGGTGGCGTCTGAAAATAGCCACTGGAGTGCCTCTATTGAGGTTTTTGAAAGTTCTGAAGATGTCTTAACAGCGATAACTGTGTCAGTCTTGGTTTGGAAGAATAGAATCATAGCTATTATGTATAATGATATTCAGTGTTTAATTCGGTAAAAATACTCATTTTTTATCACTTTTGGCCGATATTTTTGCCAATTTTGCAAACAAATTATCAACACAGAGCATTGATGGGTGCAGATTTGAGCAAATACGAAAAAAGGATTGATTCACTTTTTAGGATTGTTCCATCTTTTCAGAAGGTGGGAAAGAAGGGGTATCATCCTGGTATTGAGACTATGGAGGCCTTTGACCATTTCTTGTGGCATCCTCATAGGGATTTCCGTATCATTCATGTGGCCGGGACCAATGGAAAGGGTTCTGTGTCAAGTATGTTGGCCTCTGTACTTATGGGGCTCGGGTACAAAGTGGGCTTATATACCTCACCTCATCTGGTGGATTTCAGGGAGAGGATCAAGGTGGATGGTGAGATGATAACCCAGGAAGCTGTCCTTGATTTTCTGGAGAGGACAGAGGGGTTTGTGACTGAGAATGATCCATCATTTTTTGAGATAACCACAGCTATGGCTTTTGATTATTTTGCCGGCTGTGAGGTGGATTATGCTGTGGTGGAGTGTGGCCTTGGTGGCCGACTCGATTCGACGAATATTGTGACACCTGTCTTGTCTGTGATTACATCGATAGGGCTGGATCATACAGATATATTGGGTGATACTGAGGAGAAGATTGCCTATGAAAAGGGTGGAATAATAAAGCCAGGTGTCCCTGTGGTAGTGGGAGCGGTATCAGAGGCGGTGCAGAAGGTTCTAAGTGATATAGCCCAGGAGAGGGGGGCAGAGGTGCATTTTACACATCAGATGAGTGATGAGTTCGAAAACAATCCTGAAGGGGATTCAATCATAGAAGCATTTCTTGATGAATTTCTTCCTCAGATGGACCTGAAGGGCGATTATCAGGGGGAGAACCTGTTGACTGTAATGCAGTCTGTACATGTACTCTTCCCGGAAATTTCCGATTCCGATCTGGAAATTGTTATGGACTCTATCTTCCATGCAGCCAAAAGGACAGGGTTCCGTGGCCGTTGGGAAGTGCTCTCTGAAAAACCTTTTGTAGTGTGCGATATAGCCCATAATCCTCACGGTATCCGCCCTGTGATGGAGCAGCTTTGTAGGGTATATTCGGAGGCTCTCTCCAAGTCAGTAGGGGAGAAGCCAAAACTATATGTCGTTTTCGGTGTAATGGCAGATAAGGATCTTGACACTATAAGCGGGTATCTTCCTCGCGAAGCATACTATTTCTATACTGCAGCAGATTCACCAAGGGCGATGGCGCCATGCAAGCTGTCAGAGTGGATGGGCTCCCGTAATTTTAGTGGGGAAGAGATACCGGGTGTGGTTGATGCTGTTAGAAGATGTCTTTCCCAAGCATCTGATAATGATGTTGTTTACATCGGAGGGAGCAGTTATGTAGTGGCAGAAGCATTAAAATTATTTTAATTTTTTTTGGTGATTAGAAAAAACTGCCCTATATTTGCATCCGCTTAAGAAAAGAGGGAGCATAGCTCAGTTGGTTTAGAGCATCTGCCTTACAAGCAGAGGGTCGGCGGTTCGACTCCGTCTGCTCCCACTCTTAAAAAACATATTTCCAGTTAAGGGAGCATAGCTCAGTTGGTTTAGAGCATCTGCCTTACAAGCAGAGGGTCGGCGGTTCGACTCCGTCTGCTCCCACTGAAAGAGACAATCTGAAAAGGTTGTCTCTTTTTTTTTGTCATGATGGGCTAGGTGTGTTGTTTTTGTTTAGACCTGGCCCAATGATATTTTATAACTGATGTAAAAACAGATACTTAGGATATGCTAGCGGGCCAGGTCAAGCACTTTTTTGCAGACCTGGCCCAGCTGTATTGTATATTGATTACCTCTTGGGCCACTGGAACAAGATGGTCAGTACCACCATTAGTCCGATAAGGATAGGGTAGTAGAGGTTGGGGATAATGGCAAGTGGAGATATTGCAGCGAGGCCCGAGGCCATCAGGAGCTGGGCACCATATGGGAGGATTCCCTGAATAAAGCACGAAGTTATATCCATCAAAGAGGCCGAACGCTTCGGAGAGATAGCGTATTTTTCAGAAAGTTCCTTGGCAATCGGACCTACAGTCAGGATTGCTATGGTGTTGTTTGCTGTGCATATATTTGCCACTGCTGTAAGGAACGAAATAGATCCCTCTGCACCCCTCTTTCCTTTTACCTTGGAAGAGAGCCATTTGACAAGAAGCTCCATTCCACCCTTAAGCTCGACAATAGCAAGAAGCCCCCCTGCAAACATTGTTACGAGGATCAATTCACACATCCCTTCGATCCCCTCACCCATAGAGGTGAGTATAGTGACTGGTGAGATATCGCCTGATAGAAGACCTATACTTCCCGCTACCGCAATCCCTATAATCAGGGTCAGGAGCACATTTACACCCAAAAGGGCTACAGCGATTATTGTTATATATGGAATAACTTTGAACCATTGGATATTCTCAGTCACAGATACCTCTGCCACTGCTTCCCATTGGAATATATATAGCACCAGTGCGATTATTGCCGCTGGGAGGATGATCAGGAAGTTTGTCTTGAATTTGTCTTTCATTTCACACCCCTGGGTCTGCGTCGCCGCAATGGTAGTGTCTGAGATAAATGAGAGGTTGTCTCCAAAAAATGCACCACCCACCACTATTCCTGTGAGCCAAGCAGGGTCAGCCCCGGTGCTGGTGGCAAGTTCGGATACTATTGGGGTTAGAGCTACAATTGTCCCTACAGATGTTCCGATCGACATCGATATGAAGCAAGCTGCCAGGAAAAATCCTGCAGGGAGAAATCTCGACGGAATATACTTCAAAGTGAGATCCACGGTGGCATCTATAGCGCCAATCTCCTTGGCAACGGCGGCAAATGCACCTGCAAAGACGAAAATCCACACCATATAGAGGATTCTGGAGTTGGCAGCACCCTTTGAGAAATGCTCCACCTTTTCTGTTATGCTTTTGCCAGGGGCAATCCCCACTGCATAAATTCCCGCCAGAAGGAATGCTACAGCAATGGGTATTTTATAGAAGTCTCCAGCAATAATTGAGCCCGCCAGATATATGGCGAGCATCAATATTATAGGTGAAAAGGCAATAAGCCCCTTTCGTATATCTTGTTTCATAAATAGCCGTCTTTATTTTGCGGCCGCAAAAGTAGTAATAAATCCTACAATCTCATCAATAACTTCCGGGGCAATCGTCTCCTCTATATTGCCGTACTCTGTAGGGAGCCCTGTGGTGCAGTGCTGGAAGAGGTGGTTGAGTCCATCAAACTTTACAATCTTTGCCCGAGGATTTGCCGCCGCAATGGCATCCAGATTCAAATCGCAGATCACCTGGATATCCTTGGTGCCGTTGAGTGCAAGAATGGGAACCTTCACACCTTTGATGTCGGAAGTGGGATCGTATTTTATAAAATGGTACATCCAGGTGTCAAGCAGTTGGTCCACTGCTGCCTCCTGTCCGGGCATCATGGCCTCAATTTTTGTACGGAGAGCAGCATTGTTCTCCTCAGATGCCAAAATAATGTCAAAAAGGACCCTGTTGGCAGCCACTATCTGTTCCACCTGTGGGGTAGGGACTCCTGAGGTCGAGTATATTGCCCTTTGCTGCGATGAGAGGACCTTGTCTCCGCTGATTCCAGGACCTGCAAGGGATATTACGAAGTCGCATTCAGGTTCTCTTGCTGCCACAATAAATGCTATAGCTCCACCTTCGCTGTGCCCTGCAATCCCTGCGCGGGATATTTCGGGGCGTGATTTGAGGTATTGAAGTGCTGCCTGGGCGTCGTATGAAAGGTCTTGGGTAGTATTGCCTTGGGTGCTCCCCTCTGATTCCCCAACCCCACGGTCATCGTAGCGGAGTACCGCAATGCCTGCGCGGGTAAGGGCATCTGCAATGACCAGAAATGGTTTGTGTCCCATAAGCTCCTCATTGCGATCCTGGTAGCCGCTTCCTGAGACAAGCACCACTGCGGGGAATGGCCCGTTGCCCTGGGGCAATGTGAGGGCTCCTGCCAAGCGGATTCCAGCTTTCTCGTTTTTGAAGATCACCTGCTCCTCCCTGTAGGGGTAGGGCTTGACTGGTTCCTGTGGGCGCTTCGCAATAGGGATCTCTCCTCGGGTAAGTGCCATGGGAAATTCCATACCGTATTGGGTGAGTTTGCCTGTGAATGAGTTCATTACAAGCATTCCTTGGTAGCTCATCTGGATGGCATTCACTTTTAGGCTCAGGTTGAACCCATCGAAGGTTACAGTGTCGATAGGGAATCCCTTTACCCCTTGTTCGGGAATGGTCATAGTTGCTGACAGTTTGCCATCGGTGTCTGTAATTGTGAAATAGATGTCGATGGCTGAAGCCTGATTGTTCAAAGTACCTTTCCAGGTGCCCAGTACGGCGTCATGTCTGACCGAACCAGTGTTATACCCGACCTGTTCGGGCATCTTAGATTCTCGGACCAAGTCCCAGGATGATGCGTGAGCAGTCAACCCCAAGGTCGACATCAGGGCGACAAAAATTATAAATACTCTTTTATACATCTATCTCCCCCTTTTTCTTTTTCTCCCGGCCACTGCGGCGGAGTGCATCGGCTATGATCCACTGAAGCTGGCCGTTGACGCTTCTGAATTCGTCAGCGGCCCACTTCTCCAGAGATTCCATCGTTGCAGAATCTATCCGAAGTATAAAACTTTTGGTATCTTTTTTCTCTGCCACGGTGATGGAGATTATTAGTTATACAATGTTCCTGTATTCACTACAGGTTGAGCCTGTTCGTCAGAGCAGAGAACTACAAGGAGATTGCTTACCATAGCAGCTTTCTTCTCGTCATCAAGCTCTACTATATTTTCGTTTGCCAGTTTGTCAAGAGCCATCTTAACCATAGATACTGCACCTTCTACGATTTTCTCACGAGCAGAAATTACAGCTGAAGCCTGCTGGCGGCGTAGCATTACTGCAGCGATCTCAGGTGCATATGCAAGATAGTTGATGCGTGCCTCTACCACTTCGATGCCTGCCATTGCCAGTCTCTCATTAAGGTGGTTTTCAAGGATTTCATTGATTTCTTCACCACCCGAGCGTAGGGTAAGCTCATCAGAGTCACCTTCGTTATTGTCGTAGTTGTATCTTGTAGCTACTTGGCGTAGAGCTGCGTCAGACTGGATATTCACATAGTTTTCAAACGCTTTCATAATAGATGATACGGTGGTTACACCTGTAGCTACATTGCTGGCCATAGTCTGCGAGTCGATCTCAAACATTGCTTTATAAGTATCTTTCAGTTTCCATACCAGAACAAGGCCTACCATAATAGGGTTACCACCCTTGTCATTCACTTTGATAGGAGCCACATCAAGGTTACGGGCACGCATAGACAGTTTCTTCTTGGCGTAGAATGGATTCACCCAGTGGAAACCGGTTTGGGTAAAGGTTCCGCTGTATTTACCGAAGAATACCATTACTCTGGCCTCATTGGGCTCAAGCTGCATATATCCGAACATTGAGATGAGCCAGATAAGGAACAAAATAATGCAGACAGGGATAATTACCTCCTCTGCGTTAAAGAGAGCAATTGTGGCGGCGATAAGTGCAGGAAGTCCGATTATGTGGAGAAACAGCATAATGAATCCACTCATTTTGAACCCTTTAAATTCCAATTCTTGTTTTACAATCTCTTTCATAGTCTTAAATTTTTATAAGTTATAGTATGTGATATTACTTTGATATCACAAAGATATGTGAAGGGATTTAATTATGCAAATAAAAATAGGCACGAAATCGTATGATTCCGTGCCTGTTTCATATCGAATGTGTCAATCTGGTTCAATAGGGTGTTGGGGACCCCGTGAAGATTGGCATTACATTAGGACTTCGGTGCTTCTCTTAATGAAGTCGCTGAGTTCTTTCCCTTTAAGCATATTGTTGGCAAGGAGAGCCAGGTCGGTAACCTGTTTGAGGAGGGTGTTCCCTTTGGCAAACTCCTCCATAGCCTCTTTACGGATGCCGGCAAGGGTCTCAAGCTCTTTGTTCAGACGCTCTTTTTCATCTTTGTCAGCGGTAGGGATCTCATCGTATTTTTTATCCTTGTTGGCCTCGTCAATCTTGGCCACAGCACCTTTAAGTTCGGCATGTGTTGCATCCCAAGCAGTAACTTTGTCAGCTGTAGCGGCACCTTTTGCTTCAAGAACTCTCTTGATAAGAGGGTGTTCCATGTTCACTACGATATTGTATGACTCTGGCATTTCACCATAGAAGTTCATACCACCACCCATAGATGACATCTCTCTGTAGCGACGCATGAACTCACTCTGTGTGATGAGGATAGGGGTGCTGTTCTCACCAAGGTTCTCAGCCTGGACATAGTAGTTGTTACCAGCAGGAAGAAGTGTCTGGAAAATGTTTGAAAGGTCTGTCTGCTCTGTCTCAGAAAGTGTTGGTTTCTCGACGTCCTCTTTCTGGATAAGTTTGTCGATGGTATCAGCATCCACACGTGCAAATGTGGTGTCAGAGAGTTTGCTCTCAAGAAGATTTACAAAGTGGGAGTCCAGATGGCAGTCAAAAAGGAGGACATCGTAGCCTTTGGCTTTGGCAGACTCGATGTAAGAGTATTGCTCTACAGCATCGGTTGCATACAGATAAACCACTTTATTGTTTTTGTCTTTCTGCTCACCCTCTACGGCTTTTCTGTAGTCATCATAGCTGAAGAATTTGCCGTCTGTATTTTTGAGAAGGGCAAATTTCATAGCTCTCTCGCAGAATTTGTCTTCGGTGAGCATACCATACTCGATGAAGAGTTTGAGATTGTCCCATTTGTCCTCAAAATTTTTGCGCTCTTTCTTATAGATCTCCTCAAGTCTGTCTGCCACTTTCTTGGTAATATAAGTGGAGATTTTCTTCACCTCTGCATCAGCCTGAAGGTAGCTTCTCGATACATTGAGAGGGATATCTGGAGAGTCAATCACACCATGAAGAAGGGTAAGGAAGTCGGGAACGATGTTCTCTACAGAGTCGGTAACGAACATCTGGTTGCAGAACAACTGGATTTTGTTGCGAGAGACATCCATTTTCTCCTTAATTTTAGGGAAGTAGAGTACACCTGTCAGATTGAAAGGGTAGTCCACATTAAGATGGATATGGAATAGTGGCTCCTCCTGCATAGGGTAGAGTTCACGATAGAACTTCATGTAGTCCTCTTCCTTAAGCTCTGAAGGTTTGAGTGTCCAGATAGGGGTGGTGCCGTTGACTATTTTATCTTTGTCGGTATCGACATATTCGCTCTTCTTGCTGTCCCACTCCTGCTCTTTGCCGAAAGCGATAGATACAGGCATAAACTTGCAATATTTGTTCAGAAGCTCCTGGATGCGTGATTTTTGGGTAAATTCAGCATCTCCCTCTTCGTCAGAAATATGAAGGGTAATGGTGGTACCTCTCTCAGCTTTTTTGCTTGCAGACATTTTGTACTCAGGGTCACCGCTGCACTCCCATTTGACAGCCTCAGCACCATCTTTCCATGAAAGTGTGTCGATGGTCACCTTCTTCGCCACCATAAATGCTGAGTAGAAACCAAGACCGAAGTGTCCGATAATGCTCTGGTCTTTATATTTCTCCAGGAATTCACCTGCACTTGAGAAGGCGATCTGGTTGATATATTTGTCCACCTCTTCTGAGGTCATACCGATACCGCGGTCGGTGATGGTGAGGATTTTCTTCTTCTCGTCAAGATCGACGTGGATGGTCATATCCCCAAGTTCACCTTTGAATTCGCCATTGTTTGCAAGTGTCTTCATCTTCTGAGAAGCATCTACTGCATTTGCTACAAGCTCTCTGAGGAAAATTTCGTGGTCAGAGTAAAGAAACTTTTTGATAACCGGGAAAATGTTCTCGGTAGTAACTCCAATAGTGCCTTTTTGCATAATATCCAATTTTTAAATTTTAATGTCAATGTGGGAGGAAGGCAAAAAAGAATTGCCGACCTGCGGAGTGCAAATCGGCAATTTCCATACCAATATATCTTTACTGACAAATTGTCGCAGCGATTACTCTTCTGCGGTCAAGAACTTGAGGATGTCTGCAAGGATGGCGTCTATCTGCTCCTCTGTTTCCAGGGTCTCGATAGGGAATCCAAGGGTTACACAACGGTAATCCTCCCCTTTGTAGGCAACACCGGCCGAGATGTTGTTGTCTGCATAACGGAAGATGGTCCAGGCATTTGGCCCTACAGGAACAAGTCCATCAGGTGACTCTACTGAGTACACTTTCTCATTTGGAGTGGTCTCAAATGTATATTTACCTGAAGGGATGGCATTGTAACCTACACCAAGTGGATTCTGAGCCATTTTTACCTCTCCGGCAGCGGATGCGAAGTGTGTCATCCAGCGGAATTTGAGGATGTTTTCTGCAAATGTCTTGGATCTCTCATCGCCATCTGTCCCTTTCTCAAAAGCCTTGAGGTCCTTGTTGGTAACAGCAAGTGTAGAACCGATAGAGTCGATATATTTGTTGCTCAAGTCTATAGTCTCTGTGATTTTCCTTACAGCCTCCTCATCATATTTGTAATACTCAAAACCAAGTGATTCGTTTGATTTCTGAACCTGGGTGTACTCTGAGTGGATTGTGTTAAGGAGTGCCTGAAGATCAGACGATGTTTTCTGTAGAGATGCTACGATATTCTTCACCTCTCCTGTGTGGGATGGGCGGCTTGGTTCATTGTCAAGGAGGTTGTCCCAAATGTCAGATGCTACATAAGAGCCTGAAATGAGCAGACGTCCACCCTCCTGGCAATATTTGGTGATCTGTTTTTGGAGAAGAGGGGTGAATACCTCGAACTGTGCCTTGCTGGCACCATCTCTGCCAACCTGTGATTTGACCTGTTTACCCATAATCATATCCACTACAGGGTAATCGCACAACGATACAGTACCAGATGCTACAGCAGACCTGCTTGCTGATACAAAGTTGTACCCGGCTTTAAGGATAGACTTGCCGTGCTTGCGTGGATAGTCAAATGTGTTGCCGGCTACCACTTTGTCTTCATAATTTGAGTATGCTGCACCAAATCCTGGAGAGTCGTCATCCATCCATGGAACATGTCTGCGGTATTCGTGCTGAGCACCTATGAAAGCATAGTCATTTTCAAATGGAACACCACTATCCAGATAGTTTGCAAGACCTGCTCTCATGGTATCCTTAGTGGCAAATGATGCTGGAGCAGATACCCTGTCAAAGCCATTCATAACCAGTACGGTGTAGTTCTCTTTCCAGTTTGCTGTGGTACCTACTGAGAGCTCCTCTGAAGGGAAGCTTATACCACCTTCGTTGGTAGCTGCCACTCTGAAAGTGTAGATAGCATCCGGATCGATCTCTATAGTGATGGATGTACCCTCTTTAGGACCCACTACTTTGTGTCCCGATTCGCCACCCACTTTCTGGTAGTATACTACATAGCCGGTAGGCTTGGCTGTAGGCTCAAGTGGATCCTCCACACCTGTCCATGAAAGTTTTACTGTAGGCTTGGCAGAGTTGTTATCCACAAGGACAGCGGCAAATGACTCAACAGGCAGTGGTTGTACTACATATTCTAACCCTTTTCTGTTGGCTTCAAAGCGGAGGATTGCCTTGTAGATGGCACGGCTTACGTGGAAACGGAACATAGGGTCAAGTCCGTATCTCATATCTGCAAAGTTCTGGTGTGATAGGAACTCAAGAAGCATTGATGGTACCTCAGGACGTCTTGATTCGTTGTATGAACGGTCCCAAAGACCCCTTCTTGGCCAGTTCTCTTCATAAAGGGCCCTTACGTCATCAACAAGCTGGGTCTGAACGATATCAGCAAGATCCCTATTTACAACCCTTGGTTCACCAGTAGGGAATACATCTTTGTCGTTTGAGAAGCGGGTATAGATTGACAATGTGCCAATCATACTATCATCAAGGGTAGTACCTGCATCGGTGTGGAAAGCGAATGAGATGTCAAGTGGAACATTCAGACCTTTCTGGTGAGGGTTCACCTTTGATCCGCCACTGAGAACATTTACCCAGCTGCCACGACACATATAGTCGTCATTGTAGTCATTCATATTCTTGTTAGGTGAATACAATGTGTCTGAGTATCCTGCCCATTGGAGCCAGTAGCGTGCACCTTCCCTTATTCTTGAATAACCGCTCACCTCTGCCTGATATTCGAAATCTGGCATCTCGATAGGGGTGTTGTCAAGATTTCTGGCACTCTGCATATTGCTTATAATCTCTTTTGATGGCTTGCGGGCAATATTACCCATACCGCCACCCACTTTCACTGCATCTGCAGTAACTACGCTATTATCTCTGTAAGTTTTCCCTTTTGGAGTCCCGTTGGAGAGGACTACTGAGTACTCTTTCCCTGCTTCAAATGGGAATGTGCCGATGTATACCCATGTGCCGCCACCCATTTTCTGGTTTACAGAGAAAGATTCTGAACCACCTTCATAATTTACTGTGTAGAGGGCGCAGTCACTGCTGTTTGGAAGAGTGGTGTATGATACATAGACAGCATATTTGCCATCAGCATCCACCGATGTGCTCCACGAAGCTGTTGCAGTAGCATTTCCTTTGACAGCAGCAACAGCACGTGAGGTTCCCATCTGGAAAGGATTCTCCTGATATTCATAGCTCTCTTTGGCATCAGCAAATGCTGGAACAGAGGTGTTTGACCAATTGCCTGACTCCATGTACTTGCCGCCTGTTCTGCTTGTGCTAGTGGCATCGTTGTCCACGATAAGCTCATATGAGTGGAAATCCCTCTCGCGAGGCATCGCCACATATGCACCTGCATTTTCCAACATTGGGACAAGGAAAGGTACCACATAACTTTGGGTGTAGAGGTCCTCCACTGTCTGGAAGATGCGGGCTCTCTGCCACTCCCAGCGCATAAGTTTCTGTTCGTAGTACCATCCGTGGCTTTGCCACATAGCAATATGGTCATTCTGAAGACCTTTGGTCACGTTGTACTCAGGATTCACTTTGGAAACCCATTTGTTCTCCACCTGTACTTTGCCCTTTTTCTGTGCTGGGGCTGCAGGAAGCTTTCTTCCTGAGTAGTAAGGTGATGAAAGTTGTTCAAAGGTAGTTTTGCTTGAATAGCCTGTCACCTTATACCCTTCATAGCCTTGTGGCAGAAGTGCCTTTATGATGGAATAGAGATTCTTTACATCCCCATCTCTGAGGGGATAATCGCCAAGAACTCGTGAGAAATGGATATCCATCTGTTTTTCTGGATAGATATATACATTTTCCACTGTGATGGAGCCACCAACTACAGCAGTAGGTCTGAGGTATGAATGGATAGAATCCGCGATGGCTGCGAACTGCTCCACTGCCACCTCCTGTTTCTTGGGGGCCTTTTTCTGAGCAAACGCATTAGTGATAAGGCAGATAGCCAGTACTAATGCCAAAAAATGTTTGAATTTCATAGATTTATTGTTGATTATAATTTCTCTTCTTTATCTTGCAAATTTACAAATTTTGTATCTTTGTATAGTATAATTAAACTGTAAATCATGAAAAAAATATCTCTTGCAAACCTTCCAACCAAAATTATCAAATTGGAAAGACTGTCTGCACAATTAGGTAAAAATATTTATGTCAAACATGACGATGAGACTGGCTCTGAACTTTCGGGCAATAAAGTGCGCAAACTTGAGTATGCACTCGCTGAGGCCAAGGAACTTGGTTGCGATCTTGTAATCACCACCGGTGGTATCCAGTCAAACCACTGCCGTGCTACTGTGACATCAGCTACACGCCTGGGTATGAAACCTGTAGTTCTACTTCGCATCTCCCCTAAAGATGCCATCACTATGCCATACAAACCAGGCCATACTGCAGAGACACTTCCTCCTAAACACCCTGAGGACAAATCTTGTACCTCTCAGCCAGCACCTGAATGCCCACGCAAGGATCTTATCAATCCTGAAGTGGCCGGCAACTATTTTATGGACCGCCTTTTTGGTGCAGACATCCACTTCTGCTCTCCATCAGAGTATAGCAACAGTCGTGATGCCATTATGGCTCAGCTTGCTGAGGAATACAGCAAACAGGGCTACAAGCCATATATCATCCCTGAGGGAGCATCTAATGCTATCGGTACTCTCGGATACTACGGAGCTATGGAGGAGATCGTAGAACAGGAAAAGGAACTTGGTGTGAAATTCGATGCAGTGGCTGTAGCTACAGGATCTGGCGGAACTTGTGCAGGTCTTAACCTTGCAAATAGAGTTCTCGGTCTTGGAAAGAAAGTGCTTGGTGTATGCGTTTGTGATGACAATCTCTATTTCCAGGAGAGAATCGCCCCTATGGCCCACGATGCTGTAGATTATCTTGACAAATTTGGCAAACTTCCTGCAGGAAAGACTCTTGCACAGTGGAAAGATTACTGCGATTTCAAGATCGAGGATATCGAGATGGTAGATCAGTATGTAGGTGTCGGTTATGCACTTTCACGCCCTGAAGAGCTTGAGTTTATTAAAGATGTGGCACGTCTTGAGGGTATCATCTTCGATACTTGCTACACAGGTAAAGGTTTGTACGGTGTAGTTAATGAGATCAAAGAGGGTGGCAAACTTGCCGATTGTGAGAACATTCTCTTTATCCATACCGGCGGTTTGTTCGGTTTGTTCCCTAACGCCGATCTGTTTACCTGGTAGGATTGACCGATTCCTCGTGAATCGACTTCATGATATCCTGGAAAAAGTGGCAATCAGTCTTAAACTTTCACTCTGTTTTGCCCTTTTCTCCTGGATATTGTTGTATTGTCTTGACTGCATGGTAGGTATATCGTGCCCGTTTACTGCTTGTCCGGCAGTTTGGGCATAGATTCGGCTGTACCGAATATAATGACAGTGAGAGATGTGCAGGGGCGGGGTAATTTTTAATTATCACATTGATTTATATATAGTTTAAGCTAAATATTTTTTAAATTTGCCTTGAACTACTTTATATGCATTGTGGATATGAATATAGAATATCATGTACGGAAGTACATCGCACCTGAAGTTGATGTTATCGACCTTGTTTTAGAGGGTGGTCTGTGCCAAAGCGGCACAGAGGGTCTGGATGAGAAATCGGGCAGCTGGGACTAACAGAATAATCTATTAAGGACAAATACTATGAGAAAATTTGTTTTTCTAATTCTTCTCCTTGCATTTGCTATGCAGGGGTGTAAGAAAATGGATCCTATGACAGATCTGGAATCCGTCATAGTTTCAGCAGAAGACTTTATAGCAGAAGCAGAGGATTTCGGCTCTCTGACCAAAACCTCACTCACTTCATCTCGCAAAGTGGTCTGGAGTGAGGATGACCAGATAGCGATCTTTCAGGGGAGCAGTCTGGCAGACAGATTTCAGGTCAGCGATGAGAGTGTCGGTAACTCTAACGGTATATTCTCCTTTGTAGGTAATCCCGGCGTAGAAAATGGAGACTACAGTGCCGGAACAGAGACCACTCTTGAGACCAATGTGGCCCTCTACCCATATCAGGATGGGATAGAGTGCAGTGCTATAACAGATGAAGAGGATGTTGTCACTTCTTATACCATAACAGGTATCACCATACCTGCTAACCAGATCTATGCAGAGGACTCTTTTGCAGATGAATCCTTTATTATGGCAGCAGTTACTGAAGGTGTAGCGGATCATAACCTCAAGTTCAAGAATGTATGTGGTGCCATCAAACTTCAGTTAAAAGGAGAGAGGACCATAAAGAGTATCTCAGTGGCAGGAAAAGGGGATGAGGTTATCGCGGGAGAGGGAGTTGTCACAGTCTATACAGACGGAGCGGCCCCATCTGTATTGATGGATGAAAGTGGGGAGAAGGTTATCACCTTAGACTGCAGTGAGGATGGAGGAGTGGAGCTCAGCCAAGAAGAGGCTACGGTATTTGTTATTGTCGTCTCTCCGACACCATTTGAGAGCGGTTTCACAGTGACCATTACAGATGATGAGGACAATGCAGAGACATTTTCAGCCTCAGCAGGTACATCGGTAGAGAGGTCTGTCATCACCGTTATGCCTGAGATCGATCTGGATGAAGAGGAGGAGATAACTACATCGGCATATCTCCCCGACGGTGAGACATTCAACAGCACAGTTGATGCCTTTATGAACGGGAAAGGGATCACCGCCATCAAATTCATAACCAATAGTGCTACCACAAGCGAAAATGCACTTGTGGATGGTAGCATCTACTTGGTACAGAATGGACAAACCCTCGAGATTCACACCGCAGCGAGTCAGTTTATGGCGAATGGTGATTGCCGTATAATGTTTCATGCCTTAGAGGGATGGGATAGTAGTACACAACAAGATATTTATAACTCGTTTGGGCAAATACAGGTCATTGATTTCGGAGATAACTTCAACACTCAGAATGTAACTAATATGGGTGGTATGTTCTATTATTGCACAGGTCTTACCTCGTTGGATTTAAGTAACTTTGATACTCAGAATGTTACTGATATGTTGTCTATGTTCAGGGACTGCTCAAGTCTTACGTCATTGGATTTAAGTAATTTCAATACTCAGAATGTGACTGATATGCATTCGATGTTCCGCGGTTGCACAAGTCTTACTTCGTTGGATGTGAGTAATTTTGAAACACAAAATGTGACTGATATGACTGCTATGTTCTCTAATTGTTCAAATCTCACCTCGTTGGATTTAAGTAATTTTTACACCCAGAACGTGACTGTTATGGAAGTTATGTTCAGGGATTGTTCTAGTCTTACATCGTTGGATTTAAGTAATTTTGATACTCAGAATGTGACTGATATGAGTTATATGTTCTGCAATTGCTCAAGTCTTACATCGTTGGATGTGAGTAATTTCAACACACAGAATGTGACTGATATGGGTAGGATGTTCTGGGAATGCAGAAGTCTTACCTCGTTGGATTTGAGTAATTTTGACACACAGAATGTGACTGATATGTGGTATATGTTCTCTAGTTGCAGAAGTCTTACCTTGTTGGATTTGAGTAATTTTGACACAAAGAATGTGATTGATATGTGGAGTATGTTCTCTAGTTGCATAAGTCTTACATCGTTGGATTTAAGTAATTTTACCTTTGAGAGCAATCCTGATGTATACAGTATGTTCTCTTCTACTGGCAGTAATGCCACTAACAAGCCAATCCCTATCTATGTAAGTGCGGAGGGGAAAAGGTATATAGAGTCCGAGGGTGATAGTAGTATTAATAGCAATTATGCAACTCTTACCATCAAGGCACCACAGACAGAGTAGCCTTCAAAATAAAGTAGTGTAAGAATCCCCTCTGAAGTGTTCTTTAGAGGGGATTTGTGTGTATACGATATAGACACCTGAACGGGGTTTGGTGTGACATGCTCATTCAGATACCCGAACGAGTCTAGTGTAACGGCATCAATCTCATTAGTATAGGAAGCGAGTGCACTTTCATATTGGCTCTCGCCAAACCAGCGCTCCCGGCCTTGCCGTATTTGCTGTGCAAATACACGGCCTCCGCGGGGCGTCTGATGACGCCTTTTTACATCCCTACATGTAAACGGTAAGTCGGTGTGTGGCGAAGCCAATGCCGGACTTTGTTTGATGACGTTAGGCGTGCGTAGCACGACTAAAAGGAAGAGTTGTCCGGCAAGCCGACGTGAGTGAGATGAGTAGCTCGGAGCAATCGTAGCGAGCGTCTATACTGATGAGATTGCAAAGTGACTATCTTTTTATCTAGGTCCTTTAGAAGTAGCTGGACCTGGATAGGCAACAAATGAGATATCCAAACCGAATCTGGTGTGACGGGTTGGAAGGGTGGGTGGTTACCAGCGGTAGACTATGTTGACGGCACCTTTGTAGGCGGGGAGCCATTCACCGGAGTGGTTCCAGCCGACATACATCGAGCCGTCTGAGGTGCGGTGACCTTCGTATGCGGAGATGGAGTAGCCCAGTCCCCAGGCAATGTCGATAGCCCATCTTTTTGAGAAGCAGAACTGGTAGCCAAAAGTGGCACCCATCATTATATTTGTCCCCACCTGGTAACTGTCGGGATATGTTCCCCAGTATGCAGGTACCAGCCCTTTGCTCAGACGCCACATGGCCCATCCGACATTTGGACCCATATAAAATCCACGGAATGTCTCTGCAGGGTACCAGTGTGCCTCTACGAATGTGGCTCCAAGATTAAGAGGGGTCTTTGTTCCCGGAACACCATAGGGATAGAATATACCCATTCCCTCTAATTGAACTGAGAATTCATCATGCACCTTCACTTCTATGGCTGGATTGACCACACCCAAAAGTGCCGCTGCATTGAGCTTTACTGCGATTTTCTGTTCAGGATCAATCTTCCTGGAGTCATTTTGTCCGTATGCTGTGCCGCAAAATAGCATTGCGGTAGCCAAAAATATAATAAAACGTCTCATAACCATTATTTCTTTTTGTCAAGTACCAATTTTTCGGTCACGGATATCATCCACTCTCCGATAAACTTCACTATCACAGTACCAACAAGTATGCCGAAAAAGTCTGCTATAAAGTCCTGAAACTCCCCGGATCTTGCGTCGAGCAGATATTTCTGGGCCAACTCGGTGAACACGGCGAATACAAGCCCGGTTACAAATGTGAGGCTCAGGGCAAACTCCTTGTATTGACCTACGTGCCTTGAATACCGGTAGGTAAGCCAACCTATAAAGGGGTAGGGGAGGAACATTATGAAGTGAAAATATCTGTCTATTCTTATCCCCAGAAAGTATTGCGGCAGCTCCAGATCTGGCATGGAGAAATTGAAAAAGCAAAAGAAAAGTACCATTCCCACATAAAGCAGGAACAGTACCTTTACCAATATGCCGGCTCCACGACTCAGCATAACTTACACCATCTTGGCAGCATCGCTGATGAAGGTTGCAAGACCTTTATCAGTAAGCGGATGGTTGATAAGGCCAAGAATCGCTTTTAGAGGACAGGTAGCTACATCTGCACCTACCTCAAGGCACTGGATGATGTGCTGGGTGTGGCGGATAGAAGCTGCAAGTACCTGTGTCTGATAGCCGTAGGTGTTGTATACATCCACGATTTGCGCTACAAGGCCGATACCATCGGTAGAGATGTCATCAAGACGACCTACGAATGGTGATACATAGGTAGCACCTGCTTTAGCAGCCAAAAGTGCCTGACCTACTGAGAATACAAGTGTACAGTTGGTCTTGATGCCACGTGAAGAGAAGTACTTCACAGCCTTGATACCGTCGATGGTACAAGGGAGTTTCACGGTGATTTGAGGATTGATGTCAGCAAGCTCCTGACCCTCTTTGATCATCTCTTCGTATGTAGTAGAAAGTACCTCAGCACTTACATCACCATCTACGATTTCGCAGATGTCTGCGTAGTGTTTCTTAATGTTCTCGATACCTTTGATGCCCTCTTTGGCCATCAGTGAAGGGTTGGTGGTTACACCGTCAAGGATACCAAGGCTCTGTGCCTCTTTGATTTGCTCAAGGTTAGCTGTGTCAAGGAAAAATTTCATGATTCTATATATTCTTATTGTTATTCATTTAGCAGTTCTGAAGCCCTCTTCATGGCAGGTGTGATATGAGGAAGGATGTTCTCTTCACCGATTTCCTGGGCAAATCCAGATTTGCGGAGTGTAGCGTGAACTTTCTCTGTTACACCTGAAAGGACCATCTGTATACCCTCTTTTTTAGAACGGAGGTAGAGGTTACGCAAGTTGTTGAGACCTGTAGAGTCCATAAATGGAACCCTTCTCATACGGATAACCCTCACTTTAAGCTTTTCACCTCTGAATCTGTCAAACTCATCGATTTTGGATGCCAGACCGAAGAAGAAAGGACCGTCAATCTCATATACCTCCACACCCTCAGGAATATCAAGATATTGGGTGTCGGTAGGGTTGATTACCTCTATATTCTCAGTAGCGGCGATAGGATCCTTGCCCATAACATTGATATTGGTGGTCTCGCTAACACGTTTGACAAATAGGATTACTGCCAACAGCATACCCACCTCAATAGCTACAGTAAGGTCGATAATTACAGTGAGGAAGAAGGTGATCAGGAGCACTGCCACATCGGTCTTCTCACCCTTTAGAAGATATTTGAATGTTCTCCACTCAGACATATTGTATGCTACCATCACCAGGATAGCTGCAAGACAAGAGAGTGGAATGTATACTGCGTAAGGCAACAGGAAGAGGAATATGATCAATAACACCACAGCATGGACAATACCTGCGATAGGGGTGCGTCCTCCGTTGTTGATGTTTGCCATAGTTCTGGCCAATGCACCGGTTGCAGGGATACCTCCGAAGAATGGGGTTACGATGTTGGCAACACCCTGTCCGATAAGTTCGGTGTTGGAGTCGTGCTTTTTACCGGTCACACCATCTGCCACCATAGCTGCCATCAAAGACTCGATGGCGCACAAAAGTGCAATGGTAATCGCTGGTGAGAAGAGCTCTTTTACTGCATCGATCGAGAGTTCAGGAAGTGATGGTTTGGGGAATGTTAACCCACCTGCAAGCTCAGGGAATTTGTCCCCAATGGTAAGGAATGTGATGCCGTCAATTTTGGTTGCCACCACTGAGGCAATAATACCGATGATAATGGCAATCAGAGATCCGGGAACCTTCTTGGTAACCTTGGGCCAGAAGATGCACACTAGAAGGCAGACAAGACCTAAAAGTGTCTCTGACAATGAAATGGTGCCGAAATTCTTGAAATAGCAACCCCATTGTGCCAAGAATCCTGATGGGACACTCTCAATCTGAAGGCCGAAGAAGTCCTTAATCTGAGTCGAGAAGATAACCACAGCGATACCTGAAGTGAATCCGACGATGATAGGATAGGGGATAAACTTGATAAGGGTTCCGAGTTTGAAAACACCCATCAGCACAAGCATTATACCGGCCATTGCTGTGGCAATGATAAGTCCGTCCATACCAAATTTGGTGACAATACCGTAAATGATTACGATAAACGCACCTGTAGGACCACCGATAAGCGAGTAAGTTCCACCGAGGAACGACATCAGAAAGCCCGCAACTATCGCAGTGATGAGGCCTTGCTGAGGTGAAACACCTGATGAGATACCAAATGCAATTGCGAGGGGCAATGCAATAATTCCGACAATTACTCCGGCAATCAAATCTGCACGGAAGTCATCCATAGTGTACTTTCCTTTACGGAAAAGATCAAAAATTTTAGGTCTAAATGAGAAACGCATCACTTTTCATAATAAACCCCACGAACTTGGGCCCGTGGGGTGAAATTTTTTATTTGTATTCGTCCCAGCTCTTGATTTCTATTTCATCCTCGGTCATATTGCAGAACGAGATAATAAATGCAGAAGCAAGTCTAGTATTTGTAATAAGCGGAATGTTGAAGTCTACAGCGGCACGTCTGATTCTATAGCCGTTTGTAAGCTCGGTATGGGTCATATTCTTAGGGATATTGATCACCATATCGATCTGTTTGTTCTGCAGCATTTCGAGAGCTTGTGGTTCATTGCCCTCTTCAGTAGGCCAGTAGGCTCTGATAGAAGGGATGTTGTTCTCGCTCAAGTATTTGTGAGAACCGCCTGTCGCATAGATGGTGTACCCTTTGTCTGCAAGGAGTCTGCAAGCTTTTAGGAGCTCAGCTTTCTGTTTGGCATCACCTGAAGAGATAAGGATATTCTTCTTAGGGATAGAGTAACCCACAGAGAGCATAGATTTGAGGATAGCCTCATCGGTGTTGTCACCGATACATCCCACCTCACCGGTAGATGCCATATCCACACCAAGGATAGGGTCTGCCTTCTGAAGTCTTGCAAATGAGAACTGAGAGGCTTTGATACCTACATAATCGAGGTCAAATGCACTCTTGGCAGGAGGGGTAACCTCTTCACCGATCATTACTTTAGTAGCAAGCTCGATAAAGTTGATCTTAAGTACCTTAGATACAAATGGGAAGCTTCGTGAAGCTCTGAGGTTACACTCGATAACTTTGATATCGTTCTCTTTGGCAAGGAACTGCATGTTGAAAGGACCTGAAATCTTAAGGGCCTCAGCTGTCTTGCGGGCAATCTTCTTGATTCTGCGTGCTGTCTCCACATAAAGTTTCTGAGGAGGGAACTGGATGGTAGCGTCACCTGAGTGCACACCAGCAAACTCGATGTGTTCTGAGATGGCGTAAGCGATAACTTTACCATTTTCAGCTACAGCATCAAACTCGATCTCTTTGGCGTGTCTTACAAATTCGCTTACCACTACAGGGTGTTTCTTGGATACGTTTGCTGCAAGTGAAAGGAACTCTTCAAGCTCCTTATCATTTGAGCAGACATTCATAGCTGCACCTGAGAGTACATATGAAGGGCGTACCAATACAGGGTAACCCACCTGTTCCACGAATTTGTGGATATCGCTGAGTGAAGTAAGCTCTTTCCATTTTGGCTGGTCGATACCAAGTTCATCCATCAAAGATGAGAACTTGTGTCTGTCCTCTGCATTGTCGATGCTGCTTGCCGATGTGCCGAGAAGGTTTACACCGTTTGCATCCAGACGGATAGCCAGGTTGTTAGGGATCTGACCACCTACAGATACTACCATACCGTGAGGGTTCTCAAGGTCGTGGATATCCATTACCCTTTCGAATGTAAGCTCATCGAAGTACAGTCTGTCACACATGTCGTAGTCTGTAGATACGGTCTCAGGGTTGTAGTTGATCATCACACCTCTCCAGCCAGATTTTCTGATGGTCTGAAGTGCATTTACACTACACCAGTCAAACTCTACTGAACTACCGATACGGTATGCACCCGAACCGAGTACGATAATTGACTTGCGGTCACCCTTGAAATCAACATCAGATTTGGTTCCGTTGTATGTGAGGTACAGATAGTTTGCCTGCGCAGGGTACTCTGCTGCCAATGTGTCGATCTGTTTTACCACAGGGGCAAGTCCGAACCCTTTTCTGTAGTTTCTTACAGCCATGGCCATCTCCTCACCGTCGATAGAGTCTTTAAGTACAAGGCGACCTACCTGGAAGTCAGAGAAACCTTGACACTTAGCCCTCTTGAGGAGCTCAAAATCTACCTCTTCAAGTGTATTGAGGGCACGAAGTTCATCGGCTGTAATCTTTATGTTGTATAGTTTGTCCAGGAACCATCTGTCGATCTTGGTAAGTTCGTGGATCTGTTCTACAGTGTATCCTGCGTTGAATGCTTTTGAGATGACAAAGATACGTTTGTCGGTAGGCTGACGGAGAGCTTTGTCGATATCTTCTACCACGATCTCTTTATTGGCTACAAAACCGTGAGCACCCTGACCGATCATACGGAGACCTTTCTGGATGGTCTCTTCGAAGGTACGTCCGATAGACATCACCTCGCCGACACTCTTCATGCTGCTGCCGATCTCGCGTGATACGCCGTGGAATTTGCTCAAGTCCCAGCGAGGAATCTTACAAACCACATAGTCAAGTGTAGGCTCGAAGAATGCTGGAGTAGTTTTGGTTACCGAGTTTTTGAGATCAAACAGACCATAGCCCAAACCAAGTTTGGCTGCTACGAATGCCAATGGATAACCGGTTGCTTTGGATGCAAGGGCTGATGAGCGGCTCAGACGGGCGTTAACCTCAATAACTCTATAATCTTCAGAATTTGTGTCAAATGCGAACTGAACATTACACTCACCCACAATACCCACGTGTTTTACGATGCGGATAGCAAGTTCACGGAGTTTGACTACCTCCTGGTTGGTCAGTGTCTGGCAAGGTGCCACTACGATACTCTCACCGGTGTGGATACCAAGTGGGTCGAAGTTCTCCATATTGCAGACTGCAATACAGTTGTCAAAGCGGTCACGCATCACCTCGAACTCGATCTCTTTCCACCCTTTGAGTGATTTCTCAACAAGAACCTGAGGTGAATAAGAGAATGATTTCTCTGCAAGTTTGCGAAGTTCCTCCTCGTTGTCGCAGAAACCGCTACCAAGTCCGCCAAGTGCGTATGCAGCACGGATGATGACAGGATAGCCAAGCTCAGCAGCAGATGCTACTGCATCTTCGATGTTCTCCACCGCGTGGCTCTTGATGGTCTTTACATCGATCTCATCAAGTTTTTTGACGAATAGTTCGCGGTCCTCAGTGTCCATAATGGCCTGTACTGGGGTACCGAGTACTTTGAGGTTATATTTTTCAAGGATTCCCTGCTCATAAAGTTTCACACCGCAGTTGAGTGCAGTCTGACCACCGAATGCCAGGAGGATACCTTGTGGTTTCTCTTTCTGGATGACTTTCTCTACATAGAATGGGGTTACAGGGAGGAAATAAATCTTGTCTGCAACACCTTCAGATGTCTGAACTGTAGCGATATTGGGGTTGATAAGGATGGTCTCGATACCCTCTTCTCTCATCGCTTTGATCGCTTGAGAGCCAGAGTAATCGAACTCACCAGCTTCACCAATCTTCAGGGCTCCTGAACCAAGGAGAATAACTTTTTTAATGCTTTTGTCCATAGTGTTCTATAGTAGATTTAGGAAGTCGTCAAATAGAGTGTTGTTGTCCGGATAGAATTGGACACCGAAGAAGCGTCCGTTTTTGTGTCTTATCCCTTCGTTTGAACCATCGTTCATATTGATGAACATAGGCTCCCAGTCTGCGCCAAGGGAGTTGTTGTCAACAGCATAACTATGATTCTGGGATGTGATGTAGCATTTCTCTGTGCCGGCAAGACGTACCGGTTGGTTGTGGCTTCTGTGACCATAAGGGAGTTTGACAGTCTGAGCACCTGCTGCTTTGGCCAGCAACTGGTTACCCATGCAGATACCGAATACAGGTTTGTTTTTCTCCATAGCCACCTGGATATTTTTGATGGTCTCTGTGCAGAACTCAGGATTACCTGGACCATTGGATACGATTACACCATCATATTCAAGTGTATTGAAATCGTAGTCCCATGGAACACGTATCAGCTCTACATCCCTGCTTACAAGTTTGCGAAGAATGCTGTTGTTGACACCGCAGTCCACAAGCACTACTTTCTTGCCACCCTCTTTTCCATATTTTGTCACCTCGGTGCAGCTCACTTTTGCCACCTGGTTCTCAAGGTTGGGGTTATAGAATTTGGATGGGGTATTGAAACCTCTTGGGATAATGGCACCAAGCTGAGAGCCGTGGTCACGGAGATATTTGGTTAGCTCTCTGGTGTCCACGCCATATATGCCCGGGATTTTGTTCTCCTTGAGCCATTGGTCAAGACTTTTGACAGCATTCCAGTGACTGTAGTTGAAGGAGTAGTCAAGGACGATTACACCCTTTACGTGGATCTTGTCAGATTCGTAGTTGAGTGATATTCCATTCTCCTTATTGTCATCAGGAACACCGTAGTTTCCGATAAGAGGATAGGTTATACATAGGATTTGCCCCTCATAATTAGGGTCGGTTAGAGCTTCCGGATATCCTACCATAGAAGTGCTGAATACCACTTCACCTTCGGCAAGGAACTCATAACCAAATGAATAGCCCTGGAATTCAAGGCCATTCTCAAGATGGAGTACTGCTTCTTTCATATTGAACACAAATGTAAGAGTTTTTTTACATACTTCTGACAAAAATCATCCACAATTTTTCCTTCAATTCCTGCCAGCGCTGCATTGTGAGCGATGCAAAGTCATTTGTATGTCTTGTGATGAGTTCTTCTGCTTTTTTATCCTCTCCAGCAGCGATAAGGGCCGCAGCCTCTGCCTCTACCATCGCACCTGTTTTGAACATCTTTTCCTCAAGTGCCATAATCTCTGTTTCGAGAATCTCTCTGGTCTTGTCCCAGTCTATGGTGGAGATTCTGTTGGTCTCCCTATATGCCCATACGGCTGCATCAGATCGGTATTCGTGCTGACCGCAGATCTGGAATGCTGGGTGTATCTGATCGATGCCTGCGTAGATAGGGATGCGTGGTGACTGTGCAGGGTTGTCATATGAGAAATATGTAACACCGCCAATCTCGTCAGGAAGCCAGTTTCTGGCCTGCATAACAGATGAGTATGAGCATCTTATCACAGCAATGGTACGGAGGTTTTTCACCACGTCCGGTTTTAGATGGTTAAGGAGAGTCCTTATCTCGTTGGACATAAAAGGGGATACAGGTGTTACCTTCTCGTCGGTGACAGTCACTGAGTTGTCGTAAGGATTCCATACCCTTCTTTTGAAATCGACTGACAAGTCCTTCACCATATCGTACTCTGTACCCTCATATGTCGAGCGGAAGAGGGCTGTAATCATCTCTGGAGATACTTTCTGGTCAGGTTTCACTGAGAATGGAAGCTCCTCAGCATCATATGAGAGGTTCAATGATGGAGCCAATGCATTGAGAATGAAGAATTCTCTGATAGAGAACGGTTTGCGGCCATCTATCAATTTGTGGAATACATATTCTGATTTGCCGTCCCAGTATCCAAGCTTCTTCGAACGTTCGCGTAGGTCAGAACTGTACATGAAGTAGTCAGGATTGTCCCAATCTATGCGTCCGATGCGGGTAATGTTTGCAGATACACTCACGTGGTCATCGGGAACCCTCTGTGCAGCCCAAAGGGCACTTGGCTCTCCAGGACCTGAGCCTGCAATCTCAAAGTGCCACACCTCATTTTTGTCAATAATGGTAAGGCACTCAGCCCAGTCACCATAGCCATATTCCTGAGCCAGCTGCCCCATCAGTTTGATTGCCTCACGTGCAGTAGAGCATCTCTGGAGTGCAATTCTTTGAAGCTCCTCTATCTGGAACATACCTGCTGGGTTTACAAGTTCAGGTCTCCCCTCCACAGTGGTCTCGCCCATTGCAAGCTGTTTCTCATTCATACATGGGTATGCAGTATTGAGGAATTTGTATGTCTTTTCAGGTGCAGGAATTTTGCCGGCCTCAGTCACCCTCCTCATATCCCAAGGGAGGTCAGTGTGGAGTTTCCCTTTGTACACAGGTTCCATATCTCCCTTTTGATAGGTGATGGATGGTTCCATGGTCAACCAGGTTCTGAAATCGGAGTCACAAGTGTGTGATGTCATGGTGGAGCCGTCTGTAGAGGCATTCTTGCCTACTGTGATCGATGTACAGCTCCCTGTCTCGATGTCGCTCTGTCCCATAAGCCCGAATGTGAGGGCGAAGAGACAAATGGTGATAGTTAGGATTCTTTTCATAGACTATTTGTTTTTTTGATCATTTTCGATTAGTTCCAATAGGGCATCTATCGCCTCTTCCTGTGGGACTGAGCGTCTTACAGCCTCTTTTCCACGGTATATGGATACTTTCCCTTTCCCTTCCCCCACATAGCCGTAGTCGGCATCAGCCATCTCTCCAGGGCCGTTCACTATGCACCCCATTACCGCAATACAATATCCTGACAGGTGCGATGTGCGCCTTTTCACCTCGTTGAATGTCTCCTCAAGGTTATAAAGTGTCCTGCCGCACCCTGGGCAGGCTACATATTCACATTTGGTGAAGCGGCGGCGGGTGGCTTGAAGGAGATTGTCCTTTATATCCTGAAGCGCCTCTGCCGATACCTTCTCACCTTTGCAGGTGGCATCAAGGTCAAAGTCATCAATTTTGCGGTCGAGCAAGTCTGGACCATATGTGCAGGCAATGTTTATTATAAGATCTTCCCAACTCTCTGCACCGGCCTGTTGCTGCTCCTGTTCGCTGAAGAAGCGGACTATCTTCTCAGCCACGGGGAGTTCATTGACGGGTGATTCAGTGAGCGATACGCGGATGGTGTCGCCGATTCCGTCGCGTAAAAGTGTAGCAATGGCTGCAGCAGATTTGATCCTCCCCATATCGCCGTTTCCAGCCTCTGTGACACCAAGGTGCAGAGGGAATATCACCCCTTGCTCCTCCATCCAGCGGTTGAGCAGCCTGTATGCCTCCACCATAACCAATGTATTGCTCGCTTTGAGGGAGAGGACAACATTGTAGAAATCCTCCGCAATGCACATCTCTACCCATTCGACCATTGCCTCTTTCATCCCTTGAGCGGTATTGCCATAGAGCTCTGTAATCCTCTTTCCGAGGGAGCCGTGGTTGATCCCGATGCGGACTGCAGTGTTATGCTCTTTGCACACCTCTATAAAGCGTTTGAAATCACGCTGCGCCTTTTCGTGCTCAGTGGCAAAGTTTCCGGGGTTGATTCTTACTTTATCTGCAACCTCTGCTGCCACAATGGCCACATCTGAAGAGAAATGGACATCGGCTACAAGTGGCACCATATTCCCTTGCTGGCGCAATATATTCTTGATCTGACGGAGCGATTCCACCTCGCGTACACCCTGGGTAGTAAGGCGGATCAGTTGTGCCCCTGCATCACGCATCGCGTTGCACTGGGCTACAGCAGCTTCTATGTCATTTGTGTTACAATTGCACATTGTCTGGATGGCAACAGGGAGCCCCCTTCCAATCTCAAGACCTGCTACATTTGCTATTATATTTCTCATATTCAGTCTATCAGTCAAAATTAAAGAACAATCCAAAGTTAAAACTTATCCTGTTGGGGTAGGAGTAGAGCCACCAGTCATCAGACAGTTTGTCCGGCTGATAAAGGAAGGCAAATGAGTACTGGTAGAGCACCTCTATGTGAAATTCAAAGGGGTGGAACCTTATCGCAGTACCCAAGCCACCAAGGGCTCCGTAGTCCCATCTCTGGTCATATTCATCAAAACCTTTAGGGTTTGTGGTCTCAATCCTGTACCCGGCAAAACCTCCAATGTCCAGGAGGAGCCTCAGGTGCTTCCCTACATCATATTTGAACTGCGATACCAGTGGAATCTCTATGGCGGTGAGGGTCTGGTCCATATTGTCAATATTGTATTCGGAGGTGAAGCCGTACTGGCAATATTTAGCACCCAGCTGGATTCCGAAAAATGACCACAGATCCCAGAGATTATGATAATAGGTGTAGAGCAGGGCAAAATTCTTGTACGTGTGGACCATTTTTGCCTTCAGGTCGGGGGCAAAGTTTACTCCTGTCATCTCATAGCTGTACCTCACACCCAACAGGTGCTCAGTGGGCTTGACAGTCACTGTTTTCGAGAATGTCGTGTCAATCTCCACTACACCCTGTCCCCACGAATATGTTGTGGAGAAGAGTGTGAGTAGGGCAGTCAGCAATATATATTTAAACTTTGGTCTCATTTGAAAATCTTGCCAATATCAATAGTTTGTTCTATCTCCATCCTTTCAGGAATATCGATAAGATAGTCCTTGTCGGTAGATGTGTTAAGGAACTTGTAGAGGAGCACCTTCTCGGGCTGTCTCTTCTCCAGTACCGAACCTGTATCAAGGATACCATTGTTATTTTTATCCTCTGTAATCCTTATCGAGTATTTGTTCTTCCTTAGGTATGGGAATGTGAGTTTGCAGTCGGAGTCCACCCTGAAACTCCTGAGTATCTTATCCCTCTTTTCAGAGATAAGTTCCACTATGTAGTGTCCGTCCACCCCTGTCATATCGAGTACCAGAGTGCTCAGTTTGTCGTCGGATGGGAGTTTTATCTTGGAAACCAGACTGTCGCATGGGAGTCCGTTGATGTCGTAGAATACCCTGTGTGGGATTTTGAAGACATATTCGTATCCGGCCATAAATTCGCCCTCCTGTTTCAGATGGTACTTGCGTATGTTGGCAGTATCCTGAGTTATGGTAAATTTCTCAGGCTGAATCTGTTGCTTGGCTGTGATATGGTAGTACTGTATGGTGTCAAGCGGTGCTTTAAGAAGGGGGTAATCAAACTCAATGGTGATACCGTCCTGTTCGATAGTCTCTCCACTTGCAGTTACCTTGTATCTGGCTACAGTATCTATTTTCTCCACATTCTTGCCATACCTGTTCTTCTCGAACTTTTTGGTGTATGGCATCATCTTGAACTCCTCCCATGTGGGGACAAGTGTCTTGAGTGAGTCGTTGGTCTTATGGTATTTGATTCTGAAATTCAATGTATCTTTGATCTCCTCCTGGATGTTGAACCATAAAGAGAGGCTATCCTCCATAACATTGAACTCCCTTATCACTTTGTCATCAGGAATCCCCTCTATAAGGAGTGTGTCGATTTTTACATATGGGGCATTGAACTTGATGTATGCTGACCTTTTGCTAAGTCGTTTGTTCTCCTTTATGAACTGCTGAGTGGCCATCTCCTTGAAAAGGCTGAGATGGATAGCTGATGGTCTTGACATGATACCAGCGGTGTCCTTCTCCTCATATGTAATCAATTCGGGCCTGTCAGCTCTCATGACGCTGTTTGCTACGAAAAGTGTATCCAGAAAAGCTACAGTCTCCTCTGCTGGGTCATATTTGTTGTTGTTGTTAAGGTCTTCTATCGCAAATACCCTATAGGCACCCGGTTTGATGTTCCTCACGGTGAAATAGCCCCACTTGTCACTTTTGGCCGCAGCCACAGGGAGGAGGTTGAAGATAGCCGAGTCAGATGGGTCAGTGTGGAAGAGGATTGTTATCTTCTCTTTCGGGAACATTGTGGCGGCATCCACCACTGTGCCCGATGTGTAGATAGAGTCCACATGTTCACCTGTAGAGAATGCGTATGTCATTCTGGGGAACAGGTTCCCTTCATTGTTGTCCGCAATACCGGCACCGAAATCGATGGAGTAGGTGGTGTTGGCCTGAAGGGTGTCTTCAAAAGTGATGACAACACTCTTTCCTTTGATTTTGGGCTGTATCCTCTTTTTAAGGGGGGGAGAAAGGTAAAAATTGTTCTGAGGCTCTTTCAGTACCACGAACTCGTCAAATGTGAGGATTATGTTGTTCTTTTTGGGGACAACAGATACCATAGTGGCATTGGGTGCAGGTTCACTCTCCACCATCGATGGGGGGATAGTATCCTTGGGACCGCCGGAAGGTGGGGTAGTGGTATTGGCACAGGATGGGGCAAAAAGGGCCGCAACCAGCACAATGAATACAACTGTGGCTATATATCTCTCTTTTCTCATTACTCTTTGATATCTACTCTGGTGACACTTTCTACACCTTTTATCTGTCTCAATACCGACATCATGTTTTCAAGGTCTTCAATATGATGGACATAGCAGTCGAGGAACCCTTCAAATACACCGTCGTGTGTCTCCACATTTACCCTCCTGAGGTTTATGCTGAGGTCTTTGGATACCGACTTGGTCACATCATTGAGGATACCGAGCCTGTCCATACCCCATAGCCTTACGCGGGCCAGATGGGACATCACGGTGTGCTTCGACCATTTGGCGTTAACTATATTTTCACCCTCTTTGGATGCCCTCTCGATGGCATTCGGACAGCTCTTCTTGTGGACTATAACAGTGCCGTCAGCCTCAATGAAGCCTACCACATTGTCTCCCGGGATAGGGTGGCAACAGTCTGCAGTGGTGTATGATAAGGTCTTCTCTGCCGCATTCTCCTCGAGGATATACTCCTTGTTTTTCCCCATCTTGGCCTTGAGTTCGTCTTTTGGAGAGCTGCCGCCAAATGTGAAATCGTCATCATCATCCTCATAAAGTGCCGGATCATCCACCTTCTTCTCCTTATTGCTTCTGAGGAACTGGAGTGACCAGTACATAACATTCTTGTTGATGGTGTTTTTCTTGAGGATGGACTCCAGATTGTCAAGCTTGATAATCCCTGCCGATATCTTGGTGTAGAGCTCATCCTTATTGTTCATATTGTAGGCCTCGATCAGCTTCCTGAGGACTCTGCTCTGAGGTTTTACACCGTATCTTGCAAGCTCTTTTTCGAGAATATCCTGACCTTTCTTGAGGGTGGCTTCAATGTCGTCCTTGATCCTCTCCACCACTATTGAACGGGCCTTGCCTGTCTTGAGGAAATCGAGCCACTCCCTCTGAGGCTTTTGCGATTCAGCAGTGATGATCTCTATCTGGTCACCATTCTTGAGCTCATAGGATAGTGGGACAAGTTTCATGTTGACCTTGGCTGCAATGGCGTGATTGCCCACCTGTGAGTGTATGTAGTAGGCAAAATCGAGTGCAGTAGCCCCTTTTGGAAGTGTCTTGGACTCACCTTTAGGGGTGAAGACATATATCTCAGAGCCGAGAAGACTCTCGTGGAATTTGTCGAGGAATTTGAGGGCATTGGCATCGGGATTCTCGAGGACGTCACGGACCATATCGAGCCAGTGGTCCATCTCCTGTTCCACAGTACGTACACCCGAATCTACCCCCTGTTTCTTATATGACCAGTGGGCAGCAATACCCCTTTCAGCTATGGCATCCATCCTCTCCGAACGGATCTGTACCTCAATCCAGTTTCCTGTCTGGCTCATCACTGTGCAGTGAAGAGCTTCATAACCATTGGATTTTGGCTGTGATACCCAGTCGCGAATACGGTCTGTCTTGGAGCGGTATATACCGGTCACAAGGGCATATATATGCCAGGCCTGAGTCCTTTCATCAAAGCCATCGAGGGGCTTGAATATGATACGGACTGCGTAAAGGTCAAAAATCTGCTCAAACGATACCCCTTTTGTCGCCATCTTTTTCCAGATGGAGTAGGGGGTCTTGGTCCTCTTCATCACAGAGAACTTGAAACCTTCATCAGATAGGACTTTGACAATAGGGTCCAGGAAGGCATCCATCTGGACATTTTTCCTCCTGATCATATCATCTATCCTGGCCTTAATCTGATTGTATGCTTCCGGTTCACGGGTCTTCAGCCATATGTTCTCCATTTCGGATTTCATGCTGTAGAGACCCAGCCTGTGTGCCAGTGGTACAAATATATACATCGTCTCACTGAGGATTTTGTCCTTCTTGTGGTCAGGCATTGAGTCGATAGTCCTGACATTGTGGAGACGGTCGGCGAGTTTGATGAGGACGACGCGAACATCCTCATTGAGTGTAAGGAGGATCCTTTTGAAGTTCTCAGCCTGCATATTGGCACCGGGACCGGTATCAAGGGCGGCCTTGATCTTGGTTAGACCATCCACGAGTGATGCAATCTTGGTACCGAAGAGCCTTTCGATATCCTGAACTGTGTAGTCTGTATCTTCGACCACATCGTGCAGAAGTGCAGCAGCGATCGATTTGTAACCCAGACCAATCTCCTGAACCACAATTTTGGCTACTTGTATGGGGTGTATTATATATGGTATGCCTGAACGGCGGCGCACCCCTTTGTGTGCCTCATTTGCAAATTCAAAAGCTTTTATGACACCTTGATACTCCTCCTCTGAGGCGCATCTCTTCTTGCTGACCACTCTGAGTTCTTCGAACTCCTGCTGGATAAGGTCATAATCCTCTTTAGTAAACTCAACCATAATCAATAAAGTATATCGCGTGTACCTTTCTTAATCTTTTCAAGTCTCTCCCTCACATTTATCCTCTGTTCTATATTTGGAAGCTGCGCTATCTCCCTCTCTATCAGTTCGTATCCCACCTTCTTAGTCTCTTCTGAAGAGTAGTCCTCAAGATACTCTGCCAGTGTGAGTATTGCATTTCTGGTGCAGAATTTCTTGATGAATCCCGGGATGGCGTACTCCATAAAGTGGGTACCTGTCCTGCCGACACGGTAACATGCTGTGCAGAAGCTCGGGATGAAATCTCTGCTGAGAAGCCATCTCATCACCTCGTCAAGATTGCGGGTGTCACCTACGGCAAACTGCTCTTTCTTAAGGTCCTGCTCATCCCCCTTGCGTTCCTGATTGTAACCGCCAATCTCCAGTTTGGTACCTGCATCTATCTGACTTACACCAAATTCCATCACCTCGTCACGAATAGCCTTTGACTCGCGTGCTGTCATAATGAGACCTGTGTACGGGACAGCTAGTCTGAGGATGGCCACAAGTTTCTTGAAATCTTCATCGCTTACCCTGTATGGGAGATCCAGATTGAGACCGTTGGCGGGCTGGATTCTGGGGAAACTGATGGTGTGTGGACCTACTCCGTGAGTAGCTTGTAGGTGGATAGCGTGTGAAACAAGCCCCAGTACCTCATATCTCCAGTCATAAAGTCCGAATAGGGCACCGATCCCCATATCATCTATACCACCTTCGAAGGCCCTGTCCATAGCGTGGAGCCTCCAGTGGTAATCACCTTTAGGTGTCCCTGCAGGGTGGTATTTGGCATATGTCTCCTCGTGGTATGTCTCCTGGAACACTTGGAATGTCCCGATTCCTGCCTCTTTTACGATCCTGTACCCCTCCACATCGAGAGGTGCGGCATTGATATTGACCCTGCGGATCTCACCATTGCCCGATTTGACAGAATATGCAGTTTTGACTGTCTGAGCTATGAATTCGGGTGTATATCTCGGGTGCTCCCCATAAACCAGAATGAGCCTTTTATGCCCTTCATCCTCAAGGGCCACAATCTCATTTTCAAGCTCCTCCTGGCTCAGAGTGTGGCGCACTGTGGTATTGAGGGTGCTGCGGAAACCGCAATATTTGCAGTTGTTGATACAATAATTTCCTATGTAAAGTGGAGCGAAGAGGACAATGCGGTTGCCATAAATGGACCTCTTCAGCTCTCTGGCTGTGGCAAAAAGTTCATCGAGACCCTCTTTTGACTCGATGGCAATAAGTGCTGCCACCTCCTCAAGGTTGAGAGCCTGTTTCTCCCTGCTCTTGGCAAAAATCTCCCGGCATTTGTCCATGTCCTCGTGGGTGTCACGGATGAGTGCCTGAAGATGTGAGTCGTCTATGAAATTTTTATATTTTGTCATTTGCGTCTTCTAAGTAAATTCAATTTTTCTAAATCTGACCAATGGAACTCCCTCGGGTATTGCCCCAGGTTCTGGATGGAGTAGGAGACCTGTGCCCCGATTATTATTATGAACCATCCGAAGTTAACCCACACCATAAAGAGGGGAATGGCGGCAAACACGCCGTAAACTGCATTCATTCTGGATACAAACACCTGTGTCTCGATATAGAGACATTGGACAATAGTGAATGCTGCTGATGCAGCAAGTGCCGCTTTGAAGGCATTCCTGAACTTTACATGGGCATTGGGGATAAACTTGAACATACAGGCAAACAGAAGTGCTGCCACAATGTAGAATATGAGCCACTTGATTATGTCCCTCATATTGAAGAACGGGACCTCAATCATCCACATATTCTTCACTCCGTCAGATATCACCAGGGCCATACCCAGGAATATTATCACCATAAAAGGGGAGAGGAAGAGGATCAGGATGTACGAAAGTGCCCTTTTCCACCATATCCTCGATGTCTCTACAAACCAAATGGTGTTGAATGATCTCTCCACACAGAGAAGAAGCCATACCACCAACCAGAGGAATACCCCAAATGAGATTACCCCATATATGTTCTTTTCAGTAGAGACCAGGATGTTGTCAGCAAAACTTAAGAATGTGTTCACTATCTCCTGGTCAGAGAAATATTTGTGGATCAGATCATTGAGGATGCTGCTCAATCCAAATCCATCAGTGATGCTGAATATCAGTGCAATAAATGGAACTACAGCCATAGTGGAGAAGAAACTCAAAGCCACAGCCTGCCAGTTGAGCCCCAACTTGCTGTAGTTGTCAAGGGTGAAGGCCACTATCTTCAGCTGCCTTTTTCCCCACATTATGAATTTCCTCTTTCTGCTCTCCATAATATCCTATTTAAGTGCCTCTGCAAAGGTTTTTGCGAACTCTTTTACACCTGCAAGTTTCTCGTCGGTAGTTACTCCTGATACCTCAAGGGCATTCTCAAGGAATGGCTGTTTGATGTCGGTAAGGGATTTCTTGAGGGTTCTGACACCTGCTGCGTTCCATGATGATGAACCGAATAGGGCGATGGTCTTGTTCTGAGGGTTCGCTACCGAGATCTCGTGCACAAGGTGGTGCATCATAGGGTGCATCTGACCGTTGTAGGCACAGGTACCAAGGATGAGGCCGCTGTACTCCCAGATTTCGTTGATCAGGTATGAGACATGTGTGGTCGATACATCATATGTGCGGATATTTTTGATACCCTCCTCAGCCAGAGCACGACCGATAGCGTCAGCCATCTTCTCTGTGTTGCCGTACATTGAAGCGTAGATGATCACTACACCCTTCTCTGCCTGGTGGGTGCTCCACTTGTTGTACAGGTCAAGCACTTTGGCAGGATTCTCCCTCCAGATAGGGCCGTGAGAAGGGCAGATGATTTTGATCTCAAGACCTGCAAGCTTTTTGAATGCAAGCTGCACCTTGTCGCTCCATTTGCCCACGATATTTGAGTAATATCTCCTCATCTCGGTGAGGTAATTGCGGTCAAAATCGATCTGGTCATCGAAAATGCCACCGTCAAGTGAGCCGAATCCGCCGAATGCATCACAAGAGAATAGGATCTTGTCTGTGGTGTCGTATGTAACCATAGTCTCAGGCCAGTGTACCCAAGGGACCCAGGCAAAAGTGAGGACGTGGTGGCCCAGATTAAGGGTGCTGCCATCCATCACCTCAAGTTTCTGCTCTGCAGGTACTGAGTAATAGTTCTCAAGGAGTTTGAAAGTGGTGCAATTGCCCACAACTGTCACCTGAGGATACGCCCTGAGGATCTCACCGATCATACTTGAGTGGTCAGGTTCAAGGTGGTTGATGATCAAGTATTCAAGTGGACGACCTTCAAGGATGTTGTCTATCCTTTTGAGGTAATCATTGTCTGAACCGTATTCAAGTGTGTCTACAAGTGCAGGGTGTTCATCGGCGATAAGGTATGTATTGTAAGATACTCCGTATGGAAGTGGCCAATTGTTCTCGAATAGGTGTTTCTTTCTGTCATTAGTTCCTACATAGTGGACCTTGTTCGAAATAATCGTCATATCTATCAGTTAATTAGTTTGTTAAATGTTTCTTCGTCTATAATTTCAATTCCGAGTTTCTCGGCTTTTTTGAGCTTCTCCGGACCCGCTTTCTCGCCGGCAAGGAGATATGTGGTGTTTTTTGATACCGAACCGGTATTCTTTCCTCCGTGGGCGGCAATCAGAGATTTGATCTCCTCACGCGATACGGAGAAATTGCCTGAAATCACTATTGTCTTGCCTTCCAGTGCATCGGAAAGTCTCCCGGCTGACTCTTCTGCCTCAAATCTCAGACCCATTGCGCGAAGCGCTTCTATCATTTCCATATGTTTGGGGTCTGCAAAATACTGGAGGATACTCTCTGCCATAATCTCCCCGATTTCATCCACTGCGAGAAGATCCTCCCTGGTGGCAGCCATAAGGGCATCGATGCTCTTGAAATGGGAGACAATCATCTTGGCAGTGGTCTCACCGATATGTCTGATTCCCAGGGCAAAAAGGACGCTATGGAAAGGGGCCCTCTTTGAAGCCTCAAGGCTCTCGAGCAATCTCTCTGCTGAGCGCTCCTTCCATCCGTCGAGGGTGAGGAGCTGCTCCTTGGTCAGGCGGTAAAGGTCTGCAAAATCGGAAATCAACCCCCTTTCGAAGAGCTGCTCTATAGTTGCCTCGCCTGCCAGGATGTTCATTGCCTTGCGGGAGATGAAATGGACAAATTTTGCTTTAATCTGGGTAGGGCAATGGTCTGAATTGGGGCAGAAATGCTTCGCCTCATCTTCTCTCTTCACCAGGGCGCTGCCGCAATCGGGGCAGTGGGTCGGATATTGGGGTACCTGCGCAGTGGAATCCCTCCTTGAGAGCTCCACGCGGGTGATTTTGGGGATAATCTCCCCACCTTTCTCCACATAGACCCAGTCTCCGATATGGATATTGAGGGCCTCCATCTGCTCACTGTTGTGGAGCGATGCACGTTTCACCACAGTGCCGGAGAGCTGGACCGGTTCAAGGTTTGCCACCGGTGTAATTGCACCTGTGCGTCCCACCTGATAGTCCACCGAGATGAGGCGGGTGAGGGCCTCCTCGGGTTTGAATTTGTATGCTGTTGCCCAACGGGGCGATTTGGCTGTGAAGCCGAGTTTCCTCTGAAGAGCGAGGTCATTGACCTTGATAACAATACCGTCGGTGGCAAATGGGAGGAACTTCCTCTTTTCATCCCAACTGCGGATATACTCTATCACCTCCCCGATACCATTGCAGAGGGCAGAGTGCTCAGAGATGGGGAAACCCCACGATCTGGCATTGCTGAGCGCTTGGGAATGGGTGGCAAACGGTAGGTTCTCCCCGAGGATATGGTAGAGGGTGCAATCAAGGCCGCGCTCTGCCACTATCGCAGGGTCCTGCTGTTTGAGGGAGCCGGCAGCTGCGTTGCGTGGGTTGGCAAATGGGGTCTCCTCTTCCTCCTCGCGCTGGAGGTTAAGGCGGTCAAATGCCTCGTAAGGCATAAAAATCTCACCTCGTATCTCAAAGTCTGCAGGGGGGGCAATGGCTTCAGTCTGGGTGACTGAATTGCTGTCCTGGGTGGTGAACAGGGTGGCCTCTTGATGGTCGTGTCCTGTGTTTGGACTGCTGAAAAGATTGGCTTCGGCAGGGACTCCATCTGATGCGTGGGGGGCAAAGCGGATGAAGTGTGGAATGGACTTGATGGTCTTTACATTCTCTGTGACATCGTCACCGATAGTTCCATCACCGCGGGTAAGGGCTCTAATCAGCATGCCGTCTCTGTATGTGAGACAGATAGCTGTCCCGTCAAACTTCAGTTCGCAGCTGTATTGGACGGGGCCGTCTGTCATCTTGCGGATACGTTCATCGAAAGAGTAGAGCTCTTCGATATTGTAAGTATTGCCGAGAGAGAGCATAGGGAAGCGGTGACGGTATTGGGCAAAACCCTCTGTGCGGTCGCTTCCAACTGTCTGGGTAGGAGAGGTCTTAGAGAGATATTCGGGGAACATCTTCTCAAGTGTGGCGAGCTCACTGGTCAGCAGGTCGTATTCGAAGTCGCTGATGGTAGGGGAGTTCTCGACATAATAGCTGTGATTATGCCTTCTGAGCTCCTCTGATAGCTCTTTTATCCTCTTTTCTGCGTATTGTTTCTTTATGCCCATAATAACTCACAAATATAGTAAAAATATACGGATTAATGATTAATTAATGGAGGTAAATTTAGTGTCCATAAATTTTTTTTAATTTAAGCAGAAGTATTACTTTTGCGCCTTGAAATTTTGAGAGAAAATTAATAAAGAGAGATTAAGACAATGAAAGATTCAATTGTTATCCTGACCGGTGGCGGTCCAGCTCCCGGAATCAACACAGTAGTTGGTACTATTGCCAAGACTTTCCTTGACAAAGGTTACAGAGTAATCGGTCTTCATGGTGGATACTCAGCTATCTTCACCAAAGAGCCAAAATGCACAGAATTCGACTTTTTCCTAGCAGATTCAATCTTCAATCGTGGTGGTTCTTTCTTGAGAATGAGCCGTTACAAACCAACCCAGGAAGATTTCGAGAACAACTTCAACGAGACATTCTTCAAAGAGAACAATATCAAACTTCTTGTGACCGTAGGTGGTGACGATACAGCTTCTACAGCAAACCGTATTGCCAAATTCCTCAAGAGCAAGAACTACCCTATCCAGAATATCCACGTTCCAAAAACTATCGACAACGACCTTCCTCTTCCAAACAATGAGCCTACATTCGGTTACAACTCTGCAAAATCAGAGGGTACCAGAGTGGCTACCACAGTTTACGAGGATGCACGTACCAGCGGTACCTGGTATCTTATCTCTGCAATGGGCCGTTCAGCCGGTCACCTTGCTATGGGTATCGCAGCTTCTTGCCACTATCCTATGGTAGTTATCCCTGAGATGTTCAACAAATCTGAGGTTTCTATCGAGAAGATTGTAAATCTTGCCATCTCATCTATCGTCAAGAGGATGATTATGGGTGTATGCTACGGTGGTGTAATGATCTCAGAGGGTGTGTTCCACATCCTTAGCGATGAGGACTTGAAGAATTCAGGTGTTACATTCTCATTCGATGCACACGGTCACCCAGAGCTTGGTAAAGTTTCTAAAGCTCAGGTATTCAATACTGTACTCGAGAACAAAATGAAAGCTCTTGGCCTTAAAGTGAAGACCCGTCCAGTAGAGATCGGTTATGATGTAAGATGCCAAACCCCTGTTGCTTACGACTTGACATACTGCTCACAGCTTGCTTACGGTGTATGGAAACTTTTCCACGCAGGTGAGACCGGCTGTATGGTATACGTAAACGGCAAAGGTGTAGCTTCTCCTCTATACTTGACTGACCTTCAGGATCCTACCACTGGTAAGATTCCACCAAGGCTCGTTAACATCGATAGTGAAGAGGTACAGAACGTATTCAAATACGAACTTCACTACATCCGTCCAGAGGATTACGAGGCTGCCAAGAAATATCTTGCAAACCCTGAGGAGTACGACTTCTACAAAATCCTTAACTGGGAGTATCCACAAGAGTAAACGTTCTGTAGGTGTAGCCTAGTGCGACACTAAGGAATAAAATATCAGAAGGGGCTGACTAAAAAGCATTAGTCAAGCCCCTTTTTCTTGTCTTCAGTGAGGTCGACTATGTTTCAAAAATCCATTCTCTGGGGGGTGGCTTGAGTTTGACAGTCAGACTCTTATTTCATATCGGGCTCTCCCGACATATTCTGTGTGGACTACTACCAAATGTCTGTGTGCCGGGCCCCCCGCTCCCCGCGTCGTCGGGTGGATTACCATCCTTGTTTTTCGGTCTTTCTGTCAGATATCCTTAAGTGTCTTGTCTATCTGGTCTACCGGCGGGCTGTTAGTTAGTTAGTAGGCAGTCTCTTGCTGTGGTAGCAACCCTTCTTATGATGATGTGATATGTGGTGGGACTCTCATGCAAATAACCTTTTCGAGGATGAGGCCTAGATGGTGTTCTGGTAGGGGGTAATTGAAAAGGTTCACCGAATTTGGTGAACCCTTTCATCAATGTGCCTCAGAAAGCTCTCTGGAGTGGTTTTCTGAAAAGATTATTTGCAGGAGCCGCTAACGATACTTGTCAGGTTGACTATATTGCCGTTGTACGCCCCGACAGATACAGTTATCTGGCTTGCACCTCCGTTTATCCCCAGGTAATCGAATGCCTCCTTTGGAATATTGATCCTGATCTGAGCATCCCATTGGGAAAAGTTTGCTGTGACCAGGTAAATTTCCTTGCCGTCCGATCTTAAGAAAGCGAAGTGATAACGGGGATCAAAATGACCAGATTGAGGATTTACATACATTAGATCGAAAGTCTTGCCGATGCGGAAGGAGTCTTTTTTCATGGCCATCTTCATCAGCTCACGATAGATGGAGAGTATTTGTTTCTCATTATCTATCAAATCTTTATAGACATCACCTGCGTCACAACCTTCAAGAAATCGTCTCACTGAAGAGAGACTCCAGAAGTCATATATGGTGGTGCGTCCGTCCACTCCACTGTACCCCTCTGTCTCCATTCCCTGTTCTCCAAGTTCCTGACCAAAATATATCATGAAAGGTGCGGTATTGAAAAAGAGTGATACATAAAGCATGGCGAGTGATCTCTGTGCATTGCCGGCAAAAAAGTTTGAGGCAACCCTCTGCTCATCGTGATTCTCCAGGAAGTTCAGCATCTTGGGCTGGAAGTCACCCAGACCCTGCCATACGGATGTAAGTGAAGAGGCCCAGGTGTGACCGTCAGATATTGCTCTGAGTGTATCGTAAAATCCAGACTTGTCATAAAGGTAATCAAACCCTCCCCTTGTGATGTACGGATGGTAGTTGTGCGGCTGATAGATCTCTGCCACGAATATGATTCCTGGATAGGCTTCTTTCAATTGGGGGATACACCATTCCCAAAAATCGACTGTTACCAACTCCACCATATCACATCTGAATCCATCTACCCCTTTTGCTGCCCAAAACATAAGGATATCCTTCATTTTGGTCCAAGTGTCACGGGATCCGTAATTCAATTTTACAGTGTCTGTCCAGTCCCCGTCGTGAATGCGTCCCGGGTAGAAATTTTCATCACCGAAAGGGGCGACTGTTGAATTGTATTCCCTTGACAAGTGATTTGGTATGAAGTCTATAATTACCTTAAGACCAGCTTTATGTGTGCGTGCAACAAGTGATTCGAATTCCTTCATCCTCTTGGATGTGACCTTCGACATATATGGGTTCACATCATAGTAATCCTTGATGGCGTAAGGTGATCCGGCTTTCCCTTTTGCAGTGGTATCTCCGTCAGTAGCGTGACGGATTATCCCTGTGTACCATACGTGTGTAACAGCCAATTCTTTAAGTTCCTTAAGGACTTTGGCTGTAATGTCACCAAATTTTCCAGATCCATTTTCAGCAAGTGTTCCATTGAAAACACATTCGGGGTTTCTGTTACCGAAAAGTCTTGGCAACATCTGATAAATTATGAATTTTTCGTGCATAATTCCAGTATTATCTTAATGGCAAAAATAATACTAAAACCCCTTTGCTGCAATATCTCACATCAGACTTTTTACCTCTTCCGGGATAAGTCCACACACTCTGGCCACCTGTTTTATAGAACTGTGATATCTGCTTTTCAGTATTCTGGCCAGACGAAGACGTTGCTCCACATTAAGCATACGGATGGTATTTACTTTAAAGACATCTTTACATATTTCATTTCTGTACTGACGCATCTCCTGAATGGGAATAGACAGCCTGGAGATGGCTCCACCTTTTGACTCAATATCTTCCTCCCGTGATGTGTATATGAAATAGTTGAACCCTTTCGGACTCTTGAATAGTTTTTCCACCAATCTGTACTCTACATACTCTCCAGGAAAGATGGTGTTGCCTATTATTTTTATGTTGCTGATATCTAATGTTATATGTACTTTCAGTAGCTCTCTTTTTTTATGGATGGAGAGATCTGTTGGCTGTGTATGGACTTCATCGATACAGTGGACTGGTGATGTCCAGTACCCTTTACTTCTGAAATATAACGCTCCACTGGACCAAGGGTAGTCAATATGGGTATACCTTAATCCTGCTGCTGGTGGATTTTTTATAGTATAACATATGGCATTTTTCAGATACCAGTCATTGTCTATTGTTTGATAATGAATTGGGATATTTGCCAGTTTCCTGTATTCGCCGTGTCTGCTGGATATATGCATGGATGTACGTCTTATGTATTCGTGCATAAATCTGTTGCATGCATCAAGTTCTCCATACAGAATGAAGTGGATATGGGTATCCATCAGACAAAATGCCAGGATAAGTATGTCGTAGTTGTGAATGACGACATATATCCTGTTCATTCCTGCAATGAAATCTTCGTCGTCGTCAAAGATTCTGTCAATGGCATTTCCGTCGGTAGTGAAGTGCCAGCATTTTTTGACAGTTATCTTTTGCCCTTTTTGAAATGGGGTATTCAATCCCAGGTCCGATTCGGCCTGTATGAGCAGGTCAGTGTATTTCATCAACTTCAATCTCGCGCCTCCAGTGGCTGCTCAAGGACAAAATTAGTGCTCTGAATCTGAATATCAAAGAGATATTTCAGAAATTGCTGCAAATAACCTTTTCGGAGAGCTGGCCCAGAATGTGTTCTGGGAGGGGGGTGATGAAAAGGTTCGTAAATTTTGGCGAACCTTTTCATTAATGTCCCCCAGATGGGCTTCCGGAAGGGTTTTCCAAAAAGGTTATTTGCAGGAGAGTGAGAGCAGACAGTGAGGACCCTGGTGATGCAAGTGGCTATGCCAGGTTAGATGCAGATAATCATGCCAATGCCTCTGGTGATGCAAGTGGCTATGTCAGGTTAGATGCCGATAACCGGACCAGTGCAGTGCCTCTCGTGGATAGTCCAATAGACTACAGCGAACAGAAGAGAGCTACCATAAATGGTACAGAGAAGTCTACTAGGAAGCCGTGGTAGACGGAGATTACAGCCAGGTGGTCGCCACACGATTGGCGGATGACTGGGAGGGTGCTGTCGGCAGTAGTGGCACCGCCTGCAGCGATAGGTGCGAGGGGACCGGCAATTCTGGGGAGGAACGGTGCCGATATCAAGGTGATTATCTCACGGATGACATTCGCCAAAAGGGCAATGGTCCCGAGCTCCACCCCTTTGCTTTCGGCGATGAGGACACTTGACAAAGAGTAGTAACCTTGTCCAGAACCGACTGCCAGAAGTTCTGTTAGTGCATATGGCAAAACCATAGAGAGTAGAGTCACAGCCACTAATGTCCCTCCGATTGTAAAAAGAGGAAGGAGCAACACTTTCCTGTCGTATTGTCTTAAGTTGTTGAAAATATTCTGGTTATGGCCAATGCTTATCCCGATAAAAAATATCAGTATGCAAAGTGTCCAGAAGGAGATCCTGTCCGGGATGGGAAGCTTGTCAAGCAATCCAAAATAGCCTGTCAGAACTCCTGCTGCGAAAAAACCTAGGATGATAAAGCTCCCTTTAAGTGGCTCCAGAAGTGAAATTTGTTGGCCGGAAGAGTCGCGTGGTGCTTCATATTTGAGACGGCACCAGCGTGCAAGAATGGCGGCTGCCAGACAACTACCAGCTGTGGCTGTAATGGCTGTGACCATTGCTGTAAGACCCAGGGTGGGGAGTGCGGCTACTATATCCGGATTGCCCCCCATATCGAGACCGAGGAAGAACAGAAGCAACCATACGATGCAGCCCACCAAACGATCTATCCATCCGAGGGTAAGGCGGCGCAAAAGGATACCTGCACCAATCCCCGAAAGCATCATACCGATAACGGTAAACATTGCGTCAGATTATTTGATGGTTAGATCCTGTCTGGGTAGTGGGGGAAATATTTCCTCAAAATGGAGTCATATGTGCCGTCCTCTTCCAGGCGGAGAAGACCGTCATTGAACATCCTTATGAATGAGTAGTTCTCGGTCTTGTTCACTGCCACATTGAATGTGAACTGTGTATCCCCTTTGAAAGCAACAGAGAGTCCTGTGGTATTGGATTCAGTATTCCAGTCCTGAGTGTAGTAGTGGATCAGTGGATATTCCTCAAGAATAACATCGGCTGAACCATTGCGTACTGCGTCAAATGCCTCTGCAACAGCTTTGTATGGTGTTACGGAGTATCCTATGGAATCTTTGAGAAATTCGGCATATTCGTGGATGGTAGTACCGCTTTTACACACTACTTTTTTCCCTTTGAGATCCTCCATGGAGTTAATGCCTGTGGTGCCGGTCTTAACAGCGGCAGCAATGCCCGATCTGAAATATGGGTGGGTGAATTCCATTCCATCCCAACGCTCTGTAGTCCAGGTGATGAGCCCTATTGCGCCGTCAAATTGGGGAACCCTCTTGTTGAATTGTCTTATGATCTCCTCAAACTCCATTGGGACAAGCTTTACCTTAAATCCCTGATCTACAGCTATTGCCTTTATCAGTTCGATCTCAAATCCTGTAAGCTCGCCGTCAGCATCGCGGTATGCGAATGGTTCTGCTGAATCGAGGCATGCAATGGTGAGATTTTTTGTCTTGTCGTTGTTGCAGGATGTGAGGGCAATAGCCGCAAGAAGTATAATTGTAAGGAGTGAAATTTTCTTAAAGTAGTGCATAATATTTAGAGTTTTCTCTAACCGTTAAATTTTCGTGCCAAAAATCGTAAAAATTTGTAGATTTGCCAAGAGAATAACACTAATATGGCAGATAATTATTTGGAAAAACGTTACGAGGAGGTTTTCAATGGTGCCGGCGCTCCCAAGAAAAGGGTGACAAAAAGGGCAACCCCTTCTCTGGATTCATTGCTCCTGAAAAACAGAAGTTACCGTGGATATGATGAGAGTTATGTGGTCACTGAGGGGGAACTGAGGGAGATGGTGAAGGTGGTGACCAAGGTCCCCTCTGCCAAAAATCAGCAGGTCCTAAGATTCAAGCTGGTAACCAGAGATACAGGTGGTGACATTGTCCTGAAAAATACAAAATACGGCGGTGCGCTCCCTGAACTGCACCTCCCTTTTGAGGGTACTGCACCTTATGCATTCATCATAATATGCTCCACTGTTCCCGAGGGGAAATGGGTGGATATTGACCTTGGTATTGCTGCGCAGAGCATCCTTCTGAAGTGTGTGGAGATGGGGCTCAACGGCATCTGCATCGGGGCATTCAACAAGCAGGAGCTGATCTCTGCTTTTGGACTGAAATATGAGCCGTTGATGGTCCTTGCCATCGGAAAAGGGGCCGAGAAGATCCAGTTGCTCTCAATTGGAGAGGATGAAGGGCACAGCTATTTCCGCGACAAAGGGATTCATTACGTTCCCAAGGTACAGTTGGATGATTTGATAATGTAGTTTCAATTAAATGATGTAATTTTGCATAAAATGAGTTTTATGCGTCCCAAGAGGCTTTTTTTACTTTGCATAATGGTGCTCTCTGCCTGCAGTACTACCAAAGTGGTGCCTGAGGGGTCGTATAGACTTGTGGACAATAAGGTGAATATCACCAACTTGGACGAATATCCCAAAAATCACCCTACAGATATCCAGAATTATGTGAGGCAGAAGCCCAATTCCTATTTCATAGGGAGATGGAACCCTTTTATCTATGTTTACAACTGGACTTCTGGCAAAGGGAGCGGATGGGACAGGTTTGTAGAGAAGCTTGGGCAGGCCCCGGTGGTCTTCGAGCCGGAGCAGGTGGAATCGAGCAAGGTCAATATGGAGACACACCTCAATTACCTGGGCTACTACCATTCATCAGTAAATGACTCCATCGCGACCCGCAGGAAAAAGGCAACTGTCCATTACAATGTGACCCTGGGTAAACAATATCCCATCTCGCATATAAAATACGATATAGCAGATACTACCCTCAGGAGGATATATCTTGCAGATACCACCAATTCAGTGGTCAAGGTGGGGATGCCTGTATCCGAGAAACTCCTGGACCAGGAGTCGGAGCGTGCAGCATCTCTTTTCAGAGAGAACGGCTATTATGGCTTCTCCAAGAACTATTTTTTCTTTATTGCAGATACTCTGACAGTTAGGGATTCTGTCCTGCTGGAGATATCGGTTAAGGATTATACCAGAAATGAGCTTGAAAGGAATGCTTCCCCCCACAGACAATTCCATATAGGTAAAGTAACAATATACCCTGTCTCCGATGTTCTCAGGTATAGGGCTGCACTCTCTAAAAAGGTCAATCCCCTTTTGGATACAATTGAGGTGGAGCCTAATGTTTATGTCCTCTATGACCAGAAAGTGGAGATACGCCCATCTGTTCTGAACAAACTCAACAGGGTCCATCCCGGCGACCTTTATAAAGAGAGTGTTGTGGACAATACATACAGGAGGTTTGCAAATCTCAACCTCTACAGCAGTGTCAATGTGGCTCTCGACCGTGTGGCAGACGATACAGTGGACTGTAATATCAGGCTAATCCCCTCGAAGAGCCAAGGGTACAAACTCAACCTTGAGGCTTCGACCAACTCCACAGGTCTTATCGGTATATCCCCGGCCATATCATATTATAACAGGAATATATTCAATGGAGGAGAGTGGCTTAACCTCTCATTCTCAGGCAATTTTCAGTTTGGTGTCAAGGATCCTGCCCGCTCGACAGAGTTCAGTGCCTCTGCAAACATAAGCCTCCCCACATTCTTCCTCTTCCCCGATTCGTTCTTCTCAAATGTGATACCGAGGACAGATTTCACACTTGCCTATAATTATCAGCAGCGCCCTGAGTACACAAGAAATATGATCACTGCAGAGTATGGATACAGCTGGACCAGCGTATCCAAGAACTGGGTATTCCAGATCAACCCTGCGAGATTGAATATTGTGAAGATGTCCAACCTTACCCCCACTTTCTATGAGATGATACAGAATCCTTTTGTAAAGGACTCATACATAGACCATTTTGACCTGGGAGGAAGGTACTCTGCATCTTATTATTCAGACCCATCCATCAACCCTAAACATACCAACTACAAGTTCAATGTGAGGCTCGATCTTGCAGGTAATCTGCTCAGTGCATTCAATAGACTGATGCCTACAGACTCTACCGGCAGCAGGACTATCTGGGGCTCCCCATATGCACAATATGTGAGGGGAGAGGCCTCGTATGCATACACCTGGAAGTTCGGAAAAAAAGAGCGTATGGCTTTGGCTACCAGGGTGCTGGCGGGTGCGGGATTTGCCTACGGCAACTCCAATGCCCTCCCTTTTGAGCAATTGTTCTGGGCCGGAGGATCAAACAGCCTGAGAGGTTGGCATACCCGTTCAATTGGTCCCGGCACTAGCCCGATGGATAAAGCGGTCACCATCCCCAACCAAACAGGAGATATGAGACTTGAGGCCAATCTTGAATTGAGATTTCCCCTCTTTTGGCTTCTGCACGGAGCCCTCTTCTTCGACGCGGGTAACATTTGGGTAAAAAGGGAGCTGGTGACTGAGAAAAATTTCGGGGAGGGGATAGCATTCAATACAGGTCTCGGTGTGAGGCTCGATATACAGTTCGTAGTGGTGAGATTTGACTGGGGTATAAAACTAAGGGAGCCCTCTGTCGGCAAGTGGTATGGTGCAAACGATTGGTTCAAGACCGGTGGCTATGCATTTCAGTTCGGTATCGGTTATCCATTTTAATTATATATGAGAAAGAGACATACAGTAGCGTTGATTTATGATTTTGACGGGACACTCTCTCCCGGCAATATGCAGGAGTTCGGTTTTATTCAGGCCATAGGGAAAGATCCCGAGACCTTCTGGAGAAAAAGTTCGGAGCTTTCACACAGTCAGGATGCAAGTGAGATTCTGAGCTATATGAAGCTTATGCTTGACGAAGCCAAAGCTTCAAATATCCAGATCCGTAGGGAAGATTTTAAGAAATTTGGTTCAAAAATCCCACTGTATGAAGGTGTTAAAGAGTGGTTTGCAATGGTAAACAGATATGGTGAATCAAAAGGGGTTAATATTGAGCACTATATCAATTCTTCAGGTCTCCAGGAGATGATAGAGGGTAGTATCATATATCATGAATTCAAAAAAGTATTTGCCTGCTCTTTCCTATATGAGAATGGTGTAGCTACATGGCCGGCTGTTGCTATCGACTATACCGGCAAAACCCAGTTTATTTTTAAGATTAATAAAGGTGTACACAGTATCCGTGACCATGTACGTGTCAATGAGTATGTCCCTGACAAGGATCGTGCAGTCCCTTTCTCGAGTATGATATACTTTGGTGACGGAGCCACAGATATACCCTGTATGAAGCTTGTCAAACAGTTTGGAGGACACTCCATAGCGGTATACGATCCATCCAAAAGGGGGGCACGTGTCAAAGCTGAGAAACTCATCTCAGAGAATCGTGTAAATTTTGCCTGTCCTACAGACTATACCCGTTACGGCAAACTGTATCGTGTGGTCACATCCGTTATCGACAAGATAGTTGCCGACCTACAGCTGGAGGCGATTACAAAGGTTTAAGAGTTTTAGAGGTTATAGGACTCTGATAAGTTGTCTCCTTCAGTAACGGCGCTCTTTTGCCCGGTCATTTTGAAGGGGTCAGCTGTCAAACAGTAAATTATGGTTATCAAGGTATTAGTGGACAACAGAACTCTGGAAGAGAGTGATCTCGTGTGTGAGCACGGGTTGTCTCTTTATGTGGAGTGTGATGGGGCTGCGTTTCTGGTGGATACAGGGGCGACGGGGACCTTTCTGAAGAATGCCTGTGCTATGGGGATAGATCTACCAGCTGTCGATTTTTGTCTTATTTCACACGGCCACGATGATCATTCAGGTGGTCTGAGAGAGTTTCTGGAACTGGATTCCAGAGCCAAGGTTATCCTCTCTTCAGATGTTTTTACCCATAAATTTTTCTCTGATAAAGGTGGGGAGATCAAAGATATCGGTACAGATCTCTTGTTGCTAGATGACTATCTGGAGAGGTTCAATTGTCTGGATATGGATGAGGCTGTGCAGTCAGGATACATGATGCCTGGGGTGGAGCTCAGGGAGGACAGTAAGTTATATGGTGGCGTGACCGGAGGGTCTTTTGCCTGGTGGGTGACACCCGATATTGCCATCGTGAAGTGCGGGTGTGACAAATATTCCCGTCCAGGTGGAAATATGACTTTGTACAAGAAGGCTTTGGATGATGGTGCTGATATGGTGCCCGATGATTTCTCGCATGAGCTTAGTGTGGCTGTGAAGACAGTGGATGGGGTAGTGGTAATCTCATCCTGTTCACATTGTGGGGCCGCAAATATTATTGAATCTTCTCTGGAGACCACAGGTGAGAGCCGTTTGAAGTCTTTTGTCGGTGGCCTTCACTTTACTGACCGTTCTGATTCTACAGAGGATGATGTGGCAGAGTTCGTAAATTACATGACATCACATCATCCGGATGCCAAAATCTACACTGGTCACTGCACCGGTGACCGTGCAAAGTCGCTTCTGTCCACCTATAAAAATATCCATTTTTTCGCGACAGGAGAGGAAATCACCATCTGATTTTGTGATACTCTGGGCCAGGTGGCACAAAAATGCTTCCATTTGGCCCATCTTAATTTTATAATTTACACATTTATAAGTTGTTAGCAAAAGTATGCGGGCCCGGTGGAAGATATTTTATTCCACCTGGCCCAGTTTTCGACCACTTCCGCCACACACCCACGACTTTTCGCCGGTTTTCTTGCATGTGTGTCTCCATGTAGCCCATAGTCACTTCCTATTGACCATTTTAGAAATTATGTGTATTTTCGCTGATTATTACTGAATTGATCATTATGTTCCAGAAACTTATCAACGCTTGTGTGAAATTGGTTCAGAGGTATCTTCCTGAACCATTTATATTTGCGATAATTCTTACATTGGTGGCATTTTGTGTTGCCATCCCGATTTGCGACCAGAGTGTCGTGGAGGCGGTCGAAAACTGGGGTGACGGTGTGTGGTCACTGCTCGCATTCTCGATGCAGATGGCTTTGGTCCTTGTTTGCGGATCGACTCTTGCTGCAGCACCAGCGGTGAAGAAGGTGGTAAGTAAACTTGCTTCGGCTCCAAAGACGCCGGCTGGAGCCATTGCCTTTGTCTCTGCCATCTCATCTGTAGCGTGCTGGCTCAACTGGGGCTTTGGTCTGATTGTAGGGGCTATTTTGGCGAAAGAGGTGGCAAGGAAACTGCAGGGGGTAGATTACAGGCTTCTCATTGCGTCAGCGTACAGTGGTTTTGTCGTATGGCACTCTGGAATAAGCGGTTCAGTACCTCTATCGATGGCTACAGCCGGCGATGCCCTTGTGAAAGCGACAAACGGCATTGTGGCCGAGCCTGTTGTACTGAATGAAACCATTTTCAGTATTTATAATATCGGTATTGCTCTGGCTGTCATTGTAGCGCTGGTGATAGTGAATGCCCTGATGCACCCTAAGGGGGATGCTGTTTTGTGTGTAGACAGGTCTTTGCTATGTGAAGAGGGGTGTGATGAGAAGGTCGTGGCCATTACCCCAGCAGACAAGATGGAGAGGAGCCCTGTCCTTACCTGGATTATCTCAATTCTCGGCCTTGCCTATCTGGTTATCAAACTTTTTGTCAGGGGTGGGGGGCTTGATCTCAATTCGGTGATTATGCTCTTCCTTTTCATTGGCCTTCTGGCCCACAAGACACCTATCTGCTATGTGAATGCCTTTACCAAGGCGGCAACAGGGGCAGCGGGTATCCTCCTGCAGTTCCCTTTCTACGCAGGAATTATGGGTATCATCACCGGTACAGGTGCTTCCGGGGTATCCCTTGCCGGAGAGATCAGTGACGCATTTATCTCGATTTCCAACGAAACAACATATCCATTGCTCACATTTCTAAGTGCAGCAATAGTGAATGTATTTGTCCCTTCCGGTGGAGGACAATGGGCTGTGCAGGCTCCGATTATGTTCCCCGCAGGTGCGCAACTCGGTGTGGATCCTGCCATTACCGGTATGGCCATTGCCTGGGGTGATGCATGGACCAACCTCATCCAGCCTTTCTGGGCAATCCCGGCCCTTGCCATTGCGAAGCTCAATGCAAAGGATATTATGGGCTTCTGTCTCATTGACCTGCTGGTGACAGGGGTTATAATATGTGCAGGGTTCCTTCTTTGGGTGTAAAATTTTGTTCCAATATAAATTTGAAAATTATGAAAAAACTTATTGCCATTCTTTCTTGTGCAGCCCTTCTATGCGGTGCTGCTGTTTCCACTTCGGCACAAACCAACGATCCTGTTGTAGATAAAGTCCTTGAACTTGCTGCCCAGGATAATCAGACAATGGACCATCTGGATGTCCTTTGCAACACCCTTGGCGGGCGTCTTACCGGTTCCGACAATTATAACCACGCTGTGGATTGGGCCTTGTATATGTTCCGCAAATGGGGCCTTGAGGCAGAAAAGGTGCAGGTGGGTGAACTACCTGTAGGTTTTGACCGCGGTCCATGGTTCGGAAGGATGATCAATGGTGAAGAGACATTGCACTTCACAACACCTTCATATACAGCCGGTACTCATGGTGTGCAGAGGGGTCACGTGGTTATCGAACCCAAGACCACTGCAGAGTTTGAGAGGATGAAACATACCATCAAAGGTGCGTGGGTCCTTATCGGTGGAAAGAGCAAAGGTTGGCCTATCGACTATACCCCTGTAGGTGATGAAGCAAGGGCAAAAATTATTGCCAAAAATGACTCTATTGCTGCTGAAAACGGCAAATTGCGCGGTTACAATTATGGCCTCCGCGCTCAGAGGGCAGAGCTTGAGAAGAAGATAGCTGCCACCACTTCGAAGAAAGAGGTTGCGAAGCTGCGCGCCGAGCTTGATGCCCTTGTGGAGAAGAAACCTGCAGCTTTGATCGAGGAGCCTGCGTTGTTCTATAAAGAGATGATCGAGGCAGGTGCTTTGGGAATTATCCAGTCTGCAGCTGTTCCTATCACCACTCTTTACGACCGCAAAAATGTAGAGACAATGACCTGGGAGACACTTCCAACCCTTCCTGATATCAAACTTGATGAGAGACAATACAAAAAAATATACGATAGGGTGGCCCTTCGCGAATATATCGAACTTGAGTTTGATATAAGGAACCATTTCTTTATGGGCCCTGTACCTTATTATAATGTCCTTGCCTATATACGTGGTACAGAGAAACCTGAAGAGTATATCATCAGCAGCTGCCATCTGGACTGCTTCGATGTGGCTACAGGTGGTGTTGACTGCGGTACAGGTGTGGCTCCTACAATGGAGGCTGCACGTCTCCTTGCAGCGGCTGGTGCGAAACCTCGCAGAACTATAGTGTTTGCCCTATGGGCAGCTGAAGAGTTCGGTCTTTGGGGCTCTAAACATTTTGTTGAGAACAATCCTGACAAACTTCCCCATATTGTCAATGTCTTCAACCGTGATGGTGGTCCAACAGTTGCCAACAGCTGGTCTGTTCCTACTTCTTGGTATGCTCCACTTAAAGCTGTATGTGCTCCACTTGAAAATCTCAATCCCGATATGCCTTTTGTCCTTAATGAGGCGAAGAATTACCCTGTAGAGAGACCAAAAACAGCAGGCGGTTCTGATCACGCCTATTTCGTGATGAACGGTGTTCCTGCCCTCTCTTTCGGAACAGGTGATCCTCTTGGATACAACTTTAGCTACTCTGAAATCTGGCATACAGAGAGAGATCTTTACAATATGAGTATTCCACCTTATATGGAACACACATCTGTGGTCAATGCAGTGGTGTTCTGGGGACTTGCTAATTTGGAAGAGAGACTTCCTCAGGATGCTGTATATAAAAAATAAATAACTATATGGATAAAATAGATAATGAAGGTCTTCTGGACCTCTTTCAGGGTCGCCTGGAGGATGAACTTCTGAAACTTTGCACCTCTTTGGGTGTTTTGGATGGCGGGTGGCTTATGACCCCTGACCTGGAGGAGAAGTGGCGTGAAGTGGCTCCTGAGTATATGGCCGATGCTGTAAAGGAGGTCAATTCCTATCCCGAAGTGGCCCTTGCCTGGGCCGGATATCTCGGTATGGGATATGCCCATCTGTGGGATTCGAACTGGAGAAAACACTCTCGTGACGGGTATTCGAAGATGTTGGGTTCCAGAGGGTTTGATGATATGGATGAACATATCGTCCGTGATATTCTGGGATATACTCTTGACTCTTTTGATGCGATAAAGATCTCTGGTGTCCTCAATAGTTGTGCCCAGTGTGCATGGGGGCTTATCCGTAAGGAGTCGATAGAGGGGCAGAGCGAAAGGGCCTTCTATATCTTGGCGAGGACCATCCAGGTGATGTATTGCGTCGGTGCCTCCATAGAACTGAAGAGACTCGGCTACAAATATGAGAGGCTGAATTAATTTTGGCACGATGTTTGAAATAGTTTCCAATAGAAAACGAAAACTATGTATAACAATTAAAGTTTAAAAATTATGGCAACTAAAATATTCAGATGCAATCATTGCGGAAACATTATAACTCATCTAACTAACAGTGGTGTACCAGTAGTATGCTGTGGCGAAAAAATGGTAGAACTTGTACCCAATACTACCGATGCGGCTACAGAGAAACACGTTCCAGATGTGAAAGTGGATGGTAAGAAGGTGATAGTGACAGTAGGTAGCGTGGAGCACCCAATGGTAGAGGAGCACTTCATCGAGTGGATCCTTGTAGAGACTAAAGAGGGTGTTCAGGTAAAATGGCTCAAAGCTGGCCAGAAACCTACCCACGAGTTTGTACTTTCAGAGGGTGATGAACTTGTAGCTGTATACGAGTATTGTAACCTTCACGGTCTCTGGGTGAAGAATTTCTAAAATGATGTTCTGCGGCTACACCGCAACTCAGATCTTCAGATGCATAACCGCCACTCTGCCAGTGGCGGTTTTTTCTTTTATGGCCCGGTACGGATTGTTATGCCCGATCCCGTTCGGGTCTCTTTCTCTATCGTCAGTCAGTCAGTGCGAATGCCTCTGACGTCATGCTGCGCATGACCCCTCCCACGACTGGCGTCGCGGGCCCCTCCCTCTTATGATGCCGAGGGTGGCATAGTCTCGGCATTCGCACTGACATAGCTGACTCTATTCGGGTATCTGCTTTCGTTACACACTAGCGAGTTTTTATAGTATTTTCTGCGTGACGGTCGGGATGTTAGCGGTAAGGTGTAAAATAAAACTCGTATGTGAACCGAGTCACATACGAGTTTCTGTGTGATTGTGATGTATTGCTTATCCTCTCTTGCGACGAGCGATTTCGGCACGAATCATAGTGAGTTCACGACCAGTCTGTCCAGCCACAGAGGTATTTTCTTCTGCACGGCGGATGAGGTAAGGAATAACATCTCTGACAGACGCATAGGGTACGTATTTGGTGACATTGTAACCTGCTGCAGCGAGGTTGAATGAGATATTGTCACTCATGCCGAGGAGCTGGGCAAAGAAGATACGTGGATCATTGTGCTGAAGCCCTTTTTCATCCATAAGGCGGGCAAGTTTGTAGTTTGACTCCTCATTGTGAGTACCCATGAACATCTCGAAGCGGTCGATACGTTCTACAGTATATTGTACTGCGGCATCGTAATTTGCATCAGTAGCGGCCTTGTCAGGGCATATTGGATCTGGATATCCCATCTGTGCAGCACGCTCGCGTTCTGCCTCCATATATGCACCACGGACAAATTTGACACCGGCGATGTACCCTTTTTCCACTGCGTCATTGTAGATTCTCTCAAGATATGGCATACGGTCGTGGCGGTACATCTGAAGTGTGGCAAAAACGATGGCACGTTTCTTATTATACATCCTCATTGCCTCATCTGTGAGTTCGTCAAGTGCGTCCTGGAAGCAGTAGTCTTCTGCATCTACAAGGATGCGGACATCATTGTCATAAGCTCTCTGGCAAAGGGCGAAGAAACGTTTCTTGAACTCCTCATATTCAGCCTGTTCAGCTTCGGTAAGGGGCTCGCGTTTTTCGGAAGCTTTGGCCAGAAGATCATCTGTAGTGATGGTAGAGGGTTTGAACACTGTATAGGCAAGATTTTCATTGCCACGGGCAAAATCTATCGAGCGGAGAGTCTCTTCAAAAGTAGCCTGAATCCCTTCGGGAGTCTGCTCACTCTCTGCAGAAAAATCGAGGGTAGATTTGACATTGTATTTTTTCAGATGCTCAATGATAGGAACACAATCCTGAAGAGTTTCACCACCTACAAATTGTTTGTAGAGGGTGGGCTTGACAGCCCATGAGACAGGGAAATGTATTTTGAGGGCAAAGTTGGATGCAACTTTTGCACATTTTACCAAAGATGGGTGAGCGATCGCTGTAAACAGGAGCTGGGCATTGCGCAATTCACCATTTGATTTGGATGAAAATGCTATTTGTGTATTATTAAAATCTAGCATAGCATATTAGTTTAAATTTGATACAATAATACAAAAATTAGTAAAAAATTGCAATTATTTTTTTACATCATAAAGTTGTCATAATGTTGGTTTTCTATTGCATTTTTATTGAAAAAAATCGTATCTTTGTCAGTGATGTGTGCACTTTTAGGAGTGATGCATCTGAAATATAAGTCAGATTTTCCCCGATAGGGGGGGGTAAATGATTGAAAATGAGTGTGTTATCTTGCTTTCAATGACCCCAAATTACGCCCTGATATGAACGAGAGAGCTTATAAACAAAGAGTGGCCTGGTATGTGATGAGGGTGACCTATCAGAGGGAACTGGCAGCCCAGGAACAATTGGAAGATCAGGGGATAGAGACTTATGTGCCGCTCAAGCGTACCCGCAAAATGGTAAATGGGAGACTTGTATGGAGAAAAGAGGCGGCGCTGCACAACTATATTTTCGTACATTCCAGCATCGATAAGATACAGGAAATCAAGACCAGAGACATCCCATTTCTAAGATATCTGATGGGGGTGGATCCAGATGGCGAGAGGAGACCGCAGTATGTCAGGGATGAGCATATGGGAAACTTCATTGCTATAACCTCTGATGAGACAGAGAAAATCAAATATCTCGATCCCGATTTCATAGATTTGAAAGAAGGTGACAAGGTGAGAGTGCTGGAAGGCCCTTTCAAAGGATTGGAAGGTGTATATATGAGGACCTCTGGAAGACACGAAAAGAGGGTGGTGGTCAAGATTCTTGGTATAGCAGCGGTAGCCACTCCAGCACTGAAGAGTGCAAGTGTAGAGAAAATCACAGATGAATCTGAATAGGACAATCAAATCGATATTGACAGCTGCGGCACTCCTGATGGCGTTCCACTCTTGCGGAGTCCTTTCGGACGGAGAGTTGGCCAGGATCGAAAATTTGGCACTCAAAGCAGATACAGTGGCATCGATCCCAAGTGTCATTTTCGGGACTATGGCTCAGGTGAGGTTGGAGAGGGGATTGTTCTACGCAGCGTCGTTCTCCACACCAGAAGCGAGGTTTGATGAGGTCAATGCTTTGGCAAAAGCATCCATAGAAGACAAGAAGAGGGGCGCAAAGGCAGACACATATATCGCAATTCTCAACAGCTATTTCAAAGCACTCAGAAGTATTGCCGATAAAGAGCGTTGGGAAGGGGCAGGAAGAGAGTTGAGAGGATTGGGCAGGGCAGTGGATTCACTGATAATCGAGCACAACGAGCTATTCGACACAGAGATACCTGAAGGGGTCAGCAAAACAGCAGGGAAGACATTCGGCTACCTTGCAGAGCATATAAACAAACTCCGCCAGACCAGGTATGTCAAAGAATTTGTTGCAGTTGGTGATACCTTGGTGGCAGAGTGCACAGACAGCCTGATGGCAATACTCAAGAGCAAATCTCTCAACGAACTTATAGAGAATGAGACAGCAGGGCTGGAAGCCAATTATAAAGCTTACCTTTATGCCGTATCGGCAGCTGGCTATCCACCTCAGATCTCACATGACAGGGAATATGTAACCCTGACAGAGAAGATCAGCATTGTAAAACAGATAAGAAACAGGGCAGTATCGGCATTGAGGGCTGTGAAGAATGCACATCACAAACTCTATGAGGATTTGGGCGAAGAAGACTTGGACCAGAATGTTTATGACGAGTTCGTCTCATTGAACAGACTCGCCTTGGAGATAGGGAAACAGATAAAAACACTGGAAAAATAGATGATACCGTCGGCAGACAGAGAGTGGACTCTGAAAGAGATTAGGAGGGCACTTGCAGATTTGGATAAGGAGAGATTTGTTAAGAGGAGTTCCTACGAGGATGTGGCATACCTCGAAAACGCCATTCACGATCTGAGGGATGCCGAGAGGTCACTCATATCGGAAAAAGAAGAGGAGCTCATATCACAGCTTCGCAACGCAGCTACCATTCTCGCCGACCACTCGCGCACCATCAGGGCCAATGTGGCTAAAATGAACAGAGTGGCTAAGGTGGTGGATAACATAGAGGGAGTGGTCAAAAGGGTAGTGGATGTGATTCAGGAATTCAACAGATGGCATTAGAAAATAATAAATAACAAAACTATACAATGAAACTTAAAACATTAGCGATTACCATTGGGGCTATGCTCCTGGCTTTCAACCTTTCGGCGCAGAGTGCAGCGGAACTGCAGATGGCTAAAAAGATGGCGAAAGCCCAAGGCTACAGCGATGCAGAGATTAATGCCCTAATCAACCAGCAGATGGGACTAACCGGAGGAAAGGATGGCGTGAAAACTGTAGATCCTACCAAAAAGATTACCCGTACCCCTGCTGAGACTATGACCGAGGAGCAGTTTACCAAATATCAGGACTCTGTATGGGTAGATGCTCCCAAGGAGATGACATTGGTAGAGAAACTGGCCAAGCTTGAGGAGTATGAGAAGAAAGAGGAGTCTGACAAGGTTTACGGACACGACATATTCGAATCCCCATATCTTAGCTTTATGCCAAGTTACAACATCCCCACCCCTGCAAACTACAAACTTGCAGCCGGTGATGAGGTGGTAATTGATTTGTGGGGTGCAGTATATCAGTCTCTCACTCAGGAGATATCACCTGAAGGGAGCATCATCGTTCCGGAGTTGGGCCCTGTATATCTTATCGGCCAGACCATAGAGCAGGCAGAGAAGACACTCAAGGTGGCACTCGGCAAGATCTTCTCAGGGATTAACAGCGAAGAGCCTACCACTTTCTTCCGTATATCTCTCGGCCAGATCCGCTCGTTTGCCATCAACGTCGTGGGTGATGTGAAGAAACCGGGAACATATACACTTCCATCCCTTTCGACAGTGTCATCTGCACTTTATCTTGCAGGTGGTCCAAGCAAGACAGGTTCAGTACGTGATATCCGCATCTACCGCAACAATAAACTTGTCGAGAAATTTGACCTCTACAAATTTATGCTTGACGGCAACTTCAAGACCAACCTCAGACTTGAGGACAACGACCTGATTAAAGTATCACCATATGTCAATCTTGTAAAAGTAGACGGCAATGTCAAGCGCCCTATGACCTATGAGATGGTTGATGGTGAGACAGTATCAAAACTTATCGAATATGCAGGTGGGTTTGCAGGTGATGCAAATCAGGAGAGGATCCACATCACACGCCAAAAAGGTGTTAGAAGCGAGAGCTTCGATGTGACAAGAAAGGATTTTGCATCATTCCAGCTGATGGATGGTGACTCGATCACAGTTTCGACCAACATAGTGGAGAACAGAAACAGGGTAGTGATAGAGGGTGCTGTATGGCATCAGGGTTCTTATGCTATCTCTGATACACTCAATACACTCCAGCAACTCATCGCTGCAGCTGGTGGCGTGAAAGATGATGTATATAAAGAGCGAGGTTATATCCAGAGATTCAACGAGCGTCGCGATACCATTGCCCTCCACTTCAATGTGGACAATGTCCTTAACGGCACTGAAGAGGTGATGCTTATGCCTGATGACTCTATCCGCATCTTTGCGCACAGGGAGTTTGAGAAGAGATCATTTGTGTACACATTTGGAGAGGTTAACAAGCCTGATACTTTTGTATTCAGACCAGGTATGACACTTGGCGATATTATTCTCCTCTCTGACGGCTTCACACTTGGTGCTGCCAAATCAAATGTGGATGTGGCCCGCAGAAACAGTGAAAATGCCAAAGCAGCAGGCGATACCATCGCCACAGTGTTCAATTTCAACCTGGAGGATAATCCTCAGGATCTCAATTTTGAACTTTCACCATTTGATATAGTCTTCGTAAGGGTACTTCCTAACTACAAACAGCAGCAGACCATCACAGTAGAGGGACAAGTCAACTTCCCTGGTAAGTATGTGGTGGAGAAAAGTGTTGTAAGGATATCTGACGTTATAAAGAAAGCCGGTGGGGTAAATAAAGATGCATACGTCAGAGGTGCTACAGTGGAGAGAAAACTTACCGATGCAGAGTATGAGAGGGCTGTAGCAGCTAGAGAGATGGCGCTCCGTCAGATAGATGCAGATCCTGAACTCATACCTGAGATCAATCGTGAAGAGAGATACAAAGTGGGTATCGACCTTCAGGCAGCATTGGACAATCCAGGCTCATTTGCTGATGTAGTGCTTCAGGAGGATGATATTGTCTCGATCCCTAAGATGAACAATACTGTTAAGATATCGGGTGGTGTCCTCTATACCAACGTGGTAACCTATGATCCATCACTCAAACCAAAAGATTATATAGATATGGCGGGTGGCTACACCAAAGGCTCCATCAGGAAAAATACCTATATAGTATATATGAACGGAAAAGTATCTAAAAAAGGTACATCCAATTATAAAATCGAGCCTGGCTGTGAGATCATAGTCCCTGTGAAGGATGCGGAACAAATAAGAAGGGTAACTGCAGCCGAAATTGTATCTATTGCTACATCTACAGCTTCTCTTGGTGCAATGGTTATAAGTATTTTTAACTCTTTAAAATAAATCTAGACTATGAATTTAGGTAGTAGTGAAATTAGCATAGCTGCATTGATATCGAGATTGTGGTCAAAAAAGATATTTATAGGCAAGATTGTTTTGTGCTTTTCTATTATTGGTTTATTGGTGGCAATAACATCACCTGTAGAATATACTTCTTCATGTTCATTTATTCCCCAATACTCTAGTTCCTCACAAAGAAGTTCAGCTTCATCTCTTGCTGCATTAGCAGGTATCAATTTAGGAGGACCCGAAGTCCAATCATTATCTCCAAGCTTATATCCCCAACTTTTTGATAATGTAAAATTCCAAAAGGAACTGATATATTCAAAAGTAATATTTGAAAATATTGATGAGCCCATAACATTATTAGAGTATTATTCTAATCCTAAATACAGAAAACTTTCTTTTTTTGATTTTATAAAAAAATATACTATTGGTTTACCAGGACTTATCATATCAAAATTTTCAAAACCTACATCAAACGAATCAAGTGATGTAATTCACATAACACAAGATGATGATTTATACACATATACAAGAAAAGAGTATAATTGCATAAATACTTTGAAAAGTAAGATAATTATTTCTTCAGATGGAGGAAAAGGGCTTGTAACAATTACAACTAAGTCAGGTGATGCCCAGTCTTCTGCAGAATTATGTAATATAGTGTTTGAATTATTAGAGAAATTCGTCACTGAATTCAAGATATCTAAAGCATATACGCAGTATGAATTCATAAAAAGAAGATATAAAGAAACAAGAGAAGATTTTGAACATAAACAAAAGTTGCTTGCTGAGTTCCAAGATGCTAATAGGGTTTTATCATCAGCAAAAGCTAAGATACAACTTCATAAACTGACAGCGGAATATGATTTAGCAAATTCAATCAATTCTGAAATGGCTAGACAACTTGTTCAAGCAGAACTTCAAGTAAAACAGGATGCCCCAATATTTACCCAACTAAAGCCAATTACTGTTCCCTTAGATAGATCTAAACCATATAGATTAATGATTTTTATTTTATGGTTACTCATGGGATTCTTTATTAGTTGTTCGACAGTTTTATTTTTGGATTTTTTAAAATTTATGGGTTCACCATATCCTTCAAAATGGGATGTAGAAATAAATTTTATAAGAGAACAGGCAAATCAATAATATAATAAGTAATATCATTATTAAATAAGAACATTTTTATATTAATCATTTTCTAGATAGTGATATTATAGGTTTAATTAATTCATGAAAGGTATAGTACTCGCAGGCGGATCAGGAACACGCCTCTATCCAATTACTAAAGGTATCAGCAAACAGTTAATGCCGATATATGATAAACCAATGGTTTATTATCCAATAAGTGTACTAATGCTCGCTGGAATAAGAGATATCCTTATCATCTCTACTCCTCATGATCTTCCAGGTTTCAAACGTCTGCTTGGAGACGGCTCGGACTATGGTGTGAACTTTACATATGCTGAGCAACCATCTCCAGATGGACTAGCTCAGGCATTTACAATTGGAGCTGAATTCATTGGTGGTGATAGTGCTTGTTTAGTACTTGGTGATAACATCTTCTATGGCAGTTACTTCACTCCCATGCTCAAAGAGGCAGTTCGTGCAGCTGACGAGGATGGCAAAGCAACTATTTTCGGTTATTGGGTTAATGATCCTGAGCGTTATGGTGTAGCAGAATTCGATAAGAATGGTAACTGTCTCAGTATCGAAGAAAAACCAAAAGAACCTAAGAGCAACTATGCTGTTCCTGGACTATACTTTTATCCGAACAAAGTTGTAGAAGTAGCAAAGAACATTAAACCATCTGCACGTGGTGAGTATGAGATTACCACAGTTAATCAGGTATTCCTCGAAGCAAAAGAACTCAAGGTCCAGACTCTTGGACGCGGTTTCGCATGGCTCGATACAGGCACACATGACTCTCTTTCAGAGGCTTCAACTTTTGTAGAAGTAATTGAAAAACGTCAAGGACTCAAGATTGCCTGCCTTGAAGCTATCGCATACCGTAGAGGATGGATCACAGAGGAGCGCATGCAAGAGCTCGCACAACCTATGATAAAGAACCAGTACGGACAGTATCTTCTTCAGGTCATCGAAGAAAGAAAACGCGAAATTAACTCAGACTCATTCAGAAAACTCTAACATGAAAAGAAATATAGTAATCACAGGTGGTGCCGGTTTTATCGGCTCTCATGTAGTACGCCTTTTCGTTAATAAATATCCAGAGTATAATATTATCAATCTTGATAAGCTTACTTATGCAGGCAACTTGGCTAATCTTAAAGATGTTGAAGACAAGCCAAACTATAAGTTCGTTAAGATGGATATCTGTGATTTTGATGCGTTCTATCAGCTGATGCAAGATGAGAAAATTGACGGAATAATTCATTTGGCAGCGGAATCACATGTAGATCGCTCAATTAAGGATCCTTTCACTTTTGCCAAGACAAATGTAATGGGAACACTTGCTCTTCTTCAAGCGGCGAAACTTTATTGGGAAAGCCTTCCTGATAAGTACGAAGGGAAGAGATTCTATCATATCTCAACTGATGAAGTTTATGGAACTCTCTCAATGAATCATCCTGAAGGTGTAGAGCCTCCTTTTAAGACAGTTGCTTCATCAGAGGGTCACAAAGCATATGGTGATAACTTCTTCTATGAAACAACCAAGTATGATCCTCATTCACCATATAGCGCATCTAAGGCTTCGTCAGATCATTTCGTTCGTGCGTATCATGATACTTATGGTATGCCTACAATTGTTACAAATTGTTCTAACAACTATGGCCCTTATCAGTTCCCTGAGAAGTTAATCCCACTTTTTATTAACAACATTCGTAATAGAAAACCTCTTCCTGTATACGGAAAGGGCGAAAATGTTCGTGACTGGCTTTTTGTTGAAGACCATGCACGTGCAATTGATATAATTTTTCATGAGGGTCAAGTGGCTGAAACATACAATATTGGCGGATTCAACGAGTGGAAGAATATTGATCTTATTAAGGTAATGATTAAGACAGTTGATAAGATTCTTGGAAATCCTGAGGGACACAGCCTTGATCTCATCACATACGTTACAGACCGTCTTGGTCATGATGCTCGTTATGCAATCGACTCTACAAAACTCCAAAAAGAATTAGGTTGGGAGCCAAGTCTTCAGTTTGAGGAAGGAATCGAGAAGACTGTACGTTGGTATCTTGATAATCAGGAGTGGATGGATAATGTTACTAGTGGGGACTATCTGAAATATTATGAGGATATGTATAAAACTATATAATCAATGACCAAAGAGACATCTCTAAGAAATAAAACTATAAATGGTGTAGGATGGAGTTTTATAGATAGTTTTGCTGGTCAGATCGTCTCTTTTATTGTGGGACTTGTATTAGCAAGATTACTTTCACCCGAAGAATATGGTCTTATAGGTATAATTACCATATTTATAGTTGTGTTTAACAGTATAATAGATAGTGGGTTTTCAAGTGCATTGATAAGAAAGCCAGATGCCAATAGTACAGATTATAATACAGTATTTTTTATAAATCTTCTATTGAGTATCCTTCTTTCTATTCTGATGTTCTTTGGTGCACCTTTGATTGCTCAATTTTTTGATAGAGTGGAACTATTGTCCCTTACAAGGGTAATGTCCATTATATTAGTGATAAACGCATTGGCAATTATCCCTAATGTAATACTTTCAAAAGATATTAATTTTAAAATCAAAACAAAAGTTTCCATAATATCTTCTTTGGTCAGTGGTATTGTAGGGATAACAATGGCATTAAGCAATTTAGGTGTTTGGTCTTTAGTAGGGCAACAATTGTCACGACAAACTTTATCTTCTATTCTCTTATGGGTTTATACTCAATGGAAACCAAGATTTTCAATTTCGATAAAGAGTTTCAAAGAATTATTCGGATTCAGTTGGAAATTGCTTATATCCACAATTATAGATAAAGTGTGGAGTCAAATTTATCAAGTAATTATAGGTAAATATTATAGTCCAGCTATATTAGGACATTTTACTAGATCAATTAATTTTACTTCTTTATTTTCAACTAATCTTGATTCTGTGGTACAAAGGGTTAGTTATCCTGTTTTAAGTTCTATTCAGAATGATAAGTCAAGATTAAAATATGGTTACAAAAAAATCATTAAAGTATCAATGTTATTAACATTTACTTTAATGTTTGGATTGGCTGCAGTCGCAAAACCTATGATTTTGGTCTTAATAGGTGAAAGATGGTTACCATGTGTTCCATTTATACAAATATTATGTATAAGCAGTAGCCTATATCCATTACATTCTTTAAATTTAAATATGTTACAGATACAGGGAAGGAGTGACCTTTTCTTAAAATTAGAGATAATTAAAAAGTTTATATCTATTGGACCTCTTATAGTTGGTATATTTATAGATATATATTGGATGTTATTGGGTGGTGTAATAACAGGATTATTTGCCTACTATTTAAATTCATATTATTCTGGAATTTTCTTAAATTATAATATAAAGGAACAGATAAAAGATATTCTCCCTAGTTTTGTAGTAGCAATAACTATGGCATTGATAGTATTTGCATTTAGTTTTATCCCGATCAATCATTTCATTTTATTTCCTTTGCAGTTGCTTGTTGGTGCATTAGTAATTATAGGAATCAGTGAAGTTTTAAGATTACCTGAATATCTTGAAATAAAAAGTATAATATTCCCCATCATTACCAGGAAATTTATAAAACAACGATAAAGTATATGGACAATAAACAAATCACGGTAACTAGTCCGTTACTTCCCAATTTGGATGAGTTTCACGAACTTTTAAAAGAGATTTGGGATTCAAAGTGGATTACAAATAACGGTTCTTTTCATCGTCAGTTGGAAGCCGCACTTGCAGAATATCTCAAGGTTCCTTATGTGTCATTATTTACAAATGGGACTCTTCCTCTTCTTACAGCCCTTCAAGCTTTGAGAATAACCGGAGAAGTCATAACCACACCATATTCTTTTGTTGCAACAACTCATTCTATTTGGTGGAATGGTTGTAAACCTGTCTTTGTGGATGTGGATCCAAAGACAGGTAATATGGATCCTGATAAAATTGAAGCTGCAATTACTCCTAAGACAACAGCCATTATGCCTGTTCACTGCTATGGTAAACCATGTGATGTGCGTAGAATCAAAGAGATAGCTGATAAGTATGGTTTAAAGGTAATTTATGATGCAGCACATGCCTTCGCTTTGGAGATTCCAAAGAACGAAGCAGACTATAAGCTTGCTTTTGATGAAGCAAACAATGTTTTTAATCCATCACAAGCTTCAAGAAAGATTGAGGTAGAGACAGAATCAATCCTTAATTGGGGTGATATGTCAACCTTGAGCTTCCATGCAACTAAGGTGTATAATACCATTGAAGGAGGTGCTATGATTATGCACGATGCCGAAACTAAGAAGCGTATTGACTATCTGAAGAATTTTGGCTTTGCTGGTGAGACTACCGTTGTTGGCCCTGGTATCAACTCCAAGGTGGATGAGATGCGTGCCGCTTATGGTCTTTTGAACTTGAAACAGGTAGATGCTGCTATCGAAGCTCGCAAGAAGACAGCTGATACATATCGTGAAGCATTGAGAGGTGTAGATGGCTTGACCTTCTACGAAGATATGCCTGGTGTAAAGCACAATTACTCCTATTTCCCTATATTCATAGATGCTGAGAAATATGGAATGACTCGTGATGAAATTTACTTCAAGATGAAGGAATCAAATGTTCTTGGTAGACGTTATTTCTATCCTCTAATTAGTGAGTTCTCTACGTATAGAGGCTTGGAGTCTGCTCGTAGAGAAAATCTTCTTAATGCTCATAAGATGGCGGATACTGTTATCTGCTTGCCTATGCATCACGAGTTGAGTGATGGAGATATGGAAAGAATACTTAAACTGCTAGTAAAGTAAGAATATGAAGCAAAAAAAACTGATGCTGCTTGGTGGTTTGCGTTACCTTCTACCTGTTATCGAAGAGGCTCACAATTTGGGTGCATATGTTATAACAGCAGACTATCTACCCGATAATATTGCACATAAGTATAGTGACGAATACTGTAATGTGAGTATTATTGATAAGGAGGCTGTATTGGTCAAAGCAAAAGAATTGGAGATAGATGGCATTCTTTCTCATGCCGTAGATCCTGGTGTAGTTTCTGCTGCATTCGTTGCTGAACAGATGGGTCTTCCATTCCAGACATCATACAAGTCTGCTTGTATTCTACAAGACAAATCACTTTTTCGCCAGTTTTTGATGGATAACGGCTTTAACTGCCCTCATGCAAAAGGATATACTAATGTAGAAGATGCTCTTAATGATGTGAACTATTTCAATTGGCCTGTTATTGTAAAACCAGTAGATTCAGCTGGTAGCAAAGGTGTAACAAAAGTCGTAAACCCAAAAGATTTACCTTTGGCTATTGAATTTGCTTTGAGTTGTTCTATTTCCAAGAATTTTATTGTGGAAGATTTCTTGGACATTGTAGGGTATCAGTCCAGTGCAGACATTTTTACTGTGGATGGCAAGTTAGTTTATCCTGCATATTCAGATCAGTTATTCGATAAGGATGCTGCAAACCCATTTACACCAGCAATTGAGATATGGCCGGCAAGTATGGAACAGCATTTTCAAGATGATTTAACAGAGCAATTGCAGAGACTCTTTACCTTGCTTGAAGTAAAGTCAGGTATTTATAATGTTGAATCAAGAGTATGCTCGAATGGCAAAGCTTATATAATGGAAGTTTCTCCAAGAGGTGGAGGAAACCGTATAGCGGAACTCCAAGATATGGCTACCAATCAGTCATTGATTCGAGCTGAAATATGTAAAGCATTGTCTTTACCTATGCATGATATTACAGCACCAGAATATGATGGTGTATGGTGCAATTTTATCCTTCATTCATCTGTAGAGGGTACTTTAGAGTCTATCGATATCAATCCTGATTTTGAGCAGAAATATATCAAGGACAAGGGGTTTATTGTAGCAAAGGGGGACCATATTGTTCCATTTACTGGAGCTAATACTTCACTGGGAACCCTATTCCTGCGTGCAGAGACTCGTGATGAACTGGATCGCGTGTTGGAAAATATTAACAATAACGTCAGAATCGTGTTGTCATGATAAAACCGATAGGTGGTTACTTTGAGTGGGAGTTTCCTGCAAACACTGGCTCATTTCCCCATTCTGATGGTGTCTTGCTCAATAGTGGACGTCATTCGTTGGAATACATATTGAAGTCTTTGGGCGTGATAAATCGTCTTTGGCTTCCTTATTATACATGTGATGTAGTGTTGCAGCCAATCCAGCGTCTGGGTATAACTTATTCATTCTATCATATAAATAAAGATCTTAAACTTGCAGGAGATGTTGTTTTAGCGGAAGGGGAATACTTGATTTATACCAATTACTTTGGTATAATGGACGAGTATTGCAACGCATTGGCAGCTCGCTATGGTAATCAGCTTATATTGGACAATGCTCAAGCTTTTTATGCACCACATATAGAGGGAATCAACACGTTCTATAGCCCTCGCAAATATGTTGGTATTCCAGATGGCGGGATAGCTTATGTTAACAAACCATTATACTTAGAACTTGAGCAAGATTGCTCATACGGCAGATGTAGCCATTTGCTCAAAAGACATGAACTTGCTCCAATGGATGGGTATAACGATTTTAAGGATACTTCTAATCAGATTGCAAGAGCGTCCTTATCTAATATGAGTAGTATAACTCAAAAAATTCTTCAATCGTTAGATTATGTAGCTATAAAAGAGAGAAGAATAGCAAACTTTTTATTCCTCCATGAGCATATCGCAAACTCCAATATGTTTAGTGTTCCAAATATAGATTCTTTTGCGTGTCCGATGGTTTATCCTTATTACACAAATGATGGAGAGTTGAGGAAAAGGTTGATTACAAATCAAGTATTTGTAGCAACTTATTGGCCGAATGTATCGGATTGGTGTAAAGTAGGAGAAATAGAATATGAATTATGTAAAAATATCATTCCTATCACTATTGATCAAAGATATGGTGAGGATGATATGAAAACAATTGTTAATATTATTAGAAATAGAATATAAGAATGAATTTCAAAGGAAAAAAATTACTTGTTCTTGGTGGAATTAAGTTGTTATGTGATGTTGTAATAAGAGCTAAGGCTTTAGGCGCTTATGTCATTGTTGCTGACTATAATGAAAATTCTCCTGCCAAGCAAATAGCAGATGAAGGTGTCTTGATAAATGCTTTAGATGTTGATAGTATAGTCTCATATTGCAAAGAGTATCATGTTGATGGAGTAATAACTGGATTTGTTGATATTTTATTGAAACCTTATTATGAGGTTTGTAAAAGACTTGGACTTCCATGTTATCTCACTTCTCAAATGATAGAAATTAGTACAAATAAAATTGCATTTAAAGAGACATGTAAACAATTTGATGTCCCTGTACCAGAAACATATATTGTTGGAAGTGAGATCCCCGAGGAGGAATATAATAAAATAAAATTCCCTGTATTTTTAAAGCCTTTAGACTCGAGTGGTTCTAGAGGTGCATATAAGTGTAATAACAAAGAGGAATTACATAAACGTTTTTATGATGCCATTATTTTTTCTCCATCAAGGAAGGTTATTATAGAAGATTATCTTACCGGACGTGAATTTCTAATGAATTTTATAGCACAAGATGGTGAATTCCGTATGATTTCAATGTTTGATCGTCATGTTACAGATAATCGAGGTAGTGCAATTAATTATGCTAATTTAAGTTTTGGACCATCAAAAGCAACCGACTACTATTTAAATCTTGTAAATGATAAAGTTATTAATATGTTCAAATCTTTGAACTTTAAGGATGGTATTTATTTTCTTCAAGGATATTATGACAATAATAAAATAACTTTCTATGAAATGGGTTGTAGATTAGGAGGCTCATATTATGATTTAGAAAATGCTGTAATAAAAATTGATCCTATTAACATGTTGATTAATTATGCTTTTACAGGTGTAATGATAGATAACATACAAGATATTAGAGAAGATATTGGAAAGTATGATAAGATTGCAGTATGTGTGAATTACTTACTCGCTGGCAAAGAGGGTACAGTGTATAGGATCAAAGGTATAGATAAAATTAAACAGATGGGCTCTTATGTTCATTGTGAGCAGAGATATGAAGAAGGTTATCATTATAATGATGGAGACAAAGTGGTTGACAGACCATTGTTATGCGTATATTTAATGGTTCAAAATTTTGAACAGCTTGTTCATGATGTTGATTATATGAATAATGTTTTCGATGTATTGGATAAGAATAATAATTCTTTGCTGCAAGAGAAATTTAATCCATTAAAATTAGTGAAATATTAATAACATAGAACTTCTTATTATGTTGAAAAACGAAAATACACATAGGAATGGGATAATTTCTAGAATTTCACAATTAATACTTGATTTTTTATTTTATAGGATTAGTATATATAAAGATAAATCATATTGGTATAATCGAATAAAAAATCTTGATAAGTCCTATCTTTCTCTAGTTGATAAGAATTTTAATTTAACAAAAGAGCAGATAAAATCAATAGATGTTTATTTTGAACCCTATTGTAAAGTCCGACACAACTCTCACACATTTTATACTGAAAAAACTGGTATCTTTGATAATCGATATATACCAGATTCTCTTCATCGTTGTATAATTGATCGCTATTATAATTGTTGGTCTGCTGCAACTTACATAGATAATAAATGTTATTATCCAAAATTTTTTGATGATATAAATATACCATTGAACTTAGCTTATAGATTGAATGGGATATGGTATGAGAAATGGGGTGTAGTTATTGATTATCATAGGGTGATTGAAATCATCATGAATGAATCGGAATGCTTTATAAAAAAGCAACTGATTCTTGGGGGGGAATAGGCGTTACATATTTTACTAACAAAGAGTCAGTTGAGAAATTAGAACAAATAATTAGTAGTATTCCATGTGATCTAGTTATTCAAAAATCAATCAAGCAATGTTCAACATTATCACTTCTTAATCCAGATTCAGTTAATACTATTAGATGCATGTCATTGCTGGGAAAAGATGGTGCAGTAAAGATATATTCTTCAATCCTCAGAATGGGAATTGAAGGAGCTAAAGTAGATAATGCAAGTAGTGGTGGTATATCAACTGGAATTATGTTAGATGGTAGATTAAAAAGTGTTGCGTATAGTAATGATGGTGTAAGATATTATTGTCATCCAACATCCAACATAAAGTTTGAAGGTATAATGATTCCTAATTTCAATAAAGTAAGAGATATGGTTACTAGGTTGCATCCAAAATTTCCACATTTTAGGCTTATATCATGGGATATTGCTATTGATGAAAATGAGGAGCCTATTCTTATTGAAGCAAACTTGTGTGATGGAGAACTAGATTTTCACCAATTAAACAATGGCCCCATATTTGGTAATGATACTGAGATGATTTTATCTGAGGTTTTTAGTAAATAAATTACAATTCAATGAAACAATTAGTAGTATGTGGAGGAGGCAATAGTGCCCATACTTTGATTCCTCTTTTGAATGATTCAATATTTAATGTTTCTATTTATACTTCAAGACCAGAACAATGGGCAAATACAATAGAATTAGAATGGCAAAATCCCTCAGGTGAGGTTATGGGCAGATATTCAGGAAAATTATCTAAGGCATCAAGTAATCCCCAGGAATTATTTCCAAACGCAGATTATGTTGTATTTTGTATGCCTGTCCATAAATATAGAGTCGCTCTTTATGAAATAGCGCCATATCTCAATAGAGATAAGCCGATAGTATTAGGCACTGTTTATGGTCAAGGAGGTTGGAACTGGATGGTGGACGAAGTTTGTAAAAAGTTTAATCTTAATAATATTATCTCATTTTCATTTGGATTGATACCATGGGTCAGTCGTATGCTTGAGTATGGACACAAGGGATTAACCTATGGTTGTATGAGTGAGAATTATGCAGCAGTATATCCACATCGATATTTTGAACAAATCAATAATGAGTTTTTTAATCAAATTTGTTATCGTTGGTTTGGAAAGGGCAAAGTTGATCAAAGTGATAATTTTATATCTCTAACTCTCTCCGTAGATAATCAAATAATACATACAGCCAGATGCTATGCGTTACATAAACAATATGGGAGAACTTGGTCAAGATTGGAAGATGTGCCTTTATTTTACCGTACATTTGATGACACTGCTGCACACTTAATGCACGGATTGGATTATGATTACTCTAAAATAAGAGAAACCATAAAATTACTATATCCAAATAAGAACTTCAAACATATGGTAGATTATTTAACACTTGAATATTTTTCTCATAAGTATTGGAGTAAAGATATAAAAGATTCAATTCTTTCATCGCAAACATTACATTCGATAAAAACGCCAGTGGTAGCAAATGCACAAGGATCCTGGGAAATTGATGAAAATCATAGATTTTTCTTAGATGATATTTATTATGGAAACTGTATTGCAAAGTGGATGGCCGAACAGTTAAATATAGAAACCCCAACATTAGATGAGATTTTACGATGGGCTCAAAGTGTTCGAGGGGAGTTGATTATTGATGATAAAAATCATTTAATACTTAATAGTCCAGACTTGGCTACTTCATTTAAACATGGTATACCTACTGTTTATGGATTTAAGACAATTTTAGATTGTATAGATTAAGCTTATATGATATGAATATTTTTAAAGTAATTAGAAATCGTATTCTCAAACGACTATGTAACATGATTTTTTTCTATAAGTATAGAAAAAAATGGAATAAGATGTTAGGAGTTAAGTACATAGATGGTGGAGGGGATATGGTAAATACAAGGGTTGTTGGCAATTATTCGAATATCATTTTACATAAAAACTCAGAGATTAACGACGGGTGTTATTTACTTGCTAAAGATAAGATAGAAATCGGAGAAAATTCAACATTAGCATATCGAGTTACTATATTGACTGGTGCAGATCCGAATGGTCCTCATAATGCTTTATCTAAGTTATATCCTCCATTAAAAGCACCAGTAACAATAGGGAAGGATGTATGGGTAGGTGCAAATTCAACAATTCTTCCGGGCGTAAAAATTGGGGATTTTGTTGTTGTTGCCGCTGGTTCAGTAGTTACTAAGGATATTCCGTCAGGGACATTAGTTGCAGGAGTTCCAGCTGAGATTAAAAAAAAGTTAATCTAAACATAGTTGAATATTATGGCTGAGATAACATATAAAGTAGCTATACGTTGTTATACATATAATCAATCTATTTATATAAAAGATACAATAGATGGTTTTGTTAAGCAAAAGACAGATTTTCCATATATAATCCTATTAGTTGATGATGCATCTACAGATGGAGAACAAGATGTTATTACAGATTATATAAATAACAATTTTAACGACACTACTTTGTCGTATAGCGAAACAGATTATGCCAAGGTTATATATGCACAACATAAAGTAAATACCAATTGTTATATTGTATCTTTATTGTTGAAATATAATCATTTTAGTAAACAGTTAAGCAAATTGCCTTATTTACAGCAATGGAGATCTAATTCTATTTATGAAGCCTTATGTGAAGGTGATGATTATTGGACTGATTCAAATAAATTACAAATACAAGTAGAATTTCTTGAATCAAATCCAGATTATTCAATGTGTTTTCATAGTGCATTTTTAAAAAAAGAGATAAAAGATAATTACGATTTAGATTTCAGTAATATAGAAGATAGAGATTATAGCGCTGATGAATTATTAGCTAAATGGATAGTCCCTACTGCATCTATGTTGTACAAATTAGAAATATACAATTATCATTTAAATGATCGTTCTAAATTTTTAAATGGAGATATATTATTAGTCCTACAAAGTGCTTTTTTGGGACGAATACGTGGTATGAGTGATGCTATGTCTGTATATAGGGTACATAGCTGCGGTGTTACATATAATAATGATATAAAAATAGACAGATTAAAAAAGTATCCGTCTCATTATATTGCTATCAAAAAGAATTTTCCATTTGTTAAAAGGAATATCATTAATAAGTTAATATCAAAATCTTTTATTGAGAGAGCTACAATACAAAATACAAATATTCAAAAAATCGCTGATGTATTAGCAGCTTTAAAGTACGCTCCTATAACCACAATGAGAATTATTATAAAAGAATATTTAAAAAAATTATAAATAATGAAACAATACGATTATATAATAGTAGGATCTGGATTATATGGGGCAACATTTGCTCATTTTGCTAAAAATAATGGATACAAGTGCCTTGTAATAGAAAAGCGTGAACACTTAGGCGGTAATGTCTATTGTGAAAATCTTGAGGGAATAAATGTACATAAATATGGAGCCCATATTTTTCACACTAATAATAAAGATGTGTGGGATTTTGTTAATTCCATAGTAGAATTTAACAGATATACAAATTGTCCTGTTGCTAATTACGAGGGAAAATTGTATAACCTTCCTTTTAATATGAATACTTTCTATCAAATGTGGGGAGTAGTGTCGCCAGAGGAGGCAATAAAGAAAATTGAGGAACAAAGAGCTGATGCTCTTGCAAGGCTAAATGGTAGAGAACCTCTAAATCTTGAAGAGCAAGCGTTACTACTAGTCGGTGAAGATATATATAGAAAGCTAGTTAAAGGTTATACTGAAAAGCAATGGGGTAGATCATGTACAGAATTGCCTTCATTTATTATCAGAAGACTCCCAGTAAGATTGGTTTTTGATAATAATTATTTTAATGATAGTTATCAAGGAATACCAGTAGGTGGATATAATAAGCTGATTGATGGATTATTAGATGGAATAGAGTGTAAAACAAGTGTAGATTTCTTCAATAGTGAGTATAGAGATTGGAAAAAGTATGCAGAAAAGTTAGTATACACCGGTCCTATTGATGAGTACTTTAATTATCAATACGGTAAATTGCAATGGAGAACAGTGAAATTTGAAAATGAAGTTTTAGATATACCAAACTTTCAAGGTAATGCAGTTGTCAATTATACGGAACGAGAAATACCATATACTAGGATAATAGAACACAAACATTTTGAATCTTTTGGTCAAGATGTTTATGCAAATTCTAAAACTATAATAAGTAAGGAGTATCCTGTGGAATATACAGAAGGGATGGAACCTTATTATCCAATAAATGACCAAAGAAACGACGAAATTGTAAATAAATATAGAAAGTTGGCAGATAATGAGACTAATGTCATTTTTGGAGGTAGATTAGCAGAATATAAATATTATGATATGGCTCCAATAATTGAAAAAGTAATGAACTATTTTTAGATATTATGAAAAAGATTTTAAGTATATGTATACCATCGTACAACATGGAAAAATATCTAAGCAGATGTTTAGATTCTTTAATGATAAACAGCTTAGATAAATTAGAAACAATTGTAGTAAATGATGGTAGTAAAGATGATACTTTAAGAATTGCTAACAAGTATAAGGAAAAGTATCCCAACTCTATAGTAGTAATAGATAAGCCAAATGGGCATTATGGTTCTACAATTAATGCTGCATTAAAAGTTGCTACAGGTAAATATTTTCGTATTTTGGATGCTGATGATTGGTTTGACAAAGAAGCATTGGAAATGTTTGTTTCTAAAGCTGAAACTATTGAGGTTGATTGTATCTTTACTAGATTTACAACAGTTAACGAGAATAATGAAAATATAAACGTACTTGATTATAATGGTGTGGTATATGATAAGATTCTAGATCTTGATTCATATGTATTACCGAAAGTTTGCTTTGCTATGCATAGTTTAACATATAGTTTAGATATGTTAAAAAAAATGAGTTATTGTCAGACAGAAGGGGTGTGTTATACTGATACAGAGTATGTTTTTTATCCACTTAGATACAGTAAAAATATATTTTGTTTAGATTTATCTTTATATCAATATTTTTTGGGTCGTGATGATCAGTCAATGGCCCTTAAAAATATTTTTAAAAATCTATCCCATTTTGAAAAAATCTTGAATAGAATGCTACCTTGTTGCGATTATAAATCATGCAATACAAATGTTAAGAATATTCAAGATAATTATATTCTATCATTAATGAATCAAATAAGCTTGATAACTATTTTAGGTCCAGGAAATAGTGGTTTAGATGCATTAAAGAAAAGAATAGATTTAATAAAGCAAATATCAAAAGACTTATATAAAACGATTTTATCAATAAAATATGGTAGTATTCCTTATGTTAAGATCTGGAATAACTTTGGTAAATTAGGGTTGCTTATCCTCTTACCACTAAAAATTAGAGTATCTAGACATTATAAATAGAATTAAATGAGAAATTCTCTTATTAAGGTAGCATACTTAATTATAACATTGTCACTTGCTGTTAGTTGTGACAGGTTATTATTTATTGATAACGAAGATTTTTTAGTAGTTACAAAATATATAAAGCCAAATACAGGTGAAGATGTCAGTAAACAAATACAACGTTTAATAGATAATAATCCTAATAGAACATTATATTTTCCAGATGGAGAATATTGCATTGCTTCTCCCATTAGAACCTCATCTGATCCACATAAGAGTGTATCATTGAAATTATCCAATTATGCCATAATAAAAGCAATTAATAATTGGCCAATAGGATCAGCTATGGTAGCTTTAGGAGCTAAAGATTATACCAATGATATCTTTACTCCAGGAAGTAATTACTTTTTAGAAGGTGGTATTATAGATGGATCTGGCATAGCTAAGGGTATATCCATCGATAGTGGAAGAGAAACATCCATCAGAAATGTATCTATTAAAGATGTTAGTGTTGGAATTCATATCCTGAAAGGTATAAATAATGGATCCTCAGATTGTGATATAGAGAATGTAAATATTGTTGGAAATGATGATGTTGAAAGTATTGGTATTATTATAGAAGGAAATGATAATACATTTTCAAATATGAGAATTGCCAGAGTGCATATAGGTGTTAAAGTTTCTTCATCAGGCAACCATCTATGTAAAATTCATCCTTTATATTATGGAAATGGTATTAAAGATTATGATACTAGTTGTGGATTTATAGATGAAGTTGGAGATAATTGGTATGAGTTCTGTTATAGTGATGAGTTTTCTGTTGGATTCGTAAGTCACGGACATAATTCTATATACGATAATTGCTATGCTTTTTGGTATTCAAATAGAGGAAATAAACATGTTGCTTTTAAAGCTGATGGTGTATTTAATTCATATTTGACAAATTTTAAAGTGGGTTTTACAAGTTATAATTTTGTAGAAAATAATATCGTTCTGGAGGAGGTAATAAAAGGTGGTAGAGGGGTTATTTCTGGATTACATATTACTAATGAACAATATCTTACAGACAAAACTCATTTAAAGTACATGAAATAAGTTTATGAAGTATATTTTATCAATAGTAGTACCTGTATACAAGGTAGAAGCCTATTTGAATGAATGCATCAGTTCTATAGTCGATCAGATTGATGACAATGTTGAAGTTATTTTAGTTGATGATGGGTCTCCTGATAATTGTCCACAAATATGTGATAGTTGGGCAGAGAAGTATAATAATATTAAAGTTTTTCATAAATCTAATGGGGGACTTAGTGATGCAAGGAATTTTGGCTTGATAAATGCAAGTGGAGAATATGTTTGGTGCGTAGATAGTGATGATAAACTATTACCAAATGCAGTTAAAACAGTATTAGAAGTTATTGATAAGCAAAATGTAGATGTATGTTGTTTTCCATTGTTATGGGTTTATAATATTGATAAACAATATGTAGACTTACAAATAGATAGTATAGTTAGTTTGACAGGAAAACAATATATTAAAAGAAGATACTTCCCTTTATGGGGGGCTCCTCGTTTTATAATAAAACGCTCTTTGATTCAACAAAATCATATATATTTTCCAAAATCATTATTGCATGAGGATGAGTATTTTGGCAGAGTCTTGATGTATTATGCAACAAATGTGTTATTATTACCAACACCTATTTATTATTATAGACAAAGAGAATTATCAATTGTACATTCAGGTAATATAAAGTCAATCTATGATATGATAAAAATATGTACTTTGTTGGAAAATTTTATAAATGAAAAAGTGAAAGGAGAGGATTTTAAATTTATGAAGTCTGACTTATCAGATTTGCTTTATGGAACATTTATAAAAGCATATAAAGATTATGACAAAGTTGATTATTTAAAATTTGAACAATTACATAAGAAGTATGCAAAAAGATATTTTTATAATAATCTGAGATATTTTGACTTCAAGCATAAAGTTCGATCGATTGTATTTTGTATTTATCCTAAGTTGCTTTACATGAATTGTAAATAACAGAGCTTCTTAATATGCCTAAAGTAAGTGTAATAATACCTGTATATAATGTTGAATTCTGCATCTCAAAATGCGCAGAATCACTTTTTCAACAAACGATTGATGATATTGAATATTTGTTTGTAAATGATAAATCAACAGATAATTCATTAGAAGTTCTTAATAGCATTGTTGAAAAATATCCCCATAGAAAATCTCAGGTTAAGATTATTAATATGGATTTTAATAGTGGCCAGGCTATTGTCAGAGCCATAGGTATGCAAAATATTACAGGAGAGTATTTTATCCATTGTGATAGTGATGATTGGGTTGATGTAAGAATGTATGAGACAATGTATAATAAAGCCAAGGAGTGTTGTTGTGATATTGTGAGTTGCGATTATTATATCTCAAATGGAACTAATCATAATATTGTATATCAAAATATTTCCGATAACGGCCTATTCGATGATATGCTAAGACATAAAGCCCATTGGTCTTTATGTAATAAATTAGTTAAAACAAGTATTCTTAAAGAAAACAAATTAATATACCCAACAGGTAATATGGGTGAAGATATGGCAATAATGATTCAATTATCGTATTATTCTTGTCGTGAAGTTCATATAAATGAGGCATTTTATTATTATTACACAAATATAAATTCGATTACAAAATTTTCATCTTATGATTCAAATATAAAGAAATACGACCATTCATCAAGGAACGTAGATTTAGTATGTAATTTTTTAGAAGAAAAAAAATTACATATAAAATACAAAGATTCAATAGTTTGGCTAAAATTTACAAGTAAGTGGTATTTAGCACCACTTGTATATGATAGCATAATCTACAAAAAATGGAGACAAGCTTATCAGGAGATTAACCCATTAATATTTTCTTCTTCAATTATCACGATTGCAAATAAAATTGGTTATCTATTAACATATTTGAGGATTTATCCATTCTTTCTAAAATAATGTCTAAAGTACAGAATTATAATATATTTGGCAGGAATGTATTATCAAGTGCCCTATTATGTATATGGGTAGCTTTGTATTTTGCACCTATAACTATATTGTCAGGGAAAATCCTTTCTATAGTTTTATTAGTTGTTTCAGCATATACCATGCTTAGAAGCGTTTTTAATAAAAACTATCATCTGATGGTATTATATATATTTATGCTTAGTTATAGTATAATACCATTGTCATATTATTTTGAAGGCGAAAGTATAAATATTAGAACTCTATGTGAAACACCTGAAACTGTATACAACACTGCTCTATGTCTCCTTTTGTTCTATATATGTATGATATGGATAGTATATTTTCCTAAAAGTAAGCCAGTCAATTGTCCTACTATCCATAATGATAATAATTATTGGATATGTTTTCTTTTTGGTCTATTTTTGACAATAGTTGGTATGTCTGGCACAAATATACTTGAAGGAGGTGGGTATAGTGAATCAATCGAGCAAAGCCAAAGATCCTCATTATATGGTTACGCAATAATCCCAATATCATTAGCATTCATATATTCTGATACAAAAAGAAAGGATTTATTTTTATATTGTCTAGTCGCATTTTATTGTGTTAAGAATTTATTGTTTGGTGGGCGTATAGAGACTCTACAGTTGTGTTTGTGCGTATTTTTGATGAGGTTTCAATATAAATGGTCTTTAAAGAAGGTAATCTTCATTCTTATTTCAGGATACATGGTGTTAACAATATGGGGATTGTTTCGACAAATATCTTCCGGTTCATTTTCTGATATAACATTTACTCCTGATGGCAATGCTGGAGAAGTGTACTATTCTTCCATGAGAGTTTTATATATGATCCAAACAGGTGTAATCGATTGGTCTGATAGAATATTCTCTTTTGTCTTGTTTCTAATATCCATGATTGTTCCTTACGGTTTCTTACCTCCAATTGCCAATTTATCATCGTATAATACTACATTATACCCTTGTGGAGGAGGTGGCCTTGCACCTGTTTTCTTTTTTGCTTTTCTGGGTTTCTTCGGGATACTTTTACTCGCAAATGTAGTTGGTAAAAGTATTAATTTTATGAATAAAGAAAATATATCTGCTTATAAATATTATTATTGTGTCCTTTTGATTGCAACTGTCCCAAGATGGTATGCATACTATCCTATTCAGATTGTTAAGTTTTGTATTTTTGGTGTTTTATTTTTTTTACTAATTGAAAAGGTTAAGTTAAAATGAATATATTGGTAAATGCATCTAATCTTAAAAAAGGTGGAGGAATACAGGTTGCAAAGTCCATTTTTAATCTTCTCGGTAATTTTAATGAGCATCATTTTATAGTAGTACATTCGCCATATTTGGGGAATATTTCTCATTTTATGGAATGGAGCGATAATGTAGATGTGTATGAATATACATTGCCTCATAATTTTCAAACATTATTTTTTGGAAGAGATAAATTTTTGGATTCATTAGTAGTTAATAAAAATATTGATTGCGTATTGACAATTTTTGGCCCATCTATATGGACTCCTAAATGCAAACATGTATCCGGATTTGCACGAGCACATATTGTAATGCCTGATTCTCCATATTTCAAAAAGATGGGTTTTGGAGAAAAGATAAAATCATGGATTTCAAATTTTTTATTAATATTAATGTTTAAAAGAAATTCAAAAATATATTATACTGAAAATCAGGATATATCTCAAAGATTAAAAAAGAAATTAAAGGATGTATCCGTATATACTGTGACCAACTACTATAATCAAATTTTTGATTTGAAAGATAAATGGATTCACAAACAATTATCCTCTTTTAATGGTATTACTTTACTAACAATTTCAGCAGCATATCCACATAAGAATTTAGAGATCGCATCAAATATATCAGTATATTTAAGAGAAAATTATCCAGGTTTTAAATTTAGATTTGTTTTTTCTATTGATGAAAATGAATATGATAATCATCTTGATAAACAAAATATCGAATTTATAGGAAATGTTAGTATATCTGAATGCCCATCACTTTATACACAAGCAGATATAGTATTTCAACCTACATTGTTAGAATGTTTTACTGCAACATATGTTGAAGCTATGAAAATGGAAGTGCCAATTATTACAACAGATTTAGGCTTTGCTCGAGGAATTTGTGATGATGCGGCTGTTTATTATTCTTCAACCTCATATCAAGATGCAGCTGAAAGTATTATAACTTTAAGTAATAACAGCCAGTTAAGAGCTAAACTGATTAGAAATGGTAAAGCAAGATTAAGAACTTTTGATGATTATCATCAACGAGTATCTAAGATAATAAAAATTTGCACTCATTGTTGTCGTTAAAAATTTGGATGAATGGTATTATATGTAGAACTTTAATATGAAAAAATTCACACAGCACGCATACATACTTATATGGGGTTTGATTTTTATGTCTATTCCTTTTTCTTGCTCAAGAATATATGATATTGAAAATCGTCTTGATGAACTTGAGAAAAAGGTTGAAACACTTGAATCTGCTGTAAATGCACTGCAATATGCTTATGATGGTGGAAAAATCATCACTAGTGTAGATGCATCAGATAACGGATATAAGATTACCTTCTCAGACAATTCTGTCATCAATATCAGTCATGGTAAAGATGGTATCACACCAATAATCTCAATGGATAGCAACGGCTATTGGACTGTTTCGTATGATGATGGTAAAACATTCTCAAAACTTGTAGATAATCAAGGTAACCACATTGGAGGTATAGGACAAGATGGTAAGAATGGTATCTCAGTCAGAGTGGTAGTGAATGAAAATGGTTATTATATTTTTGAATTGTATAATGCGGCCAATCCGGATGTTGTGATTGACACTATCGTAACACCTCTCATATCAGTAGAGGCTAATATAATTAAGTCTATCATACAGGATAATGCAACAGGTGTCATTACAATTACTATGGCAAATGGCGATACTTTCACCTTTAATAAAAAGAAGTTGATTCCATCAAGCATTGCTATTTTGGATACTAAGCCTCTAATGATTGGAAAGGAGGGTGTTGCCTCATTCGAGTTTAGAGTTAACCCTTCAAATGTTTCATTTGACTATAATGTGGAATCAGATTGTTGTGAAATATTTCTTGATCTTGTTGCAGAGACAAGAACGTATGTAACAACTCCTTCTAATTATAAACTATCTAAGGTTGAGCCTGTATATAACAATCAGGGTGTCATGAAGGTTGGTCAGTATAAGGCATATGTTACTGACTTAGGCTTGAATACAGCCTATAAAGACATAGTTGCCTTGGTGGTCAATACTACAGACGAAAATGGTGCAAATATAGAGGTATCCTCATCAGTTATTGATTTACATTACACAAGTAATACAATCTCAGAGTTCCAATTCTTAAGTAAGAACAATCCTACTTCTGTAATCAGTGATGTCACTGCGGTAATTGTGGGTAATGAGATAAAGGTTTCTTCTCCTTTTATCTCTTCGGTAACTGATTTGGTCGCTACATTTAGCAGCAATGGTTACAAGGTAATGGTTAAAGGTGTGGAACAAGAAAGCGGAATTACTGCTAATGATTTTTCTTCACCTGTAACCTATAGAGTGGTAGATCAAGATGGTAATGCCATGGAGTATAATGTTTCTGTAATGTATTCTGGTCTTCCTATAATGTTTGTAGATACACCTAATTCTGTATCCATTACCAGCAAGGAAATTTGGACAGAAGGTACAACAATTAAGATTGTGAATCCTGATGGTAGTGTGTCGTATGAAGGTACAACAAGTATTCGAGGACGTGGAAACTCCACTTGGAACTACCCTAAGAAACCTTATGCTATAAAGTTAGACAAGAAAGCTTCTATTCTGGGCATGCCTAAGCACAAACGATGGGTGCTTCTTGCCAACTGGATGGATAGAACTCTTATGCGTAATAAGGTGGCATTTAAGTTGGGTGAATGTACTCAAATGGAATGGACTCCACGTAGTGAGTATGTCGAACTTGTATTGAATGGGAAACATTTGGGTAACTATTTACTTTGCGAACAGGTTAAGGTAGATGAAAATAGAGTTAATATTGCAGAAATTGATGCAGATAGTGACGATATAACAGGAGGTTATCTTATGGAGCTGGATGTTAATTATGATGAGGCTTTTAAGTTTAAATCAACTATAAAGAACTTTCCTTGGATGTTCAAAGATCCAGACGAGGATATTTCTGATTTAATGTTCAATTACATGCAGACATATGTTAACACCATGGAGAATGAGTTGTACAATAATTTAAATGCTGGTGTATGGAAGGAGTATCTGGATATAAACTCATTTGTTGATTATTGGTTTGCTGTGGAATTAACAACTAATTATGAGCCTGCTCACCCTAAGTCAGTATATATGTATAAAGATAAAGGAGGAAAATTATGTGCTGGTCCTATGTGGGATTATGATTGGGAATCATTTATTCCTGGAAGAACAACTTCATATCAATTGAAGAATTGCCTATATTATCCTCAGTTGTTCACTGATGATGATTTTATTTCAGCAATTAACGAAAGATGGCCTGCAGCAAAAGAGAACTTTGATAAAGTGTCAGAATTTATAGATTTAGAAGCTGAGAAAATTAGAAATTCAGATAAATTGAATAATGCTATGTGGCCAATTTCGCAGCGTGTAAACGGAGATGAAACAATGTCATTTGAGGAGGCTGTATCACGATTGAAGCAAGCTTATCTGGATAAATTAGAGTGGTTAAATCAGCATATAGGGAACAAATAGAAGTAGCTCTTTTTCTCTGTGTATTAAGATATTATTTCCCCTTTTGTGAAAATTATAAATCATCATAATATGTCAGTATTTAAAGACAAAGTCCTCCTAATTACTGGAGGCACTGGAAGTTTCGGGAACGCTGTACTTCGCCGTTTCCTGGATTCAGATATTAAGGAGATTCGTATCCTTTCGCGTGATGAAAAGAAGCAAGATGATATGCGTCATTTTCTTCAGGCCAATCGTTCTGATGTAGCTCATAAGGTAAAATTCTACATAGGGAATGTTCGTGACCGTGCTGCAGTGGACTTCTGCATGCCTGGTGTGGACTACATTTTCTCGGCAGCTGCTCTCAAGCAAGTACCTTCTTGCGAGTTCTTCCCTATGGAGGCTGTGCGTACAAATGTGGATGGTACGAATAATGTGCTTCTTTCTGCTATTGCACATGGTGTGAAAAATGTGGTTGTTCTTTCTACAGATAAGGCGGCATATCCTATCAATGCAATGGGTATCTCAAAGGCTATGATGGAAAAGGTTGCTACAGCACAGGGACGTGCACTTGGTCCAGGTGCAAAGACAACTATCTGCTGTACTCGCTATGGTAATGTAATGGCAAGCCGTGGCTCTGTTATTCCTCTTTGGGTGGAGCAGATGATGGAGGGCAAACCAATTACTATTACAGATCCTAATATGACCCGTTTCATGATGACACTTGACGATGCTGTGGATTTGGTTATCTATGCTTTTACACATGGTGAGAATGGTGATCTCTTCGTACAGAAGGCTCCAGCAGCTACACTTGATGTACTTGCGGAGGCTCTTAAGCAGACATACGCTAAGATAGATCCTAAATATGGTAAGACAGAAGTGAAGATTATCGGAACCCGTCATGGTGAAAAACTTTATGAGACTCTTGTCACCCGTGAGGAAATGGCCAAGGCCATTGATATGGGTGGTTACTACCGCATACCTTGCGATAATCGTGACCTTAACTATGATAAGTTTTTTACAGAGGGTGACCACAAGGTAGAACAGGTAGAAGAGTATCATTCTCACAATACCCATCGCTTAGATGTAGAGGGAATGAAGGAATTGTTGCTTAAACTTAATTTTATCCGTGAGGACCTAGGCTTGCAGGCAAGAGCTAAGTCTCGCGATTATCGCTCAGAGTAATCATGAAAATATTAGTTTTAGGCTGCAACGGAATGGCTGGTCACCTCATCTCACTCTACTTCAAGGAGCAGGGGCATGAGGTGGTGGGTTTTGCCCGTCAGCAATCGAAATTATTGGATAGTACCGTCGTGGGAGATGCATCTGATTTGCCTCTTATCAAGAAGTCTATTGATGAGGCAAACTTTGATGCAGTTATCAATTGTATCGGTCTGCTTAATCAGTTTGCAGAAGAAAACAAAGCTATGGCTGTTCTCCTTAATGGATATCTTCCGCACTATTTAACTGAGATTACCAAAGATACAAAAACTAAGATTATCCACATGTCCACTGACTGCGTGTTTGCTGGTAACGATGGTCCTTATTACGAAGATACTCTCCCTAATGGAGCTACTTTCTATGATCGTTCCAAGGCAATGGGAGAAATCAATACCTCAAAAGACCTGACTTTCCGTAACTCTATTGTTGGACCGGATATAAAGCCTTCAGGTATTGGCCTTTTCAACTGGTTCATGAAACAAGAAGGAGAAGTGGGTGGTTATACAGGTGCTATCTGGACAGGTGTTACAACATTTACCCTTGCCAAGGCTATGGAGCAGGCATTAAGGGAGAACCTAACAGGATTATACAATTTGGTTAATAATGAAAGTATCAACAAGTATGACCTTTTGGGACTCTTCAATAAGTACTTCCGTGCAGGAGAGGTGAAGATTAATCCCAATGATAAGCTTCAACTAGATAAGAGTCTCAGACATAAGCGTGAGGACTTTAGTTATGTAGTGCCCTCATATGAGCAGCAGGTAAAAGAGATGCGCGTATGGGTGGATGCACATCAGTCACTTTATCCACATTATAATGTAAAGTAAAGAATATGAAGAAATTGAAATTGATGACGATTGTTGGCACTCGTCCGGAAATCATCAAGATGTCTGCCATCATCAAGAAATGTGATAAATACTTTAATCATGTGTTGGTACATACCGGCCAAAACTATGACTATAATCTAAATGAAGTGTTCTTTAAGGATTTGGGTCTTAGAGAACCTGATTATTATCTTGGTGTGGTAGGCGCTAATATTGGTGAGACCATGGGTAATGTCATTGCTAAGGCATATAACCTTATGGTAGAGGTAAAACCTGATGCCGTAATAGTATTGGGAGATACCAACTCTTGCCTCTCTATTATTGCAGCCAAACGTCTGAAGATTCCTATCTTTCATATGGAGGCAGGTAATCGTTGTAAGGATGAAAACCTTCCTGAAGAAGTTATCCGCAGAATTGTGGATGTGACATCAGATGTTAACCTTTGCTACTCTGAACATGCTCGCAGATATATTCTTCAGAGTGGTGTAAAGCCTGAATATACTTATGTTGTAGGTTCTCCTATGGCTGAGGTGCTTCGTGATGTTCTCCCTCAGATTGAAGCAAGTACGATCCTATCAGACCTTGGATTGGAGAAAGGTAAATACATACTCTTAAGTGCTCATCGTGAGGAGAATATCGATATTGAAGATAATTTCATGTCGTTGATGAATGCAGTGAATGAGTTGGCTCGTACTTACGATATGCCGGTGCTCTACAGCTGCCATCCACGTTCTGAGAAGATGATTGAGAAGAGAGGTTTCAAGTTTGATGAGCGAGTTATCCAGCACAAGCCACTTGGCTTCTTCGATTACAATAAGTTACAGCAGAATGCATTCTGTGTGGTTTCAGATTCTGGTACTGTACCAGAAGAAGGAGCATTCTTCCATTTCCCAGCAGTGTCTGTACGTACATCTACAGAGCGTCCCGAAGCAATGGATAAGGGTGTATTCACTATAGGCTCTATCACTTCAGAGGCAGTTTGCCAAGCCGTTGCTCTTGCTACAGAAATGCATGCCAATGGAGATGATCCATATCCAGTTCCATCATACACTGATGAGAATGTTTCTACCAAGGTGGTAAAGCTTATTCAGAGTTATGTAGGTATTATTAACAAGATGGTTTGGAGGAAGTAATCGAGAAAGTTTATGTCAAGAATATGGTTGATATCTGAATACTATTATCCAGTGGTTGTTACCACGGGATATTATGTGACAGAAATAGCAGAATATCTAGCAAAAAAAGGAAAAAATGTTGGAGTAATATGTACTAACAATACGTATTATGAATCTGATACTATCTCTTCTGTAGAGCATGAATTGCGCAATGGGGTTGAAATATTTCGGGCATTAGACAAGAAGATAACAAAAAACAATTTGGTAAAAAGGGCACTAAGGTTGTTCTTGTCAAGTATTTCGCTATATAAACTTGCAAAGAAATATATAAATGAAGGTGATGAGGTAATAGTTTTAACAAATCCCGCTTTTATGATGTTGTTCATGTCCAAAATAAGACGCTTAACAGGATGTAGGTATCATATTCTTGTACATGATATATTCCCAGAAAATTTAGTTAGTATTGGTAAGTTCAGCAATCAATCGCTTGTGTTTAAATGCTTGAAGAAGTTTTTTGATAAAGCTTATGCTGATGCAGATTCATGTATTTCTATCGGTTGTGATATGACCGAAGTAATAAAAACTAAGATTAATAACAGTAAACCAATAACTAAAATTACGAATTGGGCAGATATTGATGATGTTAGCCTGATGAATAAAAAAGAAACAAAACTTTATGCTGAATATAAAGAGGAATTAAAAGATAATATCGTCTTTATGTTTGCTGGAAATTTAGGAAAAGCGCAGGGACTGGATAATTATTTGGAGGCAATAAACATAACATCAAATATAAATGTAAGATTTTTATTCGTTGGTGCTGGAGCAAAGTCGGAAGACATTAAGAGTTTCAGTAAATCTAATGATAAAGTAGTTTTCGCAGGTTTTAGAAATCGTTCTGAACAAAATGACTTTCTCAATGCTTGCGATATAGGTGTTGTGACTTTAGCTGATGGTATGTTTGGACTAGGGGTACCATCTAAGTCATATAATCTAATGGCTACCGGAAAACCTATTCTTTATATAGGAGATTATAGGTCAGAGATAGCAGATTGTATTAAAAGATATAATATTGGATGGGTTGTCGAGCCCAACAATCCACACGCCTTAAAGGAGATGATTGAAGCTATCTTGAAACATCCAGAAGAAATTCATACAAAGGGAATTGTAGCAAAGAAAGTTGCCAATGAAGTATTTGCAAAGCCTGTGGTATTGGAAAAGTATAATAGTTTTTTTGAAAAATAACCCAATAACATGAACAAACTACTATTTACCGGAGGGACAGGCTTCTTAGGCAAGAATGTGATGCCTTTACTGATGAAAGATTATGAGGTGACCACTTGTGGTGTTACTTCGGAGGATATGATTCATGCTAATTTAGCTAAGGTAGTACCTGTTTTATCAAATAAGTATGATATAGTGCTTCATGCGGCTGGTAAAGCCCATATGGTACCCAAAACAGAGAAAGAAAAGCAGATGTTCTTTGATATTAATTATCAAGGAACGGTGAATCTTTGCAATGCCCTAGAACTAGTTGGTATGCCTAAGGCTCTGGTGTTTATTTCTACTGTGGCCGTGTATGGTTGTGAGTATGGGGAGATGATTACTGAGAAGCATCCACTTAATGGAGTAACTCCATATGCTAAAAGTAAGATTATGGCCGAGGAATACTTGACCAAGTGGTGTTCTGATCATGGAGTGGTATTGGGAATATTGCGTCCTTCGCTGCTTGCAGGTAAGAATGCTCCTGGTAATCTGGGTGCTATGGTAAATGGTGTACGCAAGGGTTTCTACATGAATATTGCTGGTGGTAAGGTGACTAAGAGTGTGCTGATGGCTGAGGATATTGCTCGTATATTACCATTGGTTGCTGAGAAAGGTGGTGTTTATAATGTGTGCGATACTCGACAGCCTTCATTCGGTGAACTTTCTATATCTGTGGCTCGTCAGTTAGGTAAGCGCAAACCTATCTCTATTCCTTACTGGATGGCATGGTGTATGGCTAAGGTTGGAGATATATTAGGAAATAAAGCTCCTATTAATTCCAATAAATTGGAAAAAATGACAAAATCTCTTACCTTTAGTAATGAAAAAGCCAGAAAGGAACTCGGTTGGGAACCACTGGATGTCTTGGAGAATTATAAGATTTAGGATAGAACGAAAGTTTCCTAAACTTTAAATACAAGTCTATTTCGATTAATCATTATGACATACCTTATTATCCTGGCTCTGCTAGTTCTGGCGGAGCTGTTGTATTTTCGCATAGCAGATCATTTCAATATCATCGACAAACCCAATGAGCGATCGTCACATAGCTCTATTGTGCTTCGTGGTGGTGGCGTTATTTTCAGCCTCTCGATGATTGCATGGATGCTCTTGATGTGTATAAATGGGGAGAATAGCATTGTGCTTGAATACCTGCCATTTCTAATTGGTTTGATGCTGGTAGCTGGTGTTAGTTTTTGGGATGATGTTAAGTCGCTCCCCGACAGTATCCGCCTGGTGGTCCAATTCAGTGCCATGGCCCTTATGTTCTGGAGCATGGGGATTATGCATTGGAATATGTGGTGGATAGTAATCCTGGCTTCCATTGTTTGCGTAGGTGCTACAAATGTTATTAATTTTATGGACGGGATCAATGGAATTACTGCCGGATATGCCTTGGCAGTGCTTTTACCATTGGCTCTATTGAATAAGGATCTTGCTTTTATTGATTCTTCCTTTTTGGTGGTTGCTATCATTGGTGTTCTTGTATTCTGCATTTTTAATTTCCGTCCTAAAGGTAAAGCTAAGTGCTTTGCCGGTGACGTAGGGAGCATCAGCATCGCATTTATTATGCTCTATGCCATTGGTCGACTGGTGGTGCAAACTCAGGATATTACCTATCTGATTTTTCTCCTTGTATATGGAATAGACGGCTGCCTTACCATTGTACATCGCATTATGCTTCACGAAAATCTGGGTGAGGCCCACCGCAAGCATGCATATCAGCTGATGGCCAATGAGCTGAAGATCGGACATGTGAAGGTATCATCTCTGTACATGTTGCTCCAGCTTGCTGTTTCACTGGGCTTTATATATCTGTGTCCTGATTCTATGGCTGCTCACTGGGGGTACTTGGTGGGTGTCGCTTTGGTGTTGGCTGTGGCGTATGTGCTGTTTAAGAAGAAGTACTATCATCTGCATGAGGAGTATTTGGCTGGGTTGAAGAAATCTTAATTTTGAATCTTGTTATGAATATAAAGATTGATACTGCACTTTTGGATAGTTTGACTGAGCAGGCGAAGTCTTCTCCTCGTCTTCGTATGAACTTTGATTTGCGTACTTCAGATGCAGATACTTCACAGAGAATGTTGAATGCAATTGAGCCTGGTTCTGTTGTTCCTATTCATCGTCATCAGAAGACTTCGGAGACTTTTATTGTGCTTCGTGGTAGAGTGATTGAGGAGTTTTATGATGGGCTTGAGAGAATTTGCAGTGCAACTTATGAAGTGTCGGCTGGTGGTCCTGTTTGTGCCTTGAATATTCCGGTTGGTACTTGGCATACGCTTAGAGCTCTTGAGAGTGGCACTGTAATTCTTGAGATGAAGGATGGGGCATATGAGCCGATAAAAGAGTGTGATATTCTGACGCATTGAACACCTTTAATTTTAATGAATTAAACTATAATTTAATATGAAAATCGCAGTTGCAGGTACAGGTTATGTAGGTCTTTCGATGGCGGTGCTGCTGGCGCAGCGCAATAGCGTGGTGGCGGTGGATGTGGTGCCAGAGAAGGTGGAAAAGGTGAACAGGAGGGTGAGCCCCATCCAGGATGAGTATATCGAGAGGTTTTTCGCCCAGAAGGAGCTAGATTTGACCGCTACACTCGATGCTGAGGGTGCATACAGGGCTGCAGATTTCGTGGTTATTGCGACCCCGACAAATTATGACCCGAGGCAGAATTTCTTCGACACTTCTTCAGTTGAGGGTGTTATCCAGCAGGTTATGAAGGTCAACCCCGAGGCAATTATGGTGATCAAATCGACCGTTCCGGTAGGTTTTACCACCTCCGTCCGCGAAAAATACGGCTCCGACAACATATTGTTCTCCCCTGAATTTCTCCGCGAGAGCAAGGCCCTCTATGACAATCTTTACCCTTCCCGAATCATTGTGGGGACAGTGGTAGGGGATGCGCGCCTCGAGGATGCAGCCCGCAGATTTGCAGAGCTATTGCACGAAGGGGCAGAGAAAGAGGATATTCCAGTGCTATTTATGGGCCTTAAGGAAGCAGAGGCAGTGAAGCTTTTTGCAAATACATACCTTGCTTTGCGCGTGAGCTATTTCAATGAGCTTGACACCTATGCAGAGATCAAGGGGCTCAGCACTCAGGATATAATCAATGGCATCGGTCTGGATCCCCGTATTGGCACACATTATAACAATCCTTCATTTGGTTATGGTGGTTATTGTCTGCCTAAGGATACAAAGCAGTTGTTGGCGAATTACAATGATGTGCCGCAGAATATGATGACTGCGATCGTGGAGAGCAATAGGACCCGTAAGGATTTCATTGCGGATCAGGTGCTGGCAAAGGCGGGTTATTACAATTATTCTTCGAACAATGAGTTCGGTGCGGCTTCGGAGCGTGAGGTTGTTGTGGGTGTGTATCGTTTGACTATGAAGGCCAATAGCGATAATTTCCGCCAGAGTGCTATCCAGGGCGTGATGAAGCGCATCAAGGCGAAGGGTGCAACGGTGGTGATTTATGAGCCTACGCTTGAGGATGGCAGTACATTTTTCGGCAGCAGGGTAGTGAATGACCTTGTCCAGTTCAAGGCTCAGTGCCACGCCATCATCGCGAACCGTTATGATGCTTGCTTGGACGATGTCGCTGAGAAGGTTTATACTCGCGACGTATTTAGAAGAGATTGATCCTGCCAACACACACCCACGAGTTTTTGCTGGATTTCTTGCATGTGTGTCCCGAAATGGGGACATATAAGGCCATTTCCCATACACACTAGCAAGTTTTTCGTCATATTCTTGCATGTGTGTCTCGGAAACACTCCTTTCTGCTCTTTTCTGACACACACCCACGAGTTTTTGCTGGATTTCTTGCATGTGTGTCGACAAGCGCCCCTGCAATCGGCAAATATCTTCCATAATATGAATATGAACACGCAGAATCTTGCCTATATCGGCAAGTATTGCTAAGTTATATTAGGAGATAATCAAATTTCTGGCTCAATCATTGCTTTTAGCCGTTTGTAAACACTTACAAACGTTTAAAATGACAATGATTATGAAACGAAATATTTTGATTATAGCTGCTGCAGTGGCCCTTTGGGGTGTGTCGGCAGTGGATGCCAGCGGTTGTACAGGCATCAGTTTGAGTGCAAAGGATGGTTCAAGGGTGGTGGCCAGGACGGTGGACTGGGCTGCTGAGCCGATGGAGAGCGGGCTGGTGGTGGTCCCACGGGGACATTGGCACAGGGTCTACACTTCATCTGGAAATTATGGTTTCGAATTCAAGTCTCACTACGGATATGTGGGGATCTATGCTGAATATGAGCCTTTTATCATTGAGGGTATAAATGAGTCCGGACTTTCTGCCGGGCTTTTCTTTTATCCTGGACATGAGGATCTCCTCTGCGAAGAGCCTAAGGATAGTGAGCGGACCCTTACCGATATGCAGTTTGTCTCATGGGTTCTGGCCAATTTCTCCAATATTGAGCAGGTGAAAAAAGCTCTGAAGGAGTTGGATCTGGTGAGCCTTGATCATCGGATCGGGTCTGTCCACTGGCGTATAGCCGAACCATCCGGTAGGATGGTGGTAGTCGAAGTGGTGGATGGAGTCCCATTCTTCTATGAGAATCCTATCGGTGTGCTGACCAATTCGCCCGATTTTCCCTGGCATCTTAAGAATATGAGCAATTACATAAATATTGCCCCAGGCACCCTCCCTGATACTTTTTTGAACAATAAATTCAGGCTCCAGTCATTGGGACATGGGAGCGGGATGCTTGGCCTTCCGGGGGATTTTACCTCACCTTCAAGATTTGTGCAGGCAGCATTTTTCAGCAGTACAGCCCCTATGACCAATACAGGTGCAGATGCTGTGATGCAGGCATTCCATATACTTAACCAGTTCGATATCCCTATCGGTGCGCAGCATCCGGAAGGTGTTGCCCCTGATGGGCTTCCAAGTGCCACCCAATTTACTGTGGCTATAGACCAGAAGAGCATGAAACTCTATTATAGGACTGCTTGGAATTCGAATATCCGTTGCGTGGAGCTCAAGGGGATAGACTTCAAAAAGTGCAAATATCAGGTCCGCCCTTTGGATAAGAGCCGTGTGCAGCCTGTGGAGATTTTGAAGTGGCACACTTCTTGACATTATCCAAGTGTAAACAATTTAAAACGTAGATAAAATGAAAACTCATATATTAGGAATTATCGCTTTGTGTGCATTGCCACTTATGTCTTGCGAGTCAAGTGTGGATACAAGCACAGTGGATCGTTTTGATCTCAACAAATATTTGGGAATATGGTATGAAGTGGCCAGATACGACCACTCATTCGAGAAGGGGATGGACAATACCATCGCACAGTATATCCTTCAGGATGACGGCACAGTGGCTGTAATCAATTCCGGATGGAAAAACGGGAAATATCAGATTGCTGAAGGAAAGGCCAAATACCCAGACCCTGAAGGGAATCAAGGTGCTCTTAAAGTCTCCTTTTTCCTATTCTTCTATTCGGAATACAATATTATGATGGTGGATGAGAATTACCAGATGTCGCTGGTAGGGAGCAAGAGTGAAAACTACCTGTGGATACTCTCACGCACTCCGGAACCAGATCCAGTCCTTCTGGGTATGATGCTTGAGGAGGCAGCGGACAGAGGTTATGACATCGACCAGCTTATCTGGGTAGATCAATCAAGAAATATGTAATCCCATCCATTTCACAAACCCAGCCCGAAGGTGCAATTCAGACCGCCCTTCGGGCTTTTTTATTGGATTTATGGCACTTTTGTGCTATATTCGTAGGTTTTTATGAAATCAAGTGGTGATGGGACAATGCTAAAAAACCAATACGGACAATACCTGCTGAAGGTAATAGATGATGTAAAAAATGGAAGTAATTAAGACAGCTATAGATGGGGTTCTGATTATCGAACCGAAGGTGTTTGGGGACCACAGAGGATACTTTTTCGAGAGTTTCAACGAGAGGGAGTTTGCTGCAAAAAGTGGCGTGGATGTCCATTTTGTGCAGGACAATGAGTCAAAATCTTGTTACGGAGTGGTCCGCGGGCTCCATTTCCAAAAGGGTGAGCATGCACAGGCCAAGCTGGTCCGAGTGATTAGCGGCAAGGTGCTGGATGTGGCAGTGGATATCCGTCCAGGCTCCCCCACATTTGGCAAACACGTCGCAGCAGAGCTTACAGCCGAGAACCATCGCCAGTTTTTCATCCCGAAAGGGTTTGCCCACGGCTTTGTGGTTCTTAGCCCGGAAGCGGTATTCCAATACAAGTGCGACGAGTTCTATTGCCCTGAGGCAGAGGGGGCTATCGCTTGGAATGACCCGGATGTAGCTATTGACTGGCAAATTCCGGCATCAGATGTTATTCTCAGCGACAAGGACCGAAAGCATCCACGATTAAAAGACGCAGAGCTATGAAAATACTGGTAACAGGTGCAAACGGGCAGCTCGGCCGCTGCATTAGGATCCTCGCTCCTGATAGCGGGCACAGCTTCATCTTTACAGATGTGGTGGAGGCGGAAGGGCTTCAGACTCAGATGCTTGATATTACAAATCTGGACGCTGTCCGCGCAATGGTGGCAGCAGAGGGGATAGAGGCGGTGATCAATTGCGCAGCTTATACCAATGTCGATGCTGCAGAGGACAATTTTGAACTTGCAGATCTTCTGAATGCCAAGGCTCCCGAGAATCTCGCTATCGCAATGAGGGAGGTAGATGGCCTTCTGGTCCATATTTCTACCGACTATGTGTTCGGAGGAGATCCATACAATACCCCTTGCCGTGAAGAGCAGTGCGGCACCCCTACAGGTGTTTACGGCCTGACCAAACTGCGTGGAGAAGAGGCAATTGCTGCAGTGGGATGTCGCCATATAATAATCCGCACCGCCTGGCTCTATTCTGAATTTGGGAAGAATTTCTGTAAGACAATGCTTCAGCTTACAGCCACCAAGCCCCAGCTCAAAGTAGTATTCGACCAAGTCGGCACCCCGACATATGCGAGGGATCTGGCAGTAGCGATCATGATTATAGCAGAGAGGTATGAAGATGACTTTGGATATGGCATCTACCACTTCTCAAATGAGGGGGTATCCAGCTGGTACGACTTCGCTAAGGCGATAGCGGAATATGCCGGGCATACCGACTGCGACATCCAGCCGTGCCACAGCTACGAATTCCCATCAAAAGTGAACCGTCCTGCATACTCAGTCCTCGATAAAACAAAAATAAAAGAGAGATTCGGCCTGAAGATTCCATATTGGACTGACTCTCTAAGAAAATGCATAGATAACCTTCAGAAAATAAAATAACTACATATATGAAAAAGACCATATTGGTAACCGGAGGAGCCGGATATATTGGCTCACATACATTGATAGAACTTGACAAGGCCGGATACGACTTCGTCGTGGTGGACAACCTTGCCAACTCCCAAAGGGAGGCATTGAAGAGGGTAGAGACCATCATCGGTCGCGAGGTTCCTTTTCATCAGGTGGATGTGAGAGATTCTCAAGCATTGGGCGAAGTAATGGACCAATATAATCTCTACGCATGTATCCATTTTGCAGGGCTGAAGGCGGTAGGGGAGTCAGTAGCCAAACCTCTCGAGTACTATGAGAACAATATGAACAGCACATTTGTCCTCCTGGACCAGCTCAGAAAGCATGGCTGCAAAAACATTATCTTCTCTTCGTCGGCTACAGTTTATGGAGACCCAGAGATTATACCCATTACAGAAGCTTGTCCTAAAGGAAAATGCACAAATCCTTATGGACAGACTAAAAGTATGCTTGAAGAGGTGCTAATAGATGTCCAAAAAGCGGACCCTGAGTGGAATGTCGTAATATTAAGATACTTTAATCCTATTGGTGCTCATATTAGTGGTTTAATAGGTGAAAATCCAAATGGTATTCCAAATAACCTAATGCCATATGTCACACAGGTAGCTGTAGGAAAAAGGCCATTCTTAGGTGTCTTTGGCAATGATTATAATACCCATGATGGTACAGGTGTACGAGACTATATCCACGTGGTGGATCTGGCTAATGGTCATGTATGTGCACTCCAGTCAATTCAAAAAAATTGTGGATTAGCAATATATAATCTTGGAACTGGTAAGGGATACTCTGTTCTGGATGTAGTAAAATCCTTTGAAAAAGTGAGCGGTGTTTCTATACCTTATGAAATACAGCCACGTAGAGCTGGAGATATTGCCACATGCTATAGTAATCCTCAAAAAGCAAAAGATGAACTCGGCTGGGAGGCCAAGAACACATTGGACGATATGTGCCGTGACTCCTGGAACTGGCAGAAAAACAACCCTAACGGGTACACCAAATAATCTGACTATGGCTGGAAGGAATATATTGATCACAGGCGGGGCCGGATTTATCGGATCCCATGTAGTGAGGCTCTTTGTGAACAAATATCCTGACTATAAGATAATCTGTCTGGACAAACTTACCTATGCCGGTAATCTGGCGAATCTGAAGGATCTGGAGAGTAAGGAGAACTATAAATTTGTCAAGATGGATATTTGTGATTTCGAGGGTGTATACCAGTTGATGCAGGATGAGAGGATTGACGGCATTATCCATCTGGCTGCCGAGTCACATGTCGACCGCAGCATCAAGGATCCCTTCACATTTGCCCAGACCAATGTAATGGGCACTCTGTCGCTCCTTCAAGCTGCAAAACTCTACTGGGAGCAATTTAATTATAAGATGTCCGTTGAATCTGCAGACCATTTGAGTCAGAATGATTTGCCGCCCACGGCACTAGTGGGAGGGGCCCGTCGCGAAAGCGATGGGAGGGCGAAGCGAAGCGAAGATTATTCTGAAGCAAATGGTCTGCAGGATCAAAGTGTTCAATGCAGATTCTACCACATCTCTACAGACGAGGTATACGGCGCTCTTAAGATGAACCATCCGGAGGGGATCGAGCCACCATTCAAGACAGTGGCATCATCTGAAGGACATAAAGCCTATGGTGACGACTTCTTCTACGAGACCACCAAGTACAACCCACACTCACCATACAGCGCAGCCAAGGCCTCAAGCGACCATTTCGTGAGGGCATACCACGACACATACGGAATGCCTACGATCGTAACCAACTGCTCAAACAACTACGGTCCGTACCAATTCCCTGAGAAGCTTATCCCGCTGTTTATAAACAATATCCGTCACCGCAAACCGCTCCCTGTATACGGAAAAGGGGAGAATGTACGCGACTGGCTCTACGTAGAGGACCACGCCAGAGCTATTGACCTTATATTCCACGAAGGAAAGATCGCTGAGACATACAATATCGGTGGCTTCAATGAGTGGAAAAACATCGACCTTATCAAAGTGATGATAAAGACAGTCGACCGTATTCTCGGCAATCCCGAGGGTTATAGCCTCGATCTCATCACTTACGTCACTGACCGCCTCGGACACGATGCACGCTACGCTATCGACTCGACTAAACTCCAGAAAGAACTCGGCTGGGAACCATCCCTGCAGTTCGAAGAGGGTATCGAGAAGACAGTCCGCTGGTACCTCGAAAATCAGGAGTGGATGGACAATGTCACCAGCGGAGACTACATGAAGTATTACGAAGAGATGTATAGAGGAAGATAACGACAGACCTGCAAGAAATCCGGCAAAAACTCGTGGGTGTGTGGGAATATGGCGTGGTGACGCGTGTGATTTGTCGACTTTTGCTGGCGTCGAGTAGGGAAAAGTGTACTGATGGAGTAGCGACAGCGGAGATTAAGGTTCTGAAGGCCTAAGCACCCGCGCTTGATAGCGGGGGGACCGCGCCGCAAGGCGTGGTGGGAGTGAGCATCGCGAACGCCTGAAGAACCTTAACTCCGAGCCGCGACAAAATGATATAGGAGAAATCCGCGAGCAACACACCTGCAAGAAATCGGGCGAAAACTCGTAGGTGTGTGGTAAAATAGACCGGAAACTGGGGCTTTTCCGGACACACCTGCTAGAAATCGGGCAAAAACTCGTGGGTGTGTGGTGAAAGTGGCCAGAAACAGGTCGGGCATGATATAATATTAGACAGAAGCAGAAGTATTATGAATTGTAAAAAGATAGTGAAAGTGACAGGATATATTGTTTTAGGACTGGTGCTATTGGTGTCAGTAGGGGCGATTATCGGATCTGATTACATGGTGAAGTACTCTCTCTCACCCAGAGTGAACAGGGAAGATGTGGAGAGTGTAAAATCATATTTTAAGGAGAAGAATCCCGATCTTGTAGAATGGGTAGAGGGAAATATTACCCGAGGTATCCTTACAGATACATTTGTCACCATGCCCTCTGGGGAGCGTCACCATGGATATTTCCTAAAAAACGACAATGCCCATGGGAGAACAGCAGTTTTGATTCACGGATACAAAAGCTGCGGATACCATATGCTCAACTTTGCAAAAATGTTCTATGACCAATTCGACTGCAATGTAGTCCTCCCCGATCTTCACGCCCATTTTCTCAGTGAAGGTGAAATGATCCAGATGGGGTGGAAAGATGCAGATGATGTATTGCATTGGATAGAAGTGGCCCAAGAGAGGTTCTCAGAGGAGGGTGTAGAGAGCAAAATGATTGTCATGGGTATCTCAATGGGGGCTGCCACCACTATGAATCTCTCAGGGAAAGAGAATCTCCCTCCGTATATCAAAGGGTTTATTGAGGATTGTGGATACACATCTGTATGGGACGAGTTTGCACATGTCAGCAAAAGGGACTTCGGCGTTCCCAAATTCCCATTGCTCCATATTGCCAGCAAAATGTGTAAGAACCGCTACGGCTGGAACTTCCAGGAGGCTTCTCCTCTTGAATCAGTAAAGAAATGCACCCTCCCGATGCTCTTTATCCACGGGGAGAGTGACGATTTTGTCCCATCCTGGATGGTTCATCCACTTTACGAGGCCAAAACTGGGGAGAAATATCTGTGGGTTGCCCCAGGATCAGGACACGGGAAGGCATTCATAGACCATAGAGAAGAGTACATAAGACAATTGGCGGCATTTGCCCAAAAGATAAACTTCTGATTTTATGAAAAGGAGCGACGAAATACTATTGGCTTTATTGCGCAGGGCGCTGTGGGGAGAATCATTGCCAAAGAATAAAGCAGCACAGATGCCCGAACAAGTCGGACATGACGGCGACAAGAAGCAGGGTAACGGTGAACATACCCCCAAACAAGTCGGGCATGACCAGTGTCAAGAGGGTTGGCATGAGGTCGACAAGCAGCAGTGGCAGGAGATCTACCAGCAGGCATCGTATCAGGGGGTACTGGGAGTTCTTTGGGATGGAGTTAAGGATCTCCCGATGGACAAGGGACTGAGGCTGAATTGGGCACTGAATGTGGAGAAAATAGAGCAGAGATATGAGCGTCAACGCATTGTATTGGAGGAACTTGCAGAGCTTTTTGCTGCCAACGGAATGGATATGATGGTGATCAAAGGGTATGGGCTCAGCCTCCTGTATCCCGAACCAAAGCACCGCCCTTGCGGAGATATTGACTTCTACCTTTACGGTGAGTATGCCAAGGGGGACAAGGTGCTGGAAGAGACTCACAACCTCACTACAGACCTCAATAAGCACCACCATACTGTCAATTATTACCGAGGGGTGATGCTTGAAAACCACTACGATTTCCTCAATACTGAGTCACATCTTTCAAATAAAACAATTGAGCAGAGGCTTATAGCCGAGGTGGAGGCCAACAAAGGGGAGGAACGTGAACTCTCCAACGGCGCAAAATTCTATATCCCTTGTCCTGAGTTCAATGCACTCTTTCTTCTGAGGCACGCAGCTGCCCATTTTGCTGCAGAGAGAATAGGGCTGAGGCACCTCGTCGATTGGGCACTATTCCTTCAAAATTATGGGGAGCAAGTGGATTGGAAGCGCTTCTATGCGTTTGCACGCGAAATGAATATGCACCGGTTCCTCAATGCAATAAATACCATTGCGATAGAGCAATTGGGGGTAAATAGTTCATTGCTACCGCAATATGAAAGGGATGCAAAGCTTGAAAAGAGGGTGCTGGAGGAGATCCTTTGCCCTGCATTCCTGGTACCGATGCCGGGGAAAAGGAACCCGCTGATATACCTCTGGAAACTCCGCAGATGGACCGGTAACATGTGGAAAAACAGGATTGTATACAAGGAGGGACTTTTGAACCAATTCTTCGTTCTGTGGAAAAGTCATATTTTGAAACCTAAGCTCAAATAGCTTGAAAATAGGAATACTTTTTGTAGAGAGGGTTTCAATTCATTTTTAACTTTTCATTTTATGAAAAACTACTTCAAACTCCTGTTGATAATGGCCTTAGGGGTCGTTGTCAACTCCTGTACTTACGACAGGTCAAAAGATGTAAAAAATGTAATCTATCTTATCGGTGATGGGATGGGCTTTGGAGCAGTATCGACGGCACTTATGACTCACGACCAGGAGACCGGTTTTGAAATGGCCCACGCAGTAGGCTTTCAGGAGACCTCTTCGGCTGATAATCATGTGACAGACTCACCAGCTGGTGGTACAGCACTGGCTACAGGAAAAAGGACCCGTAATGGATATCTTGGTCTTGATCCGGACGGTAACCAGCTTACCAGCATTCTGAAAAAGGCCCAAGCGATGGGAAAAAGGACAGGAATAGTGGTCAATACAACACTCACAGAGGCCACTCCAGCAGCTTTCTATGCTGGTGTTAAGAGTCGCAGTGAGGGTTACAAAATAGCAGAACAATTTGTAGAGAGTGGAGTGGATGTGGCTATCGGTTCAGGTCTCTCCGTATTTACTGACAGGCCCGATTCTGTAGATCTTATATGGGCACTGAAAAAGAAAAAGTACGAAGTCTATTTTGACTGGAAACATATAGTCAATCCAAGTGCAGATAGATTTGTAGCAATACTCCCTATGAGTCAAGTACATAGGAGAAACCAGCCACAAGTCTCCAGAAGTGCGGAAAATGGTGCTGTTCTGGGATACTCTTCAAGACTGGCAAGTGAAGGGACTACCTACGCCGGGGACAAGACAGATATATCAAACCCTAGGGAATATCTCTCTGTAGCTAGCCTCAGTGCACTTGAAACACTAGAAAAGGGTGCTAAGAACGGTTACTTTCTGATGATTGAGAGTGCTATTATCGATGGATATGGGCACAATAATGATAGCGAAGGGATGAAACTGGAGATGTATGACTTCAATAACACTCTCATGCTCCTGATAGACTATGTACACAACCATCCCAATACTCTTCTGGTAGTGACAGCTGACCACGAGACAGGAGGGACAGGAATTGCTTACAAACAACACGAAGTAGGGAAGAAGGAAAAAGTATCACTTAACTTCAGCACTAAAGGACATACCGGTACTGTGGTCCCTGTTTTTGCCTACGGTCCCGGAGCAGAATGCTTTGCCGGTATAATGAAAAACACAGATATCCCCAAGAAGATAGAATCCTTGATGAAAAATGACTTCAAAACACGGAGAAGTAAGATATAACAAAAATGTTAAGCAACTTAACTTATTTGTTATATTCTCTATTAATTAATAATTTAGATAGATTTATCGGGCAGGGTACGCAGAACATAAGCGTACCTTGTTTTTTTACCTGCCACAAGCATCAAAATAAGGGGGATTTCAAAAAATTTGTAAGATTTTTGCCCCTTTTGTATATTTGTCAGCCCAAAAAAGCAAGTATAACCAATTAACTATATGAACAACTCATTTTTTAGCAGATTTGCACCAAAACAACCCAAATTCTTCCCACTACTCCAATCTTTGGCTGAGACACTTCTCAAAGCAGCAGAAACATTTCTTGAGGGGATTGAGTACCCTACAGTAGAGAAACGTGCAGAATACTACAAACTTGTAAAAGACATCGAACGTAAAGGTGATGAGATCAACACTACCATCCACAATGAGCTTGCATCCTCTTTCATCACCCCATTCGATCGTGAAGATATACACCACCTGGCAGCTGCCATTGATGACACTATCGACGGAATCAACAGCGTAGCCAAACGTATCAACATCTACAATCCAAAACCACTTCCTGAAGAGGCCAGCAAGATGGCTCAGGTTATCCTCCAGGAGGCCCAGTTCATCGTTAAAGCGATATCCGGTCTTGTGGATGTACACAAAAATGGCTCTGAAATCCTCAAATGTGCAAATGAACTCCACGAACTTGAGAACAAAGGGGATGATATCTATGAGCTTTTCATTATCAGACTCTTTGAGGAGGAGAAAGATGGCATCGAGTTGATGAAAGTGAAAGAGATTATGCACGAAATGGAGCAGACTACCGATGCTGCAGAGCATGTAGGCAAATGTCTGAAGAGCATTTTGGTAAAATATATCTAATATCGTAGAGAACGGACTATATGGAATTATTGGTAGCCATTATTATCCTGGCACTCTTATTTGACTTCATCAACGGTTTTCACGATGCGGCCAATTCTATTGCGACCATCGTCTCTACACGTGTCCTTACACCTTTCCAGGCTGTACTATGGGCAGCATTCTTCAACTTTGTAGCGTTTTTTATAGCCAAATACATAATCGGAGGATTCGGTATTGCAAACACAGTATCAAAGACTGTAATTGAGGAATTTATCACACTTCCCATTATCCTTTCTGGTGTTATTGCAGCCATTATCTGGAACCTCCTCACCTGGTGGAAAGGTATCCCATCATCTTCATCACATACACTTATAGGAGGTTTTGCCGGTGCAGCGATAATGGGTGCGGGCTGGGGTGCAGTTCAGGGTAGTATAATTCTGAAAATCGCCCTTTTCATATTTGCAGCTCCACTTATCGGTATGGTGATATCATTCCTTTTCACCCTTCTCGTACTTAACATTTGTAAGAACAAGAATCCTCACAAGTGCGAAGTGTGGTTCAAAAGGCTGCAGCTGGTATCATCAGCGCTATTCAGCGTAGGCCACGGTCTGAATGACTCACAAAAAGTTATGGGTATCATAGCAGCAGCACTCATAGCGGCACACTCTGATGGTTTGGGAATGGGTATCAACAGCATCAATGACCTCCCTAACTGGGTAGCATTTGCCTGCTTTACAGCGATTTCAATAGGAACAATGTCTGGAGGTTGGAAAATTGTCAAGACAATGGGTTCAAAAATCACCAAAGTTACCCCTCTTGAGGGTGTTGTAGCTGAAACTGCCGGTGCATTTACCCTCTACCTGACTGAGTTCCTCCATATCCCAGTAAGTACAACACATACCATTACAGGAGCTATCATCGGTTGTGGTGCTACCAAGAGGCTGTCGGCTGTACGTTGGGGCGTCACCAAAGACCTCCTCATTGCTTGGGTACTTACCATCCCAGTGAGTGCAGTTCTCGCCTGCGTAGTGTACTTGATAGTGAATTTATTTGTATAATTTGTCACCCCCGGCTCTGTTCGGGGGGGGCTCTATATAAACCAATATTAAGATGCCCGAGCACCATCGGGCATAAATTTTATTATGGAACTGAAAGTTAAGAAAATAGCAGGCTGTTATACAGACCCTCAAAGGGTGCCTGCGCTGATGGACAATGCTGGTATCGAGTACAATAATATTGACATCATCAACTGGGAGACCCATACTTACCGTCCAGAGGTTAAATTTAGAATTGCATATACTGATGACGCCATCCTTCTCCACTACAAAGTGAAAGAGGAGTCAGTAAAAGCTGTGACAGAGGCCGACAACGGCAATGTATGGACAGACTCTTGTGTAGAGTTCTTCTCTATACCTTGTCCGGAAGATGGAATCTACTATAATTTCGAATGCAACTGTGCCGGTACACTGCTTATAGGCTCTGGAGCTGAACGCAAAGGACGTATCCGTGGCGACAAGAGTGTCACAGACCAGATCCTCCGCTGGAGCAGCCTTGGCCGTAAACCTTTTGCAGAGAGAATCGGTGAGACAGAGTGGGAGATAGCTATCATATTGCCATTTAGGGCATATTTCCGTCACGATATCAAATCGATGGAGGGTGCTGTCATCCGTGCCAACTTCTACAAATGCGGTGATGACCAGAAAACACCACACTACCTCTCATGGAGCCCTATCGGTACAGAAAAACCTGCATTCCACGCCCCAGACTATTTCGGAACCCTATATTTTGAATAGCTTATGTTCAAAGACTCCAAACCCCATTATCTGCTTCTCGATGCATTGAGAGGGGTAGCTGCTCTAATGGTAGTATGGTACCATTTTTTCGAAGCATTTGCCACATCTCCTCTGGACCAGAGGTTCAATCACGGTTATATGGCTGTAGATTTCTTCTTCATCCTCTCCGGATTTGTAATCGGTTATGCTTATGATGACAGATGGAAAAAGGGAGAATTGACCACAGGCGGATTTTTCAAGAGGAGACTCATCCGTCTCCATCCAATGGTAGTGCTTGGAGCTGTAATAGGGGTGATTACCTTCCTTATCCAGGGTGGAGTCCAATGGGATGGTACCCACGTGGAGGGGTGGAAAGTAATAATTGCTTTGGTCTGCACTATGCTTTTGCTCCCTGCAATACCGGGAACTGCACCCGAAGTAAGGGGCAATGGCGAGATGTACCCACTTAACGGACCTTACTGGTCACTTTTCTTCGAATATGTGGGTAATATACTTTATGCTCTGTGTATCAGAAAATTGTCTACTAAAAAACTGGCCATCCTCGTATGGATTCTCGGATTGGGACTGGCAGCATTCTCACTCTTCAATATGTCGGGTGCAAACCATATCGGTGTTGGCTGGACAATGGCTGACAACAACCTCTGGGGAGGTCTTCTGAGGATGAGTTTCTCTTATAGTGCAGGTATGCTTATATCCAGAGTATTCAGACCAATGAAAATAAAAGGGGCATTCTGGTTATGCTCATTGTCACTTTTGGTATTGCTTGGTGTGCCACATCTTGGTGCTGTATCAGGGGCAATGTGGCTCAACGGCCTATATGACTCCATCTGTGTCCTCTTCCTGTTCCCTGCTATACTTTATATTGGTGCCTGCGGTAGTGTTTCCGGGACATCTGAGAAGGGAGAAAAGGTATGGAAATGGCTTGGTGGCATATCGTATCCACTCTATTTGGTACACTATCCGATTATGTACCTGTTCTACGCCTGGTGCTGGGAAGACGGGAAGACATTTGCCCAGACATGGCCAGTGATAATCGCCATTTTCATCGGCTGTATCCTCCTCGCATACGCTGTACAGAAACTCTACGACGAGCCTGTCAGAAGATGGCTGTCGAAGAGGGGATAATCAGACCTGCTCAAAAACACTGTAACTTACAGCACATTGTCCGCCAAAACGATGGCGGTGATGGCTTCTATTATTACAGGGCAGCGGAGGGCGATACAGGTGTCGTGTCTTCCGGGAACAGAGAAGTCCACCATCTCCTCCTTTATGAAGTCATATGTCCTCTGAACTTTGGAAATGCTCGAAGTAGGCTTTATCGCCACTCTGAAAACTATAGGATTACCATTTGTGATACCTCCATTTATACCGCCGGCACCATTGGTAGCGGTATGCCCCTCTGAATCTATGTAACAGTCATTGTGTTCTGACCCTTTCATCCGGGCAGCACGGAAACCGTCTCCGAATTCGACTCCGCGTACACCAGGGACAGAGAAAGCCAGATGGGAGATCTGTGACTCCATGGAGTCGAACATAGGTTCTCCATAACCTACATCCACACCTTTACATACACATTCGATAATGCCTCCGAGTGAGTCACCCTCTGCCATGGCACCCTCTATCAGGGCCGGCCAGGCTTCGGAATCTGCAGAACCGCCCACCTCCACAAGTCTGGCAGAGAGAGAGAAACCCTCTTCTTCTGATATGAAGTTGTCTTCCAGTACTTTCTTCGCCACTACACCAGCAGCGACAAGGGGGAGGGTCATACGGCCGGAAAAATGTCCTCCACCACGGATATCATTGTAGAAATTGTGTTTGGCCTGCGCCACAAAGTCGGCATGACCGGGACGTGGAGTATTTCTGAAAAGGGAATAGTCATCCGATCTGGTGTTTTCATTGGCGAAAACAATGGTAAGTGGTGCACCAGTGGTAATATCATCATGAACACCGCTCACAATACGGGGAATATCTCCTTCAATACGTGGTGTAGTGCCGCGGGCACCGGCTTTGCGACGGAGCAAATCTTCTGTAAAATCCTCTATATCAAGGGATATTCCTGCAGGGACACCATCTATTACTACACCTATCATCTCACCATGAGACTCACCGAAAACCGATATTCTGAAATTTCTCCCGAAACTGTTCATATTGACCACATTTTATATCAAACAAAATTAGGAAATAAATGACAAAATATCTAAATTTGTCTCGACAATATGGGTACACAACGATTTACATACTGTTTCTTTTTTTCTTTTATCGGCTAATGGATAAAAGCGGGAGCTTGTATGTAGATGACAATATAAATTTTATGAACTCCTGCCTGTGTTAAGGTGGGAGTTTCTTTTTGAAAGATATGAAACGGAGAGTTGTAATACAAGGTATTGGCGGCTGCAACCACTATATCGCTGCCAAAGCCTTTTTCCAAAAGGATGAGGTGGAGACTATCGACTGCGACACATTCAGAAACCTTGTCGATCAAGTGGCGAAGGACCCGGCCAAACTGGGAATTATGGCGATAGAGAACACCATTGCCGGCAGTCTGCTGGACAATTTCAATCTCCTCAGACAGAGTGGTCTGGTAATAGTGGGGGAATACAAACTCCGTATCAAGCACGCACTTGTGGCACTTCCAGGTGTGGAGATACACGATATAAGGGAGATAAATACCCATCCTATGGCATTCAGACAGTGTCAGGAATATCTCGACACCCTCCCCAATGTAAAACTTGTGGAAAAAGACGATACCGCAGGCAGTGCCAAGTGGATTCAGGAGAACAACCTCAAGGATCACGCAGCCATTTGCCCTGCTGGGGCTGCAGAACTGTATGGGATGAATATCCTGGCAGACGGCATTGAGACCAACAAAAGAAACTTCACCCGTTTCCTTATTCTGGCCAATAAAGCTGTCGCAAAAGAGGTGCTGAGCGAGATTTGCGAGTCGCACGAAGATTTGAACAAAAGTTCCATTGTCTTCACCCTTCCACACACCAGCGGAAGCCTTTCGAAGGTCCTCACCATCCTCTCTTTCTACGATATGAACCTCTCGATGATACAGTCTATGCCCATCATAGGGGAGGAGTGGAGGTACCAGTTCTACGTGAATCTGCAGTTCAACGACTATAAGAGATACAAACAGGCAATAGACGCTATATTGCCCCTTACCAAGGATTTTGAGATTCTTGGAGAGTATATGGAGGATGAGAATTATGAGAGAGATTAGCCCTGCAAATAGGATCAATGAGGTGAGTGAGTACTATTTCTCGGTGAAATTAAGGGAGATAGCACAGATGAATGCTCAGGGGGCCGACGTCATCAATCTCGGCATCGGCAGTCCCGATCTTCCACCTGCTGAGGATGTGGTGAGCACCTTGGGTGAGGAGGCCGCCCGGGAGACTTCGCACGGCTACCAGCCTTACATAGGGATTCCGGAGCTTCGCAACGCATTTTCCGCCTGGTACCGCAGATGGTACGGTGTGGAGCTCGATCCAGCTTCGGAGATTCTCCCACTTATGGGGAGCAAGGAGGGGATAATGCACATCTCGATGGCATTTGTCAATGAAGGTGATGCAGTGCTTGTCCCCAACCCGGGTTATCCTACCTACACCTCCGTTTCGAGGCTTGTAGGGGCAAAAATTATCCCTTATGACCTATCTGCCGAGAACAATTGGGAACCCGATCTGGAGGCTCTGGAGGCGCAGCATGCAGCGGGTGAAATTGACCTTAACAGCGTCAAACTCCTCTGGTGCAACTACCCCAATATGCCCACCGGGGCAAACGGAAGCATCTCCCTTTTTGAAAAGCTCGTTGCCTTTGGCCGAAAGTACAATATAATCATTTGCCACGACAACCCTTACAGCTTCATTCTCAATGATAAACCGCTGAGCATCCTGATGGTGGAGGGGGCAAAGGATATCTGCATTGAGCTCAATTCGATGAGCAAGAGCCACAATATGCCCGGCTGGAGAATAGGGATGCTGGCGACAAATCCCCGTTTCAGGGAGTGGATTCTCAGGGTGAAGAGCAATATGGATTCGGGGATGTTCCGCCCATTGCAGCTCGCTGCTGTAAAGGCTCTTGAGCAGCCGGAAGAGTGGTACCGCGAGATGAATGAGGTATATCGTCGCAGAAGGACCCTTGCCGAAGCAATTCTCAGGAGAGTGGGGGCAGAGGTGGCTCCAGGGCAAATGGGGATCTTCCTTTGGGGCAAGGTGGATGGTCGTGGCGTAGAGATTTGCGACCAGGTCCTTTATGGTGCCAAGGTTTTCATTACCCCGGGATTCATCTTCGGATCCAATGGGGAAAACTACATAAGAATATCTCTTTGTGCAAACGAAAAGACATTGGGCAAAGCCCTGCAAAGAGTTGAAAAAGAATATAATAAATAGAACTATATGGAGATCGACAAATTAGCAATTCCAAACGTCAGCAACGATCGTCCAATCGTAATTGCTGGACCTTGCAGCGCGGAGAGCCGTGAGCAGGTACTGAAAACAGCGGAAGAACTTCACCGCTACGGAGTGAAAATTTTCAGGGCAGGAATCTGGAAACCCAGGACCAAACCTGGTGGATTTGAGGGGATGGGGAGTGTAGCATTGCCTTGGCTTAAGGAGGTGAAGGAGAAATTCGGGATGGCAGTGGCTACCGAGGTGGCTACCCGCGACCACGTCTTCGAGGCTGTAAAAGCTGGAATAGATATCCTTTGGATCGGTGCCAGGACCGCTGCAAACCCATTTGCGATGCAGGAAATAGCAGACTCACTACGTGGGACAAATATCCCGGTGCTGGTGAAAAACCCTGTCAATCCCGATCTTGAGCTCTGGTGTGGAGCCATCGAGAGGCTCGTCAATGCCGGCATCACAAATGTGGGGGTCATCCACAGAGGTTTCAGTACATACGACAAGAAACTCTACAGAAACCTCCCAATCTGGCATATTCCTATCGAATTGCGCCGCAGGTATCCCAATATTACAATGTTCTGCGATCCGAGCCATATCGGGGGAAAAAGGGAGCTGGTGGCCCCAATATGCCAGCAGGCAATGGAGCTCAAATTTGACGGTCTTATGATCGAATCGCACTGCAATCCCGATGAGGCACTCAGTGATGCTGCACAGCAGATAACCCCTTCAGTATTGGACTTTACTATTAAAATGCTTGTTGTGAGAGACAATATTCAGACTACAGAAAACATATCGGTGCTTCGTCAGCAGATTGATGAGGTGGATGACCAATTGCTTGCCCTGTTGGCGAAAAGGGGGAGAATTTCCCGCGAGATAGGGCTCTACAAGAAAGAACACAAGATGCCTGTGTTGCAGACAGGACGCTACCATGAGATCCTCGAGGAGCGTGTCCGCAAAGGTGAACAGCTCGATCTCGACCGCGAATTCATCCTCGCCATCATGAAAAGCATCCACGAAGAGTCTGTAAGGATACAGTTATCGTTGTAAGACAGTCACCCCCGACTCCGTTCGGGGGTCTAAAAATGGAAAGCATGGAGCAGAGAGGTTACATATACATATTAACAAATAGTACGAATAAAGTACTATATACTGGAGTAACAAACAGTTTAATAAAAAGAATTAAAGAACATAAACAAGGACAAGGTTCACTATTTACATCGAAGTACAAATGCGATAAACTCGTGTATTTTGAAGTATTACCTGATATTGTAAAAGCTATCCTTCGTGAAAAACAAATTAAACACTATAAAAGGGAGTGGAAAGATAATATAATCACTGAATTTAATAAGGATTGGAAAGATTTATATCCGGGACTTATAGATGATCCAATAATGGTTTAGATGCCCGAACAGGTCGGGCATGACGATGAATTTTATAAAATTATTATATGAAAAAGACAATCATTGCGTTAGCGCTTAGTTTTATGGCACTGGTGATGGGGGCTCAACCCCGTCAGGGTAAGGTGCAGATAATTTTGGTTCCTGACCATGCAGATGCACTGTATAAAGCCGGGGAACAGGTGAATATGAAGGTTATGACCCTCCATTGCGGCCTGCCGCTGGATGGTGCAACAGTGAAATATGAAGTCTCTGAGGACCTTATGGAGCCACATAAAAAGGGTGAGGTGACCTTTAAAGGCCACGAAGGGATAATCAAGGCAGGAAGTATGAAAAAGCCCGGTTTCCTAAGGGTCAAAGCTACAGTAGAACACGAAGGGGAGAGGTATATTGTCCGTAGCACTGTAGGTTTTGACAAGGACAAACTGGTCCCTACCAGCGTAATGCCTGAGGATTTCGACGCATTCTGGAAGAGGCAGCTGTCAAAGCTGGAGAAGGTCAAACTCGACCCGAAGATGGAATTGCTCGAAGAGCGCTGCACCGATGAAGTAGATGTGTACCATATCTCATACGGAAATATCAAAGGATCAAGAATGTACGGAGTTCTTACCGTACCTAAAGGGGAGGGTAAATATCCTGCAGTATTGCGCTTTCCAGGGGCAGGTGTCGGACCTAAAGGGGGCGATATCACTCACGCCCGCAAAGGGGTTATTGTACTGGAGATGGGTATACACGGCATCCCTGTAAATCTTGAAGGGAGCATCTACGACGATTTGGGAAGCGGTATCCTCTCATGGTACCCTGAGGACAATCTGAATGATCCCGAGAAATATTATTACAATAGGGTATTCCTGGGGGCGGTACAAGGGATTGACTTCCTGCAGTCATTGCCTCAGTGCAACGGCGTGATAGGGACATTCGGAGGAAGCCAGGGTGGAACACTATCTATTGTGACCTCACGACTCGATTCCAGAATCAAGGCTACAGTAGCATATTTCCCGGCCATGTGTGACCACGAGGGGTATATCAATGGCCGTGCCGGAGGTTGGCCACATATGTTCAAGAATGAGGCAAACCGTACAGAAGAATATATCCGCACAGCACGTTACTACGATGTATCCAACTTCGCACGCGGTCTGCAGGCACCTGTATGCTACCTCTACGGCTACAACGACATCACTTGTGCGCCGACCACTACTTGTGCCACCTACAATGTAATCCCAGCACCAAAACAGGTAATCATCGGCGAAAATATCGGCCACTGGACCTATCCTGAGCAGATGAATGCCCTTTGGGATTGGATTATTGGGGAGCTAAAATCGGTCAAGTAGAGAGACTTTTTATAATAAAATAAGGGGCTGACTAAAATGTATTAGTCATGCCCCATTTTCTTTTTATTAGTTAGGTCAACCTCGAGGATTGTCCTGACTATTTAGTCAGTCCTTTGCTTGTAATCCAACTGGATTGCTGACGCACTGAAAAATTAGATGGAAAGGATACTGAGAACATTGATCAGTTCCTTATCAATACGCTTGTCCAGTTTGATGGCTTTGTTGAATGGGACGTAGACTATCTTGTCGTTGGATACACCTATCATCACATTGCGCTGACCATCTTTGAGAGCCTCTATCGCTGCCACACCCAGACGGCTGGCGAGGATACGGTCAGATGCTGTAGGCATACCGCCCCTCTGGAGGTGTCCGAGGATGGTGACACGAACATCGTAGTCCGGATACTCCTCTTTAACTTTGTCTGCATAATAGAGTGCACCTTTCCCTTTCTTGCTTTCAGATACTATGACGATAGAGCTGTTCTTGCTCTTCCTCACACCACGACCTACAAATTTCTCAAGTTGCTGTTCATCAGTAATCTCCTCTGGGATGATGGCTGCTTCAGCACCTGCTGCAATGGCACTGTTCTGGGCCAGGAATCCGGCATCACGCCCCATCACTTCTACAAAGAAAATACGGTTGTGTGAGTTGGCTGTGTCACGGATCTTGTCGATGCAGTCCATGATGGTATTGAGTGCTGTGTCGTATCCGATGGTGGTGTCGGTACCATAAAGGTCATTGTCTATAGTCCCGGGGAGACCGATGCAAGGGAGGTCATACTCCTGGGCAAGCACCTGTGCACCTGCCAGTGATCCGTTGCCACCGATGACGATAAGGGCATCTATGCCATTGCTCTTAATGTTCTCATACGCTTTTGCTCGCCCTTCCGGTGTAAGGAAGTCTTTGCTGCGTGCTGTACGGAGAATAGTGCCGCCACGCTGGATGGTGCCGCTCACACTCTCAGTGGTAAATTCCTTAATATCATTATGAATAAGGCCTTCGTAGCCTCTGAAGATTGCTTTTACTTTCCACCCGCTGTAAATGGCAGCACGGGTGACTGCCCTGACGGCAGCATTCATTCCGGGGGAGTCGCCACCCGAAGTCAAAATACCTATAGTTGAAATTTTTGCCATATTGTTTCTGGATATTTGTTCTACAAATCTAATCATTTAATCAGTTAAGTCTAAACTGTCACACAGGTTTTCTGCAAAATTCTTGCAAGAGTCTCCCCTCAAAGGCCATTTAGGCACCTATTCCTATACACACATACGGGTATTTTGCTGTTTTTTGTACGACGGTCATAGATTAGCCGGCCAGGTCTGCAATAATGTGTCCGACCTGGCCGATGCATAATTTGTAAATATATGAATAACAGCATTTTGCAATTTTCTCACCGGCCAGGTATGTGCAAAAAAAGCAGACCTGGCCGGGAGAAGGGGATTTTTGGCTATATTTGTGAAAATGATTAAAAGGCCCGTAGGGCTGAATAATATTACCATGAAAAAAGCGATAATTTCCATTGCAATAGCAATATTTGCCTGGGGCAATGCCTGGGCCTGCACAAATCTGATAGTGACCCGCGGGGCATCCAGCGATGGCTCCAATATTGTTACTTATGCTGCCGACTCCCATACCAGATACGGTTTTCTTAACCATCTTCCCGCTGCCAAGCACAGGGCGGGGGCTATGCGTGCCATCTATGAATATGGCCCCGAGCGCTATCTGGGGCAGATTCCGGAGGCTGCACAGACATATAATGTAGTGGGCAACATCAATGAGCATCAGCTTATTATCGGAGAATCCACCTGGGGAGGCCTGAAGGACCACTTCGATCCGAAAGGGGTGCTGGATTATGGTTCATTAATGTACATTGCGCTTCAGCGCTGTACCACTGCGAGAGAGGCGATCCACCTTATTGCGGAGCTGGCAAATGAATACGGCTACGCTTCAAGCGGGGAGTCCATCTCCATTGCCGACAAGGAAGAGGCGTGGATTCTGGAGATCATTGCGAAGCGTCCCGAGTATAATGAGGCGGGAGAGAACATCAATAAAGGTGTTGTATGGGTCGCTGCAAGGATTCCCGACGGATACATCTCTGCACACGCCAATGCTGCAAGGATTACCGCCATTGATCCCAATGATAGTGAGAACTTTATGTATGCAGAGGATCTTTTTGATTATGTTCGTGAGGCAGGGCTGTATAATGGTCCTGCAGAGCAATTCAGTTTTGCTGATACCTTCTGTCCGTTGGATTTCTCACTCCTGAGGGGTTGCGAAGCGCGAGTATGGGCATTTTTCAATAAGTTCGCTGCTGACGATATGAGCTGCTACCTGGATTTTGTCCGTGGGGATAACCCTTCGAACAGGATGCCGCTGTATGTGAAGCCTGCCGGAAAACTTTCTGTGAAGGATGTGGCAGATATGATGCGCGACCACTACGAGGGAACTGAGTTCGATATGACACAGGATCCGGGGGCTGGTGGGCACTCTTTGCCATATCGCTGGAGACCAATGGGATTTGAGGTGGACGGAGTTACCTATTCGCAGGAGAGGGCCATCGCTACCCAGCAGACCGGTTTCTGGTTTGTGGCACAGGCCCGCGGATGGCTCCCAGATGCAGTGGGTGGGATAATATGGTTTGGTGTGGACGATGCTGCCACATCTCCATTGACTCCGGTATATTGCTGTGCAACAGAGGTTTCTGATCACTATGCCTTCGGCAAAGGGAATATGGTGAAATATTCTCCGCTATCGATGTTCTGGCTTGTGAACAGGGTGGCCCAATTCTGCTATCTCCGCTACAATCAGGTGGGGGCTGAGGTCCGCTCAGTGGTGGATGCCCACGAGGTGGAGATGATGGCGCGTGTCGCTTCTGCTGACGCAATGGCTACAGCAATGTCACCACGCAAGGCTGTGAAATATCTCACCAGATTCTCTGTGGATGCTGCAGATGAACTTTTCGCCAAATGGAAAGCACTCGATGAGTATCTTCTGGTAAAATATATCGACGGCAATACCAAACAGCAGAACGAAGACGGCACCTTCAAGACCAATGGACACAACGACTTCGTTCCGGCCAAACCCCTTTTCCCCGGCTACGATAAAGCATTTCTCGATGCCATCGGACGATCTGAGTGGGGAAAGAGATTAAGAGAGAGGTAACTATCATATATATCAAAAGAATCAGGGAAAAGTCATACTATTAAGAAAGTATTATAGTTTTAAAAAATATTTGTATGACTGTAAGGTGTAGGAATGAGGAAACCGTGCTACCCCTCTGGCCGCAGAGGGAGGGGCCCGCACCGAAGGTGTGGGAGGGATTGTTTCCGAATCCTACACCTTACAGTCAGAATGATTTAGCAGTACGTAAAAATTTAGTGAGAATGGGGTATGCTTTAGCAGATATAATTTATAACTCTGGCAAAATATTTGAGAGTGGAAAATAGAACACTTTAATAACGGAAATATATGTTAAAAATAGGAGATAAAGCACCCCATTTTGAGGGTAAAGACCAGGATGGAAAACTGGTAAGTCTAAGTGATTATGCAGGTAAGAAACTTGTATTGTATTTCTATCCGAAAGACAGTACACCCGGCTGTACAGCAGAGGCTTGTGACTTGAGAGACAATTACGAAAGATTCCTGGCAGCAGGGTATGCAGTGCTTGGTGTAAGCAAAGATTCTGAGGCTTCACACAGAAAGTTCATCGAGAAGTATTTTCTCCCTTTCCCACTAATATCAGATAAAGAGACTGTGATACTTCAGGCTTATGAAGCATGGGGTCCCAAGAAGTTCATGGGGAAAGAGACTATCGGGACTCTCCGCAAGACCTATGTAATCGATGAGAATGGTATCATCACCGACATCATCACCAAAGTGGATACCAAAGCCCACACTGCACAGATACTTAAATAGTTGTATCCGCGCCAGGATACGATCAAGAAGCTCTCAGGGATGGAGAGGTGATACTGATCACAGATAGACTTGCAGGTAATTTTATCGGGTTCTTGAGCGGCTGTAATTGACGATGATTACTCCACCGAAGACCGTGATGGCGGCGAGGACCTTCTGCCATGTAAGGGTATCCATACCGACACAGATGCTGATCACAATGGCCATAATAGGCTGGACATATGAGTACATGCTTATAAGGGTAGGACGGATATTCTTCTGCGCTACAGGGATGAGGAAGTAGGTTATGAATGTCGCACAGAGGATAAGGAATACAAGTTCCCATATGTAAGAAGATGTCAGAGAGAGGTAGTCAAATGTGACTATCTCTTTTGCTGTAAATGGGAGTGACATAAGTGTAGTAAAAAGGAATATCCACTTCATAAATGTCACCACAGAATATTTGGAGATCAAAGGCTTGAATATCCCCAGATATAGAGAGAAACTCAAGCTGTTGAAAATCATCAGTACGATACCGACAGGCTGTGTAGCTTCTGCACCGGAAGAGCTACTTACACTATTGAGAATCAGAAATATGAATCCAGCCAGACTTATCACTACACCGAGTCCCTTCTTCCAGGTAATGGGCTCCTTGATGGCCACTGCAGCGATAAACATAGTGTAGATAGGGGATAGTGATGTGACTATAGAGCAGTCCATCGGTGTAATATGTGAGATACCGTAGAGGAATGTCAGCTGGCAAATGAAAAAGCCGAGTACGGCTGCCAGGAATATCTTCGGATAGTCCTTTTTCTCTACACGCTCAGCAGGATAAAATGCTGATAAAATCCAGAACATTGCACCTGCCCCAAGTGATCTGAAAGTAAAGAGGGCGAGAGGGGATATACCACAACCAGCCAGATCTCTGTTGACAATAATATTGATTCCAAATATGAGGTAGGCCAGAAATGCTGACAGATGGCCCAAAACAGTTCTCTCTTTTTTCATTATTTCACACCTTTGGAGGGACAAATGTAGTCAATATTGCAAATTAGTGCTATCTTTGGATAAATTAATCCTAGATAAACGATGATTAAGATATTTTGTGTAAATACACAGAGCACTAAAAGCTTCAACGAAGGGGTGACCCTTCAGGAGATTCTTTCCGAATTTGATTTCCCAAAACCATATCCTATTATAGCAGCTAAAGTGAACAACGTGTGCCAAGGGCTCAAATACCGTGCATTCAACAGCAGACAGGTGGAGTTTCTGGACTACACGACATACGTGGGGAGGGGGGTATATTGCCGTTCACTCTGCTTCCTCCTCTGCAAGGCTACCAAGGATATTTTCCCGGGGAGCAAGGTGGTGGTGCGCAGACCCATTTCAAAGGGGTATTTCTGCCAGTTGACCAAAGGGGATGGCACACCTGTCAATAATGAAGATGTAGCCAGAATCAAGGAGCATATGGCTGAAATGGTGGAAAAGGATATTCAGTTCCGTAGATGGGAAGTACAGGCAGATGAGGCTATCGAGACATTCCGCAATGCTGGTTATGAGGACAAGGTAAAGCTCCTCCAGAGCACCAGCGAGGTCTATGTGAACTACTATACCCTTGAAGACAGTGTTGATTACTACTATGATGCATTACTCCCAAGCACAGGATATCTCAAAGTGTGGGAGTTGAGCCTGTACAAAAACGGAATGCTTCTCAGGGTCCCCAACAGACACCATCCTGAGGAGTTGGCACCATTTACAGAGCAGCCAAAAACATTTGAGGTATTCTCTGAAAATCTCCGTTGGAATAAAATTATGGGTCTGGACAATGCCGGGGATGTGAATCTTGCTTGCCAGAGTGGGCAGGCACCCGATCTCATCAAGGTGGCAGAGGCTCTGCAGGAGAAGAAAATTGTGCAGATTGCAGAGGAGATAGAGGAGAGGATGCACTCCGAAAAGCCGGTCCGTCTGGTACTCATCACCGGCCCGAGCAGCAGCGGCAAATCGACATTCTGCAAAAGGCTCAGCATCCAGCTCAAAGCTTGCGGAATCCGCCCCATCTCTTTCTCTACTGACGACTATTTTGTGAATAGGGTAGAGACACCTCTATTGCCCGACGGCTCATACGATTTTGACAATTTTGATACTGTAGACCACAAATATCTGCAGAGTGACCTGGTAAAACTTCTCAATGGAGAGGAGGTGGAAGTTCCTGAGTACAATTTTGTTACAGGACTCAGAGAATTCAATGGCAAGAGGCTGAAAATTGAGCCTGGGACATTGCTCCTCGTGGAGGGAATACACGCTCTGAATCCGCGCCTGACCGATCAGGTGCCTGAGGAGATGAAATACCGGATCTTCATCAACACCATCACCAGCATATCGCTGGATGACCACAACTGCATCCCCACAAGCGACAACAGGCTCCTGCGCCGCATTGTCCGCGACTACTCAAAAGGGGCATTCAGCGCTAAGGAGACCATTGCCAACTGGCCAAATGTACGCCGCTCAGAGGTGCAATGGATATACCCTTATCAGGAGAATGCAGATGCACTCTTCAATTCATCCTATATAGTTGAATTCCCTGTAATTAGAGCATACGCAGAGAGGGTGCTGATGACTGTCCCTAAAAATTGCCCTGAATACAGCGAAGTGCACAGACTCCTCAAGTTTCTGAGCTATTTCACCCCCGTATCAGACAAAGATGTGCCGGCAACCTCACTGATAAGGAGTTTCATCGGAGGGAGCAGTTTTTAGTCAAAATCTCACCTAAGTATTGTATTTTCATCCATTTATTGTATTTTTGAAGGTTGAAAAGTAATAAAACACAGATATATATGTCAGAAAGATTAACAATTATAGATTTTGTAGACAAATACACATCCAAATATGCCAAGGAAACATTTCTGCGTGAGAAGATAAATGGTGTGTGGCAAGAGACCTCTTTTGAGGATACCCGTAAGGAGGGGCGCGTGCTGGCTGCGGCATTCATGAGCCTTGGTCTCCAGAAAGGGGAGAGGGTTGCTCTCATCTCAGAAGGGCGAAAACTTTGGATTATTGCTGAGCTTGGTGTTCTCTATGCCGGTGGTACCGATGTTCCACTTTCGGCCAAACTGGAAGAGTCCAACGACCTACTTTTCAGAATCAACCACTCTGACTCAAGATTTGTAATTGCATCGCAACAACAGCTTCCCAAGATACGCAAAATCATCGGCCAGCTCCCTTTGGTGGAGAAAATCATTGTCCTTGACGATTTGGCCGAATATGGCGAAAAAGAGATAGGTATTACCGAGTTCACTAAGATGGGTGAGGCTTATATTGCTGAGAACGAAGCGAAAGTGGACGAACGTGCAGCATCAGTAGGTCCAGATGACTACGCAAATATCAGCTACACATCAGGTACCACTTCTGACCCTAAAGGTGTTATCCTTACACACAGGAACTACACTGCAAACGTAGAGCAAGGCTCATCTGTCATTTCTGTACATAGAGGGGCTGTTATGCTTATCCTCCTTCCACTTGACCATTGTTTTGCCCATGTAGCAGGCTTCTATACTATGATGATGTATGGCGGCAGCATTGCTACAGTACCAGTGGGTAAAAACCCGCTCGCTACCCTTAAAAATGTCCCTACTGCTATCAAAGAGGTGCGTCCTCACGTGATGCTCTCTGTCCCTGCACTAGCCCGTAACTTCAAGAAAAACATCGAGACCGGCATCGCAGCAAAGGGGGCTAAGGTGCAAAAACTGTATAATTTTGCCCTGAAGAATGCGATGGCATACAATAAAGAATACCACAATCGTGGCGGTATCCTCCAGTGGTGGAGAAAACCTCTAGTGGCACTTTTCGACAAATTGATTTTCAGCCAGGTACGTCAAAATTTCGGTGGCAGAATGCAATTCTTTGTAGGTGGCGGAGCACTACTTGACATCGAGCTTCAGAAATATTTCTGCGCAATAGGTATCCCTATGTTCCAGGGTTACGGTCTCTCTGAAGCAACCCCTATCATATGTGCCAATGCGGTAGGTCATGCCATCTTCGGTTCATCAGGCCGCGTGGTGAAACCACTCGATATCAAGATTTGTGACGATGAGGGTAAAGAGGTGGCACCAGAAGTTCGCGGTGAGATCGTGATACGTGGTGAAAATGTGATGGCAGGCTACTGGAAAAACCCAGAATCGACTGCTAAGACCATCGTGGATGGATGGCTTCATACAGGAGATATGGGCTGGATGAAGAAAGATAAAGAGTACCTTTGGGTTACCGGCCGTTTCAAATCCCTTTTGATTTCACACGATGGTGAGAAGTACAGTCCAGAGGGATTCGAGGACTCACTCACAGATGGTTCGAAATATATTGACCAGGATATTATCCACAACAATCAGGATCCTTACACTATTGCTCTGATTGTTCCTAATAAAGAGGCGCTTAAAGAGTATGTACTGAGTGTCAATCCTTCGATCGATGTGACTTCAGAAGAGGCTCGCCGTATGATGCTTCAGAAGATTCAGGATGAGGTCAATGCATACAAGACTGGTGGTGCGAAAGGTGGTATGTTCCCCGACAGATGGCTACCTGCAGCACTTGCAGTTCTCCCTGAGGCTTGGACAGAGAAAAACGGCCTTATGAACAGTACCATGAAAATCGTACGTGGCAAAGTGGAGAAATACTTTGAGGATCGTATCGAATACGCATACACACCAGAGGGTAAAGATCTGTTCAACCCTAAGAATCTCGAGGCACTTAAGTAGATCGGTGTTGATTTGATATAAAGTGAGACCGGCTGAAAAGAGATTTTGGCCGGTCTTTTTATATTCTCATCCTCGCCGGTGAAACAGGGAGCGAAACAGCCCATTTTGCCCCCGGGACACTACTTCTTACACTATTCGGGGGTAAAAGTGCCTATTCTGCCCCCGTAATACTACTTCTTACACGATTCAGGGGCGAAACAGCCTATTTTGCCCCCGGGATGCTCGCTGCAAATATCCACAGGTCATTTGCCAGGGCCCTCACGATCCGGCGAGAGCCGGTATATTAGTGCTAGTCATTCAGATCCTTAATCTCCTCAGCCGCTACGAACAAGTCTAACATTCAATGACTTAATGTTTATATATGTATTGTGGATATGGTATTGAAATATTCCTGTATCTGCTGCCAGTCGTGGGTACAGGTGAGAGAGAGTATTAACAAGACACGTGCTTTTTGGGGGTTGAGCCATTGCGAAGCGACAAACTGGTGTGCCTCATCATCCACCTCGTTTTCAAGGGTGGTGGGGCCGGTAGGAACTCTTGATGAGCGGACCACGATTATGCCATTGGCGCGAGCCTTATCCAGGACGTGGAAAATCGCTTTATGGATATTGCCATTGCCTACGCCGGCATGGACAATTCCCTGATAACCTGCACCAAGCATTGCGTTAGCCATATCTGCATTGATACCGGAGTGTGAATATATGATTCCCACTTTGGGAAGGGTACGGAGGCCGGAGACATCGAAGTGAAGAGGTGCATGGCCAGGAGCTGTTTGGTAATTGACTTTGCCGTTTAGAACTGTCCCGAGAGGACCAGCATTAGGTGAGGCGAAAGACTCCACTGAGGTAGTATGCATTTTGATTACCTGTGCAGCTGCGTGGACCTGACCGTTCATTGCCACCATAACACCACGATCACGCGAATCTTGTGATGCGGCCACCACTACAGCATTGAAAAGGTTGAGCGGACCATCTGCACTAAGGGCAGTAGAGGGACGCATTGCACCTGTGAGGACTACTGGCTTGGAGGTCTGTACGGTAAGATCAAGAAAGAGGGCTGTCTCCTCCATTGTGTCTGTGCCGTGGGTCACCACAATCCCGTCAATATCAGGGTCCTGCACCAGTTCATTAATCCTCTCGACAAGACGGAGCCACACCTCGTCTGACATATCCTGCGAACCGATATTGACCACCTGCTCACCGCGTACCTGGACGATGTCCTGAATCTGTGGCACAGCATCGATCAGTGTCTGGATTGCCACCTGTCCTGCAGAATAGGCTGTCCCGGTGCTTGATGCGCCAGTACCGGCAATCGTCCCACCTGTAGCCAGAATATATACATTGGGTTTCTGCCCCAGAGCAATATGTGAAATGAGAATCAGCAATGCTGCTGCCAAAATCGATGCAAGTCTCTTCATAATCAGTATTGTTTTGGGCAAAGATAGAAAAATGAGGGGCTAATTTCGTATATTTGTAGGAAAACTTGATCTTATGGAAAACAACAACAAGTATCTTGACAGAATGTCGCCTTCCCCTTTTGTAAATGAAGACTATAGGGATAAATAAATTAATATTTTAACTTTGTAGGATATAAATAATTAAATATGTCAGGCTATTTCTCTTCGGACTTTTACAAGTCGATAACTTTCTATATTGGGGAAGCTTCTACGTGGGTGGTTGCTTCATTGTTGATTTGTGTTGCTTTTTTTGTTGCAAAATCCTTGCTAAAATCCAATAGGAAAAGGATGACAGCAACTAACAAGTCATTACTTCTCTCTTCATTTGTCGTATGGTTCCTGGGGTTAGTTATTTACACTTTAGGATTTTATAAAGAGGGACATAGTGTATTTGCAGTTATGCCCAGAGCAATTACAGCAGCTTTCAAAATGTTTGTTGCCAGTGACGAGCTAGGAGAAGTACTGGACCCTTTGAAGGAAGATTCAGTATACTTGCTGTTTTTCTCAATCATTCACTTCGCAGCTGCAATAATAAGTGTAATTTTCATTATTAACCTATTGGGATTCAGAATAAAATCAGCCATCAGTTTATATGCCACCAGATGGTTCAGAAAAAAATATGATGTAGTAAATATATTTTGGAACATTAATGAGATATCTTTTACCATTGCGGAAAGCATAAAAAGTAAAAATAAGGCAAAAGAACTTTTCATTTTCATTAATACAGAAGATTCGAAGGATAAGGACGATTCCCAAATGACATTGGTAAATGCTTTTGGTGCTGTACAGTTAAGTGATAGCGATATTTCCAAATTGCAGGAATTAGGGGCAGAAGTATCTCATTGTCAAAGAGATATTACCGATATTGACATTTCAGACAAAAGGTTATTTGAGCAACTGGGACAAAACAATGTGGATAAAATAGTAAGTTCATCCAAGGAAATCAGGATATTCTTCACATCTGAGGATGATGCTAAAAATATTAATTCTGCCAGAACTGTTTTTGCTCACAGAGCAGATTTCAATGTTAAGACTACAGTATATGTAAACACCCAATCAAATAATTGCAGTTATATATATAATCATTACTCCCAATATATCACCGATGATTCATTGATGAAGATTAAAATAATGGACTCATCATTGATGTCAGTATTGCAGTTGAAATTGCATCCAGATTACCATCCTGTAAATTTTGTAGATATTGACACCACAGACTGTACAGTTTCTTCTCCATTTAATTCTTTAGTGATAGGATATGGAGAGACTGGTCAGGAGGCATTCAGGTATTTGTACGAATTTGGCTCATTTCCCAATAAGGATGGAAGAAAGTCACCTTTTAAAGCAACCATCATTGACAAAAAAAGCGTTGGTAATTATTCAATGCCAGGAATAGATGAAAGCGAATTGGAATTCAAACAGGCTGAAATTGATTCAAAAGAGTATTGGGAGGTAATTCAATCCATCATAACAGAACTGAATTATGTTGTTGTCACACTCCATAATGACGATATAAATCTCCAAACTGCCATTGATATTTATAAATTGTTTATAAAGAGCAGAAAAGACAATAAACAGAAGCTGGGCATATTTATCAGATGCCATAATCCTTCGAATTATGCCAGGATGGAGGATATTGTCAATAAACTCAATACATCAAATGAAAATTTATGTGGAAAGTTGTATCTTTTTGGAAATATCAAGGATATATACACCTATGATGAAATAATTCAGGATGATATTCTCAGGAATGCCCAGATATTCCATAAAATTTATGAGGAGAAAAATGAGAAAACAGAAATATCACCTGAAACTATATGGGAAAAGAGTTTTGGCAATAACAAAATCGATAAAAAGCTGAAAGATTATAAAAAAGAAGACCACTTATGCACAAGGTATAATGTCATTGAAGAAATTAATATGAAAAAGAACCAGAATATCTCAAATTATCTTCATAGACATACAAAATACAAATTATTGGATATTGCCAAGTTAGATCTCACAGCATTAAAGGAAATCATAGACAATCGTGAGAGCACTGATTACAAAACAGATGAGGTGCTACAAAAGAAACTTATCAATCTTGCAATTTGTGAACATATCAGATGGGAATCCTATACAAAACTTGAAGGATACGTTTATAATCCTGTTAAATCCGTTGTCAAAAAACACAATAATCTATTAATACCATTTGAGGAGATACCGATAGTACCGAATGATTACAAGTCATATGACTGTAATGTCACAGACACAAGTATACGTATGTATATCTCAGAGACCGATACAAATAATACAAATGAATACGTTCCAAAGCCTCTTGACTGTTCGGAAATAGAACTGCCAAGAAGTCTTAAGCAATTGACTGAAGAAATAGCTGAAAATGTCCATGAAGTATGGGCACAAGGTAGGATAGATGAAGGTTGGAAATATGGTCCGGAACGTAATGATGACAAAAAGGAGCACCCTTGCCTGGTTCCTTACAATAAATTGCCAGAAACAGAAAAGGAATACGACAGAAATACCGCTATCGGAACTTTGAAACTGATAATGAAGTTGGGATATAAGATTACCAAGAAGAAATAAAGTATATTCATCTATGTTTAAGCGCAAATACGACATATTCATAAGTTATCGTCGAAAAGACACATCAGATAAGTCCCAGCACTTATTAACTATTTTGGAGTACAATGGCTACTTTGGAAGGGTAAGTTTTGACAAGGAAAATCTGCATGGAAGATTTGACGTCGAATTGCTTAACAGGATCGACAATTGTACCGATTTCATAGCAATGATTAGTGACGAAACTTTTAGTGATGTCACAGATGAACATACGGAACTATATGTAAAACTGGCAACTTGTGATCCAAAAGACTTTTACTCCATAATTGAAGCCAGTGGGGTAAAAGAAATCAACTTTATGAGAATCGAGTTGGCTAGAGCAATAGCTAAAGAGAAAAATATAGTACCTATTGCACCACAGAAATCTGATAAATTTAATTTTGATGATCTTGCAACTATTTTGCCTGTTGATATCAAGCAGATAAGCAGATATCACGCTGCATTTTATAATGATAAAGATACAATGACCTTTAGGGATGTAATCAAAACAAAGGTTATCCCTAAAGAACACTCTTTGCTGAAGTCAGAGCCGCGTTATTACCTGTCTTACAAAAATATACTAATCACTGTGTGTATACTTTTGAGTATGCTTGTAGGATATTCCGCTCTTGAAGACTACATAAAACTCAGCAGATGCTCCACTATCAACGACTATAATACATTCCTTGAATCAAATCATATATTTTTTTCAAAGAGTGCAAACAAGAAAATTATCAAAATAAGGGACAATTTCAATTTTGACAATGTCAATAATGACATTACCGAACGTATAGATCCATCTATCCTCCCGACATTGAATTTGAATCAGATTTGTGCGATCAGGTCTATTTTGGAAAATATGGTATACGTGGATGGCGGTGAATATATGATGGGATCAGATACACTTGATTCAGATGGGAACAGAAATTATGACATAAGTAAAAAAGAGATTCCTAAACATAAAGTCACTGTATCTGGCTTCTTCATCAATAAATATGAACTCTCCGTGGAAGAGTGGAATAGTATAATGGGAATTCACGACAAAGAAACTGATCCTGATATTTTGACTTCACCCAAGACTCATATTTCCTGGAATGATGTACAGGATTTTCTTATAGAATTGAATTCTATTCTACCATTGAATTTCAGACTACCTCACGAAACCGAATGGGAATACGCAGCCAAAGGTGGTCTCAAATCTCTTGATTTTACGTATGCCGGCTCTAATGACATCTATAATGTTGCTTGGACACTATCCGATTCTCTGTCTGCACCTTGTTATAGACCCCGAGACGGGATATCTTGGTGGAAGGAATCGAATGAGCTTGGGATTTTCAATATGAGCGGGAATGTTGCTGAATATTGCAGCAATAAGTTTTATTATTATGATAACCCAGAAAGACCGTTCAATATGGATTTGATTATAGTTAGAGGAGGAAGTTTCAAATCTTTGGATAAAGACTGCAGAGTAACATCAAGAGATATGGTCTCTTCATCTACCAAAAGTGAAAGCATAGGTTTTAGATTAGTTATTGATTAAATATCATAGTTATGAAATATAAAATACTGTTTACTGTTCTTATATGTCTGTATAGTATCCAATTATTTTCACAAGAACCATCAAAAAAGATGATGGAATTGAAAGAAATATGTCTATCTCTAAGGGATAATATAGGGAGTGATGACATATTGTATCAGACAAATAAAAGATTTAAGGACTTTAGAAACAAAAACAGTTTTACAAGTGATCTATCACCATTAAACTTCAATATCGTATCAGGAGAAGAAAATCTTTTACCACTGGACAATCACATTATTTTCATCCCGGAGTATTTTGATGAACTTCTTAAAAATGATGGGAGCTTCAAGAAAGCTGAGGAGCTTATGAGAGAGTGGGAGGAGATGAATAATGTATCAAGAAGGGGGTCATCTGGATACGTTTTTTACCAGCATAACTTCGTATTGAAAAAACACTCATCTATGGTATTTGAGGTTCAAGTGCCATCAGGTCCTGTGGATTTTATGGTAGTATCAGAGCCTAATTCACTGACAACAATGCATATTTATGATATTGTCAATAAGGAATATTATAATGAACTCGATTCAGATAAGGAAGGAAGAAAATACAGACATCGCACAATGCGTATGAGATCACCTTCAAAACTTAAAATCACCATCTATAACAGATCTGCGAAAGATGCCTCTATGGTATTCTTTTACTTTTAATCAAATAAGCTTATATGAAAAACAAGCTAATCATAGCAATCTTACTTCTGGTCAGTACCCTTGTTTACCCTCAAAACAAGAGGGGGATTGCCCTTATAATAGGAAATAGCAATTATTCAAAAGGATATCTGAAAAATCCAGTAAATGACGCTACTGCTGTAGGGAAAAAACTCCAAACTCTTGGTTTTAATGTATTATTACATACTGATTTGGATAGGAGAGAAATGAGAGAGATAGTAAGTTTATTTATCGATGAGGCATTAAATTACGATGTTGCTCTTTTTTATTACGCCGGGCATGGTATCGAATCAAAAGGTATAAACTATTTATTGCCTTTGAATGCAAAATTGGATCCTGAAAATGATTTGGATCCTGAAAATGATATTGAATATCAGTGTATAAATCTTGAACGTGTTCTAAATGATCTCAAATATTATACAAAATGCAAGTTAAAATTTGTTATGATTGATGCTTGTAGGGACAATCCTCTGGAAAGATCTTTCACCCGCAGCATCCATACAGGAGGACTGGTAAAACAAAATATTCCTACAGGTACACTCATATCTTATGCTACAGATTACGGTAAAACAGCAAAAGATGGTGAAGGCAAACACAGTCCATACACCAGTGCATTCCTTGAATTATTGGATAGACCAAATATGGAATATAAGGTTCTATTTGAAGAAATAAAATATCTTGTCGCCGAACGTACAAACCAAGAACAGACTCCTGTAGTAGAAGACAAAATATATGAACGTGGTTCTTTTTGCTTTAACTATAAACAACAAGAAGTAACAGTTCCTGCCAAATCACTCTCTCATTCTACTGAAGAGAATTATGCTCTTGGAAAGCATTATTATGACAATCAAAACTATGACAAGGCTATTGGTTACTACAAAGAAGCTGCGGAACAAGGAAATGCAAAGGCCCAGTATAATTTAGGTAACATGTATTATTATGGAAGAGGTATTCAAAAAAACTACTCCGAAGCAGTAAAATGGTACAGAAAAGCAGCAGAGCAAGGGGATGCAGATGCTCAATATAATTTAGGTGACATGTATATTGAAGGAGAAGGTGTCGAAAAAAATTACACTGAAGCCGTTAAATGGTTCAGAAAAGCTGCAGAACAAGGGGATGCAGAGGCCCAAAACAGTTTAGGCTTAATGTATTATTATGGAGTACTTGTCGAAAAGAACTACACTGAAGGCGTTAAATGGTTCAGAAAAGCAGCAGAACAAGGGAATGCTGCGGCCCAGAATAAATTAGGCTATAGTTATTATAATGGAGAAGGTATCGAAAAAAACTACACTGAAGCCGTAAAATGGTTCAAAAAAGCTGCGGAACAAGGGAATGCAGGGG
>JAGBVU010000032.1 GCA_017630155.1 Bacteroidales bacterium
GTGTAACCAGTATAGGAGATTATGCATTTCGTGAATGTGTAGGATTGACAGGAAATTTGGTAATTCCGTCCGGTGTAACCAGTATAGGAGCGAGTACATTTTATGGCTGTAGCGGGTTTACAGGGGATTTGGTAATTGGTGACAGCGTAACCAGTATAGGAGATGAGACATTTTCTGACTGTCGCGGCTTAACAGGGGATTTGATTATTCCGGACAGTGTAACCAGTATAGGATGGAGTGCATTTTCTGGTTGTAGCGGCTTAACAGGAAAATTGGTAATTCCATCCGGTGTAACCAGTATAAGAGATAATACATTTTCTGGCTGTAGCGGGTTTACAGGGGATTTGGTAATCCCCAATGGTGTAAAGTTTATTGGAGACGGTGCATTTTATGAATGTAGCGGCTTGAATGGGAAAATTTATATTCCGACAAGTGTGAAGGAAATACAAACTCCTTACGCTTCTAATGCATATGAGCCTTTCCAACTCTACGGAGAGAATAGTGCCTCCTCTGTTATTATCTACGGATGGGCAGGCTCCTATGCGGAAAGCTATGCAGAAGAACAGGGATATGATTTTGTAGTATGGGAAGTGGAAAATCCCAAAGGGGAACCTTTACCCAATGCCTCTGTGGTTAGGTTTGTAGAAAGAATGTATGAGCAGTGTCTGGCCCGAAAGGCTGACCGGAGTGGAAAAGTAGGCTGGGTAGGTCAGTTGGAAAAAGGCTATATGAAGGGAGCCGACATAGCAAAATCTTTTGTGTTTAGCAAGGAAGTGTTGAATAAAAACCTGACAGACAGTGCTTTTGTGGAGATGCTTTACAGAGCCATGTTGGGAAGAGAAGCGGATGCTACCGGAAAAGCAGGCTGGGTAAGTCAGTTGGAAAAAGGATATATGACCCGAATGGAAGTAACCAAGTCCCTTGTGGAATCCAAGGAATTTACGAAAATATGTGAGGACTATGGAATTACCCGGGGCACCTATGATGCTTCCGCGGCACCTTTGGAGAAGTTTGTAAGCAGGTTCTATAAACTGTGTCTGGAAAGAAATGCAGACCAGGCAGGCTTTTATGGCTGGGTAAACAACTTAAAGAATAAAAACATGAATGGAGCCCAGATGGCAGATGCCTTCTTCTTCAGTAAGGAATTCCAGAATAGGAATGTTTCCAATGAAAAGTATGTGGAGCTTTTATATAGGACCATACTGGGAAGAGAAGCAGATGCTGCCGGAAAAGCAGGCTGGGTAAACCAGTTAAATAAGGGTTACATGACACGTAGGGACATCCTAAAGTCCTTTGTGGAATCTAAAGAATTTACGGATATTTGTAATACTTATGGAATTGTAAGAGGCAATTTGTAAGGCAATGATATAAAAAGAGAGAGGAATCCAAATGAAAAATTCTTACGTAGGAAAAAGAATAATAAGAATGGGGGCAATGTTATTTAGCATTGCCATGCTTATGGCAGGTAACTCCATGGAGGCTTTGGCAGAAGGAAGCCGGGAAGACATTGCCATAATGGAAGAGAATATGGTACAAGAGCCGGAGAAACCGGAGTTACTATTGCAGGATGATGAAATATCCCGGTATGGTGCAAAAACCACACTGGAAGCAGGGGAAAAGACCTATAAGCCTTATCAGAGTGCTACCTATGAGTTGGTCTATA
>JAGBVU010000033.1 GCA_017630155.1 Bacteroidales bacterium
AATAAGATATCGCAGATATATATATGGTGGCTATAACGGTGTGGACCAACCTCTTCCCATTCCGAACAGAGAAGTTAAACGCACTTGTGCCGATGGTACTGCCCTAACCCGGGTGGGAGAGTAGGTAGCCGCCGCCCTTTACAAACCCTTCACTTTTATCGAGTGAGGGGTTTTTTGTTTGTTATAGTCCATATCCTGCACTACCTAGATCGGGTAAGTGGGCGCGAATCAGAAATTGTTTGTATATTTGTTTGATTTAATTTAAACAACCATGGAAAAATCAAAAGTATACTTTACTAATCTCCGTACCACTCCGAAGACTCCCCTTGTAAAGAAGATGGAGAATGTAGCTAGAGCTGCAGGTATTGAGTCTATCGATTTTAAAGATAAATTTGTAGCTATTAAGATACATTTTGGTGAGGCTGGTAATATCGCCTATCTAAGACCAAATTATGCAGCAAGGCTTGTAGAACTTATCCGTAGCCTTGGTGGCAAACCTTTCCTTACAGATAGTAATACCCTCTATTCAGGTAGCCGTTCAAATGCGGTAGATCATTTGGATTGTGCCATGAAGAATGGTTATAACCCTATATCTGCCAATGCTAATGTTATTATTGCTGACGGTCTTAAGGGTACAGAGTATAGAGAGATCCCTGTTAATGGTAAATATTGTCCTGCCCCTAAAATCGGTTCAGCTATTGCTGATGCAGATATTTTCATCTCTATGAACCACTTTAAGGGACATGAGCAGACAGGTTTTGGTGGAGCCCTCAAAAATATAGGTATGGGTTCGGCAAGCCGTGGTGGTAAGCTAGAACTTCACTCTGAGTCTAAGCCTGTAATCAATAGGGAGAAATGCCGTGGTTGTAATGTATGTGTGAAGAATTGTGCCCATGGAGCGATTTCCCTAGATGCTGACCGTAAGGCTGTTATCGATTATTCAAAGTGTGTAGGTTGTGGTCAATGTGTGGCTCTTTGTCAGTTTGATGGTGCAGTGTTGAAGGATTACAATACTTCTCAGGAACTAAATTACAAGATAGCAGAGTATGCAAAGGCTGTTATCGATGGTAAACCACATTTCCATATAAGCTTTATTGTCAATGTATCCCCTGAGTGTGATTGCTGGTGCCACAATGATGCAGCAATTGTTCCAGATTTGGGTATTGCCGCTTCATTTGACCCTGTAGCTCTTGACCAGGCTTGTGCCGATATGGTAATCAATGCACCTGCTATCCCTGGCAGCAAACTTCATGCTGAGCACCCTCATGAGCATCTGTGTGGTGAGGATAAATTCCACATGATCCACCCTGATACAAACTGGCAGAGTGGTTTGGAATATGGTGAGGAGATAGGTATCGGTTCGCGTGAGTATGAGCTTGTAGAGGTTTAAGATGATGAGAAGATTCAGTGTCATTGTATTAGCAATAATGGCATCTTTAATCTGTGTATTGCCATCATGCAGCACATCTGAAGGGGTCAAGGCTGTCTCTTTCAATATCCGTCTCAGCCCCAATGACAGTTTTGACGGTGGGAATAACTGGAACTACCGTCAGGATGCTGTAATAAAGTTCATTGAGACAGAGCAGCCCGATGTGTTCGGTGTGCAGGAGGCTATCTATCATCAGGCCAAGTATATGGAGGAGAACCTTCCCGGGTATACAAAATATGGTGTGGATAGGGATGGTGGACTTGAGAAAGGTGAGGCTGAGTCCAATGCTGTATTTTTCAGGAATGATAAGTATAAACTTCTGGATAAAGGGACTTTCTGGCTAAGTGCCACCCCTGATGTCCCCTCGCGTGGCTGGGATGCCGCTTGTCACAGGGTGGTGACCTGGGTCAAGCTGAAGGAGAAAGGGCTTTTTGGCAGGGAGTTTTACTTCTTCAATACCCATTTCGATCATGTGGGACAGGTGGCCAGAAGGGAGTCTGCAAGACTTGTAGCGAGTAAGATAGAGGAGATAGTCGGGGAAGAAACTCCGGTTATCCTTACCGGTGATTTCAATACTAATGTTGAAGATCTGGCGATGGCACCTATCGTCCTCTCTATGAAGGATGCCAGGAAGGTGTCACCTGTTACCGACAATGAAGGTACATTCAATAATTGGGGTAAGAACGAAAAGGTGACTATAATTGACCATATTTTTTATAAAAATCTGACCCCAGTAAGTTTCAGAACTGCTAAGGAGAATTATGGTGCGCCATATATTTCTGACCACTATCCGGTGGTTTTTGTGGGAGAATAATTCCGTTTAGGCAGTTTGTTTGTATATTTGGAGCAAAATAAATGTTTGACAAGAGATGAATACTAAATTGAAACTAATTTTGATGAACTTCCTGCAGTTTGCAGTGTGGGGAGCTTATCTAACTTCACAAGGCCGTTATCTGGGCTCTATTGGGCTTGGTGAAAAGATCGGTCTTTTCTACTCTATCCAGGGTATCGTTTCTATTTTTATGCCTGCCCTTTTGGGTATCGTGGCTGACAAATGGATTCCTGCTCAGAAAACTTTGGGTATTGCCCATTTGGTAGCAGGTGTTACAATGGTTGCTGCCGGTTATTATGGTCATGTGGCAGGTGCTGATGCTCAGTTCTCGGTATTGTTTACCCTTTATACCATCAGTGTTGCATTCTTTATGCCTACTATCGCATTGTCTTACTCAGTGGCATACAATGCACTTGAAAAAGGGGGGCTGGATCCTGTGAAAGCTTTCCCACCTATCAGGGTATGGGGTACTGTAGGTTTTATCTGCACCATGTGGTTTGTGGATCTTATGGGATTCCAGGCAAATTCATTCCAATATATCACCTCAGGTCTTCTTGGTCTGGCTCTCGGTCTGTATTGCTTCACATTGCCCAATTGTCCTATCGTTAAAACCAACGATAAAAAATCACTTGCTGATGCAATGGGTCTCTCGGCATTCAAGCTTTTCAAGGAGAAGAGAATGGCCATTTTCTTCATTTTCTCTCTATTCTTGGGTGTCGCTCTACAGATTACCAATGGCTTCGCAAACCCATTCCTTGGTGACTTCGGAAATCTTGAGGAATATGCCGGAACATTTGGCGTAGAGCACTCAAATATGCTTATTTCACTTAGCCAGATATCTGAGACACTATGTATCCTACTTATCCCATTCTGCTTGAAAAAATGGGGTATCAAGAAAGTGATGCTTATGGCGATGCTTGCATGGGTGTTCCGTTTCGGTCTGTTTGCTACAGGTAACCCAGGATCAGGGGTATGGATGTTCATCCTCTCTATGATAGTGTATGGTGTGGCATTTGACTTCTTCAATATCTCAGGTTCACTATTCGTGAACGAGGCTACTGACAAATCAATCCGTTCAAGTGCTCAGGGTCTGTTTATGATGATGACCAACGGTATCGGTGCAGCACTTGGCTCTCTTGGTGCACAGAAAGTGATCAACATGCTGGTAAATGTCCACAAAGTGGAAGGGGCAACAGACTGGCATGCTGTGATGAACGGCTGGTCAGATTCGTGGTTTGTATTTGCTGCCTATTCGTTGGTGATTATGGTATTCTTCGCAATACTGTTCAAATACAAACATATTCCAGAAAAATAATATTGCTTTTCAATCAGACAATAAGGTGGTTTCAGTATGACTGGGGCCACCTTTTTTGATGTAGAATTTTCGTTTGATTATGAATGAAATATGATTACCTTTGCCCCGCAAAATTTATGAATATGAAACCAACATTAGTAGTATTGGCAGCCGGAATGGGTTCACGTTACGGCTCACTTAAACAGATGGACGGTGTAGGTCCTAATAATGAAGCGATTATTGACTATTCAATTTACGATGCTATCCAGGCAGGTTTTGGCAAGGTGGTATTCGTGATCCGTCACCTTTTTGAAAAAGAGTTCCGTGAGATTTTTACAGCTGAGCGTTTCGGCAACCAGATCGAGGTAGAGTTCGTATTCCAGGAGCTTGTAAACCTTCCAGAGGGTTTCACTGTTCCTGAGGGTAGAGAGAAACCTTGGGGTACAAACCACGCTGTGATGATGGCTGCACCTGTAGTGGATACTCCATTCGGAGTTATCAACTCAGACGACTTCTATGGTCGTGAGGGTTATCAGGTACTTGCTGACTACCTTCGTAGTGTAGATGGCCAGAAAGGCAAATATTGTATGGTAGGTTACAACTTGGCTAACACCCTTTCAGAGTTCGGTAGCGTGTCACGCGGCGAGTGCAAAGTGGACGAGAACGGTAACCTGGCTTCTATGGTTGAGAGACTTGGTATCCAGCGTCAGGCTGACGGTAAAGTTACCTATAAAGATGAGAACGGTGAGCACGAGATCGATGAGAATGCTCCAGTGTCTATGAACCTATTCGGTTTCACTCCTGACTACTTCGCTGAGTCAGAGGCTATGTTCAAAGACTTCCTTTCTAACCCTGCAAACATGGCTAACCTTAAAGCTGAGTACTACATCCCTATGGCAGTAAACGCACTTATCAACAACGGTAAAGCTACCATGAAAGTGCTTTCAAGCGATGCCAAATGGTTTGGTGTTACTTACAAAGAGGACAGACCTGATGTAGTGGCAAGAATCCAGAAACTTATCGCAGACGGTGTATACCCTGCAAAACTTTGGAAATAATCCCACACGATAAATCCCGATAAATCCTCGCCCTATAAAGGCGGGGATTTTTTGTTATGCTACGCTGATCTCAAGCCGCAGAGTGATTCCCAGTGCGTCGGCTATTCTGATGAAGGATGAAAGCTGGAGGTCAGTTTCCCCCTTTTCGATACGGTTTATATATGTCCGCTCTCTCCCTATTTTTTCTGCAAGTTCCTTCTGTGTCATACCGAGAGCCTTGCGCCTGTCACGCAAAATCTCACCATAATACCAGGCTCGAGCCTTGGCATCAAACTCTTCTCTTTCGGGAGATCCTATCTTGCCAGCCTCCCTTTCCAGTACCTCAGTGGCTTTTACAAAGCCCTCCTTCTTACTGAAATCAGAGTTGCGAAGTCTCTGGATCTCTTCAGGGGTTAATCTTGTATTTGTTTTGTTCATAGTGATCTCCCATATTTTACGTAAAAGTAACCAATTAGTTACTTTTATACAAATCTTTTAGTAGATGTTATTGGAATCGCGGCTTGGAGGTTAGGTTCTTCAGGCGTTCGCTACGCTCACTCTATTACTACTTGAATAATTCAGAATGAGTACCTAGTCTTAAAAACTTAATAACATTCTGTTCTTCATCAATCCAGATAAGAAGAGTATCATTTTCTATATGACACTCTATACATCCTTTATAATTACCTAATAATCTGTGTGCATTATATTGGGAAGGCAGACTTCCCCCACATTGCAGAATACTTAAAACCTCTTTTAGTTTAGCAATCTTATGATGTTGGTTTTTATACTTCTTCAGATCCTTAAGAACACTCCCCTACAATGAATCAATAAACCCCTCCAAATTCTCCAGATTGATTGTCTCCAGATTTCTGTTATCTCTCGCCTCATTCATTGCGGCTAATGTCTCTTTATTCGGATTACGATAGACTGCATCCATCAATACACTCTCTACAAAGTTATTCAAACTTCTGTTCTGTTTCTTCGCCTCCACTTTCAATCTCCTCAGCAACTCATTACTAAGTCTGAAGGCTGTTTGCGTTCTTGGTATAGTTGCGTCCATTTTCATATAGTTTATATCACAAATGTATAACACTTATATAACAAATGCAAATGTTTTCCTACTTGGCTTGGAGTTAAGGTTCTTCAGGCGTTCGCAGCTCAGGGTGTGGGAGAGGAAACAATCCCTCCCATCGGCATCATCGTCATTGCTTCGCGATAACTCGCTGCCGACGGGCCCTCCCTCTGCGGCCAGAGGGGTAGCACGGTTTCCTCCTTCCCACACCCTGCCGCTGCTCACCTTCAGAACCGAATCCTTCGTAGTCTTCTATAAATGCCTATATGCCACTTGTTGGCGTTATTCATCCTGTATCTTTTGTTGTGGGGTATGGAAGATGGGTTGTCGATATGGATAAATTTGTTATTCCCGGGGTGGTTGTGTATATTTGTGAAGCAAGGTTTCATTTATTTACATACATAAGAATAAAGAAATAAAGAGTTGTATTTCTAATCATGAGATAGTTCGTTTCTTGTGTAGAATGAATAATATATTATGGCAAAAAAGAACAATGTAACTGAAATGTCCGGTGCACAGGAGCTCTATAACTTCCTGTTCGAGGCCTGCAATATCCTGCGCGGTCCCGTAAGCCAGGACAATTTCAAAGACTATATAACGCCTATTCTCTACTTCAAGAGAATATCAGACGTCTACGATGAGGAGACAGAGGCAGCTCTTCAGGAGAGTGACGGTGACACTGAATATGCAGCCCTACCAGAGCAGCATAGATTTGATATCCCAGAAGGTTGTCATTGGCAGGATGTAAGAGAGCGTAACGAAAACCTCGGTGCTGCAATCGTAGGTGCTATGCGTAAGATTGAACTCGCCAATCCGGACACCCTGTATGGTGTGCTTTCCATGTTCAGTGCTCAGAAATGGACAGATAAGAAGAACCTCTCTGACGGAAAGATACGTGATCTTATTGAGCACCTCTCTACAAGAAAACTGGGTAACAAGAACTACCCTGCAGACCTTATGGGAGACGCTTACGAAATACTCCTAAAGAAGTTCGCGGATGACAGCAAAGCACAGGCAGGAGAATTCTATACCCCACGTTCGGTTGTTAACCTCCTTGTAAGAATCCTCGATCCTCAGCCTGGTGAAACAGTATACGACCCGGCATGTGGTTCAGGTGGTATGCTCATTGAAGCAATCCAGCATATGAACCATTCGAGTCTATGCTGCGGAACCATCTTTGGTCAAGAAAAGAACGTCGTCAACTCTGCCATTGCCAAGATGAACCTCTTCCTCCATGGAGCCAGTGATTTCAATATCATGCAGGGAGATACTCTACGTTCTCCTAAGATTCTTCAGAATGGAGAGATTGCAAAGTTTGACTGCGTAATTGCAAACCCGCCTTTCTCACTTGAGAAATGGGGCTCTGTAGAGTGGGCATCTGACAAGTACGGACGAAATGTATGGGGAACGCCTAGCGACTCGTGTGGAGACTACGCGTGGATACAGCACATGGTTAAAAGTATGGCTCCGGGCAATGGTAGAATGGCCGTGGTAATGCCACAAGGTGTACTTTTCAGAGGCAATGAGGAAGGTAGAATCCGTGAAAAACTCGTAAAGAGTGATCTCGTTGAAGCGATTGTAACTCTTGGCGATAAGCTCTTCTATGGTACTGGACTTTCTCCATGCTTCATGATACTACGTCGTCTTAAACCAGCATCTCACAGTGCGCGAGTACTCATGATAGACGGAACTAAGATCCTTACAGCGAAAAGAGCACAAAACATTCTCTCCCCAGAGGATGTAGATCGTCTATACGAACTCTACTGCAAATATGAAGATATAGAAGATCTCTCAAAGGTCGTCACTATTGATGATATTGCTGCCAAAGGTTATGACTTATCTCCAAACAAATATGTGAATTATTACAAGGAAGAGATAAGGCCAT
>JAGBVU010000034.1 GCA_017630155.1 Bacteroidales bacterium
ACAAAGATGTTAATTTGTAATAAGAATTACTTGTTCTAATTCTTTCTTTCCCTGTTCTGTCAAATGACAGAACGAATAATAAGCCAGGGGAATTAGCTCAGCTGGCTAGAGCATCGGCTTTGCAAGCCGAGGGTCAGGGGTTCGAACCCCCTATTCTCCATATAATCTGGGACAGAAGCTCAGTTGGTTAGAGCACCGCTCTGATAAGGCGGGGGTCACAAGTTCAACTCTTGTCTGTCCCATAGAATTATCCGAAAGATAATTTGAACTGTTTTTTGAAATAACAAAGGAAGGAACGGAAAATAACGAAAGTTATTTTTAAGATAGTGAAGAATAAACTTTATAAGCGAGTGGAAGTTTTCAAGCTTGAAAAAAATGGGAAACAGAAGCGATAGAGTGTAAAGTGGAAATAAAAATATGGTCAAGCGAATATAGGTTTATGGTGGATGCCTAGGAGCTATAAGGCGAAGAAGGACGTGATAAGCTGCGATAAGCCAGGGTAAGGAGCACATATCCGCTAACCCCTGGATTTCCGAATGGAGTAATCCAATAGTAGTGATACTATTATCTGAATACCTGAATATATAGGGTACAGAAGTCATACTGAGTGAAGTGAACCATCTAAGTAACTCGGGAACAGAAATCAAACGAGATTCCCCCAGTAGCGGCGAGCGAAGCGGGAAGAGCCCAAACCACGCAAGTGGGGTTGTAGGACTGCGATATTGAGTTAGGCAACAAATCAATTTGTAGGAGAATCACTTGGGAAGGTGAGCCAGAGTGTGTGAAAGCCACGTATCCGAAACGAATTGGTCTCATAGCAGAATCCTGAGTAAGGCGGGGCACGTGAAACCCTGTCTGAATCCGGGTCGACCACGATCCAAGGCTAAATACTAGATAGCTACCGATAGTGAACAAGTACCGTGAGGGAAAGGCGAAAAGAACCCTGGTAAAGGGAGTGAAATAGAACCTGAAACCATAAACTAACAAGATGTCACAGCCCGCAAGGGTAGTGGCGTGTCTTTTGTAGAATAAACCTGCGAGTTACGGTATGCAGCAAGGTTAAGGAATCGAAGTTCCGAAGCCGAAGGGAAACCGAGTCTGAATAGGGCGAGTAAGTTGCATGTCGTAGACCCGAAGCCAAGGTGATCTAGTCATGGGCAGGTTGAAGCCTGGGTAAAACCAGGTGGAGGACCGAACAGTAATCTGTTAAAAAAGGTAGTGATGACCTGTGACTCGGAGTGAAAGGCTAAACAAACCTGGAAATAGCTGGCTCTCCCCGAAATGCCTTTAGGGACAGCCTCATATAAAACTATCGGAGGTAAAGCACTGGATGAGAAAGGGGGAGTCAAATCCTACCAATTTCAATCAAACTCTGAATGCCGATAGTCAGCGTATGGGAGTGAGACTGCGTGCGCCAAGGTTCGTAGTCGAAAGGGAAACAGCCCAAACCGGCAATTAAGGTCCCAAAATTATGCTAAGTGTGAAATGAAGTGCGGATGCATAGACAGCCAGGAGGTTGGCTTAGAAGCAGCCATTCCTTCAAATAGTGCGTAACAGCTCACTGGTCGAGCATCTGTGCGCAGACAATGTAACGGGGCTAAGCATAATACCGAAATTCCGGACTCATATCAAAGGATATGATTGGTAGGGGAGCATTGAAATAACTGAAGAAGGCGTATCTGTGAGGAGCGCTGGAGGACTTTCAAGAGAGAATGCAGGCATAAGTAACGAAAAAGCGGGTGCGATCCCCGCTCGCCGAAAACCTAAGGTTTCCAGGGTAAAGGCAATCTGCCCTGGGTAAGTCGGCCCCTAAGGCGAGGACGAAAGTCGTAGTCGATGGGAAATTGGTTTATAATCCAATACTTATTAAGTTTTTATGGAATG
>JAGBVU010000004.1 GCA_017630155.1 Bacteroidales bacterium
TGAGGCGATGTGCGTCAGAGACCTGCGCGTGTTTGCAGAAGCTTTAAATGGTAAAGTCTACCACTACCGTGATAAAACCGGACTGGAATGCGACGCAGTTATCCATCTTCGCAATGGCCAATATGGCTTGATTGAAATCAAGCTAGGTGGAGATTCATTAATTAAGGAAGGTGCACAAACACTTACGGCATTGGCAAATCAGATCGACACCACACTCATGAAATCCCCTGCTTTCAAGATGATTCTTACAGCAACAGGAGAATATGCATACCGACGTCCAGAAAATGGAATCTATATTGTTCCTATTGGATGTCTTAAACAATAAAGAAATTTCAAAGTACCATCAAGGTGCTTTTCAGCACCACTCAAATTGAAAATCCAAGGTGCCCAATTTGAAAATGTAGTAATATTGTAGGCAGATTGGGTACAGCAGATAAACGACCTAAATAAACCGAATGGACCTCTACCTCGACATAGACGGCGTTCTCCTTGACTATAATACAGATACCTACGCCAAAGGAGCAATCGAACTCATTGAGTATGTTACATGTGAGTTTGATTGTTATTGGCTGACGACGCACTGTAAAGGAGATTCCGCACCTGCTATCGAGTATCTGACAGGATATTTCCCTCCTGAAATTATTGAGAAACTGAAGAAGGTAAAGCCAACCTACTGGGAAGATCTCAAGACCGATGGCATTGACTTCGACAGAAACTTTATATGGCTGGACGATTATCCGTTTAATGCCGAACTCTCTGTGCTTGAGAACTTAGGAGTATCAGATTCAATATATCGAGTAAATCTTGCCAATGAGAATGAACTGGAGAATATCCTAGCCCATCTCAAGGAGATCAAAGCCAAAATTCGCAAAAGAAGGATGACATTCTTATACACACTGCTTTCTCTGATCCTAGCAATTATCATAGGAAAGACGATTTGGATGTGCATTGCAACATCTTCTATCGGAAACTTCGAAACAGAAAAGGATGACATCCTCAAACGCAGAAACTATCTGCTTGAGAAGGTCATAACGGAACCTTCAGAGCTATTGGCAACAATGCCTGAGGCTGTCGGTCCACAATTCCAAGGCGAATGGGCTCTCTACTCAGCATCTATGTTGTCTGCTGCACTGACGAACATCGCCCACATCTATCCGGAGACGCGCTCAGAATCTCTTCAACACATAGACAGCCTTATCAAAATAGTCATGTCTCCTGAAATCAGACAATATGACACGGATAGATGGAGCGAAGATCCGTTGGAAACATTGGATGGAGATGCCAGTCATATTTCATACCTCAGCCACTTGGCATGGATGATAAGCGGATATAGGCAGATTGGCAGCGACTCAAAATATGACAAGCTCTATTCGCAGCTCTGTGAGACGATGAATCGTAGGATACTACAAAGTCCAAATCTTAACCTTGAGACATATCCTGGCGAATATATCTACGTTCCGGATATGCTAGTGGCTATTGTTGCATTGGCCAATTATTCAAAGCAGAATAACGGCAAATACTGGCATACTGTGCACTCCTGGCTTCAGGAGATGCAAACCAATTGGATCGACGAGAAATCAGGCATGATAATGTCAATGATGCCATATGAAGGTACATGTAAATCTGGATTATCAGCCAAAGGATCATACTCGGCTCTAAGCTGCTACTATCTGACATTCGTAGACGAAACGTTCGCAAAAGATCAATATGCAAGACTTAAGGAGAATTTCTACCAGAAGCGTCCGATAGCCGGATTCAAGGAATACTACGATAGGAAATGCAGACTGGGATTTGATATTGACGCAGGTCCTATCATCTTCAACCTCAGTCCTACGGGAACAGCGTTCGGTCTCGGTGCAGCTACGTATTTTGAAGATTACAAGATAAGAAATGGATTTCTAAAGACAGCAGAACTCGCAGGATTTACAGTTTCAAGAAATGAAGAGCGACACTACCTATTAGCAAATATCGCTTTAGTTGGAGAGGCAATTACTTTGGCAATGAGGACTGCTGTAGAATGGGAATGAAATGGCAACAGTCAAGTGCGGAGCGAGCCTTTAGGCCGAGCTCGCGCAGCACTTGATCTGTAGGCGGCGGAGGGCGTATATTCCGCCGCCAGTGCCTGAAACAAGGAAAATTATAAGTATCTTCGCAATACTAACCCAATACCAACATGGCAAAGATATACGTAGCAAGTAGTTGGAGAAATGTATACTATCCAGAAGTTGTGACCAAACTCCGCGAAGCAGGACACGAAGTATATGACTTCCGAAACCCGCCACATGGCCAGGGCGGATTCAAATGGCAAAACCTTGACCCAAACTATGATAAATGGGGTGTAGATGAATACAAGAAAGGTCTACAACATCCCTCATCTGAACTGCAATTCAAATCTGACCTTGACGCTCTCAACTGGGCAGACACATGCCTATTGGTGCTTCCATGCGGTCGCAGTGCCCATACCGAGGCCGGTTGGATGAAAGGAGCAGGAAAGAAAGTCATCGTATATATCCCTGAAATACAGGAGGCCGAGCTGATGTACAAGTTATTTGATCTTGTGAGCGATAGTCTGGATGAAGTGAATCAATATCTGCAAAAGAATATGGATATAATAAAGGACCTTGGAGATCCGTATTCTGGCGACTCAAAGTTTGTTGCGAAATGCAGATTGCTGCAGTCGATGTATCGTGCAGAACAAGGCCTTGCAATCAGACCGTACAAAGGACGTGACGGAGTCCACTACTATGGCAACTACATTGAGGGAGGAGAAATATCCGGTGCAAACTTCCTTGCTGATTATATCTTTGAATATGCAAAGCATCGTGTTGAGCATAGGGAGAAATACGAAACGATTGAATCAGACAGACTTTTCAACAATCTCCTTTCCAGTCAGCCAATGGCTTTCAACTTGTTTTGCCCATTAAGAAAACTACTGGAAGAATCACCAGAAGAAGCGACAAGAGTCATCAAGTCTGCACTGCCGATGTTCCCAATCCATCATGTCACAAAGGTGGATCTGGAATTTATCCCATCGAACTACAAAGATATGACCGGCGACAAAAGTGCTATGGACGCAATCATCTGCTTCAAGGCAGAGGATGGAAAAGATGGATTCATTGCTATAGAGACCAAGTACTCCGAGAATCTGGGCACTAATGAGGCATCTAATAATGAGAAGTCTCTTGAAATCATAAAGCAGCTTAAATGCTTCAATCCTGACGTAGAAGAAAAGATTAAGAGCAAGCAGATTAAACTCACTCAGATATACAGAAACTTCCTTTTGAGTGAAAATTATGGACTTTGGATTGGTGCCGAATCTTATTCTATAGTACTCTCTCCAAAGATTCACCCGTCCACCGATGATGAAGTCCGCTCTATCACAAATGAAATGCGACCTGAATACCAGGGCAAGCTCCAGAACTTGTCTTTAGAGTCATTTACTGACAAACTGATCTATGAGTCTCCCGAAGAATACGCTGACATATTCAGAAGATTCAGAGACAGATACCTAAGTTTTGACAAAGTTGGATAAAGCAACGCTACTCTACTACCTGGCATTCGCCTCGTCTTTACTGGCAAAAATACAAGTCTAACACATTGATTATACAGTAGTTAGTTTACACAATTAGGGGAGATTATGTAAATCTCACGGGCCTAGCGTTCTGAACTTCATGTATGTAGCAATGCACACCAAATACTAAGATAAAGCCGTTACAAAGCGACCTTACTTGGCTTGCAACGGCTTTTCTTGAGAATGTATTTTATCGCTATCCCAGCTGGAACTTTCTTGACGAGCGGATCAGTCTGGAGAGTGTTATGACCATCGATTCGGATTCCTGAAGGACATTGAGATACAGGTAAGCTGTGTTGATATTCACCTGCTTGGCCTGAATGTCATGCATAAGTTCCTTTCTCAGCTCAGAGAATTCATGCTGGAGTAGTCCCAACCTTGGCTCAAGGTCACGCAGGCGTTCATATTCACCTATCGAACTGAGTACACCGAACTCAGCGATACAATCCTTGAGGGATTCCTTCTGCGGCCTGAATTCATTGATATATTTCTCCGGTAATGGTGTAAAATTATTGTCAACGTGTTCATAAGCCGGCTCACAGATACGCCTGATAGTGTAATACAGCTGCTCCAGTTCATTGAATGAGGCAAAGAACCATGCATTCTTGGTCAATGCTGTCTCCTGGTCCACCCTACGCATGCAGACAGTCTGCTTGCGGCGAAGATTCTTCATCTTTTCCTTATCACCCTTCAACTCATAGAATGACTTGCGCAGCATTTTAACATCTTCTGTCATCAGTCCCTCTGTTATGTTTTCATAATGGAAGGAGATGTCATCCAGAACTTGTCTCTCATTTGCAGCGATATATCCTCGCAGAAGCTCCCATGTCTTTGCCTTGTCCTCAGAATTGAGAATTGCACGGAAGGCCTTGTCTCCATTCTCCTCATCATTTTTCATCTTATAGCGGATATTGCTATGGATCATGACACCAAGACCTACCAGAACGATGATGACAGCTGCAACAATTCCTCCGAAATGCATGATCATAGCGATGATGAACGCTGCTGCGAATGCGATTCCTGCTGTCATGAACCAGCCTCCGATGACAGATAGGACTCCGGTCACACGATATACGGCACTCTCTCTGCTCCATGCCCTGTCAGCGAGGGAGCTACCCATGGCAACCATGAATGTCACGTAAGTAGTAGAAAGAGGGAGCTTCAATGATGTACCGAGAGCGATAAGCAATGAGGACAACACGAGATTTACAGACGCACGCACAAGGTCATAAGATGCCCCCTCTTCAATTTCAATCGTACTGTTATCAAATCTCTTGTCTATCCATGCTCGGATGGACTCCGGCGTATATTTGATCATAAAATTAGCTGTTGAGCTGGCCCATCTTACGACACTTCTTGCCACTCTAGACGAGCCGAACATCTCCTCTCCCTCGTCCTGCTTCGCAAGATTTATTTCGGTCTTGGTCACATTGTGAGCTTTCTTCGAGGTGGCCAATGATATGACCATTATGACACCTGCGATGAAAAGGAATACAAACGGTGTCCGTGCTTCTCCGTTGAGCACGTCCATCATATGTGCGGAAGGATCACCTGCACCTGCATTCTTCCAATCCATAAAAGACTCGAAACCAGCCAATGGAACACCGATGAAGTTCACCAGGTCGTTACCGGCAAAAGCTGTCGCAAGGGCAAAGGTACCGATGAGCACTACAACTTTGAACACATTGACCTTGCAGACATGAAGAATCTGCATCAGTACTGTAAAGAACGCCATGCAACCTCCGAGAATGATCCAGGTATTGTCTGCAATCCAATGCTTCACGTCAGCATTCATGAATGACATAGTCTTGATACCCTTCAGGAGCATGAAGTAGATTATACAGGTGACCGCTATACCGCCGAACAGGCCGATCTTCCACTTGAGGTTCTTAGAGTATCTAAATGTAAAGATGGCTCTGGTGATCCACTGGACGACAACACCAAAGGTGAACGCTATCGCTACCGAGAGGAATATACCGACAATGACCGACAGGGCCTTTGATGTATTGAGATAGTCTGAGAATCCTAGTGCTCCCTCACCACTGTTCATCTTCAGCAGGGCAAAGGCAAACGAGGCTCCAAGAAGCTCAAATACCATTGAAACAGTTGTAGATGTAGGCATTCCCAGAGAGTTGAAGGCATCCAGCAGGATGATATCTGTCACCATCACTGCGAGGAAGATAAACATCAGTTCACTGAAGGCAAAGTGTTCAGGCTGGAATATACCGTGACGGGCTATATCCATCATACCGTTGCTCATTGTCGCTCCGCAGAATACCCCTAGAGCTGCCACAATGATTGCAGTGCGGAACTTGGCAGCTTTTGCTCCGACCGCTGAATTAAGGAAGTTCACTGCATCATTGCTCACTCCTACCCACAAATCTGAGATGGCAAGCATAAACAGGAAAACCACAAAACATAGATAAATCCATTCCATAAATTTTGTCATTATAGATTTTAACGGCTGCAAAATTATCCCGCTCATATTTCATAGGATTTGCAATCATGTTAAATGGCGGATAATATCCTGTTACAGATCCATTAAAATTTTCTTCGCTCTGCACATTGTCACCATTATTGCTTAATTTTGTCTGAAACTGAAGAATGACATGACAACGGAACGCATACTTATAATAGATGACGAGGAGACATTGTGTGAAGTCCTCAAGCTCAATCTCGAGAACGAAGGTTATGATGTAGACACCGCGCTGAGTGCTGAAGAGGCCTTGAAACTCGATATAAGACGATATTCTCTTATTCTCCTTGACATAATGATGGGAGAGATCAGTGGAATCCGCTTTGCAAAGATGCTGAAGTCGGATATCGGGACCGCAGATATCCCTATCATATTCTGCACCGCAAGAGATTCAGAGGACGACATGGTCAAAGGGCTCAATCTAGGCGCCGACGACTATATCACCAAACCATATACTATAAGGAACGTCATTGCAAGAGTAAAGAGCGTTCTCAGAAGGACATCAGGTTACAAGATTACGGGCAATCTCAACAGACTTGCTGTTGACGGACTGATTCTGGACCTTGATCTGAAAACATGTAGCGTTGACGGCGTTGAAGTAAAACTGACAAAGAAGGAATTCGAACTGTTGGCCTTCCTGATCACAAACAAGGGCAAAATATGTTCGAGAGACCAGATTCTGACAAATGTATGGAGTGACGAGGTCATCGTGCTTGACCGCACCATAGACGTGAACATCACACGTATCAGGCAGAAGATCGGAGAGTATGGGGCATGTATAATCACAAGAGCAGGATTCGGGTATGGATTCAGGTATTAGCCTTTCATATCATAAGCGAATGTACTCGCTTCTGCTAGGATTCATCTGGATCCAGCTGGTCTGCTTTATCACCTTTCAGTATGTACGCGAAAAGGACTACAAGAGCGACAGCCTGAATGAGCAGCTGCAACTGTGCAATATACATATGCTTGAATCCCTGAATGAAGGTCTGTCAGCTGAAGAGTATACTTTCCCTGATGGGCTTACCTACAGTGATGCCAGATTGACCATCATGGACACATTGGGCACAGTCCTCTATGATAACAGGCATTTGGCAGACTCTCTTGACAACCATATCCTCCGTCCTGAGATTCAAGCCGCATTGAAGGCCGGACGAGGCTATAACATAAGACGAATATCGTCGAGTGACGGCCGTCAGTACTTTTACTCCGCGACCAAGGGTCGGGAACATATCGTAAGGACAGCCATCCCATACACAGCGACCTTGAAGGACACACTGAAAGCTGACCAGGCATTCTTTTGGACAATGATAGGCATAAGCCTTTTGGTAAGCATAGCGGGATTCTTCAGCACTAGAAGGCTTGGAAGAACCATTGAAAGGCTGAATCTTTATCGTGAGCAGGAACGTGCCATTAATGAGGAACGCGAAAAAAACCGGCTTAAGCGCCAGCTTACCAACAACATCAACCATGAACTCAAGACTCCGGTCGCATCCATTCAGGTATGCCTGGAAACACTTCTTTCAGGAATAACCCTTACAGAAGAAAAGAGACAGGAACTTATTGAGAGATGTTACACCCAAAATGAAAGGCTCAGGCGTTTGCTTGCCGACGTTTCGCTGATTACAAGAATTGAAGATGGAGAGGTCAACATCGAACGCGAGACCGTTGTCATCAACGATCTTATTGAGGATATCGCTTCAGAACTGTCACTTATGCCGGAGCAAGAGAAACTTGATCTCAAGGTTGATTTCAATGAGACCGTAACAATACACGGAAATCCATCTCTTCTAGGATCAATATTCAGAAACCTTACAGAAAATGCGATTTCTTACTCCGACGGAAAAACAATCTGCATAAGACTACTCGAAAACAATGCCGATTATTGCAGGATTTCGTTTGAAGATGACGGAGTGGGCGTGGAAGAGAAATATCTTCCACGGTTATTCGAGAGATTCTATCGCGTAGACAAAGGCAGATCAAGACAAAAGGGTGGCACAGGATTAGGACTGTCCATAGTAAAGCACTCTGTCCTCTACCATGGCGGTACAATATCAGCATTCATTCGTCCTGAAGGAGGACTAGGTTTTGAATTCACATTAAGTAAGAAACACATATCAAAGCAATAGTATCCTATCCCCTCCTCAAGAGTATCCACCACTGCCTGCTTGCCTGCTCCGCCCTGCTGATACTCCAAATATGCGACGCAGTGAATTGTTGGTCAATAATGTGCGTCAAGTGGAATTTCTGGCAGAAAATGTACGTTTTAGTAAGATGACGCAGTGGATTTGACAGAAAAGTAGTGCGTCATAAAAAAATCCAGGCTGCACAATACGTTACAAAAGGTCCGGCTGGATGGCACGTCACGGGAAAAGCAAGAGGTACCTAGCGCACCTTCACCTCTCAAATGGGTATGCGGGGAGGTCTGCCTCATTATAGATAGTGCCGCGGCAATAGTCCTCTGTGCAATATTTGATATGGACTGGTCGGGGGACGGATGGACTCCATGCAACAAGTTTTCCTTTTTCTATTTTTGACTGGGCCGGATGATATACACCATCTTCTCCGGCTATCATAAGATAGCGTACTCCAGTATCAGATTTGTCACCGGAATCACTTTTTACATATAACCCTTTGGCGTTTTTGAAACTCAAGACCATCTTCTCCCCTTTCACTCTCACATCCTTCAATAATGGCCCCTCGCACTCTACATTGTAGCCATACTCCTTGGCCAATGCCCACAGTACAAATCTGTGTGCCGGCACCACTTTATTCTTGGGATGAATATCGAGTGAGTCCCCCACATCTATTGCAGTAGCCATCCCTATATCCTCAAGTTTCCCCTTCTCCCACACTTCTGCCTGCTCCAGACGCACTTTACCTGACAAGTCTCCAAATGGAGCCACCTGCATATAATAGAAAGGTAGTCTCTCCTGCCCCCACAAAGCACGCCAATCCCTCACCATTTTCACAAAAATGTGCTGATAATCCTCCGATCTCCAGGCATTTGACTCAGCCTGATACCAGATATTGCCTTTGATGGTGTAGCCAAGAATAGGGTTTACCATCGCATTCCATATGGCAGATGGGACTTTGTGCTGATACCCTTTGGGGGTGGTTTTTTCTGGAGAGTAACTCTCATACACTCTGTCATATACAGGGTCGTTCTCCATCACTTCTCGACGGGTCCACGATTCAGCATGAGTCCCTCCAAATGCGCAAAGAATCACCCCTACAGGTCTTTTAAGGCTCTTGTGAAGCTCCCTAGCAAAGAGAAATGCGATAGCAGAATATGTTTGGGCCACCTCCGGAGAGCATACTACCCACTCCCCTTCGCAATCCTCTCTGGGTGCAACATAATCCCAGGCCTCTTCCACTTTGAAAAGATGTATCCCCGGATAGTCAGCATCTGCAGACTCCTTCTCCCACTCATACATACCGGTCATCCATTTGTCTACAGGGTGAGGTCGCATTTCAAATTCCATATTGCTTTGCCCGCTGGCCAACCATACTTCACCTATAAGGATATTACCTACAGTTACCGAATCTCCACCTGATGATATGACCAATGACTGCCCCGACTTGCACCCCGGAGTCTTTATATAAAGAGACCACCTCCCCTGCTCATCAGCATTTGCAGAATAGAGCTTGCCACTCCATGACTCTACTACAGATACCTCAGCTCCGGCATCGGCCCATCCCCAAATCTTCACATCAGACTTCTGCTGCAGAACCATATTGTCAGAGATGATGGCAGGGAGTCTGACTTTTCCCTCCACTCCAAAAACGACACCTATAAAAAGTGCCAAAGCACAGAAAATTCTCCTGATCATAACATTATTCACTTTTGAAAGCAAATTTACAAAATTCCCGCGCACGATTTTCGCCAAAAATGAACGCAGCTCACCATTTTTCACCCCTTCGCGTACATAATGAGCCTAAAATGGTCTCGACATAAAAAAATCGCCCCCACAAGGAGCGATTTTTATAGAATTTCAAGGTATGGTGAAAACACCAGACTACTTCGCAAAAGCCACTGATCTGGTCTCTCTGATCACAGTAATCTTCACCTGTCCTGGATAAACCATCTCTTCCTGAATCTTCTTGGCTATCTCGTTTGACAATACTTCAGATTCTGCATCAGATACCTGATCTGCACCTACGATAACGCGAAGTTCACGGCCTGCCTGGATAGCATATGTCTTGGTAACTCCAGGATGAGAAAGTGCAATACCTTCCATATCCTTAAGTCTCTTGATGTAAGACTCGATTACCTCACGACGGGCACCTGGACGTGCACCTGAGATAGCATCGGAAACAAGGACAAGTGGTGAGATAAGTGAGTTCATCTCCACCTCTTCGTGGTGAGAACCGATAGCATTGCAAATCTCAGGTTTCTCTTTATATTTCTCAGCGAGTTTCATACCCAGGATAGCGTGTGGAAGTTCAGAGTCCTCTTCTGACACCTTTCCAATATCGTGAAGAAGACCAGCCCTCTTGGCCACTTTAGGATTAAGGCCAAGCTCTGATGCCATAGTAGCACAGATGTTTGCCACCTCGCGTGAGTGCTGTAGCAAGTTCTGTCCATAAGATGAGCGGTATTTCATACGACCGATAAGGCGGACAAGTTCCACATGCAGACCATGAATACCCAAGTCGATACAAGTACGCTTACCTGTCTCCATAATCTCGTCTTCAAGCTGTTTCTGTACCTTTGCTACGACCTCTTCGATACGTGCAGGGTGAATACGGCCATCTGTTACCAACTGGTGAAGTGCCAGACGTGCCACCTCTCTACGGACAGGGTCAAATGCTGAAAGAAGGATAGCTTCTGGAGTGTCATCAACCACGATTTCAACACCTGTAGCTGCTTCCAAAGCACGGATATTACGACCCTCACGACCGATAATCCTACCTTTAACCTCATCACTCTCGATATGGAATACTGTAACAGCATTTTCAATGGCTGTCTCAGGGGCAATTCTCTGGATAGTGTTTATAACCACTCTTTTAGCCTCTTTGGATGCAGTAAGGCGGGCCTCATCCATTACATCATTTATGTATGACATCGCCTGTGTACGGGCTTCGGCTTTCATACTCTCCACAAGCTGCTCCTTTGCCTCTGCTGCTGACATACCTGCTATGCTCTCTATCTTCTCAATAGCCTGTACACGCAGTTTCTCGTACTCCTCTGATTTTTTATTTACGACTTCAAGCTGAGCTTTGAGATTTTCCCTAATACTGTCTGCCTCCTTCTGTTTCTTCTGTACCTCAGATGCCTGCTGATTGATCTGCATCTCACGCTGCTTGAGTTTGTTCTCAAACTGCTGGATCTGGAAGTTTTTCTCGTTTACCTCTTTCTCGTGCTCAGATTTGAGTTGCAGGAACTTCTCTTTTGCCTGGAAAATCTTCTCCTTCTTTATATTCTCACCCTGAATCTCCGCGTCACGAATGATTTGACTCCCTTTTTTCTTTAAAATGACATTTCTTACAAGGATATAGCACCCTATTGCGGCAAGAGCTGAGCAAATCCCTGTGGTAATTATGATAATAGCATTCATTGTGTTTGTTGTATATGTAGTGTTTAGTTTAGTTTCAAACGCTATTCACAACAAAAGAGAGATAATTATATTGAAAAAAAGCCGCTAGATGCTGTTCACCGAAAAACCTTAATAAAATAAGATTTGAGCTCCGATTTTGGACTCAGACTTCCAACGTCACGTAATACGTAATCCTCCGAAGGAGTCACCTAGGCCTGTCTTCATCCGTCGAGTTGGCTCGGTTATGTAAATTCTGTTGATTTTCGCAAAGAGCGATCCAACGGCTAGAGATTTGTCTTTATATATTCGTCCAGACTGTTATTCAATTCTGCAATTCTTTGTTCCAGATCACCCACATCATTATTCCTTCTCTCCTTAATCAATTGGGTTACAAATACAAGAGAGGTGACACTCAATGCATCCTGAACAGTCAGATTTGCAAATTTGCCCTTGTACTCCTCGACCTTATGTGTAATCATCTTCGCCGCCATACGCATATAACCCTCCTCTTCAGGTGTAATGTTGCTGAAGTGCCTGTCTGTCCCGGCGATATTGATGGTTATCCTATGTCTGTTGTCTTCCATACTAGTCATTCAAAAGGGCAATACACTTATCTATCTCTCTGACAAGTCTACTGATATTGAGTTTAGCCTCCTTGACATCTCCTGTTGATGCCTTAAATGCTTCAATCAATTGTAAGTTATCTATCTTTTGTTCTAAATCCTTTATCTTGTTATTACTTATTTCTAATTGTTCCTTGCATTGTGCAAGCTTCAACGAAAGATCGTTTCTTTCAGCTCGAATCTGCTCATATCTGGATATAAGAAGCTCTATCTTCTTAGTCAAATCATTCAGCAATATTTCTCTGCTTTTGTCCATTTCTTTCGTCTTATTCTACAAAGATATGAAAGAGATTTTATTTCACAAAATTCCATCTTCCCAATTTGGGATTTTTGGACAGTTCGCTCGGAACCACAATTTTCTCTTCGAGCAGATATTCATATATAAGCTCCCTAATCTCTGGAAGTCTGCTGATTGTCCTCCCTTCTATCTCTGATGGGTCAATACCCGCATTTTTCAAAAGATCACCGGCACCGCTGGCACGATAAGATGTCATAGCCACTTTATACTTGCCTTCCATATCAAATGGTCTCCCATCTGCCATAGTGGTAATCCTTACCCTATCCCCCTTATTAGCCGATTTTTTCACTGTATAGTTCAGACCTGTTGCCGAGTCGTAGTTATAGGCAGGTCCCCTACCATTGATCCACATATCAAAAGAGTTCTCGAGATAATCCTTCAACTCACGTCCGCTCATTGTTATCACGTACAATTGGTTCTCATATCTGTAGAGATCAAAAAGATTTTTATACAGAACATCACCTTTGGGGACACCACCATAAGTGGCCAAAGGGGCAGAAATGGAGACATCTGCACCAGTAGATACCAGCTGCACCAAATGGACGAAATCCATATAACCGCACATGCCGTCAAGGGCCTCACTAAAGTTCAAATCTTCTGTTATCTCACCTACCTTCACATTTACAAACTCCTCAACGATCTTCCTATCCACCTCAAATTTAGCATCAAAGAGTGTATCCTGAGGGACATTTTTCATCTCCACAAGGGCACCTTCCACCACTTTATCATACACTTTCCCTCCTCTCTTTTTAAACGACACCTTAACCTCTGAAAGCAGTTTGGATCTGCTACCTCCATCCATAACCAATACACTATCCTCGCCATTCCACACCTTCTGGGCAAATCTTCTATGATCATGCCCTGCTATTACCAGGTCCACCCCTTTCACATTGGAAGCCAGATAGAGGGCAGGATTCTCTATTCTATGGTTATCGGCTTCACCTATACCACCATGTACTGATATTACCACCACATCCGGATTCTCCTTGGCCCTTACAGCTGCCACAAGAGAATCTGCCATAGGATAAGTGGGAACAAACCTGATCCCCTCCCATAGAGCCGGGGCAAGCCAGCTTGCTATATTGGGGTTCTCAAACCCTATCACAGCCACTTTCACCCCACCTTTTTTAATTATTGCATACTCCTGGAAGTATGGTTTGCCTCTCTCCACATCGATGGCATTTGCAGCCAGATATGGAATATCCATCTCCGCATCCACCTTGTCATAGACCGGATGTCCCGCCTCAATATCGTGATTACCCAATACGACTGCATCATAACGCATATACTCCATCACCCTGCTGAACAGGTGTTTCCCCCCCGATTTATCCTTAAAGTTGAAATAGTATGCCTCATTTGTCCCCTGAAGATGGTCTCCATTATCGATAAGGAATACCGCCTTCTCACCATATTCCCCTCTCTTCTGATTCACGTATGTATTGACATTTGATAAGGAGTTCTCCCCTATGTATGTTCCGTGCACATCGGTAGTGGCATAGATGTATATATTGTGCTCCTGCTCTGAGCAAGAGGCAAAAATCAGCAGAGTCGCTGCAATAAACAACAAATTCAATCTTCTCATATTATTTTTCATTTTTAATTTCAAACAAATCGGCATCTTTCCATGCAGGGAATTTTTCCCTGAGGGTGTCAAGCTTTTGAACTGACAGTGTTGCACTCAAAAACTGGGCTGGGCCCACATTCTCCACTATCGCAATATCCTCACCTCGGGGAGACACCACTCTCGAGTGGCCATTGTAGCTATTCCCCGGGTCTTCCCCTATTCTGTTGCAGAATACTGCGTAGCTCATATTCTCTATCGCTCTGGCTTTGATCAGGTGCTCAGTCACCCCTATCCTTGAATCGGGCCACGATGCCACATTGATCAGAAGGTCATACTCCAACCCCACATTTCTGCTCCATACAGGGAATCTCAAATCATAGCAGACATTAAGGGCAATATTCCACCCTTTATATTGGGCAATGACCTTCGATTCACCTGCCGCATAATGCTCGTTCTCTTCCCCCATTCTGAATAAGTGGCGCTTATCATAGTGGTGCTCCACTCCATCAGGGGCTACAAAATAGCATCTGTTGACGATTTTGCCACCCTCCGCAGTAGGGACTGTCCCCACTACTGCTATATGATGCTTCTGCGCTATGGAGTGCATCCACCGAAGCGTCATCCCCTCCTCAGAGAGGACCGCATCATAATTCATGGTAAATCCCATAGAGAAGAATTCGGGGAAAACAAGGACATCTGCAGTTCTGCCATCCAGATACCTCTCCACCATCAGGGAGAGCCTGCTGCAATTCTCCTGTGGTGATTCCCATAGGATATCGCACTGACACAAAACTATATTAAGATCCCCCCTCTCCACGCACTCTACTTTTTATAGATTTTGTTTACTATCATGGCGATGGCACCATCACCTGTCACATTGCAGGCTGTGCCGAAACTGTCCATAGCAATATACAGGGCAATCATAAGCCCCAGCATATTTTCATCAAACCCCAGGATAGATGATAACACACCCAGAGCAGCCATAATGGCACCGCCCGGCACACCCGGAGCAGCCACCATTGTGATACCCAGCATCATAATGAAACCTGCATAAAGCCCCACATTTGTAGGCATCCCCATCATAAATGAGATGGCAAATGCACACGCTACAATCTTGAGTGTACTTCCTGCCAGGTGAATGGTAGCACACAATGGCACAGAAAACTCAGCTATCTCATCCGCAACACCATTTTTCTTGGCCTGGGCCAATGTCACAGGGATAGTAGCCGCAGAGGACTGGGTACCCAGGGCTGTCATATAAGCAGGAAGCATGGTAACAAGTGCTTTGAAAGGGTTCTTCCCTGCGACTGCCCCAGCGATGCAGAACTGTATGACAAGCAAAAGGACGTGTATCACAAAAATCACCAGAATAACCTTCAGGAAGAGACCCAGAACAGCCACTACGCTACCCTCTGCCCCTATTTTAAGGAAGATGCAGAAGATATAGAAAGGGAGGATGGGGATAATGACCTTGGTTATCACCAGCTCTATCACCTCCTTCAGTTCATTGAGAACACCTCTGAATGTACCGCCCTGCACCTTTGCAAGTCCAAGTCCAAGGACAAATGCGAGTATAAGTGCTGTCATCACCGACATCACAGGTGGCATATCAATAGAAAAGTAGGGTTCAATGGATGAAGATGCCAGCCCTTGGAATTTGGCCATTGTCTCCGGAGTCTTGTCAATTATCGAAGGGTAAGTCCACACACAGCTATAATATGACAGAAAACCGGCAAATACAGTAGATCCATATGCTATCAAAGAGGTTATCCCCAAGAGTTTACCGGCCCCCTTACCAAGTTCAGCAATACCGGGAGCGACAAGCCCCACTATAAGCAGAGGGATGATAAATCCAAGAAAATTGCCAAAAATGCCACTTAAGGTTACAAATATCCTTACGCACCATTCTGGAAGAAATAGGGAAAACAATATACCGAGGATGATACCTATCACCACTTTTGCCAATAGAGGGAGTTTGCTTAGTTTCATTATCGTTTCTTTTTAAAATTCATATTATCAAGATCAATCAGCAGTGTCGCTTTCTGCTGCCACCCGATCCCTGCACCGTCCGTATGCATTATCCATGATATGGACACATCCATAAAATCGCTTCTGTATGGCTTGTAATAACACTCAAGCCTGTTATACAGACCTGTTTGGGTCCTGTACATTTCACTTCCGTGGTAGAGCTCCTCATACCCCCAATAAGGCATAAGATTGTCACCAAGATAGATGGTATTGTCTATACCCACATTCCACTTCTGGAGTGTCAGTCTCCCTTGAAAACCCATCGGGAAAATAAGCTCCTTTGTCACAGTCCTGTCCCTCTGGGCAGTCAGGAGGCCACCAACATTGATCACACCTTTCTGCACCCTGAGATACTCTCCGAAAGAGAACTCCGCAAATGGATTGAACCAGTAGTTGTCGACCACCAGCCCCGTATTTATACTATACGCATAGTGATTCAAATCAAACAGATAACCTAATGAAAATCCACCGAAGGTCCATTTGGATGAGGAGTAGAGGGTGAGAATTTCGGAAAGGTAGTCGCTGCTCCATCGTGGCATGTCAAAGATGACTTTCACATACCCTCTATCACCTTTATACACATATGCCACCCCCTCCAATGACCTGTCTCCAAACCTCTTCTCATCACTTACAAATGCTGTGGAGAAATCATCAAACATATCTCTGACTGGGAAAATTCCCGCATAGAGCTCATGCTTGGGTGCATTCAGTCTGTAATATGCCAGCAGGGAGCCTTTATACCACTCACTGCCTACTCCGAAAGAGGCTCTCAAATCCCCGCCCACATTTAAGGAATGTATATTCTCATCCCAGCCAAAGCCTACTGTCGGTGCCAGATACAGACCGAAAAGGGTTTTGGATCTGCCAATATCCATCTTGGCAAACTCATGATTGTCGAGTCGCACATCGAAATCCACATTCCACACCACCTCCTGTCCACACAGCACGGTGGTCAAAAGCATTGAAAATATGATTGATTTAACCCTCTTCATCACTATTTTGGAATTGCAATCACGAAGATAACAATAATTTTCCTACCTTTGGGAGATTAAATAAAGATTTGAAATGGAAACAACAAAACTGGTCATTATCCCCACATACAACGAGAAGGAGAACATCGAAAAGATGGTGCGCAAAGTGTTCTCTATGAAGGGAGGATTTCATATTCTGGTAGTGGATGATGGCTCACCTGACGGCACTGCTGCGATAGTAAAACGCCTGATGAAAGAGTTCCCCGCCAATCTTTTCATTATCGAAAGATCTGGCAAACTGGGATTGGGAACTGCATACATAGCAGGTTTCAACTGGGCCATAGAGCACAAGTACGACTATATCTTTGAGATGGATGCCGACTTCTCCCACGACCCTGACGACCTTATACGCCTTCACGATGCCTGCGCAGTAGAGGGTGCTGATATGTCGATCGGATCACGCTACTGCAGAGGTATTGCAGTGAAAGACTGGCCTATCGGACGAATCCTTATGTCATATGGTGCATCTTTCTATGTAAGAAGTGTCCTCGGAATGAAGATATACGATTCTACAGCCGGTTTCATATGCTATAGCAGAAAGGTTCTTGAGACTATCAATCTTCAGAATATCAGGATGAAAGGATACGGATTCCAGATTGAGATGAAGTACAATGCTTACAAGCTCGGTTTCAAAGTACAGGAGGTCCCTATCATGTTCACAGACAGGAAGGAGGGTACATCCAAAATGAGCAGTTCAATCTTCGGAGAAGCCTTCTGGGGAGTCATGAAACTTAAATTCAGAAAAATAAGACCAAGATAAATATTCACATATGGGCACATTGATCAAAAATGCCACCATAATCAACGAAGGGCTATCTTTCAAGGGTAGCCTTTTGATTACAGGTGATACCATCTCCAAGATACTTGACGCTGCAGATGCAGATTATGATGTAAAAGTTGAAGCTATAGAAAAGATGTCCGATCACCTTGAAATCATCGATGCATCGGATATGATTCTTCTTCCTGGTGTCATTGACGATCAGGTCCATTTCCGTGAGCCTGGTGCCACCCACAAGGGTGACATTGCCTCTGAAAGTGCAGCAGCTGCCCTCGGCGGCGTCACTTCGTATATGGATATGCCCAACAACAATCCCCCTTGCTGCACCATTGATGCACTAGAGGATAAATATGCTATTGCGGCGCAATGCTCCCCAAACAATTTCTCTTTCTACCTGGGGGCATCCAATGAGAACTTTGACCAGGTGCTCAAACTTGACCCCAAAACCAATTGCGGCGTGAAGCTTTTTATGGGCTCCTCAACTGGCAATATGCTGGTAGACAACGAAGAGACCCTCAATGCAATATTCAAGGGTTCACCTACCCTTATTGCTACCCACTGCGAGGATGAGGCTACCATCAGGGAGGCTCTTGCAGCAGCTAAAGAGAAATATGGGGAGGAGATTCCTGTTGCGGAACACCCTAACATCAGAACACGTGAAGCGTGCATCAAATCTACCGCCAAGGCACTTGAGCTGGCCATTAAAAGCGGAGCCAGACTGCATGTGCTGCACGTCAGCACCGCCGATGAGGTAGAGATGATACTTCAGGCACAGAAAGAGAACCCCAATATTACATTTGAACTATGCGTCCACTACCTCTGGTTCTGCGATGAGGACTACGCAAAATACGGCACACATATCAAGTGCAATCCAGCCATCAAGAGACGCAGCGACCTGGAGGCGCTCCGCAATGTTGTAGCCAAGGGGCTTCCTGGCGCAGTAGCCACCGACCATGCCCCTCACCTTCTCACAGAGAAAGAGGGCAACTATACTAAAGCTCCATCCGGACTCCCTACTGTTCAGCACTCCTTGAGGATGATGCTCCAACTCTCAAAAGAGGGGGCATTTCCCATTGAGATGGTGCCACAAATGCTGTCACACGCACCTGCCCAGACCTTCGCCATCACTGGAAGAGGCTTTATAAGGGAAGGGTACTTTGCTGACCTTGTCCTGGTAAAAGGGGAAAAGGATCAGGAGGCTGCCCCTGCATACAAATGCGGATGGACCCCTATTCAGGAGAATTCACTCGATTTCGGTGTGGTTCACACAATGGTAAATGGTCAATTTATCGTCAGAGACTACAAACTTACAGGGGTTAGAAACGGCAAAAGACTCACATTTGACAGATAATACTATATGAACATCAAGGTTTTCACGGCTATATTCCTGGCCATATTTTTTTGGGGATTCTCATTCATCTGGACCAATCAGATCCTCCTGGAGGATATACCTGTATTTACCTTCATATTTTTCAGGATGTTCATAGCTGGAGCACTCCTGTTTGTATTTTCCAAAGTTACAGGCAAACTCCAGAAGATAGAGAAAGGGGACTACAAGTTCCTCTTCCTGATGGCTTTCTTCGAGCCCTTCATCTATTTCATAGGTGAGACTTTCGGTCTGAAGGCAACAAACTCCCCCACCCTAAGTGCCTTGATAATAGCCCTGATACCTATTTTTGCGATGCTCTCAGGAGTTATCATTTACAAAGAGAAAGTAACATGGATAAATGTACTCGGCATCCTGGCAACCATACCGGGTATCCTCCTCATGGTACTTAATACAGGGGATATGACACCCGAATACTGGTGGGGTATAGCCCTCCTATTTGTAGCCATCTTCGGATCTGTAGGGTACTCAACTACAGTGAGGGGACTAAGCAAATACAACAGCTTTACAATAGCTACATACCAGTTTGTGTTCGGTGCAGTGCTTTTTCTCCCATGCTTTCTGATTTTCAATGGAGACTATCAGATAGCCGGCCTTCTCGAATGGCACATACTCAAACCCGTACTTTATCTGGCAGTATTGTGCTCTTGCCTCTCATTTGTGCTGTACATTTTCTCTATCAAATCATTGGGTATTGCCAGATCAAGTGTATTCACATCACTCATCCCTGCTGTATCTGCAATAGGTGCCTACCTGTACGGCTATGAGACTTTTACCTGGGAGCAGATCCTTGGTATCCTGATTGTCACCCTCGGTGTCGCCATCACCCAGAAATAATTATAGGGGGGCTATACTATGAGAGCCCCTCTATCTGTCCATCCACAATATCAATATTCAAAGCCTGAGGATTCTTTGGAAGCCCTGGCATACGCATTATCTCACCCGAGATTACCACTATCATCTCAGCTCCGGCATTGACTACTATATCCTGTACCTGGAATTCGAAGTCCTTAGGCACATTGATGGCCTTTGGATTGGTAGAGAATGAGTACTGCGTCTTGGCGATACATATAGGGAAATGGGTATATCCCAATTTCTCAATCATCGCCAGTTTCTTTTTCGCTGTAGGGCTGAATGTCACAAGGTTAGCACCGTATAGTTTGCAAGCGACACTGCAAACTTTAGTTTTTACATCATCCTCGTCTGCATATGCATAGCTGATCGCTTTCGAAGGTTTCTCTGCAATGGTTTTGACCACAAGTTCTGCAAGCTCCATAGCACCAGCACCACCCTCTGTAAAGGCATTGTTGACCGCAAAGCCTACTCCCCTCTCTTCACAATGGGCCCTTACATACTCAATCTCTTCAGCCACATCATCTCCATAACGGTTGAATGCCACCACTACACTCTGTCCGAAGGAAGCCAGGTTGTCAAGGTGTTTGTCCATATTGGCAATACCCTTTTTCAGAGCCTCAAGATTTGGTGCACCCACACCGTCCTGAGCCACACCTCCATGCATCTTAAGGGCACGTGCAGTAACTACAAGAACTGTCAGTTTTGGGGCGATACCCGCCTTGCGGCACTTGATATCCAGGAATTTCTCTGCTCCGAGGTCTGCTCCGAAACCAGCCTCAGTAATGGCATACTCTCCGAATGTCATGGCCAGTTTGGTGGCAAGGATAGAGTTGCAGCCATGCGCAATATTTGCAAAAGGTCCGCCGTGCACAAATGCAGGGGTATTCTCTGTTGTCTGCACAAGGTTTGGAGATAGGGCATCCTTAAGAAGCACAGTGATAGCACCTGCGACACCCAAATCCTTGACTGTAAATGGCTTATTATCATATGTAAAGCCGAGCAGGATGTTCTCGATACGATGACGGAGATCATCCTCATCCTTTGCCAGGCAGAGGATAGCCATAATTTCTGATGCAGGGGTGATATCGAAGCCCGACTCCTGAGTAATTCCATTGGTTTTGGGACCAAGTCCTGTCACAATATATCTGAGGGAACGGTCATTCACATCGAGGACACGCCTCCAAAGGATCTCCTTAAGACCAAAACCGTTGTCCCTGTTCTGGTAGATGTAGTTGTCAAGCAGGGCAGATATCATATTATTTGCAGAGGTAATGGCGTGGAAATCACCTGTAAAGTGAAGATTTATCTTTTCCATTGGTAGCACCTGTGCATAACCGCCACCGGCTGCCCCACCCTTCATTCCGAAGCATGGTCCTAGGGATGGTTCCCTGAGGGCTACTATTGTCTTCTTCCCTATCTTGTTCATACCCAACGCAAGACCTACTGACACTGTGGTCTTGCCGATACCCGCTTTAGTAGGAGTAATGGCTGTTACCAGGATAAGATTGCTGTTCTTTACCCTCTCCTCATCGATCAAAGAGATATCCACTTTCGCCATATGGCGGCCATAGTGTGTCACATAATCCTCAGGCATGCCGTAGTTTCTGGCAAGTTCCTTAATCTTCACGAGCTCGGTGCTGCGAGCTATCTCTATATCTGTCATCATAATTTATCTATTTTATAAGTTCCAATGCTATTCTTTGTCTGCGCATATCCACCTCGAGGACTTTTACCTTCACGTGCTGATGGATTTTCACCACATCAGCTGGGTTGGTAATGAATTTATTTGAGAGTTTCGAGACGTGGATAAGTCCATTCTGCTTTATACCAAAATCAACAAATGCGCCAAAGTTTGTGATATTGGTAATGATACCCGGAAGCTCCATCCCCACTTTCACATCCTCGATGCTCTTGATTTCATCACTGAATTCGAGGATTTTGATCGACGCACGAGGATCGCGTCCCGGCTTGGCAAGTTCTGCCATAATATCGTTAAGGGTAGGAAGTCCCACCTCGTCAGAGACATATTTCTCCACTTTAATACTCCCCCTTGCCTCTTCGCTTTTGATAAGCTCCTCTACAGTCAATGATACATCCTTCGCCATCTTCTGCACCAGCTGATATCTCTCAGGGTGCACAGCAGAGTTGTCAAGAGGGTTTTTGGCCCCAGGAATGCGGAGGAAGCCGGCACACTGTTCATAGACCTTCTCTCCGAGTCTCTTGACTTTCAGAAGCTCTTTTCGAGAGTCAAATGGGCCATTCTCTGTCCTGTAGTCCACAATATTCTGGGCAATGGCTGGACCAATGCCCGAAACATACCCCAAAAGATGCTTGCTGGCAGTATTCAGGTTTACCCCAACACTGTTTACGCAGCTCTCCACCACATTGTCGAGGTTCTCCTTTAAGAGTGTCTGGTCCACATCGTGCTGATATTGCCCTACACCTATAGACTTGGGATCGATCTTTACCAGTTCTGCCAATGGATCCATTATTCTCCTACCGATAGATACTGCCCCCCTGACAGTCACATCGTACTGTGGGAACTCCTCTCGGGCTATGGATGATGCAGAGTATATGGATGCGCCATCCTCACTGACTGAATATACCCTTACCCCCTCAGGAAGTGCGAGTTTCTTGATAAATGCTTCTGTTTCCCTTCCTGCTGTACCATTGCCTATGGCAATAACCTCAATTTTATACGCCTCTACAAGATTTGAGATCTTCTTCATAGCCATAGTACGCTCATTAACAGGAGGATGAGGATATATAACATCATTGTGGAGCAATGCCCCCTGTGCATCAAGGCACACCACTTTGCACCCGGTTCTGAAGCCAGGATCGATAGCCAAGACCCTTTTCTGTCCGAGCGGTGGAGCCATCAGGAGCTGCCTTAGATTCTCCCCAAATACTTTGATGGACTCAATGTCCGCCCTCTCCTTTATAGCCTTGAGAGTCTCATTTTCTATCGATGGATGGAGAAGTCTCTTGTACGAATCCTCTACCGCAATATCTATCTGCTCAGCCACCTTATCAGATGGACGCCTCTTCCCTTTAAGTGCCAGATTGTACACCTTATCAAGCGATCTGTCGCTGTCCACATCCACTTTCACACTCAGAATCCCCTCTGATGCACCTCTAAGGATAGCCAGAACCCTATGAGAAGGTGCTCTGGAGATATCCTCTGAGAACTCAAAATAGTTCTTGTATTTCAATGCCTCATCTGAATCCTCATCCACACCTCGAGCCACCTTAGCAGAGACCTTTCCATACCTGAGATATTGGGCTCTCAATGCCCCTCTTACATCTATTGATTCAGATATCCACTCTGCAATTATATCTCTGGCACCCTGCAGCGCAGCTTCCTCATCCTCTACCTGCGCATTGAGGTATCTCTGGGCACATTTGCCAGGATCATCCACTTTGCAATTGAAAATATCTGCTGCCAATGGTTCAAGTCCTTTCTCCTTGGCCATAGAGGCCTTTGTCTTCCTTTTTGGTCTATAAGGGAGATAAAGATCCTCCAGATGCTGCGACTCCACACAGTTGTCAATTTCCGATTGAAGCGCATCTGTCAGTTTGCCCTGCTCCTTTATCGAGGCCAGAATCCCCTCCTTTCTCTTCTCCAGCTCCTCAAACTTCTGATAATAGTGTTTCACCTCACCCACCTTGGCTTCATCCAGCCCGCCTGTCCTCTCTTTCCTGTATCTTGATATGAAAGGGATGGTAGCCCCCTCGTCAAAAAGATCTATACAGTGCTCTACTTGCCATCCGGATACACCAAGCCTCTGGCTTATAAAATTGACATACAAAGGTTTCATAATGGTAAAGGATTAGTCGTGTGATACATCCTGAAGCTTTTCCCTATACGACGAGAATATCTTCGATTTGGATACGAAGCCGAGATATCTGTTGTTCTCATCCACCACAGGGAGGTTCCAAGCCCCGCTCTTCTCAAATTTGTCCATTACACTGTCCATCTTTTCACAGTCACAAACAGTATGGGGGGGCTGCTTCATTATGTTGTAAACGAATATTTCATCATATTTGTCACGGTCAAACATCACCATCCTGATATCATCCAGAGAGATGAACCCCTGGAATTTGTTGTCAGAATCGACTACAGGGAAGATGTTTCTCTTGGACTTAGCCACTACATTCACCAGGTTTCCCAGATTATCCTCCATATGTACAGGGCAGAAGTCTGACTCTATAAGATCCGATGTTTTGAGAAGTGTAAGTACCGCCTGATCACTGTCGTGTGTAAGAAGCTCACCACTTTTAGCAATACGCTTGGTATAGATGGAATATGGTTCAAATACACGTATAGTAGCGAAAGATATCGCTGCTGTTATACTCAAAGGCATCAGAAGTTCATAACCACCGGTAATCTCAGCAATAAGGAAAATTGCAGTCATAGGGGCCTGCATCACACCCGCCATCAAGCCTGCCATACCGACAAGGACAAAATTGTTCTCGGGGAGTACATGCAGCCCTGTAAGGTTTATCACCCTGGCCAGAACGAAACCAGCAATACCACCCACGATCAGAGTGGGGCCGAATGTACCTCCTACTCCACCACCGGCATTGGTAAATGACATGGCAAACACCTTGAAAATAAGGACAAACAGGAAGAATACAGGGACAAACCACTTGTAATTGAGAAGAGAAGCAAACAGTGATGTATCCAGTCCCTGTACTGGATTACCAGTAAGGAGTGATTCAAGTGCATGATAACCCTCTCCGAACAATGGGGGGAATATATAAATCAGAATACCAAGCATCAAAGCACTGAATGCCCACCTTTTGTAAGGGTTGGAGATGCTTTTTATCTTATCCTCCAAAGAGAGTGTGGTCCTGGTAAAATAGAGAGAGACAAAACCGCAGAAAACGCCCAATACCAAATAATATGGGATGTTCTTCATGACAAACGGGTCAATGGTGCTCAAAAAGGCGACATCTCTGCCTAAAAAGAGATATGATATCGCTGTAGCAGTCACTGTTGACATCAATAGAGGAAGTATTGATGTCATAGAGATGTTGAAAAGGAGAATCTCCAATGTGAAAAGGATACCCGCCATAGGGGCCTTGAAAATTCCCGCTACTGCACCAGCAGCACCACAGCCCAAAAGGATAGTCATATGCTTGTATGAGAGACCAAGCACTCTGGCTATATTTGAACCAATGGCTGCACCTGTATAGACTATTGGTGCCTCAGCTCCCACAGATCCACCGAATCCAATAGTAATCGAACTGGTAAGGAGTGATGACCAGGTATTGTGAGGTTTGATTTTCGAATTGTTTTTAGATACAGCCAGCAGAACCTTTGTCACACCATGTCCGATATTATCCTTTACCAGGAACTTTACCAGAAGCATTGCTATAAGCATACCCACACCTGGATACAACAAATATAGGAAACTGTCTGTGGCAGTATCAAACCAACCGATCAGAAAGTCTCCTACAAATTCTATAAGCCATTTGAGGGCAACTGCTGCCAGGCCACTAACAAGCCCCACAATGAAAGCCAAAATCAAAAGGAACTGTGCTTCCGGGAGCTTATGCAGCAATCGCGAAATCGAAGGGATAATATTAGTCCTCTTTAGAGTCATCATCGTCGCTGAAAGCAGATGAATCTGTCCCATCCTCAGGGAATGTGCCGTCACCTGCAGCATCATCGTCACCCAAGTCGTCGTTGAATAGATCTTTCTCTACATCCTCGTAATCATCTACCCTCACTGATATCTTCACCAGATAAATCGCACCAGGCATCTCCACCGATACTGCATAGAATGAAGAACCGTCAGGTTTGTCCACTTTGAAAATATCACCCATATAATCGGCATATCCTTTTGGGTACTTCTCCTTGAAAGCAGCCTGCAACTCAGCAGACATATTCTCATAACTAACTACCGCTCTTTTGATTGAAGATGCTGATCTTCCAACTTGTTTGCTCATGTGTACGTTTTGATCAATTATTCCGGTGCAATAATAATGCTTTTTATCTTATCTGCGAGAAAAAAAATAAGATTTTTGCCTCTTTTTATTCTCCTGATTTCTCTCCACAAAAATGGGTCTGTATGTTTTCAAGTCCATACCAGAATAGAACATGGCGGATGATGCCGTCATTGGGGTAGGTGTAAAGTCTTGAACCTGCTCCATATATATTCCCCTAAGGTCAGGATGTCTTGACAATTTTATCATATCCTCATCCTTACACCCTGGATGCGATGAGATAAAATATGGGACAAGCTGATATTTCAGGCCACATTGGGATGTTATCCTGTCAAACTCCCTCCTAAGAATCGAAAATAGTCTGAAAGGGGGTTTTGACATATATTGGAGGACGTGACTCTCTGTATGCTCAGGGGCCACTTTGAGTCTTCCTGAAGTATGCTTTGTTATCAGTTCCTTGAGATATGGTCTGGATGTCTCGTCCAGATATCCGTTCTCCCCGAGAAAAAGATCGTATCTGATACCGCTTCCGATATAGAAATTCTTCACCCCTTTTATCTTGGATATCTCTTGATACAAAGCCAGCACATCCTTATGGGAATGGTTCAGATTTGGGCACATTTTCGGGAAAAGACACGACTTTCTGCTGCACTTGTCGCACAATTCCGGGTTCTTTCCCCTCATTTTGTACATATTGGCAGTAGGAGCACCCACATCAGATATTACTCCCTTAAACTCAGGATGTAAAACAAGTTTGTTAATCTCGTTAACAATATTGTTAACCGACCTGTTTTGGATAAATCTCCCCTGATGGGCAGCTATTGTACAGAAACTGCAACCTCCAAAACATCCGTGATGGATATTAATGGAAAACTTGATCATATCATAGGCCGGAATCCTCTTCCCTTTATATCTTGGATGTGGCAGTTTTGTGAATGGGAGATCAAAGAAAGAGTCCATCTCCTCCTCGGTAGCCGGAGGGTATGGAGGGTTTATCACCACCTCCATATCACCGCAAGGTTCTACCAATCTTTTAGGATGAAGCTTATTGGCCTCCGTCTCTATTATATTGAAATTCTCGACAAATGTCAGTTTTGATTTGACTGCAGCCTCATAGGATTTGAGGACAATGGTATCATCACCACCCTTGTTTGTCCCTTTTGGAACCATATATCCAATCTGGGGTATCTGCCTGATGTGATACTCACTCCCCCCCTCATCAAAAGCTCTTGCCATCTCTACGATAGGCCTCTCCCCCATCCCGTATATGAGATAATCTGCCTTTGAATCTACAAGTATCGACGGAAGGAGTTTGTCCTGCCAATAATCATAGTGTGTTACCCTTCTTAAAGAGGCCTCTATCCCACCTATAACTACCGGCACATCAGGGTATAACTCTTTTAGGATATTCGAATAGACCTTTACTGCATAATCTGGTCTGAAAGAGGCTTTACCGTCAGGGGTGTACGCATCATCTGACCTTAGTCTCTTATTGGCTGTATAGTGGTTGACCATTGAGTCCATTGCTCCGGAGTTCACTCCAAAGAAAAGGCGTGGCCTTCCAAGTTTCTTGAAATCTCTGAGGTCATCCCTCCAGTTAGGTTGTGGGACGATAGCTACCCTATAGCCATGTGACTCAAGTATCCTCCCTATCACAGCCGTACCAAAAGAGGGGTGGTCCACATAAGCGTCGCCAGAGAACAATATCACATCGATATAGTCCCAACCGAGGGCTTCGACCTCCTTCTTAGTGGTAGGCAGGAAAGGTGACACGGCTAATTACATTCTTTCAGGAAGTTCAATACCCAAAATACCCATAGCTTTGGTCAGTACCTTAGCTATCACATCGATAAGAGCAAGTCTGAAAAGTCTCACCTTCTCATCCTCCTCCCTCATGATAGAGACATCGTGGTAATATTGGTTGAACTCCTTGGCCAAATCATATGCGTAGTTTGCAACCACTGCTGGAGAGTGGGCTGCTCCACCCTCTTTAATCTTTTCAGGGAAGAGATTAAGCATCTTGATAATGCTGACCTCTTTATCCAACAGTTTTGATGGATCATCCAATCCATTTACAGCCAACTCTGCCGCCTGTGCTTTTCTGAGGATAGATTTGATACGGGCGTGGGTATATTGGATAAATGGACCTGTATTTCCATTGAAATCAATAGACTCACGTGGATCGAAAAGCATAGTCTTGCGTGGATCCACTTTGATAATGAAGTACTTCAATGCACCCAAGCTCAACATCTCAAAGAGTTTATGCTGCTCTTCCTCAGACATACCGTCCATCTTTCCAAGTTCAAGAGAGGTCTCTTTGGCAGTATTGTACATCTTGTCAAGAAGATCATCAGCATCCACTACAGTACCTTCACGAGATTTCATTTTGCCCTCTGGAAGCTCTACCATACCATAAGAAAGGTGATAGATGGCATCTGACCAGTCAAAACCAAGTTTCTTGAGGATGAGCTTCAATACCTGGAAGTGATAGTTCTGCTCATTTCCCACGACATAGATAATCTCGTCAAGTTTGAATTCAGAATATCTGCTCTCAGCTGTACCAAGATCCTGGGTCATATATACAGAAGTACCGTCAGAACGGAGAAGAAGCTTCCTGTCAAGACCATCAGCTGTAAGGTCACACCATACAGAGCCATCCTCCATCTTCTCAAATACACCAGCTTCCAACCCTTTCTGCACCAATGCTTTACCCAAAAGATATGTCTGTGACTCGTAGTATATCTTGTCAAATTCGATACCCAATCTGTTATAAGTCTCATCGAATCCCTCATATACCCAGCCATTCATCTTCTTCCATAGATCCACCACCTCTTTATCTCCACTCTCCCATTTGAAGAGCATCTCCTGAGCCTCCTTCATGATAGGGGCATCTTTATCCTCACAGCCAAGCTTCTCACACTCCTCTTTCAGCATGTTGTTGAAAAGGACATAGTAGTCACCTACCAAATGATCACCTTTCTTGCCAGAAGATGCAGGAGTCTCACCGTTACCCCTTTTGAGCCATGCAAGCATAGACTTACAGATATGGATACCACGGTCATTTACAAGGTTCACTTTGATGACATTGTGACCATTTGCTGCCAATAGTTTTGACACAGATGAGCCTAAAAGGTTGTTTCTGATATGTCCCAAGTGGAGTGGTTTGTTGGTATTAGGACTTGAATACTCCACCATAATGGTCTTCCCTGTAGGTGCACCCTGACCAAAATCCTCTGTAGAGGCAATATTGGCAAAAACGCTATTCCAGAATGCCTGGGAAATTTTTATGTTCAGGAACCCCTTCACTACATTATATGACTCAATCTCGGGAGTATTCTCCTTAAGCCATGCTCCCACCTCTTCACCTGTAGCTTCTGGTGATTTTTTGCTCACTTTGAGCAATGGGAACATTACCGCTGTCACATCACCTTCAAACTCCTTTCTGGTAGCCTGCATCTGAATAGGCATACCCTCTGCAGAGGCTCCATATAGAGATTTTACCGCCTCCTTAACTCTTTCTGATATAAAAATTTCCTGATTCATCTATTTATTTTTTAGCGAAATACTTCTTCATCTCAGCCTTAACTTTAGGCGAGAGTATAAACAATGTTATCATAGTAGGGAATGCCATCAATGCATAAGCAATGTCGATCAGACCGACTGCAGCTTTCAATGGGATCATTGCCGCTACTACCAGCATGATTAGGAAGAAGATATTGTAATATTTTGAATATTTTGCACCGAAAAGGAACCCTGTACACTTCTGACCATAGTACGAATATGAGAACATGGTCGAGAATGCAAAGAAGAATAGCATTGCCAATAGCAAGTACTTACCCACACCAGGAATCGATGCGTCAAATGCCTGAAGAGCTACGCTCAATCCTGCGATTGATCCGCTAATACCATTACCAAGTGCGAGAACATCTCTCTGGATAAGAATGGCGATAGCTGTAAGTGTACATACCAGGCCTGAGTCAATAGATGGTCCTATCATAGCCACAAGACCCTCCCTTACAGGCTCATTGTTTTTTGATGCACCGTGCATCATCGATGCTGTACCCACACCAGCCTCATTAACAAGGGCAGCACGTCTGATACCGATAAGCGCGATAGAAGCCAAAGCACCTATACCACCACCTACACCGGCTTTCACTGTAAATGCCTCTATGAAGATTGCACCAAATACACCTGGTACAGCTTTCAAATGTGTTAGGATGATATACAACACCAATAGAAAATACATAGCTACCATAGCAGGTACCACTTTAGTGGCCACTTTTGAAATCCTCTTGATACCGCCCAAAATCACACAAGCCACAATAACACAGATAATTACACCGATGATAAATCTAAGTGTTACAGTATTTTGCTCAGGAGTAAAGAAAATAGTGGTTATAGCCTCAGTAAACTGGTTTGACTGCATGATACATAGTGTACCGATCAGACCGAATATAGAGAAGAATACTGCCATTGGTTTCCATTTTGGACCAAGGCCCGACAATATCATATACATAGGACCACCCTGCACTTCACCTGCGTCATCTTTCCCTTTATACATTACTGAAAGTGTCCCTTCAAAGAATTTAGTAGCCATACCTAGGATAGAACTTACCCACATCCAGAATATAGCACCAGGGCCACCGATAGAGAGGGCAATAGCCACACCTGCGATATTACCCATACCTACAGTAGCGGCGATGGCACTTGCAAGTGCTTCAAATGAGCTGATCTGACCTTCAGCCTTATCATCCTTAGCCCTTAACGATTTGATAGCCCTTCCATAATACCTCAATGGAACGAAGCCCGAGTAGATCAAAAAGAACAAACCACCTCCTACAAGGAGTGTAAAAAGAGGATAACCGCAGATAAAATCACTTACTGCGGTTATTCCATTTTCTAGTGCAGACCAAAAGTTTGCCATATCGTGTATATTATAGACCTCTATTGTTCAATAGTGCTTGAATACCAGGTTCCTGGCCTCTAAAGTTAACATAGAGTGTCATAGCCTCATCCTCACCGGCTCTAGCCAAAACCTCATACCTGAATTTTGAAGCCACCTCTTTATTGAAGATATCACCGGTCTCAACAAATGCCTGATAAGCATCAGCATCTAGAACCTCAGCCCAAATGTAGCTGTAGTAACCTGCGGTATATCCGCCACCAAATGTGTGGTTAAAATAGGTAGTTCTGTATCTTGGAGGAATCTGAGAAAGGATACCTCTATCACCTAGCACTTTTGCTTCAAATGCTACAAGGTCAAGATTTTCAGGAATCTCTGTAAGGACGTGATAATCCATATCAAGATAAGATGCTGCCAAATACTCTACAGTCGCAAAACCCTGACCATATTTGCCAGACTTGTCAAGTTTCTCTACCAACTCAGAAGGGATAACTTCACCTGTCTGATAATGTTTTGCATATACATTAAGTACTTGTGGTTCAAATGCCCAGTGCTCCATAATCTGTGATGGAAGCTCTACGAAGTCACGTGTGATACCAGTTAGACCGTCATATTTCACATCCTGAAGAAGTGACTGTAGGGCGTGACCGCACTCGTGGAAATATGTCTCCACCTCATCAGGGCTAAGAAGTGCAGGCTGGTCACCTACCGGACGGGTGAAGTTGCCTACTACTGTTACAAGAGGAGCAACTCTCTGTCCATTCTCATATACCTGCTCACGGAAGCCTCCACACCATGCACCACCTCTCTTCTGGCCTGGACGGGCGAACATATCGAAGAAGATTACACCAAGGTGTGTACCGTCAGCCTCTTTACACTCAAATGCTACTGCCTCAGGATGAGGAAGTGGAACATTTTCAAGCTGGGTGAAAGTGATACCATACAACTGGTTTGCCACATAGAAGATACCTTCACGTACATTCTCGAGTTTGAAGTATGGTCTGAGTTCATCCTCAGTAAGGTTAAACTTGCTGACTTTAGCTTTTTCAAAATAGTATCTCCAGTCTGAAGCTTTAAGCTCACCTTTCACACCCTCTTTTCTGGCGATCTTGGTCATATCCTTAAGTTCATTCTTGGCAGCTTTAATTGCTGGTGCCCAAATCTGGTCCAATAGGTTGAAGACAGCCTCTTCAGTTTTAGCCATACGGGTATCAAGAGCGTACTCAGCATAGTTTTTACAACCCATAATCTGGGCTTTTTTGAGACGGAGCTCTACAAGTTTGGCAATAGTTGCCTTGCTGTCATTCTCATTATTGTTGTTGCCTCTCATAAGGTAGGCATTCATCATTTGCTCTCTAAGCTCTGCATTGTCAGCATTTTGCAAGAAAGGCATAATGCTAGGATTGTCAAGACCGAAAATCCATTTACCCTCCATACCTGCAGCTTTTGCCCTTGATGCCGCCTCTGCGATCTGAGCCTCAGAAAGACCTGAAAGGTCCTTTTCGTCCTCAATGACAAGTTTGTATGCAGCTGTCTCTTTAAGAAGATTCTGTCCGAACTCAAGTTGAAGAGCTGAAATCTCGGCATTTACCTCTTTAAGCTCAGCTTTCTTCTCCTCAGAAAGGTTTGCACCAGAACGCTCGAAGCCTTTATAGATCTCCTCAACAAGTCTCATCTGATCCTTGTCCAGGCCTAGGCTCTCTCTCTTGTCATAAACAGCTTTAATCCTCTGGAAAAGGGCATCATTGAGGGAAATCTCGCTGAAGTGTGCACTCTGGATAGGAGAAAGCTCTCTTGAGATGGCCATAATGGCATCACTTGAATTGACACCGCTCTCACTTGAGAAAACTACTGCCACTTTTGAATAAAGGCTGCCAGCCTTGTCATATGGGAGGATGGTATTTTCAAAATTTGGCTCCTCTTTGCAGTTTACGATAGCATTTATTTCAGCCTTATGCTCTTCCATAGCTTTAAGGAAAGCAGGCATATAATGTTCAGGACGAACCTCTTCAAATGGAGGTATGCCAAATGGGGTATCCCACTCTTTAAGTAGTGGATTTGATTCACAACTGTAAGTCATAAGAATTGCAATTGCTCCAACGATTGTCAATAAAGATTTTTTCATATTTAGATTCATTAATATTTCTAACCCAGGTAGCTCTTCAGAAGTTTACTACGATTGCTGTGTCTGAGACGGCGGATAGCTTTCTCCTTGATCTGACGTACCCTCTCACGGGTAAGTCCGAACTTCTCTCCTATCTCCTCGAGTGTCATCTCCGATGTTCCGATACCGAAGAAATCCTTAACGATGTCCCTCTCCCTCTCAGTAAGGGTAGAAAGGGCCCTCTCAATCTCCTTGTTAAGGGACTCATTGACAAGACCACGGTCTGCATTTGGAGAGTCATTGTTCACAAGGACATCCAAAAGACTGTTGTCCTCACCATCCACAAATGGTGCATCCACAGAGACGTGTCTGCCGGATACTCTCAATGTATCTGCAATTTTCTCCCTAGGAATATCAAGAATGTCTGCCAACTCATCAGGTGAGGGCATACGTTCATTCTCCTGCTCGAATTTGTTCAGTGCTTTGTTGATTTTATTGAGGGAGCCAACCTGATTCAATGGTAGTCTCACAATTCTTGACTGCTCGGCAAGGGCCTGAAGGATAGACTGACGGATCCACCATACTGCATATGAGATGAATTTGAAACCGCGTGTCTCATCAAATTTCTCTGCCGCTTTGATAAGGCCAAGATTACCCTCATTGATAAGGTCCGGAAGACTTAGACCTTGGTTCTGATACTGTTTGGCCACAGAAACCACGAAACGGAGGTTTGCCCTTGTAAGTTTTTCAAGTGCCTCCTGATCCCCTTTACGGATCCTTTGGGCCAATTCCACTTCATCTTCTACAGTGATAAGTTCCTCTCTACCTATCTCTTGTAGATACTTATCCAGAGATGCGCTCTCTCTGTTAGTAATTGATTTGGTTATTTTTAACTGTCTCATTGTATACAAATAAGTTGCAAAGATAGCATTTTTTTAATATGCAACCTTTGCAACTCAAGTATTTTAAGAATATATTTTCCAGAACGCCGGACTATAGGCCGATAGCGTAATAGAATACCGAACCGTCAGGGTAAACACCTTCTACCAGGACAGACCTCTTGGCTTTCTTCACAATAGCAGCAACATCTGCAGGTGAAGTGACCATTGTATTATTCACAAATGTGATGATAAAGTCCTGTTTAATACCTGCTTCTCTCATTTTACCCTTCTCAATCGACCTCACCTGAACACCCGATTTGATACCGAGTTTTTCAAGTTTCTCCTTAGGAGCCGGCACAAGTTCCGCCCCGAATAGATTGATTTTCTCCTGTGCTGACACAGTACCCATATCCTGAGCATCCTTTCCGATAAGTGTAGCTTCAAGTTTGTACTCTTTATTTCCCCTCAACACCACCAGTGTAACCTTATCACCTGGACGATACCTATTGATTTTCTCTTGAACTGCAGAACCTTTTCTGACTGGCTCCCCTTCGATCGACACAAGCACATCACCAGCCTTTACGCCAGCCTTGTCAGCTGCACCACCTTTTACCACCTCTGCCACATAGACACCATCCAGAGTAGGAAGTTCCTTCTCATTTTTCAATGCATCCGAGATATCCTGCATCGATATGCCGAGCATTGCCCTCTGAACCTTGCCAAAATCCATGAGGTCAGAAACTATCTTTCTTACAATGTTTACCGGAACTGCAAAAGAGTATCCTGCATAAGAACCTGTGTTTGAAATGATAGCAGTATTGATACCCACTAATTCACCCTTGATATTGACAAGTGCTCCTCCACTATTGCCTGGATTCACAGCAGCATCAGTCTGGATAAATGACTCAATCTTGAACTCACCGTTATTAGCCATCGAACGCCCTTTTGCACTCACAATACCGGCTGTGATGGTCGAATTAAGACCATATGGGCTGCCAATTGCCAGCACCCACTCTCCCAAGCGGAGTTTATCCGAATCCCCATAAGGGATTGTAGGGAGATTCTCTGCCTCCACCTTAAGCAGGGCCACATCAGTAGCTGGGTCAGTACCAATAAGTTCTGCCTTGAATGTCTTATTGTTGTCCATAGTCACCTCTATCTCAGATGCACCGGCTACCACGTGATTATTTGTAACAATATATCCATCGTGAGTAATAATTACCCCAGATCCACTGCCCACCTGCTCGCGGGGCGAAGAGGGTCCACCTCCAAAACCAAAGAAATAATCAAAAATGGATGGTGGCATCTGATTCCCCTCAGACCTCTTTATCACCTTCACGAAAACCACCGCTTGTACAGATGTCTCTGCAGCATAGGTAAAATCTGGATACTCCCCTGAAAATTTGACATTCCTGACTTGAGGAACCTCATCAGAATAGGTATAAACATCGCTCTGATTACCATTCAACACACTTTTCACCACAATAAATGACGTGGCTCCACCGAATAAAATTGCGCACAACGCTACCAGCAAAAATCTTTTCATATATATCGAAATTGTTTAATACTTTGATGCGATAAACTCAAAATATATGCCAAAAATTTTTTACATTTGCATTTGTAACGTTTGAAAACAAAAAAATAAAATATAAGTATGAAATTTACAGTATCAAGTTCAGAGCTTTTGCACGGTCTATTGTCCGTATCAAGGGTCATTTCCAACCGAAACACTCTACCTATCCTTGACAATTTCCTATTCGTATTGTCCGGCAACTCATTGGAGGTTACCGCTTCGGATCTTGAGATGACACTTAAAACTACTATCGCGATTGAGGATGTTCAGGAAGAGGGGGAAATAGCAGTTCCCGCCAAACTTCTGACTGATTCTCTTAAGGAATTTCCCGATCTTCCACTACAGTTCAGCACAGAGGCAAACGAAGAGATCCTCAATATCAGCTGGATGAGTGGTGCATCCAAGATCCCTTTCTTCCCTGCTGATGACTACCCTTCACTCCCTGAATTGGGAGATTTGGCAATATCGGCATCATTCCCTTCAGACATTCTCCTTACTGGTATAAATAACACTATCTATGCTACAGCAGAGGATGAACTCAGACCTGTAATGAACGGCATATTCTTCGATATGACCCCAGAAAACACCACACTAGTGGCTACAGATTCCCACAAACTGGTTTATTATACCCGCCACGATGTCAAGGTAACTGAGAAATGCTCTTTCATTCTTCCTAAGAAACCTGCCGCCATCCTCCGCTCACTTCTTGGCAAAAGCGAAGACTTGGTAAAGGTTACATTTGACACTAAGAATGCATACTTTGAGTTTGATGGCAATATCCTCATCTGCAGGCTTCAGGAGGGGACATATCCCGCTTACCGTTCAGTAATCCCTAAGAACAACCCTAACAAACTGGTAATAAACAGAGTAGCTCTTTTAAATGCTGTCAAGAGGGTTGCAGTTTGCTCTAACCAGTCGACTTCACATATCAAACTTTCACTTTCTTTCAACAAACTGGTCATTTCAGCATCAGACACCAATTTCTCAATGTCTGCGCATGAGACACTTGACTGCACTTACGAGGGGGATGAAATGCACATTGGCTTCAAATCAACTTTCTTGGCTGAAATACTCAACAATCTCCCATACGAGGAGGTATCCATCGAGTTGTCAGACCCTACACGTGCAGGTTTGATCCTTGCCGCTGGTGAGACTGACCCTGAGGAGGTGATATGCTCATTGCTCATGCCTATCCGTATACCATCATAACGGCACAATGGAGATATGAAACTGAAACTTAAAAATCCGATATTGTTCTTCGATATCGAGAGTACTGGTCTCAATATTGCCACAGATAGGATAGTAGAGATTTCAGTGGTAAAGGTGCATCCTGACGGTGAGGTAGAGACCAAAACCCGCAGAATAAACCCCACTATCCCCATCTCCCCTGAAGCACAGGCAGTCCACGGAATATCAGATGAGGATGTAAAGGATTGCCCCACATTCAAACAGGTGGCAAAATCATTGGCACAGTGGATGTCAGGTTGCGATATTGCAGGGTACAACTCCACCAAATTCGATATTCCTCTACTGGCAGAGGAGTTTCTGAGGGCAGATGTTGCCGATTTTGATTTCAGAAAAAGGAAACTTGTGGATGTACAGACCATATTCCACAAGATGGAGCAAAGGACCCTAAGTGCCGCATATAAATTCTACTGTGGCAAAACATTGGAGAATGCACACTCAGCAGAGGCTGACACACTGGCAACATACGAGATTCTGATGGCCCAGCTTGACAAATATCCGGAATTGGAAAACGACGTCAACTTTTTGGCAGAGTTCTCAACCAAAACCAAAAATGTCGACTATGCAGGGAGGATTGTTTACAATGACAAAGATGTCCCTACCTTCAATTTTGGAAAACACAAAGGGCGCCCTGTCAAAGAGGTATTGGCTCAGGAACCAAGTTACTACTCCTGGATGATGAATGGTGACTTTACCCTTGACACCAAAAAGGTCCTCACTGAGATCCACTTAGGAAAAAGATAGATGAATATCATAGTATCTCCATACGGAAAAGAGAGTTTCTATTGTCGTCCCGACAGTACCCTTATAAGGGCTCTGGATGAGTATTACATACCTGATCAAGTTGAGAAAGTATCAGCCGTACCTGTGATGTATATCAAGACACTACGTGCGGGTAAAGCTATCGCCAACAGATTTGCCCAAAGATATATTGACTCCTATGGTTTCGGCCTTCTGCTTCACCCCACACTGAAGGGTGAATACTTTTCTGACTTGCAGGAGAGGGCATTTATAGAGAACTCACTTGACTACACATCCATAATCCCCCTACTCTCTTTCCCTGAGATGGAGATTCCTGCAGCAACTACCCATAAATTTGAGGTGCAGATAAACTACGCCAACCCATTTGAAGCATTCACATTTCCCACCTATGATGGAATAATGGAGAGGATAGCCCTCATTTCCAGATATTGTTCACTCCGTATAGGTGATTTTATAACAATGGAATTGGCAAAGCCTGTAGAAATTACACCTGTATCCCGTCTGACCGGCTCGGTAGATGGTCAACAAATCTTCAATTTTGTTGTCAAATAGATATTGACCTGACAGCAGAGTCTGCCGCCAATGCACCTGTAGAGAATGCTATCTGGAGGTTATACCCTCCGGTATCACCATCCAAATCCATAACTTCCCCCGCCATATATAGGCCATCGATTACTTTGGATTCCATGGTTTTACGGGATATCTCATCCAATGACACCCCACCTGCTGTCACTACACATCTTTCATAGCCTACATACCCTACAATCTTGAAACGCCACTCTTTAAGCCTTGATGCCATGTTCTCAGGATTGAGCCCAGGGAGAGAATCGATAAATGGGTCCACCATTTGCGCAGGGACCAACCTGGAAACTATTTTCTTCAGTTTTCCTCCACACTCAGCCGACAACTCCTTCACCCTCTTGTTAAGTTCATCCATCTCCACTGCCGGTTTCAAATCGAGGACTAACTCCACTTTCTGACCATTAATCAACCCTTTAACACCCTTTCTGCTCACTCTGAACCCCAATGCCCCCTCGATACCTCCAGAAGTAAAAAGGGTCTCACCAAACTCTGATTGGACCTTTGATCCATTGACCCACAGATCCATCCTTACATTCTTAAGGAGGATACCCTCCATACGAGAATCCATATTGAATGGTTTCAGAGCTGTCAACGATGGGAAAGTCCCTACAATAGTATGACCAAACTTACTTGCAACATCATATCCATCCCCAGTAGAGCCTGTTGTCGGATAAGAGAGTCCACCTGTAGCGAGAATCACCCTTGATGCCTGAATATCAAGATTATCCCCTTCATAAGTAGACAAACTGAGCGTAAACAGGTTATCACCCTTGTTTATATCCAGCACCTGACAACCTGTGACCACATTGATACCACCTTTCTTAATATATTTCACCAGTGTATCCCTCACATCATGGCTTCTATCAGATACAGGAAATATACGATTACCCCTCTCCTCCTTACAAGGGAGTCCTGCACTCTCAAGGAGTGCTACCACATCCTTATTTGAAAAGTGGTGAAATGCATTTTTCAAAAAACCTTTATCAGGATGGATATGAGTCTGGAAATCTTTCCAAGGGGAACTGTTTGTAATATTGCAACGCCCTTTACCGGTAATAAGGAGCTTTTTACCACACTCCTTGTTCTTCTCGATAAGGACAACATCCAAGCCGGAGCCGACACATCTCGCAGCCGCCATAAGTCCGGCAGCGCCTCCCCCTACAATTGCAATATGATAACTTTTCATCGCAGACTAATCATTATCTCTGGCAATGCCAAGATAATAAAGCAAAGTGGCCAATGCTGACAAAGCAGCCACCACATATGTCCTGGCTGCCCATTTCAAAGTAATTTTGGCCTGTCCTACCTGTGTATGTGTCAACGAGTTTGATCTTTCAAGCCAATCCAACGCCCTATCAGAGGCATTGTACTCAACAGGGAGGGTTATAAAACTGAACAAAACCACCATTGCAAACATTGCAATACCCAGATACAACAACGCAGGAAAGGTATTTATAAGCAAAATGCCTACTATAAGGATAATCTGGGCCCATGTTGAAGAGAACTGGACAACAGGCACCAAAGCCGAACGCATTTTCAATGGGGCATAACCCTCTGCATGCTGTACCGCATGCCCACACTCGTGTGCCGCCACTGCAAGTGCCGCCACACTGTTTGAATTGTATACACTGGCACTCAGATTGAGGGTCTTGTTCACCGGATTATAATGGTCTGTCAACCTCCCTTTTACACTAACCACCTTCACATCCTTTATACCATAATCTCGAAGCATCTTCTCCGCTGCCTCCCTGCCTGTCATACCACCAGGGGCAAGCACTTTTGAATATTTATTGAAAACACTTTGGAGGCGACTCTGGACGATAAAGCCCACAATACCTATTATAACAATTAGAATAAATTCCATAAATCACTGATAATTAAAATTTACAATCTTCCATCCACCATATCCTTCGGCAACACACCCTTTATGTCGTAAATAATATGGGTATCATTTACCAACGAATGGATATCCATCTCTTTGAACTGATCGTGTGCTACAGCCAGTACAACTGCATCAAACCTCTCCTCAGGGAGTTTACTTTCCAATTCTATACCATAGTGATTCTTTACGACACTATGATCTGCCCAAGGGTCGTATACTTTGATATTCAGATTATACTCCTTTAGCGAATTATAAAGATCCACCACCCTTGTATTTCTCACATCTGGGCAATTCTCCTTGAATGTCACCCCAAGAATAAGGATATTTGAGCCTAAAACCTGAATACCCTTCTTCATCATCAGCTTGACAGTCTGATTGGCAGCATACTCACCCATCCCATCATTCATCCTACGGCCAGCAAGGATAATTTCTGGATTATATCCATGTCTCTGCGCACATTGTGCCAAATAATAAGGGTCCACACCTATACAGTGTCCACCTACAAGTCCTGGCATAAATGGTAGAAAATTCCATTTGGTAGATGCAGCTTCAAGCACATCATAGGTATCAATACCCAATTTGTTGAATATTTTTGAGAGCTCGTTTACAAAGGCAATATTTATATCTCTTTGGGAATTCTCTATGACTTTCGCAGCCTCTGCCACTTTTATAGATGGGGCAAGGTGAGTTCCTGCCTCCAGCACAGAATTGTACACTGCGTCTATATATTGCCCTATTTCAGGTGTAGAGCCCGAAGTCACTTTCTTTATCTTCTCCACTGTATGGAGCTTGTCACCCGGATTTATCCTCTCAGGACTGTACCCGGCAAAAAAACCTTCGTTGAATTTCAATCCGGACACCCTCTCCAGAACTGGGACACACTCCTCTTCTGTCACACCAGGATATACAGTTGATTCATAGACTACCACATCCCCTTCAGACAGAACAGAACCTACAGTTGCACTTGCTTCATACAATGGGCTCAAATCTGGATTATTGTTCTTATCCACAGGGGTAGGGACCGCCACTACATAGAAATTACAATCCCTTATATCCTCTATATTGCTAGTACATTTAAGATTACCCTCCAATGCCTCTTGCAACAGTTCGTCACTAACCTCAAGCATATCGTCGTGTCCAGCCATAAGGGCCTCAACACGCGATTCACAGATGTCGTATCCTACAGTCTTATATTTAGTTGAGAAAAGCCTGGCCATAGGAAGTCCTACATAGCCAAGCCCTATTACGCAAATCTTAGTTTCTTTCATCTATCCCCTATTTATCCAATCTTCCATATCTGGAGTTACAACTCTTGAACTCCGGAACAATCTCTTTCATCTGTGCCACTGTTGACTCTTTGTCCATAGTCATGGTAGCCTCCATCAATTTATCCAGAGCCAACTTGACGTCATTGTAATCATACTTCCTCACCTTGGCCAGGAATATCTTCTTATGTACAGTAGGTACAGTATTCTCCTCATTGCTCAGCAGCTCCTCATAAAGTTTCTCACCAGGGCGAAGACCCACATACTGAATCTTGATATCCTTATCCAATTCCAGTCCAGCAAGGGTAATCATATTCTTGGCAAGGTCTGCAATTTTCACCGGCTCACCCATATCAAATACAAAGATCTCATCCTCTTTACCCATAGTGGCTGCCTCAAGCACAAGACGGCAAGCCTCGGGGATGGTCATAAAGTATCTTATAATTCTTGGGTCAGTTACTGTAATAGGGCCACCTGCAGCAATCTGTTTCTTAAACAAAGGGATAACTGATCCATTTGAGCCCAAAACATTACCGAATCTGGTAGTGACAAACTTGGTACTTCCCTTCACCTTGCCCTCTGCAATAGCTCTGCTCAGACTCTGTGTATAGATCTCTGCAATTCTCTTGGATGCACCCATCACATTTGCAGGGTTCACAGCCTTGTCAGTAGATACCATCACAAATTTCTCAACACCGAATTCAAGGGACATATTTGCCACATTCATTGTTCCAAACACATTGGTATTCACCGCCTCTACAGGGTTATTCTCCATCATTGGAACATGTTTGTAGGCTGCTGCATGGAAGACCACATTAGGCTGATACCTCTTGAAGATATACTCCATTTTCGGTCTCTGGCGAACATCTCCTATCACGAACTTCTTCTCAATGCGTGGTGCCACATCCTTAAGTTCGATCATAACATCATTCATAGGTGTCTCTGCGGCATCAAACAATATAAGTTTCTGAATAGGAATTTTAAGCAACTGACGGCACAACTCACTTCCGATAGAACCAGCTGCACCAGTTACCATCACCACTTTATCTGTAAGGAAGCTGCGGATCTCATCCATATTGATCTCTACCTGCTCCCTACCCAAAAGATCCTCTATTTTAACCTCTCTTAGAGGTGGCATAATTGCAGATCCCTCATTAATTTCGCTCACACCAGGAGAGACCATCACTGAGATACCGTGCCTTGTACAATATGGGATAAGTCTGTCCTGCTCATTTCTGGCATCATCATAACTTGAAAAGACAACACCTTTAATATTGTACTTATCCACTATATACTCGAAATTTCTCTCTGTACCAATGGTAAACACAGGATAGCCTGACAATGTTCTTTTAGAGAAGGCGCTGCCCTGATTTATAACCATATATCCCTCAAAAATATAATCAGCACTTTTGATTACCATCATACCGGCAGAGACAGCCTTCACACTATCACCATATACAAGAACCCTGTCAGTAGCACTCGCTGTTATCTTCTTCAACATTATCTTATATACAAACGACACCGCTGTCCTTATTACAGTCAAAGCCACAAGGGTAATCATCGCATCCACAATTTCCATTACCAACAATGTAAGGAAAGGGATATCGAATCGTTTGGTAGACATTAGCGCAAAAAGGAATATCAGCATTATCCCCACTTTGAAAATGGAAACACCTATCAGCTTTCCTACCTCAATGATAGTAGTGTGGCGGACAGCCACAGCATATGTCTTCAAAGTTATTATACTGATAAAGGAGGCTATAAATGAGAAAAGCAATAGATAGAGATATATTGCACTGTCAAGATTTTCAAATCTTACCACAAGGTGGGTAAACAGAAAAGCCAGAAGTGTTGAAGCGACAGAAGCAACACCATCAATGGCAAAAATGATTGATTTGTGTACATATCTATCTTGAAATGTTGCGAATAATCTTCCAAACATATTTATTGCTTTTATATTAATAATCTACAAAGTTATGATAAAATAGTTAACATACAAAAGTTTAGAGACCGATAACGCCACTGCCCACCATCTCTCCAGATTCATCATACCACACAGTAAACTGCCCTGCAGAGATACCCCTCTGATGCTCCTCAAAAACAAAATACATATAATCTTTCATCTGATACAGTTTCGCCTTCTGAAGCGGCTGCCTGTACCTTATCCTCACATTATAGTTACGCACCTGGCCATCTTCCATTTTCAAATCCTCCCTGATCCAATGCACTTCGTCATTTGCTATTCTCAGTGCCTTTCGCAAAAGTCCTGGGTGATGATGCCCCTCACCTACATAGATTATATTGTCATCAATATTGGTATCAATGACAAATATTGACTCCTTATGGCCACCAATATTAAGACCTTTCCTTTGTCCTATAGTGAAGAACTGTGCTCCAAAATGCTTTCCAATAACCTTTCCGTCAGATTTTTTATACCTGTAGACACGTGAAAGTGATGCCAATGCATTTTCCAAATCATCTCTCCCCATATTCTCCAAAGAGAGATCACCTGTAGAGAAAGTCACCTCTTTTGTAGGAAGTCCGTTTGCCTCTGGTTCCACCGTGTGAATATCCCCCCCTTGATGGGAGCCATAACCTGGGTACCCCTCAAGAGTTCCATAAAAATCTGAAAAAATCTCCACTACCTCCCCATCTTTGGCAGTAAGTTTCTGTTGCAAGAATACTGGTAGATCCACCTTCCCTACAAAACATATCCCTTGTGAATCCTTTTTATCTGCACTTGGCAGGCCTGCCTCAGCTGCCAGTCTGCGAACCTCTGGCTTGACTATATCACCGATAGGAAAAAGAGCTTTGGAGAGTTGCTGCTGGGTAAGCTGGCATAGAAAATAAGTCTGATCCTTGTTATTGTCACTGCCAGCAATGATCCTATATGCAATATCCCCATTCCCATCTCTGCCACTTACCATATCTACAGGGACACCTCCATCCATTACAGGCACCTCTTCCAGTGTTGATTTTTTCACCATAGCCTTACGGCAATAGTGGCCGGTAGCCACATAATCAGCACCCAACTCCTCTGCACATTTGAGAAATGCGTCAAATTTTATCTCGCTATTGCACAATACATCGGGATTTGGAGTCCTCCCCTTCTCATATTCTGCAAACATATAGTCCACTACCCTCTGTCTGTAAATTCCGGACAAATCGACAAAATGGAATGGTATATCAAGTTTTTTTGCCACCATTTTAGCGACACTCAAATCCTCCTCCCACTCGCAGTCTCCGTGCAATGTTCCGGTAGTATCGTGCCAATTCTGCATAAAAAGGGCAAACACATCATATCCAGCCCTTTTCAGAAGTAATGCTGCCACAGAAGAATCAACTCCACCTGAAAGACCAACTGCAATTCTAATTTTACTTTTCATCATTCTTGTTTATTAAATAAAAATGCATACCTTTGCATTCGGGTAAGTCATACACGACCAGCTCCCTTTAAACTCCCCCAGGACCGGAAGGTAGCAAGGGTACAAAGGTTGTAGCGGTGCGATGTATCAAGCTTACCCTTTTTTTATTTCTTATTCTTTACCCACTCCTTATACGCCTTATTGTACGCAGCAGAATGCTTCATATGCTGTGAGTATGTCTTTGCAAAGTTGTGAGTACCATCAAATTCAGGCTTTGCACAGAAATAAAGGTAATCTGTCTTCTCATAATTCAAGACTGCATCCAACACTGCTGGTGGAGCTATGGTTATAGGCCCAGGAGGCAATCCCAAATTTCTGTACGTATTGTATGGCGAGTCCGCCTTCAGATGCCTGTTCAATATCCTTGTCATACCCGGCTCTGAATCTATGAATATGTATTTCACTGTTGGACAGGCTTGAAGAGGCATTCTCTTCTTTAGCCTATTCATATAGACACCTGCTATTTTGGGCCACTCACCAGGGGCATTTGTCTCCTCAGCGACTATCGACGCCAGTGTAGAGACTTGTGATGGAGAAAACTTCATTGCCCTGGCTTTTGCCAACCTCTCTTCATTCCAGAACCTGTCATACTCCTTCTTGAACCTTAACACTACACTTTTAGGAGAAGTCGTCCAATAGAATTCATATGTATTCGGGATAAACATCCCAATAAACGTCTCTGGGGTAAAACCAAGACTATCAATAAGATTTCTGTCATTCAGCACCTGTGCAAAAGATGACGAATCTGCTTCAAACCAGCATGATAGTGCATACGCAAGCTTATCCATTTTCCTTACATACCCTCTAAAGGTCATCTTCACAGGTGTCTGCCACCCATTGGCAAACATCCTTATCATCTCCTGATTGGACATACCCTCTTTAAGCTGGTATCTTCCCGCCTCAAGATATTTTTCCAACTCCCTGCTCTTTGCTGCCGATTCAAATGTTTTCCACTTTTTGATTGCACCAGAAGCCTTTAGAGAATCCATAAACTCACCATAGCTGTAATGCTTGTAGACCTTCACCACCTTATCCTCTGAAACATTTGACCTTTTATACTTGTTCCAATAACCAAGACAGTAGCCAAAAGCAAATCCGGCACAAAAAAGTGTCAGAATAATAACTGTCGGCATTACGAACCTGCGAAACGATGTACTTTTCTCCATATCATTACTTTTTTACGGATCTCAGGTGAATCACCTCATCGGGATAGATTGCACCTGCACTATTTCTGCTATTATACTTTAACAAGGATTTCATCCTGATACCATATCTTTGGGACAGATCATAGAAATTGTCCCCCTGCTCCGCAATATGGTACTGCTGATACCTTTGAGCTCTCTTCTTTTTCTTTTCCAGATATACGACTGTCCCTCCAGCAAGTTTATCCCCGCTTTTCAGGTCGTTGAAGCCCAGCAGCTCTCTCGTGAAAAGATTATATTCAGCTGCAATTTGTTCATATGTATCCCCCTCATTTGCAATAATATACGTTACACCATTGCGTACATATAGTGTTCTGTTGCGGGAATACTTGTACCAAATGGAACTTTTGGCCGGCTTCAGTTCCTTCACCGCCTCCAGGGCAGAAGGATTAGGTGGCAATACTAATTTTTTTTCACCCTTCACCGGAGTATCGAAGCAATATAGCTGATAATCCTCTATAATTTTTATAAGTCTCTGTGCATACTGTGGATCCGTGGCATAGCCAGCTCTCTTCAAACCGTGCGCCCACCCTTTATAGTCTGTAATATCAAGATCAAAGAGGGAAGCATATCTATCCCTATATCTCAGGAAATCAGAGTGATCATTAAATGAGTCCTCCACCCTGTCATATTTTCTGAAACACGACTTTCCGGGATCATCATCCTTCTTGTAATAGGAGTCACCTTTCCAGTCAGTATGACATTTTATACCGAAATGGTTATTGGCTTTGACTGCCAGATCTGATCGTCCGTCACCCGACTCAAGACACCCTTGAGCCAGTGTTATACTGGCAGGAATACCGTGGGTCCTCATCTTTTCGATAGCCACATCCTTATATTTCTCTATATACTCCTCTCGGGGTGACCTCTGCTGCCCTGTCGCCACAATGAAGGGGAAAATCAGAACCAAAAGTGCAGATACTAATCTTTTCATTCTATCCATATACTATTGCAAATATAACCAAAAGTAAAATTTTATTGAATAATTATTATATTTGTCAACACTAATAAGATAGAATTATGGAGAAAAAAAGCATATCTATAGAATATAAAGAATACAATAATATAGAGGATCTTCCACTGATGGAACAAAGCCTCCTAAAAAAGGCAATTTCTGCTACAAAAGGGGCATATGCACCATATTCCAGGTTCAGAGTAGGTGCAGCAGTTCTCCTTTCCAACGGAGAAACAGTTATTGGTGCCAATCAGGAAAATGCTGCATATCCTTCAGGTCTGTGCGCAGAGAGGACTGCCCTCTTTTCAGCCCACACCCTCTATCCGGAGGCCACTGTCCGCGCCATTGCACTTACCGCTGTTGATCAGGAAGGGAATATGCTACCAACCATAACATACCCTTGCGGAGCCTGCAGGCAGGTTATGGCAGAGTACGAAATGCTGGCCAAGTCCCCGATGAATATCATCATAGGATCATCCAGCGCCATACAGACATTTGAAGGGGTAAGTTCCATAATGCCCTTCATATTCGACAATCTCATATAACAAACAAGACTATCTCGCGATAGTCTTGTTTGCCATATTTACCCTCACTTTATATGTCGTACGCCCCTTATAGTAATAAAGGACCAGTGAGTTTGTATTCTCAAAATAGATAGTATTGATGAAAGGATCTCTTTTTGTATCCTTACATACAGGTTCCGCCCATACCAGCATATACTGGTCCTCTTTCTTCTGGTATGCTGCCACTACAGTATAGCCCCTTATATCAAAGAATGCTACCTTGTATCCTCCACTGCTCTCATATTCACCTTGCTTTCCAAACATCTCCACTATAGAGCTCTCCTTGGGCAATATTCCAAACTTCAACCTTTTGGTATTGGTAGGGTTATTTTTGTTCCACCACCCTATCGCCTGATCTGTCATAACATCCCCAACAGCAATAGGGAGGAGAAAATCTGTCTCCCTCAGTACATTAAGAAGGTAAAGGGCCTCAGGCAATGCATATTGACCTGCTGAAACATCATCCACATAATCCCCCTCCAGCATATAGCCCTTCTCATTCTCTATCACTTTTCCACTGAACATTGAGACATGAATGACACCATTCCTCCTGTCAAGCATATTTACCACATATTCACACTCTTTACCTATTGGATTATCCATACCTTTCCTATCGTAATTGACAAAGGTGTAACGATAATATCTGTTCCCCAGATATTCAAAATCTTCGAAATCAGAAAGGAGTTTGTATGATGACAATGAAGCATTCTGGTTATACCTCTGTCCCAAAGCCATTTCAAAGACCTTTTGTTCGAGTCCTTGGACATAAGAGCTATTGGGATATGTGCCCATAAATTCCAGACAAGAGAGTATATCCTCTTGATTTACAGTAGAGAAGTGGATAGAGTCTATCATATGCTCCACTGTAGGGACATATACAGATTGGGGGAACTTCCCAATAAAGAGATTCAGGCTCTCCACTGTCCCACTTTTCAGGGCCTTATTGTACGCTTTTGTCTCTTTTTTTGACTGCCCACACACAGGTTGTGCAGAGACTAAAAGCACAGCAAGTATGGTCAGTATAAATTTTTCCAATTTATTCATATTAATGAGATTTACTTTGATAATCTTTCCAATGGCACTTCAAATTTCTCACCCTTTGAAGCGAGATATACATTTTCAAAAATAGCCTGTGCCTCCTCTTTGAGATGGTCTACAGAACTGTATCTCGACGAATAATGTCCAATGACCAACCCCTTTACACCAGCATCTTTGGCCAACAAAGCTGCATCAGTGGCTGTAGAATGGAATGTAGTTTTTGCTGTGGCTTCAAGATCATTGGCAAATGTGGCTTCGTGATACAACAGGTCTACACCTGCAACAACATTCACCAACTCTTTGAAAGGTGCAGTATCACTGCAATATGCAAATGACCTTGGTTTGAATGGTTTGTATGTAAACTCCTCAGCACGAAGCATACCTTCATCCCCCCTATCCACATCCTGCCCACTTTTAAGCAGCGCTATCTCCTTAAGTGTCAGATGATACTCTTCTATCTTACTTTTCACCACATTAAGGGGTGGTATCTTCTCTCTGAAAAGGAAACCGTATGTCGGAACCCTATGATTGAGGGGGAACGAATACCCCTCGATATTCCTTGACTCAAATATCTTGTTCAACTCACCTCTGACAGACCCTTCTAGGACATTATGCACTATCTCATACTTAATGGCATCCCCTTCAAAATGGTGAAGAAACATATCCAATATACCTTTGAATGCTGCTGGAGCATGTATCGTCAGTTTGGAAGTCCTCCCCTTCATCCCCATTGACGAAAGGAGGCCGAAAATCCCGAAGCAGTGGTCCCCGTGAAGATGGCTTAAAAAAATATTGTCAATCTTAAGGATTGAAAAGCCATACTTGAACAATAACATCTGAGTCCCTTCACCACAATCAATAAGGAACAAACGCCCACGTATGTTCAATACGTGAGCGCTTGGATATCTACCTTTTGTAGGTAAGGCCGAAGCCGTTCCTAAAGTAGTGAAGTTAAAGTCCATCCTTATTTTCTAGAAGCCTCTTCCATTTTGCTCTTAAGATCAGCTAGTTCAGAGATATCACCAAGGGTAGTTTTCTCCAAGTTAGCTTTTAGTTTCTTAACAGCTTTCTGTGTGCTGTCAGCCTCAGAATTTTTCTCTTTTACCTCTTCTTTCTTAGGCTCTTCCCAAGTTTTGGTGTGAGAAAGGACAATTTTCTTGTTAGATTTGTTGAACTCTACCACTTTGAAGTTCAATTTCTCATCTACCTGAGCATTTGAACCATCCTGTTTTGCAAGGTTCTTAAGGGTTACGAAACCTTCGATACCATAAGGAAGTGCTACAGAAGCGCCTTTGTCAACGAAGTTAACGATAGTACCCTCGTGAACTGAACCTAGAGTGAATACTGTCTCAAATACATCCCAAGGATTCTCCTCAAGTTGTTTGTGACCTAGGCTTAGACGACGGTTCTCCTGATCTACCTCAAGAACAAGAACCTCTAGAGTGTCACCGATTGAAGTGAACTCTGATGGATGTTTGATTTTCTTTGTCCAAGAAAGATCGCTGATGTGTACAAGACCATCAACACCCTCTTCAAGTTCTACAAATACACCGAAGTTGGTGAAGTTGCGAACAGTTGCTGTATGTTTAGAGTTTACAGGATATTTCTCAAGAATGTTTGCCCATGGATCCTCTTTAAGCTGTTTGATACCAAGAGACATCTTTCTCTCCTCTCTGTCAAGGGTAAGAACTACAGCCTCAACCTCGTCACCAACTTTCAAGAAGTCTTGTGCGCTGCGTAGGTGAAGTGACCATGACATCTCTGATACGTGGATAAGACCCTCAACACCTGGCTGAATCTCGATGAATGCACCGTAATCAGCAAGTACTACTACTTTACCTTTAACTACGTCACCAGTTTTCAAGTTTGCATCAAGTGCCTCCCAAGGGTGAGCGTTAAGCTGTTTTAGACCAAGAGCGATACGTTTCTTTGTATCATCGAAGTCAAGGATAACCACATTGATCTTCTGGTCAAGGGCAACAACCTCCTCAGGGTGGTTGATTCTACCCCATGATAGGTCAGTGATGTGGATAAGACCGTCAACACCACCAAGGTCAACGAATACACCGTAAGAAGTGATGTTCTTAACTGTACCCTCAAGTACCTGACCTTTCTCAAGTTTACCGATGATATCAGCTTTTTGAGCCTCGATCTCAGCCTCGATAAGAGCTTTGTGAGAAACTACAACATTACGGAACTCATGGTTGATCTTAACGATCTTGAAGTCCATAGTTTTGTTAACATATACATCGTAGTCTCTGATAGGTTTAACATCGATCTGAGAACCTGGCAAGAATGCCTCGATACCGAATACGTCAACGATCATACCACCTTTAGTGCGGCATTTAACATAACCCTTAACGATTTCATCTTTCTCAAATGCTTCGTTAACCATATCCCAAGAACGAAGTGAATGAGCTTTTCTGTGTGAAAGGATAAGCTGACCTTTCTTGTCCTCAGTTGTCTCAACATATACCTCTACTTTATCACCAACTTTGATGTCAGGATTGTAGCGGAATTCACCGATGTTGATAACACCTTCAGATTTATATCCAATGTTTACAAGGACCTCTCTTTTGTTTACAGCCATTACAACACCTTCTACAACTTCGTTTTCAACGACTTTAGAAAGGGTTTGGTTGTAGCTCTCTTCAATTTGAGATTTGTCCAAGTCATAGATTGCATCTTTTTCGAAACTATCCCAGTCAAATTGATCTACTGGAACAGAAGCATTGCTTTTGCGGGTTTTAACCTCCACTGCTGGAGTAGATTCCACTGCCTGAGCAGTTTCCTCAACCTGGTTTTGAATGTTTTCAGTTGTCATAATTAGTAATTAGTTAATCAACAAGTTGTTAGACATTATTTATAATTTCCTTTCGGAAAGCGCGCAAAAATAGAAACTATTTGACTGATTTCCAAAAATATTCCTCTATTTCACCCTTTTGGGGGCAATAAACTTATTGTAGAGGATAAGAGCCACCATACTGAAGACTCCAAGACATGCAAATATCAGGTAGAATGCCGACGGATTAGCCATCTCCTCCACATATTTCACATATAGAGCAGCACCTACGAAACCACCTATACTGCTCCCTATCACACCATAAAGGAAAGAGTAACCCATATAGAGGGCCTTCTTGTCTGGAGGGGCAATCATTCCTATATAGGAATTGTATTTGGGGTGGGCTGTCATCTCTCCAAGAGTAAAGGTCATTATTCCCACAAGGAAAAGCCACGGTGAATCTGAGAATGAGAGGATTGCCATACCCAAAGTACCAAAACCTATTCCCACTATCATTGTAGGCAAAGCAGGAGCTTTCTGCACTATTTTAGATACAAATAGCTGCAACAGGATAATAACACCGGCATTGACCACAGTAACATGTTCCACATCGAAAAACCACGAAGGATTATCCACAAATAGCGACAGGAAGCTGTTTACAGCATTGTTTACCGGAGTCATATCCATATGTTCATCCACATACCACAGCACTGTCCCATACATCTGAAAATATAGGATCCAGAAGACAGAATACAACAACACCATCAAAAGGAACTTCCAATCCTTGATTACAAGGAGCATCTCTGCAAACACCTGTCCTATTGATTTTCCCTCTCTTTTCTCCAATTGCTCTCCATCATCAGTTTTGGGTTCTCTGTATAAGAAAGTATTGATAAGGAGGAGAACTACACCTATCCCAGCTGAAAGGAAAAATATGTAACTATATGAATAGGACTTAAGTATAGGAATCAGTATCAATGGAAACAGGAAGGCTCCCAGGTTTATGGACCAGTAGAATATTCCAAAACCGAGCCCCGAATTTGACTCATCAGTGCTCTTGGCTATAGTTCCAGAAATCACAGGCTTGAAAAATCCCGCACCTACTGCCATAATGAGCAGAGATGCAAATACGACAAAATATCTGGAAGTCATCCCATCAAACCCACTGCCGGAGAAGAGTCCGGTAAGGCCATACCCTATAACCATACAACTGAACGCGAAATAGAGTATTTTCCTGTAACCATATCTATCGGCAATAGCCCCGGCAACTATGGGCAAAAAATAGAGAAGCGGGGGTATGGTACCAAGAATACTTCCAGCCTGCTCCTTTGAGAACCCCAAGCCTCCATCAGCTCCACTCAAAACCAGAAACACAGAGAGGACAGACATCATACCGTAGTATGATCCCCTCTCGAAAAACTCCATAATTACCGCTACCCAGAATGTCTTGGGGAACTTTGTACCTTTTGTTGTCATAGCCCCAAATACCCTTTTTGAGCCTCAGTAAGTGTATCTATACAATAACCCCAGCTATTGAGTTTCCTCATGGCTACCATACTGTCAATCTCTTCAGGGATTTCAAATGCCATCTCACCAGAGGTCCCTTTTGACTGTGAGAAATGCTCCACCACATATTTGGCACTGAGTGCCTGGATAGCAAAACTCATATCCATAATCTCTGCAGGGTGTCCGTCTCCTGAAGCAAGGTTTACAAGTCTCCCCTCAGCAATTATATATACCCACTGGCCACCTTCGAGTTTGTACCCCATAATGTTTTCGCGGGCCAGACGGCTCTCCACCGCCATTTTTTTGAGTGTTGCCACATCCACTTCGCAGTCAAAGTGACCAGCATTGCAGCAAATGGCTCCATCCTTCATCATATTGAAGTGTCTGTCTACAATGACATCCGAGCACCCTGTCACAGTCACGAAAATATCACCAAGAGGGGCAGCCTGATCCATACTCATAACCTTGAAACCATCCATAACAGCTTCAATAGCCTTTACCGGATCCACCTCTGTAACAATGACAGAAGCACCAAGTCCTTTGGCTCTCATTGCCACACCTTTACCACACCAGCCATAACCGGCTACCACTACACTCTTGCCCGCTACAATAAGGTTTGTAGCTCTGTTGATACCATTCCAAACAGACTGACCTGTGCCATATCTGTTATCAAACAGATATTTGCATTTTGCGTTGTTTACAAGCATCATAGGGAATTTGAGAGCCCCCTCCTTATCCATAGCCATAAGCCTCATGATACCTGTAGTTGTCTCCTCACAACCACCTATCACACCCGGTATAAGATGAGGATATTCCGTATGCAACATATGAACAAGATCTCCGCCATCATCAATAATTACATTGGGGCCCACTTCAAGTACCTTAGACAAATGCCTGTGATACTCCTCTGGAGTACAGTCGTGCCAAGCATATACATTTAGACCATCCTTCACGAGTGCAGCTGCCACATCATCCTGTGTAGAGAGGGGATTGCTGCCTGTTACATACATCTGGGCGCCACCTGCTGCCAACACTTTGCACAAATATGCAGTCTTTGCCTCCAAATGGATTGACAGAGTCACCTTTAGACCCTGAAAAGGCTTTGTTTTGACAAATTCTTCCTCAATCCCGTTAAGAAGGGGCATATTTCCTTTAACCCACTCGATTTTTCTTTTACCACTCTCCCATAGGGAAAGGTCTCTAATTTCAGAAGCCATACACTAATAATATACTATAACATTTTTCTTTTCTTGAATACTACGACGGTCACTCCGATTGAGACAACCATAACACCTACCAGCCACCAGAAAGCTCCTCCGTTTTCCATTCCTGGAAGTTTGATGTTCATACCATAGATGGAGGCTATCAAAGTCGGAGGCATAAGCAAAAGAGAGACCAGTGTGAAGACCTTCATGATTCTGTTCTGCTCGAGGTTAATCAAACCGACTACAGTGTTAAGCAAGTAGTCCAAACGCTCAAAACTGAAATTTGTATGGTTGATCAGGGATCCGATATCTTTATTGATAACGCCAAGCTTTGTGTACACATCACGAGGGAATTTATCACTCTTAAGGATGGCTGAAATCATCCTCTGTTTATCGACGATATTCTCCCTTACCAACATGGTATTATCCTGCAACTGATTGATATCCAAAAGGAAATCCTCATTAACATCACGACCTGTGCTTGCTTTTTTGCTATATGCATCAAGCTCTTTTGCCATCAGCTCAATCATATCAGCATCCAGGTCAATACGATTCTCCAATATACCTACAAAGACGTGATAACCTGTAGGATAAAGCTTGCTGTGCACCTGTATCTTTCTTTGAATATCAACAAATGTCCTAAGATGTGCCTGTCTTATTGACACAAGGATACCTTCACACAATATGAAAGATATGGCCTCCATTGAATAATCGTCGGGACCGGGAATAAGGAAGTTTGTATTTACAAAGATAGAGTTCTCTGTCTCAGAATAACGTGATGATGACTCGATCTCTTCAGCCTGAGCTCTGGACTGGAGAGTAGTTTCCAAAAACTCCTCCACCTCCCTTTTCTCTTCGCCTGAAGGTGTGTAGAGGTCAATCCATAGTACATCATCAAAACCGAGTTCCTTCAAAAGTGTGATATCCTCTGAAGGTACAATTCTTCTGTCGTGTTTATAAAAAATTTGAATCATTATTTCCGAGTTTAGAAGGTTGTTAATTGATTGTCACACAAGCACTGTGCATAGGAATCAACTAACATCGGACTCGGAATTTTGAAGGGTCAAAATGTGAAAGCATGGACGAATGACCCAACGCCCATACACCCGCAAGCGTACGTATAACTACAGCAACTCGAACCATAATCGTCCATTTTATTCTAATTTTTAATGATTTCAGCCTACAAAAGTAGTACTTTTATTTAAAAAACAAGGTGTTCCAACAGAATTTTAACACCAATAGCCACTAAAATGGCACCTCCGAGAATCTCAGGCTTATTGCCCAGACGATCTCCAAGTGCCCTTCCCCCATTTAGGCCAATGTACGATGCAAGGGCTGTAAAAACAAAAATGGAGAGCATCGCTACAACTATTTTACATATCGTAAGGGAGACCATTGCCAAAGAGATACCCACTGCAAGGGCGTCGATACTGGTGGCAATAGCCAGTATGCAGAGGTTCCCTGTTTTGAGAAGATCACTTCTGGAGTTTGAACGCTCTTCACAGCAGCACTCCTCCCTTTCTTTTCCCTTGACACCACCAATCAACATCCCCCCTCCTATGTACATTAGAAGGGTGAAGGCAACCCAATGATCAATCTTCTCAATATAATTATAAAACCCTGTTCCCAGGAGCCAACCTGCTAGGGTCAGCCCCATTTGGAACAGGGCAAAAGTCAAAAATATCCTTATAGTCTGCCATACATTGGGCTTTATCTTCATACATATTCCACCTGTGAGTGAAACAGCAAAAGTATCAAAACAAAGACTGATACCTATCAGCAAAAGCTCAATATACGACATCTCCTATTGCTCTATTTCTTTCTGAACAACCACATTCCGAAGAATGTAAGCAGGCCGTTCACAATTAGGAGGGTAAAGCCAAGGTCAAATCCGAAATACTTCTTACCGAAGAAGTTTATAAGGAAGCAAAGTACAGGAGCTGCTACTGCAACATAAGGGGTAGCACAATCCCTTACTTTGTACTTGGTCAGAATTCCGAAGAAGAAAATACCCAATAGAGGGCCATAAGTATATGATGCCAATTTATACACCAAGTTAACTACAGCATCATTGCTCACTATGAAAAGGACAAGGATTATGAGGAAGAACAAGAATGTGAAACCTGCGTGGATCCATTTTCTCATAGTCTCTTTCTTCTCATCTGTAAGGTCTGTACGGGTATTGAATCCAGCAAAGTCCACACAGAATGATGTGGTTAGGGATGTCAATGCGCCACCAGCACTAGGATAAGATGCAGAGATAAGTCCGATTAGGAAAAGAACACCTACACCTACACCAAGATATCCGCTGGCGATTGTAGGGAACATATCGTCTGTCTTAACAATACCCAAAGCATCAAAACCACCCTTATCTGCTACATAGATAGAAAGGATAGCACCAAGAAGTAGGAAGAAATAGTTTGCCACCACCACAATAACAGATGTGGTGTACATATTCATCTGAGCAGACTTGATATCCTTGCAAGCGAGGCTCTTCTGGATCATGCCCTGATCAAGACCTGTCATAGCTACAGTCATAAAGATACCGGCTACAAACTGTTTCACTGCGTTGGTACCATGGCCCCAGTTCCAGTCAAACATATTGCAAAATTTTGACCCTTCAATACCAGGATTATCTGTACTTGCCACAGCTGAAACCATCTCGCCGAAGCCCCAACCCATCTCTTTGCATACATAGTAGATTGTAAAGAATACAGCCAGAAGCATAAATGTTGTCTGAAGCACATCTGTCCAGATAATAGTCTTCACACCACCTTTGAAAGTATAGAAGAAAAGCAACATAAGGAAGATGATGGTAACAATACTGAAACCAACTAGATCACTTCCCAGCAAACCTTTTGGCAAAAATGCAAACAGTACCAGCACCACAACAAAGATTCTTACAGCAGCACCAAGTACCCTGGAAATCATGAAGACTACAGTTCCTGTCTTATAAGAATGCTGACCAAATCTATCTCCAAGATAAGAATAGATTGAAGTCACATTCATCTTGTAGTAAAGAGGTAGGAGTACTTTTGCAATAACAATATAACCACCTACAAAGCCCAAAACAAGGGGCATATAATAGAAGTTCTGCGCCATAACATTACCAGGCACAGACACAAAGGTTACACCGGAAATCGAGGTACCAACCATACCATAGGCTACCACAAACCATGGAGCCTTTCTATCTCCAGAGAAAAAAGAGTTGCTCCCGGCCTTTTTGCTTGTCATCCATGAGATGAAGAAAAGCAATACCGTATATGCGGCAAAAGCCAGAAGGAAAACATAAAGTGGAAATTCGTGTCTCATATTAAATTTAAGTTATATTTCAGGCGAAAATATTTGTCTGTTGACTATCGACCTACCCAAGGTTAACTGATCTGTATACTCCAGATCATCCCCAAATGCAACACCTCTGGCAATAGCTGTAATTTTCACATTCAGCGGTGTCAGCACTTTGTAAAGATAGAAAGAGGTAGTCTCCCCTTCCATCCCTGTACTTAAAGCTAGGATCACCTCCTCTATCTGGTTATCCTGAACCCTTCTGCACAATTGGTCAATGGGCAGATCTGCCGGTCCCACCCCATCCATAGGTGATATCACACCACCTAAAACATGGTAGACTCCCCTATACTCACCTGTAGCCTCAATGCTCAGAACATCTCTAAGACTCTCCACCACACAGATTGTCCGGCGGTCTCTCCTAGCATCTGCACATATGGGACACATATTACTGTCTGAAATCATATTGCACTCAGTGCAATACTTTATTTCACGACGAAGAGAGATAATGGAATTTCCAAACCTCTCTACATTCTCCATCGGCTGCTTGAGTAAGTATAGAGCAAAACGCAGTGCACTCTTTTTACCTATACCTGGTAATGATGAGAGTTGCTCCACTGCGTCTTGCAACAATCTATTCCCCAAAGGAGAATCAGTCATTATTCCTCTTTCTTATTGTGTGCGAAATAATAATCAACAGCGTTTCTTACAGAATGGTGTTCGAAAAGGAGGAATTTTGCATAGTCATAATCCTTGATACCTGTTTCGTCCATAATCATCTTGGTTCCTCTGTCCACAAGCTTCGCATTTGTAAGCTGCATATCGACCATCTTGTTACCCTTAACATGTCCCATTCTGATCATTACAGATGTTGAGATCATATTGAGAACCAATTTCTGAGCTGTACCTGATTTCATACGTGTACTACCGGTAACGAACTCAGGACCAACTACTGCCACGATTGGAATATCCACCTCATTGGCTACTGGTGCACCAGGATTACAAGTGATACAAGCAGTCAAAAGACCGTTCTTTCTTGCTTCACGCACTGCTCCGATAACATAAGGGGTAGTTCCAGAAGCCGCAATACCTACAACTGTATCATTAGCGGTAGGACGGTATGGAGCCATATCATTCCAACCACCTTCAAGACTATCTTCTGCATCCTCAACAGCTTTTCTGATAGCGGTATCACCACCGGCGATAAGGCCAATTACCAAATCAAATGGTGCACCATATGTAGGAGGAATCTCAGAAGCATCCAGAATACCGAGACGACCGCTGGTACCAGCTCCAAGATAGAAAAGGCGACCACCTTTTTTCATCCTTTCAACGATACCCTCTACCAATTCTTCAATCTGAGGGATACATTTCTCCACTGCCAATGGAACATTTCTATCCTCTCTGTTCATATTTTCGAGAATCTCTCTCGTTGGCATTTTGTCCAAGTCCTTGTAGTTGGAAGCTTGTTCTGTAACTTTTGTAATCATATTATTAAATCTCTTCTTTATGATATTCAACTAGGCCATCAATAGGGCTCTTGATAATTTTACCGACTTTCATACCCTGAGCAGCTGCACTCTCCTCGATGATAGGGCGATAGTAGTATGCAATAGAACCTACGAAATTGACATCGTTGTTCTTGTAGTCATAGTGCACTATATTGCGTTTGAAGAACTCATCAAAGCTGCTGCGGAGCAAATTATGGATATAAGGGTGCTCCTTGAACTCATTAAGGAATGGAGAGAATGATGCCAAGAAACGGCTAGGAAGACTCTCCTTGTAAACTTTCTGCACGATAGCCATATAATCAAGACCATATCTCTCTACAAACACCTCTTCAATCTCTTTTGGAAGAAGACCTTTGATGAAATCTGAGATAAGACGTTTGCCAAGATAACCGCCTGAAGCCTCGTCACCAAGAATAAAACCACCAGCTCTTACATTTTTGACAATATCCTTACCATCATACATACAAGAATTTGAACCTGTTCCCAAAATGCAGGCAATACCTGGTTTATGACCGCAAAGGGCACGTGCAGCAGCAAGAACATCAGAAGCAGCATAGCACTCAGATTCAGGAAATACCTCTTTAAAGTAGCCTGACAATGCACCACAAATCTCTGGAGACACAACACCTGCTCCATAGAAAAAGATTTGTTTCACACCATTGCCCAATACTGGAACAAGTTTGGTATTGAAAATATCAAGAATTTGCTCTCTGGTTTGAAATACGGGGTTGATACCTTCAGTAGAAATCTCCACTACTGAGCCATCTTCCTTGATCGCTCTCCAATCGACTTTGGTAGAGCCGCTATCAGCTATAAGTTGCATAAAAAGATCTTTATATGTTTGTTAATATTAGCAATATGCAAAGGTACAAATAATTCTCCTAATTCTCCAATACAGAACACTATTTGATCTCTTTTAAGGAGACCTTGAAGATTTTGGGCCAATTCTTCCCTGTCAGATAAATATCTTTTCCATCCCAAGCTATCCCGTTCAGCACATCAGTATTGGGGCGTCTCATCGCATATGGGAGGAGATTTCTGCAATCCACCACACCTTCCACCACACCACTTTTGGGATCAATGATAAGAATGGTATCTGTAGTATATACATTTGCCCATATCTTCCCGTCTATATACTCAAGCTCATTGATATAACTTATCCTTTTCCCGTTCAGAGTGACATCAATATGCTTCTGCTCCATAAATGTCAAAGGATCTACAAAGAATATCTTGTCTGAGCCATCACTCATAATCAATGTCTTGCCATCTGTGGTAATCCCCCACCCTTCACGAGGATTTCTGAGCTCACCAACTTTCTTCATAGTGGTGATATCATAAACAAAACAGACTTTCTCCATCCATGTAAGGACATACATCCTTCCATTAAGGACACACGACCCCTCCACAAAATACTTTTTATCTACAGACAGATAATTGAGGACCTTTCCGCTCCTGAAGTCAGTCTTTCTTATCGAAGACTGGCCATACTGGCCGGTAGTCTCATATAAATCACCCCCATAGAAGAAGAATCCTTGTGTATATGCTGTAGCATCGTGCGGGAATGACCCCTCCACCTGAACTCTATAATTCTTCACTTTCTGGGCAGCAGCATTGCCGCTGAATAAACAAAATATCACCGCCACTGCCATCAATGCACCGGCGATGATATATCTTGTCTGCTTGTTACCTATCACTATAACCCTATTTTCTATTATCAATAGCAGCTTTTACGAATGCAACAAATAGAGGGTGTGGATTCTCGGGCGTACTCTTGAAATGAGGCATAAACTGAACACCGAGGAAGAATGGATGTGCTGGAATCTCTATCACCTCCACAAGGTTTGTATCAGGATTGTATCCTGTAGCCACAAGGCCTGCACTTTCCAATTGCTCCACATAATCATTATTTACCTCATATCTGTGATGATGACGCTCTACAAACTCTGTTTTGCCGTAGATTTTATGTACAAGAGTACCCTCTTTCAAACGGCATGTAAAACCGCCCAATCTCATAGTTCCACCTTTAATCATCGCAGTTTTCTGCTCTGCCATAAGGTCAATTACAGGATATTTTGCATTACGGTCGATCTCAGTACTCTTGGCATCTTTAAGACCTAGAACGTTCCTTGCAAATTCCACTACTGCCATCTGCATACCCAAAGCTATACCGAAAAATGGAACATTGTTTACCCTTGCATAATTAGCAGCAACTACCTTGCCTTCTACACCCCTCTCACCATAACCGGAAGCCACAAGGATACCATCCATACCATTAAGTTTCTCCGCAACATTATCATAATTCAAATGCTCGCTCTGGATGGATGTCACTTTCACCTTGCACTCATTTACTGCACCTGCGTGGATAAAAGACTCCTGGATAGATTTGTATGCATCCTGAAGCTCCACATATTTACCGACAAGGGCAATATTTACCTCAGTCTTAGGTGAGTTGAACCTGTCAAGGAATGCCTCCCATTTCTCAAGATTAGGTTCTGGAAGATTCTTCAGACCCATATGCTCAACAACTACCTCATCAAGTTTCTCTTCCCTCATCAACAAAGGAACCTCATAAATGGTCTTCGCATCCATTGATTCGATGACTGCATTTGGCCTTACATTACAGAAAAGTGCTATCTTTCTCTTTGCATCAGAAGATATATGATGCTCTGTACGACACACTATAATATCAGGTTGGAGACCATTCTGCTGGAGTAGTTTTACTGAGTGCTGGGTCGGTTTTGTCTTAAGCTCTTTTGCTGCGCTTAGATAAGGGACCAATGTCAGGTGTACCAATAGAACATCATTTTCAGGGAGCTCCCATTGCAATTGACGCACAGCCTCCACGTATGGAAGAGACTCTATATCACCTACTGTACCACCTATCTCTGTGATAACCACATCATAGTTTCCAGACTTGCCAAGAAGAAGCATCCTCCTCTTGATCTCATCTATGATATGGGGAACCACCTGAACAGTCTTGCCCAGATATGCACCTTCCCTCTCTTTATCGATAACTGTACGATAAATCTTACCTGTAGTGGTAGTATTGGATTTTGATGTATGGATATTGAGGAATCTCTCATAGTGGCCAAGATCCAAGTCTGCTTCGGCGCCATCTTCGGTAACATAACACTCTCCATGTTCATATGGATTCAAAGTTCCAGGATCCACATTTATATATGGGTCAAATTTTTGGATGGTAACTCTAAGATTACGTGCTTGAAGAAGTTTTGCAAGGGATGCTGAAATAATACCCTTACCAAGTGACGAGGTGACACCGCCCGTAACGAATACATATTTTGCTGACATTGTCTCTTTATATTTAGTGTTCTATACGGGGATACAAAATTATGTTTTTTTTCTAATTTTGCAATCCGAAATTTTCACTTTTTAATCAATATGAACAAATACACCAAGAGACTTTCTGTTCTAAGTTCCGAGACTGATTCCCACAAGAGGCTCAAAGTATATTCATATCTGTGTAACACTCAGGAGCTAGCCAACGATCACGCCATAAATTTGGGATTTGGCTATGACAGACTCATTCAGACCAACTCTGCCTGGGTACTCTCCAGACTGAAGACAAAATTCATCTCTACACCCGTATGGAAAGACAATTACTCCATCACCACCTGGCATAAAGGGATGAATGGTCTCTTCTCGATGAGAGATTTCACTGCCCACAGGGAGGGGGAAGAGAACACCCCTATCATCATAGGTACATCAAGCTGGCTCATTATGGATCTGCAGACCAGAAGACTTCTCAGGGCAGAACACGTATTGGGTGAAGACATTTTCACCAAAGCTCACCACGAAGATGCCATAGAAGAACCATGTGGCAAACTGATCTTCCCCAAAGATATGGAAAAGGTAACCAGCAGGAAGGTGGTCCTCTCTGACATAGATATGAATCTCCACACCAACAATGCCAAATATATGGAATGGGCATTCGACATCCTCCCTATCGAAGTGGCCATGGAGAGGGAAGTGGATGAGTTCCAGATAAATTTCAACAAAGAATCAAAAGCTGGAGACACAATAGATTTCTACATTGCAAATCCAGAAGAAGACAAATACCTCATAGAAGGAAAAAGGGAGAACGAATCAATATTCCAAACAGCAATAACATTCAAGTAATATGTTTCCTGAATCATATAGAATTGCACTTATAGTTATGGCAATCATCGCTGTGATTGTCTATATAGCACTTCAATACTTCAAAGCTGGCTATGGATACCTCCGTACAGCCAATTGGGGGCCATCCATCCCTAACAGACCCGCATGGGTCCTCATGGAGTGTCCGGTTTTCATAGTTATGGTTGTCCTTATGGTCAAATACCAGGCCAATGCCAATATCGTCACCATTGCAATGGCTACACTATTCCTTATCCACTACTTCCAAAGGTCTTTCATCTTCCCTCTGCTGATCAAAGGGAAGAGCAAAATGCCGATTGCAATTATCCTCATGGGGGCAACATTCAACGTAATCAATGGAATTCTAATCGGCCTATGGCTTTTCAAATACTCGAACTATACCACAGATTGGTTAAAATCTCCACAATTTATAATAGGTACTCTCATTTTCATCTTCGGAATGGCGGTAAATCTCCAATCAGACTATATCATAAGGCATCTCCGCAAACCTGGGGATACAAAACACTATATTCCCAAAGGTGGTATGTTTAAATATGTCTCATCTGCCAATTATTTCGGAGAGATAACAGAGTGGTTAGGCTTCGCAATCCTCACCTGGTCGTTACCTGGTGCGCTCTTCTGCATATGGACATTTGCCAACCTTGCTCCACGTGCCGGCTCTCTCTATAAAAAATACGAGGAGGAATTCGGAGAAGAATTCACTAAACTCAAACGAAAAAGGGTAATACCATTCATATACTAATAATATAATGAGCAAAATAGATTCAAGGGTCTTTACTCCTGGTAAAATTGGCCCTATTGAAATTAAAAACAGAACAATTAGGGCATCTGCCTATGAAGGGATGGCTGAAGGTCACACTCCCACCAAGCAACTCATTGATTATCACACCTCTGTAGCCAGAGGTGGAATAGGTATGACCAGTGTAGCATACGCTGCTGTTTCCAAAAGCGGGCTATCTTTCCACAGACAACTATGGATGAGGGAGGAGATTATCCCACAGCTGCGCGAACTCACTGACTCCATACATCAAGGTGGAGCAAAGGCCTGCATCCAATTGGGCCACTGCGGCAATATGTCACACAGAAGGTACTGCGGATGCCGCCCTGTAGGGGCATCTGGCGGATTCAATCTATACTCACCCACCTTCGTACATGGTTTGAAGAAAGACGAAATTCTTGAAATAGTAAAAGATTATGGCAATGCAGTACGCATTGCCCGCAAAGGGGGCTTTGATGCGGTAGAGATTCACGCAGGACACGGATACCTCATATCCCAATTTCTCTCACCATACACCAACCACAGGAAAGATGAGTTTGGAGGGAGCCTTGAGAACAGGATGAAATTTATGGAGATGGTAATGAGGGAAGTAATGGAGGCTGCAGGCGATGACATAGCAGTACTTGTAAAGACCAATACCAGAGATGGTTTCAAAGGTGGTCTTGAGGTGGATGACTGCATAACAGTAGCAAAGAAACTCCAAGAGCTAGGCGCACACTGCCTGGTACTGAGCGGAGGATTTGTAAGCAAAGCCCCTATGTATGTAATGAAAGGGAAAATGCCAATGCGTACACTTTGGGGATATATGCCTTGGAAATCCCTCTGGTGGCTTAAGATAGGCATAGCCATCGGGGGCAAACTACTTATTAAAAATGAGCCTTTCAAGGAGGCATTCTTCTACGATGATGCCATCAAATTCAGGAAAGCACTTGATATGCCATTGGCCTTTGTAGGGGGATTGAACTCAGTAGAGGCAATCAATAAAGTAATGGATGCAGGATTTGATTTTATCCAGATGGCCCGTCCACTTGTACACGATCCTGAATTTGTAAACAAGCTCAAAGAGGGCAAAGTAACCAAATCAAGCTGCCAACATGCAAACTACTGTGTTGCACGCATTTGGAACTACGATATGCAGTGCCATGAACACTGTAAGGTAGAGAGATTCCAGAGAAAGGAACTTGAAAGAAATATCAGAAAAGGTTAATTAAGCCTTATCAAGCGAATACCATTCTTAGCGTAGTCGGCGATAGTTTGTCTATCGACGACTACTTTTTTCTCCTTGTATGAGGCGTGGATAAACTTGAGCTCACCATTATCCCAATATGCGAGTGCCACATGAGATATATCCAAACCTGCTACATTTGACCTGAAACAAACGATATCACCGTTCTTTATCTTCGAAGCATTCGCTTCAATATCTTCCTGAGGAATATAGAAATATGGTCCGCTATTCTCCAATGACCTCTCTACTACCGCAATCTCAGCAACACCATTAGGGTTATTCTTCAACTGCTTGTAACTGTCAGGATGAGTAGACATATATGAGAATTTCTGATCCAAAGGGACCCCAATAGCAGATGACAACTCAGTCATATACCCTCTCCTATTATTCTGGATAATCCACTCTGAAGTATAGTGAATACGGGAAGTGTACCCATTCACCTTGCCATCCCTATATCTAAAATTTCTTATCTGATTACAATAATCATCAAAAGACGGGTGCTCCATTTTTGCAGTAATTGCCAGAGCTGTACACATCTCCACAAAAAGGATACAATCTGTTTCCCTCATATTGATAGTAAGCATTTCTGGTTCATATTCTAGAGTACCTGCCACATATGGTGTACCTAGAAAATATTTTGCTATCTCTGTAACTAGCTCATTGATCGGAAGATCAGACACACCTTTAGCATGAGTGATCACATCATAGAAAACCTTCGGATCACCTTCATCGTATCTGATATCTTTGGACTGGGAAAAAGCAGCAGAAAAAGCACCAAATATAAGGGCAATCGCCACTACAAAGCTCTTAAAATATTTCATAATCATATCTTTATCAAAAAAAAGGTGGGACGATAAGCCGAGTTCTGTACCCGTAAACGGGCCTCTATCATTTATCTAAGCAGCCTACCCCCCGACAACGGACGAGCAACCCTTGAATGTCGGTATATTTGGCCTTGCAGGTCGCAGGAGCATACCCGGATAATGTCACCATTACCCGCCGTGGGCTCTTACCCCACATTTTCACCCTTACCTCATAAGAGGCGGTAATTTTCTGTTACACCCCCCATAAACTTACGCCTATCTGTGCTTTCCACAGTGCGATGCTCTACCCTGTCCGGACTTTCCTCCCCCATCTTAAGATGGCAGCGATAGAGTGTCCCACCTACCCTGCAAAATTATAAATAAATTTTCTATTTTTGCCCCCCGATAATTATAAACAGATATGGCAGCAAAATTTTCACATGTAATCTTCGATATAGACGGCACACTGATTGACACAGAAAAGACAAGTATGCTCTCCCTACAACAAACGGTAAAAGAGAGACTTGGCGAAGATATTCCATATGAGGAGCTATTAAAGGTATTTGGCATACCCACCCATGAAGCCATTGTGCAGTTAGGATTTAAAAATCCTGAATCAGATGCACAACGATGGGAGGAACTGTATCTTGCAAACAGATATTTAGCCCAGCCATATCAAGGTATTGAAGAGTTGCTGCCACTACTCAAAAGCAGAGGCTATCAACTTGGAATGGTTACATCCCGTAATAAAATTGAAATTGAAACGGACAAAATAGTGGAAAGATGGTCACCACTGTTCAATGCCATAATAGGATCAGAAGATGTAGCCAGAGCTAAGCCCCACCCGGATCCACTATTTGAATACATGAAAAGAAACAATGCCCAGGCAAAGGATTGTATCTTCATCGGTGATACCATCTTTGATGCACAATGCGCTAAAGCTGCTGGCATAACTTTTGCCCTAATAGAATGGAGAAAGCCGGCAGACCCAGCCCTCAATCAGGAGGCCAAAGATCTTGCCGACTTTATTGTCCACAATACAGATGATATCCTTTCTATAATCTGATATCAATCTTGACTAAGATGGAGTTCCCGACTTGGTCGGGAATCCAAGTTTAGTCCAAGAACAGCATCTTATAATACTTGGCTGTAAGCTTCTCACCAGTAGCCCTTTCTATCATATCATTCCACTCATATCTCATACCAGGCTTGAATACAGACTCTTGTAGCCATTCTCCAATTTTCTCAGGATTTACTGTATAACAGTCATATCTCATATCATTAGATCCTGTGATATTTGTCACTATATAATGTTGGAACTGGGCAGCCAACAATGCTCCTAACTGATAATTGTGATAGTAGCAAGGATAAAGAGCAATATGAATCTTTGATGCCCAATCCGGCTCATTTCTCCCTTCAGGTCTTTTCATCATCTGATATTTCTCCACAATATCCCACCATAGTTTATTCAGATCCTGCTCAGGATTTGCATACATCTCTTTTTCAAAACGATAGACAACCTGAGTCCAGCGCGAAAAGACAAGCTGCTGCAATCTGTAAGATTTGAAACAATCATCCTTAATCTTATTCTTCTCAATTTCTGAAATGCCAAGATTCAACTGCATCCACTCAGGATTGCGAGACAGCCTTTCGAATAGCATAGCTACAGCCTCTGTTGTAAAAGTATGTGCAGCATCTCTAAGAATATATGGATTCTCTGGAAAATCGTGTCCCTGAGCATACACAGCATGGCCAAATTCGTGTAGCATTGTACTCATCCATTGCTCATTCTCTGCTATATTGCAAAGCACTCTCACATCCCCTTCTCCATCAATATCTGTGCAATATGCATGCTGGTTCTTCTTGGGTTTTGGATACAAATCGCTATTTGCCATGATTTTCTCCACATCCATACCAAGACTCTTGTAGAAATTAGTTGTAAGAGACTCCTGATTCTGGCCCACATAATATTTGTCCAGATCAACAGGGTATAGATTTGGTGCCTCCTGGAAAAATCTGTTCTGGTAATGCCAAGGCATAAGTTTCTCCTTAGGAAGGTTATATCTCTTGGCAAACTGTTCGTCCATCTCACTCTTCAAAGCAGCAAAACCACCTCTAGTCATCTCGTCAAGTTCGTCAAATAAAGCTGAAATCTCCTCAGGATCCTGTCCGGAAAGCTTAAGGCTCATTGTGTGGTAATTATCAAAACCAAGTTCATTTGCCACCTTATTTCTAAGACGCACAATCTCAAGAACATCGTCTGCCACAGCATTACCTATAGCCTTATGAGCCTTCCACACAGCTTCAAGATCCTTATTGTTTGTAGATTTTCGGAGGACCTCTTCCACTTTATTGTCATCAACTTCCTTACCTTTATAAACTGCTCTGAACTCAGAATATTTCATCTCCAGTGCAGCCTCTTTCTCTATAATAAGATTTAGAAGGGTTGTATCAGCCTGATTACTTAAGAATGAGTCATACAAAACATCCAACTGCCTTTTAAGAAGAGGATCTTCTATCTTTCCACTCTCTTTAATGACTTTTAGATTGTTGAAAGTCTCCTTATTCGAGAAAATCTCTGTCATCTTGACGCTCGCGTCTGAATACTTTTGAAACTCTGCTGGGTCACCGGTGATAGTTCCATTCCAATAAGCCAATCCTGATTCTGTTCTTAGAGGGATCATTTGTGCCTCTACTTCTTTAATAATCTTTGATAATTCCATCTCTTTTCTATTTGTGCAGCCAGTACTCATCAAGACAAATGCTGCCAAAGACATAAACAATACTTTTTTCATATCCATAATGTATTTACATACAAAAATAACAATCTATCATTCAAATAGAGCACTTTCGGTCACTACCATATCCAGTTTTCTGTCGAAAATTTCAACAGGCACCTTATCCACTATCTGAAAATCAAAAGCTAAACCGACCAAAGGAGCCTTCAAAAAGGGAATTAACCTGTCATAGAACCCCTTTCCCCTACCTAATCTGTAACAATCTTGATCAAAAGCAACACCTGGTATTACTGCCAATTCCACCTCATTGGGATTCACAGTAAGTGCCTCGAATGAGGGTTCAGGGATCCCTTTGTAACCAGGAACAATTTTGTCTGGTGAAAACTCTTTCAACACCATATCATCACCCACTACCAAAGGCAAAACAATCCTTTTCTTTCCGAACCATCTCTCTAAAAATTGAGAGGTCTGCACCTCATCGGGAAGAGCATGATAGATTAGTACGGTATTTGCTGATTTGAAAAGATCAAGATTCTCCAGATGCTGTAAAATTCTGTGCGAAGTGTCACACTTCCATTGGAAGTCATACCTGCTCTTAAGCTCAGCAATAGAGTGTCTTAGAATTTTCTTCTTCTCTGTTATCATTAAATTTCCCATAACCCAACAAATTTACTAATTTTGGAGAAAAGAAATACATATGGGAAAAATTATAGGTAAAATTGATGGAGCAGATAACTCCTTCACAATCCAATATCAAACAGATGCAGAGGTCTGCTCACAGATAATCACCATCACTATAAAGGGTGACACAATTGAAAGTGCACATTATGTTGGAGGTTGTAGTGGCAACACACAAGGAATAGGCGCACTTATAAAAGGGATGAAAATCGAAGATGCAATATCCCGACTCGAAGGGATCAGATGTGGAAGAAAGTCAACATCTTGTCCAGACCAATTAGCAAAAGCACTTAAGGAACTTATCTAACACTTTAAAAACCTCGCAATTGCGAGGTTTTTTTATATTCTCAGCGAGCAGTAAACACCCAACTTAACACATCTAAACAAAAAAAAGCCTCCAGGTTTTACAACCTGAAGGCTTCTAAAGGGCGGCGGCTACCTACTCTCCCACCCGGGTTAGGGCAGTACCATCGGCACAAGTGCGTTTAACTTCTCTGTTCGGAATGGGAAGAGGTTGGTCCA
>JAGBVU010000005.1 GCA_017630155.1 Bacteroidales bacterium
GATGGAGAGGATGGTATAACCCCACAATTAAAGATAGAGGATGATTATTGGTATGTATCATACGATAATGGTATAACCTGGGAACGTCTTGGTAAGGCATTTGGTGCTGATGGATAAGACGGAGAAGACGGGGAAGATGGGGAAGATGGAGAAGATGGAGAAGATGGAGAAGATGGAGAAGATGGAGAAGATGGAGAAGATGGAGAAGATGGTGACTCTATGTTCAGTAATGTAGAGATTACAGATTATTATGTCATAGTCACTCTTGCAGACGGTACATTGTTTAAGATTCCCACATGGAGAGCATATGAGGAACTCAAGGCACTTGTGGATTTGGTCAATACCAATGTCTCCTCATTGGAAGCAATTGTAACTGCCCTTCAGAACAATGATTATGTTACCAGTGTCGTAGCCATAAAGGAAGATGGTGAGGAGATTGGTTATACTGTCAATTTCTCCAAGGGTGGTTCTGTTACTATCTATCATGGCAGGAATGGGGATACACCAAATATCGGAGTGAAGAGAGATATAGATGGTGTCTATTATTGGACACTTGATGGTGAGTGGATATTGGATGAATCCGGAAATAAAATTCCTTCGGTTGGTAGTGCGGGAGATGATGGTGAGGATGGTGAGGATGGTGATGACGGTAAGGATGGAGAGGATGGTATAACCCCACAATTAAAGATAGAGGATGATTATTGGTATGTATCATACGATAATGGTATAACCTGGGAACGTCTTGGTAAGGCAGTTGGTGAGGATGGTGAGAATGGAGAGAAAGGTGAGGATGGGGATTCTATGTTCAGTGATGTAGAGATTACAGACTACTATGTCATAGTCACCCTTGCAGACGGTACATTGTTTAAGATTCCCACATGGAGAGCATATGAGGAACTCAAGGCACTTGTGGATCTGGTCAATACCAATGTCTCTTCATTGGAAACAATTGTAACTGCCCTTCAGAATAATGACTATGTGACAGGTGTTGTTCCACAAATGGATGGTAATGAGGTTGTAGGGTATGTTCTTACATTTGCGAAGAGTGGAGCCATAGTAATATCAAATGGCAGGGATGGTGAAGACGGTATTGACGGAAAAACTCCGGTTATAGGTGTTAGTGACGGTGGAGATGGTGTTTATTATTGGACATTGGATGGGAACTGGCTGACAGACTCGAATGGAAATAAGGTGCCAACCACAGGTAGTGTTGGAAAGGATGGTATAACGCCAGAGCTGAAGATAGAGGAGGAATATTGGTATGTTTCATATGACGATGGGGAGACCTGGGAACAGCTTTGTAAGGCAGTTGGAGAAGATGGTGATGATGGTGACTCCTTTTTTCAGAGGGTGGATACCAGTAATCCTGAATTTGTGGTAATTACATTGTCAGATGGTACAACTTTCAATCTTCTTACATCGGCAGGTGTTTCTCAAGGAGAGTCAGGAGATGTTTTTGCTTCTGCCTATGGTGTAGTGCCAGGAATTGTCGATATGATAAAGATGGAGGCATTGATGGCTGCTGCAGCCGGAAAGACGATAAGATTCAATAGTGGAGAATATACATTCCCAGCTCATATAAAAGTTCCTTCTGATATATCATTTGTAGGAAATACGAAGACTGTATTCAAGCTAGCGGCAAATAGCGGTTCTAATGTGTTGTTCTACATGGTTGGTGTTAAAAATGTGACGATTTCTCACATGTTCATAGATGGTGGTGGAGAGCGTAAGCAGCCGATGGGCTCTGAAGCTGATATTCTTGACAAGACAAATGCGGGTATCAGATATGGTATCTGGTGTGAAAAGACCCGTCGCATCAAGTTGCACGATTTGGAAGTTCTTGGTTGGGATATGTGTGGATTATATTGTAAAAACAATGACTCAGGAGGAGGTGAGGAAGGTCGGTTCTATCATGCCGTGGAGTTGACGAATTCCAGCTTCTATTATAACTATTATGGTGTATGGAATGCGCAGTATGGCGAATATAACCGTGTCGAATCTTGCAGCTTCGGAGATAATTTCATCGGTGTACTAAATGAAGGTGGTAACAATATGTATACGGGCAGCTTCTTTAATAGTAATTATTGTGGTTTTGCCTTGAATGGTGATGGAATCATCAATGAATCACATGGAGGATGTTATAGCTGTACATATAACCATAATTCAGTAACAGGATTGGGAGGAGGAATTGCTGTTTATGCGAATAAAAGTACTGTTGGTTGGAATTTCATAGGACAGAATATCTGGTATGGTGCAGTGATTCTCAAAGACTGCAAGGGTGTCATTTTTGACGGCAATATATGGGGTAACGTCCAGTTTGAAAGTACTAGTTCAGAAGGCCTGAAAAATCAGAATATTGTTACCAATACTTATTTCTATACAAATCCCCAGGCAATATTTGCCGGGAATGACGGTTCTACATACTTCGATTCATATCTGCCTGGTGGATTGCCGTAAGAATAGTCTGAAAACAAAAAAAGCAGCAATGTTGTGCTGCTTTTCTTTTGCTCCCCTTCTAGGACTTGAACCTAGGACCCCCTGATTAACAGTCAGGTGCTCTAACCAACTGAGCTAAAGAGGAATTTTATGTTGTTTCCCTTTTGGGACTGCAAAGATAAGCATTTGTAATTCACATTTCCAAATATTTTATAAAAAATTTTACATTTTTTTAATTTTTTTTGTGATTGAAGAAAAATCACTATATTTGCACCCGCAATCGAGAGATGATTGACATGGTGCGTTCTTCTAATGGTTAGGAAACCGGCCTCTCACGCCGGTAATAGGGGTTCGATTCCCCTACGCACTACAAATAAACTTCCCCCCCAAAATCATATGGATCTTAATCTACTTTCCCGAATTCTTCAGGAGTTGATCCTTGATTATAATCGCATTTCATTACCGGGTCTTGGAAGTTTCATTATAGAATCCCTCCCTGCATATTTTTCTGAAGATGGAAATACTATTTTTCCACCTACCAAAAGGGTCTCTTTTCAGCAAAAGGAGTCTTGGGATGATATGCTTCTGGCCAGACGTTACAGAAAAGAGAAGGGTGTGACTATGGATGTGGCGAGGAAGGATGTGAAGGCATTTCTTGCCAAATTTGAGGAGGACCTCAAGCAGAGCAAAAATATTGAAATTCCCGGTTTCGGCAAGATGAGGTCAACCAAGGAGGGGAACTATTTTTTTGTAGCTGACAAAAGGTTGGGAATTTTTGCAGAGGATATGGGCCTGGAGCCGATATCCCTAAAAATTCTTAATGAGAACCCTGATCAGGTACTTGATATTTCTGAAGAGATGTCTTCAATCGTTGGAAATGAGATCTCTCTGGAAGAGAATCCTATCAAGGAAGAGGATATGATTATTGATACTACAGACTATCCTGTGGTGACTATAGATGAAGAAGACCCTGTTATTATGGAAAGAAGAAAAAGAATCATTATCATTTTGAGTATAATCAACGTTTTGCTTGTGTTGACTGTTTTGTTCCTTATTTTCAAGGAGCCAATTTTGGGACTTTTTGAGGGGATGATGTATTCTGAAGAGGAGATGGAACTTCTCCGTCAAAATGGTCTTGTGTAGAGGACTTAACCTAATAACTATATAAAAGAAAAAGGTAACCGGAATTTTTCGGTTACCTTTTTTTGTATTGTGTCGGATGGTGCTTATCCTATTGTTGCACCATTGCCCAGACGCTCTTCTGGGGTAACGATACGCATCTTGCCGTCAAGCTCTTTGGCCATAAGGATCATGCCTTGTGATTCGATGCCGCGGATCTTGCGTGGAGCCAGATTTGCGAGGATGCTGATCTGTTTGCCCACCATCTCTTCAGGGGTGTAGTACTCTGCTATACCCGATACGATAGTTCTTACATCGAGACCTGTATCGATCTTGAGTTTGAGGAGTTTGTCAGTCTTTGGAACCCTCTCAGCTTCAAGTACAGTAGCTGTGCGGATATCCATCTTTTCAAAATCCTCAAATGTGCATTGCTCTTTGGCTGGTGCCACTTTAGGTTCTTTTGCTTTGGCAGCCTCCTCGTTTTTCTTGCGGATATCCTCAAGTCTCTGGAGTTGTGCATCGATCTGTGGATCTTCTATCTTGCTGAACAAAAGCTCTGCGGCACCAAGGGTGTGACCCTCTTCGAGAAGTTTGGTGCCGAAATTGTCCCAAATCAATTTCTCCTCAGCTATATTGAGCATATTGCAGAGTTTCTTGGTTGAGAATGGGAGGAACGGAGCAAATGCAAATGCAAGGTTTGCACAAATTTCCAAAGAAACTCCAAGGATAGATGCTACCCTGTCCATGTCTGTTTTGGCTACTTTCCAAGGCTCGGTCTCAGTTAGGTATTTGTTTCCGAGACGGGCAAGGTTCATTGCCTCTTTAAGGGCCTCTCTGAAGCGGTAGTTCTCAAGGTTCTCCTGGATTGCCTTTTTGAGTTCAGGAATCTGAGCCAATACCTCTGCGTCGATGGCTTCTGGTTTGAGGTTTGCAGGGACTTTGCCACCGAAGTATTTATGTGTGAGGACTACTGCGCGGTTTACGAAGTTGCCGTAGATGGCGACAAGCTCGGAGTTGTTGCGGGTCTGGAAGTCCTTCCAAGTGAAGTCGTTGTCTTTGGTCTCAGGTGCATTTGCACAAAGGACATAGCGGAGGACATCCTGCTGTCCTTCGAAGTCACGGAGATATTCGTGAAGCCAGATGGCCCAGTTGCGCGATGTGGAGATCTTGTCACCTTCGAGGTTGAGGAACTCGTTGGCAGGGACATTCTCCGGTAGGATGTAGTCGCCGTGAGCCTTGAGCATGGATGGGAATACGATGCAGTGGAACACGATGTTGTCCTTGCCGATGAAGTGTACCATCTTGGTCTCTTCGTCTTTCCACCAGGTCTCCCAGTCTTCGGGACAGATCTCGATGGTGTTTGATATGTAACCGATAGGGGCATCAAACCATACATAGAGCACTTTGCCCTCTGCCCCCTCTACAGGTACAGGTACGCCCCAGTCGAGGTCGCGGCTCACGGCACGTGGCTGGAGTCCTCCGTCAATCCAAGATTTGCACTGGCCGTATACATTTGATTTCCACTCTTTGTGGCCGTCAAGAATCCACTCCTTGAGCCAAGGTTCATATTGGTCAAGTGGGAGGTACCAGTGTTTGGTCTTTTTCTTGATAGGGGTATTGCCGCTAAGTGATGAGTGTGGATTGAGGAGCTCATCCGGGCTGAGTGTGCTGCCGCACTTCTCACACTGGTCACCGTAAGCACCCTCTGCTCCACATTTTGGGCATGTGCCTACGATATATCTGTCTGCAAGGAACTGTTTGGCCTCTTCGTCATAGTACTGTTCTGACTCCTTCTCTATGAATTTGCCCTCTTCGTAAAGTTTTTTGAAGAAGTCTGCAGCTACTCTGCGGTGAGTGCTGGAACTGGTACGTGAGTATACGTCGAAAGAGATGCCGAACTCTTCAAATGCATCTTTGATGATGCCGTGGTATTTGTCCACTATATCTTGAGGGGTGCAACCCTGCTGTTTGGCCTTGATGGTGATGGGAACGCCGTGCTCATCTGAGCCGCCGATAAAAAGAACATCCCTACCGCACATTCGCAGGTACCTTACATAGATGTCTGCTGGAACATATACACCTGCAAGGTGCCCAATGTGTACGGGCCCGTTTGCGTAAGGGAGCGCTGATGTGATCAGGTAGCGTTTGTAATTCTTTTCTGTCATAATCTTCTATAGTATTTTTTAAGTTTTCTGTTTTAAGGGGGCAAATATACAGATATTTCTCTCAGGGTAAACCCTATGTGAGCCGTTTAAGCTCTTTTGAGAACTGATTTTTAATTGGCATCAGTATCTGTATCTGCTGCATCAGCTCATTCTGGAGTTCGATATTGTTCTCCTGTTGGGCTTGTCCGAGCTGTTTGATCAGAAGGTTGTAGGTGTACTCTATCACTTTTGTCTTGTAGACAAGGATAATCTTGGGGACATATTTCCCGATAAGGTTCTCTTCAGGTACAAGTGTCCTTTGGAACTCCTTGATGTTGACGGAGTGTTTCTGGTATATCAGGTCGATGACAGCCTGGGATATATGTTTGTCGGGGTGGTTTGCAAACCACTTCTCCATTTGTCCGTTTTTACCCTCCTGCTCCTTGTGTTCGAAGTAGAGGTCATATACTTTTTTCAGAACAGAGTTCTGCAGCTCAAACTTCTCATACTCCAGCTCGGCAGATATGTATTCCGATACGGTAATCTCCTGTACAGGTTGTTCACTCCCCACTATCATATGTTCTTCGAAGTGTATTATATGCTCTCCGAATTTTACGAGATAGTACAATATCTCTTTCTCGTATGGTTCCAGGAATGGTACCTCCGGATCAATGTGTGCTGCCTGTGGTGTGTTGGTCTGTGGTGGTACCTCTTCGGCGGGGAGGGTCTTTTCGAGCTCCTTCCGTCTGGCTTCCCGCTCTTCACTCTTTCTCTTGGCGTCTTCTCCTGAGATTATGTTGTCCCGTCTGGTTTTGGATACCTCCTGTGAGAGGATCTCCTGCTTTACGTCCAGTTTCTGGGCGCTCTGCTCAATATATACAGTCCTTACAATCCTGTCGGGGATAAGGGATATGGTCCTTACTATCTCCTTTATGAGCCCCGCTTTGCGGAGGGGGTCCTTCGCGATGTCCTTTGCGAGAAGTTCATATTTGAAATCGATGAAATCTGTCTCGGCCTCATCCAGAAATTTGGTAATCTGATCTACAGAGTGGCTCCGTGCAAACGAGTCGGGGTCGTGCCCGTCGGGGAACAGGGCCACTTTGACCTCCATCCCCTCCTCGAGGAGCATATCGATACCTCTGATCGAGGCTTTGATTCCTGCGGGGTCCCCATCGTAAAGGACGGTGATTTTGTTTGTAAAACGCTTGATGAGTCTTATCTGCCCCTGTGTGAGGGAGGTGCCTGATGATGCCACCACGTTCTCTATCCCTGCCTGGTGGAATGAGATCACATCAGTGTAACCCTCTACGAGATAGCATTTTCCCAGCTTCGCAATCGCACTCTTGGCCTGATAGATGCCGTATAGGACGTCGCTTTTGTGGTATATCTCAGTCTCGGGTGAGTTTACATATTTTGCCACCGACTTGTCGGTCAGAAGGGTCCTTCCGCCAAAGGCAATGACCCTGCCGCTAAGGGAGTGGATAGGGAACATCACCCTGTCATAGAATTTGTCTGCAAGTGATTTGTCATTTCTCTCAATGCATAGCCCTGTGGCAATGAGATACTCCCTTTTGTATCCAGCTTTCTGCGCCGCTGCAGCGAGGGTGGTGGTACCTTCCATCTTGCGTGGGTCGGGAGAGAATCCCAGACCGAACTTTTTGATGGTCTCGTCAGAGAAGCCACGTGCCTGACGGAAATAGGAGAGACCTATAGCCCTCCCGGCGTCGGTATGGAAAAGTGTGTCGGTGTAGAATTGTCTTGCAAACTCTGATACTACCAGAAGCGATTCGTGGCGGAGCCTCTCCTGGGTGTCCTCTTCGGTCTCCTCTTTCTCTACCACTTCGATCCCATATTTTTTGCCCAGATATTTGAGCGCCTCGGAGTAGGTGAGGTGCTCATGCTCCATCACGAAAGTAACCGCACTTCCCGCTTTGCCGCATCCGAAGCATTTGAAAATCCCCTTGGAGGGGGATACCGAAAAGGATGGGGTCTTCTCATTGTGGAACGGGCAGCAGGCAATATAATTTGCCCCTCTGCGCTTCAGTGTGACGAAGTCGCTCACTACATCCACAATTTCTGCGGTGTCGAGAATTTTTTGTACTGTATTGCGGTCAATCATAGTTGCAAAGATAGCAATAATATCACTATCTTTGCATAGAATAAAACGAATGAAATTATGGGAAAAGAAATTGTTGAAAATCAGGCTGCACAAGTGAATGAGGCTAAGCTGAAAGCACTTCAGGCGACAATCGCGAAGATTGAAAAGGATTTTGGTAAAGGGACAATCATGAAGATGGGAGATCAGCCTGAATGGGAAGTTTCCACTATCGGCACAGGCTCCATTGCATTGGACCATGCTTTAGGAATCGGAGGGTATCCCAGAGGTAGAGTGATTGAGATCTATGGACCTGAGTCCAGTGGTAAGACTACATTGGCTATCCATGCCATTGCGCAGGCCCAGAAAAATGGCGGCATTGCTGCTATCATCGATGCGGAGCACGCATTTGACAGAACTTATGCTAAAAATCTGGGTGTCAATGTGGATACCCTATTGATTTCACAGCCGGACAATGGCGAGCAGGCACTTGAGGTGGCAGACAACCTTATCAGAAGTGGTGCCATCGACATTATCGTTATCGACTCTGTAGCAGCATTGACCCCTAAGGCTGAGATTGAGGGTGAGATGGGCGATTCGAGGGTTGGTCTTCATGCGCGTCTTATGAGCCAGGCTCTGAGAAAACTCACTGCAAATATTGCCAAGACCAACACATGCTGTATCTTCATCAACCAGCTTCGTGAGAAGATTGGGGTGATGTTCGGTAACCCTGAGACCACTACCGGTGGTAATGCGCTCAAATTCTACGCATCAGTACGTATTGATGTGAGAAAAGTGACACAGCTTAAGGATGGGGAAGAGGCAACAGGTAACCGTACCCGTGCCAAAATCGTGAAGAACAAGATGGCTCCACCTTTCCGTAAAGCTGAGTTTGATATCGTTTTCGGTGAGGGTATCTCTAAAATTGGTGAGATCGTCGATTTGGGCGTGGAATTTGATGTGATCAAGAAGAGCGGTTCGTGGTTCAGCTACGGTGAGTCAAAACTGGCCCAGGGAAGAGATGCTGTCAAACAGCTATTGACCGACAATCCTGAGCTTACCGAGGAGATTGAAGCCAAGATTCGTGAGCAAATCAAAAATGTAACTGAGTAAGGTGATGAAGAAAGCACTTTTAGGACATAATCTTCAGGAGCTGAAATATATCGTTTCACTCTTTGGTCTACCATCTTTTACAGCCAAGCAGATTGCTGACTGGCTATACAAAAAGAGGGTAAAGAGCATTGACGATATGACCAATCTGTCCAAAAGTGCCAGAGAAAAACTCTCTGCGGAGTATGAGGTGGGTCGCACAGAATACTCCGGGAAAATAATATCATCTGATGGAACCAAGAAATATCTGTTTATGGTCGGGGATCGTGGTATAGAGACTGTTATGATCCCCGATGATGACAGATATACCATATGTGTCTCATCCCAGGTGGGCTGCAAGATGGGATGCAAATTCTGTATGACCGGAAGGCAAGGATTTCACGGTCATCTCTCTGCAGCTCAGATTCTGTCCCAGTTCCTGGAGATAGATGAATCTGACAAGCTTACCAATGCTGTGTTTATGGGTATGGGTGAGCCTCTTGACAATTACAATGCTGTACTCAGGACTATAGAGATCCTTACCTCGGAATGGGGATTCGGATGGAGCCCCAAGAGGATTACACTCTCTACCATAGGGGTGTTGCCCACCCTGAAGAACTATCTGGATGACTGTAAATGCCATCTGGCGGTCAGCCTTCATGACCCATTTGCTGATGAGAGGCTTTCACTTATGCCTATGCAGAAGCCTTTCCCTATTGAGGAGACAGTCAGCCTTATTAAGCAGTACGACTTTACAGGGCAGCGCAGGGTGAGCTTCGAGTACATTATGTTCTCCGGTATCAATGATACCAAAAAGCACGCAGATGCACTCGTGAGACTTCTCAGTGGTCTGGAGTGCAGGATAAATCTTATCAGATTCCACAAGATTCCCGATTCGGATCTCTCCCCTTCGCCCCTTCCTGTTATCGAGGCATTCAAGAAGAGACTCAATGATGCCGGTATAATTACCACACTTAGGGCTTCTCGTGGAGAGGATGTCTTGGCTGCCTGTGGTATGTTGGCGGGAAAATAAAAATAGTTTGTGGATGATTAAAAGACTCTTATTACTTATAGGGCTTCTGGCTGGGATAACTTGTGCCTCGTTTGCCGCGGAAACGCAAAATGATAATGCTTTAGAAAAAGGGAGGCCGAAGGTGGGTCTTGTCCTGGCTGGTGGCGGTGCAAAGGGGGCTGCCCATATTGGAGTTATAAAGGTTATTGAGGAGGTTGGTATCCCTATTGACTATGTTGCCGGTACAAGTATGGGCTCCATAATCGGTGGCCTGTATGCTTTGGGATACAGTTCGGCTGAGATGGACAGTATCATCAGCAATATGGACTGGAGTCTGTATATGAGCAACAAAATGGATCGCAGGGAGGTTACCTATGACCAGAAAGCTCTCTCATCCCAATTTTTGGTGGAGATCCCTTTCGATATCCCCAACAACATCGACAAGAAGATGAAGATGGGATTGTCAAATGAGGGAAGTGAGCCCCTTGCCCCGAATGGCAAGAGTGCCTTTATGAACAGTTTGCCTGGAGGTTATATCAGCGGTAACAGCATCTTCAATATGATGAACAGTCTGGCAGTAGGGTATCAGGATTCCATAGATTTTAATAATCTTCCTATCCCTTTTGCCTGCGTCTCTGTCAATGCTATCAATGGTACACAGAAGATACACAGAGATGGTAAGCTCCCTGTGGCAATGAGGGCAAGTATGGCAATCCCTGGTGTCTTTACCCCTGTGCGTGTGGGAGATGAACTGCTGGTGGATGGAGGCATGCTGAACAACTTCCCTGTGGACGTGTGTAAAGCGATGGGAGCAGATATCATTATTGGTGTGAATCTCTCCGGTGGTCTGACTGATGATGTCGAAAAACTTGATGCTCTCCCTGGCCTTTTGGGTCAGTTGTTTGCCATAATGACCGGCAATCAGGTGGAGGAGCACTCGAAGATGTGCAATATCTACCTTAATCCTGACCTTAAAGGTGGAGGATATGGAACATTGAGCTTTGATAAAAAGAGTATCCAGAGCATAATGGATATCGGCTACAGGACGGCATTGAAAAAACTTGATGAGTTCAAGGCACTTAAAAAAGAACTGGATGGGTATGGTGTGGATCTTACCCAGAAATACAATGGAGAGAAGGCTGTCAATCTTGTGACAACAAAAGTGGATGTCCATGAATATCTGTGGCCAAACTTTACCGAAAGCGAGATCCACTGGATGGAGAAGAAGACAGGTCTCGGTGAACTGAAGAGTGTAACCAAAAGTGATCTGGACAAGGCTGTCTCTGTCCTGTACGGCACTAAGGCCTTTTCCAAGATTATATATAATGTAAGGAGGAGCGAGGCAGACCCTTCAAAATATGATGTTGAGTTTGATATGAGTTTGAATGAACCCAACAGTTTCAGACTTGGTTTCAGATTTGACTCTTTTGAGACAGCTGCCATCGGTTTCAGATTCGGTTGGAACGAGTATAGATTGAGGGGGCTGAAAGCTACAGTTTCAGCAAAATTGAGTTATAACCCCTGGGTCAGAGCCTCAGTCTCATATGCTGCAGGGACATGGCCTAACGTAAATCTTGAGTATGCCTATAAGGTGAGTGATGTCGATATCTACAATCACGGGATCCCATATACTCACCTCAGGACAGACAGGCAGGATGTAAAACTGTATCTTTCCCAATTCTATTCGAAGTATTTGGGCTCAGGTCTGGGTGTTGATTTGCAGATGTACAGGACACCCAAAATCTTCAGTGAGACAGAAATTGACCAGATAGCCTTTCACCCTATCAACGCTATAGGGGTATTTGGATATTTTGATTTTGACAATAGGGACAAGGATATTTTCCCGAGCAGAGGTGTCGATCTTAACCTGAACGGTGCTTGGCATTTTTATCAGTTTGGAAAAGGTCTTGACGGTGCTTTCCAGCAAGGCAGGATGAATATAGGACAGGCGTACGGATCTTTTACTTCATATATTCCTGTTACGTCAAGACTGACTGTCATACCTCAAGTGTACGCATCTTTTGTTTTTGGCAGGGATGCATATTTTGATGAGTGTTACCCCATTTTCGACCACTATGCCAATTTTATCGATGGCGGAGGGGTGATGGGAAGATACTTCCAGCAGGAACTTCCGTTTGTCGGTGTGAACAATCTGGAATATATGTACAACAATGTAGTCATTTTAAGGATGGACGTGAGGTGCCTTTTGATTGAGAATTTGTATTTGACAGTTATGCCTAACTACATCAGAGATGCTGCATATATAAATAAGTTTTTTGACAGTGAATATATGGATGACATTTTTGGAGTAGGTGTCCAGGTAGGCTATGACAGTGCCATTGGCCCTATCTCTCTGGATGTACATTGGGCTGACCACAATAAGAAATTTGGGGCGTACGTCAATATAGGTCACTATTTTTAGAATGTCGGAGGTAGCAGATAACATAAAGATCGCTCAGGCGAAAATGGAGGCTATATGCTCCCGAAGGGAGTATTGCTGTGCAGATATAAGGGAGAAACTCAGGCGGTATCTGTTGTCGGAGGAGGCTGTAGAAGAGATCATATCCTCTTTGAAGAGCAATAGATATCTGGATGATTCAAGATATGCTGCTGCCTATGCGAGGGATAAGTCATCTCTTGCAGGGTGGGGTGCCAGAAAGATAGAGTTTGCATTGAGAAGGAAAGGGGTCGCCTCTGAGGTGATAAGAGAGGCTCTGTGCGATATTGACAAGGAGAAAATTTCAGAGAGGATGCAGGAGGTGGTACTTAGAAAATGGCAATCTCTCTCGAAGGAGGAGGATGTGGAGAAGAGACGGATAAAAACGATTAAATTTGCTTTGGGCAGAGGGTACTCATATGATGATGTGTATGCATATGTCCGAAGCCTGAAATAGATAGCAAGATATGATTACAATAGAGCAAATTAAAGATTTGCATCAGCGTCTGGATACGCTGGGGAGGTGTCTTTGACATCGATTCAAAAAGGGTCGAGGTAGAGGCTGCGCAAGAGAAAACCACTGCTGCAGGGTTCTGGGATGATCCCAAAGGGGCAGAGAAGTTCTTGAAAGAGCTGTCAGCATTGAAATATTGGGTTACTTCCTATGATGATATAGCATCAATGTACTCAGATTTGGAGGTTCTCCTCGATTTTGCAAAGGATGATCCGAGTGTGGAGGGTGATGTCGATTCGCAGTATGCATTGCTTCTCTCCAAAGTGGAGGATCTTGAAGCACGCAATATGCTTGGTGAGGAGGGTGACAATCTGGGTGCTATCCTCAAAATCAATTCCGGTGCTGGTGGAACAGAGTCGAATGACTGGTCATCGATGCTTATGAGGATGTATATGCGCTGGGGTGAGAGAAATGGTTACAAGGTTAGTGTGGCAGATGTGGTGGAGGGTGATGAGGCGGGTATCAAGTCTGTGACATTGGAGTTTGATGGGGAGTTCGCTTTCGGCTACCTTAAAGCAGAGAGTGGTGTGCACCGTCTGGTCCGTATCTCTCCATTCAATGCGCAAGGCAAGCGTCAGACCACTTTTTCTTCCGTTTTTGTATACCCGCTGGTAGATGATACTATCGAGATAGAGATCAATCCGGGGGACTTGGAGTGGGATACATACCGCTCGTCCGGTGCTGGTGGACAGAATGTTAACAAAGTGGAGACAGGTGTACGTGTAAGACACATCCCTACGGGTATTGTGGTGGAGAATACCGAGACCCGTTCGCAGCTTGACAACAGACAGAATGCCCTCCGTATATTGAAATCCCATCTGTATGACCTCGAACTGAAGAAGCGTCAGGAGAAACAGGCTGAGCTCGAGGGGCAGAAAAAGAAGATAGAGTGGGGTTCACAGATTAGAAGCTATGTCCTCCATCCATACAAGATGGTGAAAGATCTCCGTACAGGGTATGAAACCTCCGACACACAGGGTGTTCTCGATGGTGATCTTAATGCATTTATGAAGACCTTCCTGATGGGGGGTGGGGAAGATGGGAAATAATTACTACCTTTGTAAGATTAAGAATACAAACATATATTAAATACATTAGATATGAGTTTTAAATACGCACCTATGTTTCAGCTTGCTGAAGACAAGACTGAATATTACAGGATTCCCGGCTCAGAGCAGTATGTAAGTACCTCTGAATTTGAGGGACACGAGATTCTCAAAGTTGCAAAAGAGGGTCTTACAGTGATGGCAAATACAGCTTTCCGCGATGTGTCATTCATGTTGCGTCCTGAGCACAATGAAATGGTGGCCAAGGTTCTTAACGATCCAGAGGCTTCAGAAAACGATAAGTATGTAGCACTGACATTCCTTCGCAATGCTGAGGTAGCCTGCAAAGGCAAACTTCCATTCTGCCAGGATACAGGTACAGCTATCATCCACGGTGAGAAAGGTCAGCAGGTGTGGACCGGCTACTGTGACGAAGAGGCACTTTCACTTGGTGTTTACAAAACATACACTGAGGAGAACCTCCGTTACTCACAGAATGCCCCTCTTAATATGTATGATGAGGTTAATACCAAATGTAACCTCCCTGCACAGATCGACATTGAGTCTTGCGAAGGCAATGAGTATCACTTCCTATGTGTAACAAAAGGTGGTGGATCGGCCAATAAAACATACCTTTATCAGGAGACAAAAGCTATCCTTAACCCTCAGACCCTTGTTCCATTCCTTGTAGGAAAGATGAAAACTTTGGGTACTGCAGCTTGTCCTCCATATCACATCGCATTCGTAATCGGTGGTACATCTGCAGAGAGAAACTTGCTTACCGTAAAACTTGCATCTTGCAAATACTACGACAATCTTCCTACTACAGGTGACGAGACCGGTCGTGCTTTCCGCGATGTGGAACTTGAGAAACTTGTACTTGAAGAGGCTTACAAGATCGGTTTGGGTGCACAATTCGGTGGTAAATATTTTGCTCACGATGTTCGTATCATCCGTCTTCCTCGTCACGGCGCAAGCTGCCCTGTAGGTATGGGTGTAAGCTGCTCTGCTGACCGTAACATCAAGACCAAAATCAATAAAGAGGGTATCTGGATTGAGAAACTTGATGACAATCCATCACGTCTGATCCCTGAAGAACTTCGCAACGCAGGTGAAGGTGAGGCTGTAAAAATCAATCTTGACCACCCTATGTCAGAGATCCTTAAAGAGCTTTCAAAATACCCTGTATCTACCCGTCTAAGCCTTAACGGTACTATCATCGTAGGTCGTGACATCGCTCACGCTAAGATTAAAGAGCGTCTTGACAGAGGTGAGGAGATGCCACAATACCTTAAAGATCACCCTATCTACTATGCTGGTCCTGCCAAGACTCCAGAGGGAATGCCTTGCGGTTCAATGGGCCCTACAACAGCTGGTCGTATGGACTCTTACGTGGACTTGTTCCAGAGCCACGGCGGTAGCATGATTATGCTTGCCAAAGGTAACAGAAGCCAGCAGGTAACTGACGCTTGCCACAAATATGGCGGTTTCTACCTTGGCTCTATCGGTGGTCCTGCAGCTATCCTCGCTCAGAACAACATCAAGAGCATTGAGTGTGTAGAGTATCCAGAATTTGGTATGGAGGCTATCTGGAAAATCAACGTGGTTGACTTCCCTGCATTCATCCTTGTAGATGACAAAGGCAACGACTTCTTCAAGAAGCTCGGTCTGTAGTATATATGAAAACGGGCACGAAATCGTATGATTCTGTGCCCGTTTGCTATAAATTAAGATAAATGGGCATGAAAACTGTGAGTTTCGTGCCCATTTTATTTTTAGATCACCTGGCCAGCAAGTTCTCCGGTGTGTGCTCCGTCCTTTATGGTCCAGACACCATTTACGAATACGTGTTCGATGCCGGCGTTGAATTTGTGAGGATCCACGAAGCTTGACAGGTCGATAATGGTCTCAGGGTTGAATACCACGATGTCGGCAGCGTAGTTAGGGACAAGCAGACCTCTCTCTTTAAGGTGAAGTCTCGATGCAGGGAGTGCTGTAGCTTTGTATACTGCGGTAGAGAGATCACATATCTTGTCTTCCCTTACATATTTGCCGAAGAAGCGTGTGAACGAACCGTATGAGCGTGGGTGAGGCATTGTCTCACCAAGAGGTCCCTCAGGTGAGTAAACACTGCCGTCTGAAGCTGGCATGCCGAGAGGATGTGACAGGAAGAGTCTTACATTGTCCTCGTGCATTGCGAAGCCGATGATATCTGGGTAGAGCTTCTCGTCGATGAGCATTTTGCGTACAAATGGCCATGGCTCCATCCCTGTCATCTCGCAGCACTCCACGAGGTTTTTGCCGATGAATTTTTTGTTCTCAGGGAGCTGGAAGCCCACTACCACTACGTTTTGGGGACCGCCGAGTCTCTTGAAGCGTGATTCAGCATATTTTCCGATCTCTGCAGCTTTCTTCTCGTCGATAAGACGGGCAAGAACCTCTTCGTTGGATCCCTGGCGGTCTGCGAGTGGGATGAATGAGTTGAGGCCTGTTGAGAATGCGATATATGGGTAGCGGTCAAATGCCACATCGATACCTTCAGCACGTGCCTCCTCAATAAGTTTCAGCATAGCGGGACCTTTGTGCCAGTTGTTTGCGTTCTGTGCTTTAAGGTGGGAGATCTGTAGGCGTACACCCGATTTGCGTGCAATGGCGATGGCCTCTTTGATTGATTGTTCTACGCGGTCATCCTCGTTGCGCATATGGATGGCGAAAAGACCATCTTTGGCTGCCACCACTTTACAAAGCTCTACAAGCTCCTCGTCTGTAGCGTATGAGCCTGGGGCGTATTCCAAGCCGCAGCTAAGACCGATACATCCTGCATCCATCTCATCAGCGAGGATGCCTTTCATCTTGTCGAGTTGGGCAGCTGTGGCCGCTACTGCGTTGTCACCCACTACTGCAGAACGGAGCTGGCCCTGACCTGTGTATGAACCGTAGTTGATGCCTATTTTGTTTTTGCGGAGGGCATCATAGAAGCCGTCAACATCTTGCCAGAATGGGTATCCGTGACGGATGGTATCTTTTTTGGTTTTGAAATATGCATCAGAGTATGGGAATGGAGAATCTCCACAGTTGCCACCTATGTCGGTGGTGACACCCTGGAAGATACGGCTGTCACCTTTAGGCGCAACGAGCAGATTGGTGTCGGTGTGGGAGTGGATGTCTACAAAGCCTGGAGATACTGCCAGACCGTGAACGTCCAGAATGTTGTCTGCGTAATTCCCAAGGTTCCCGATAGCGGCTATCTTGCCGTTTTTGATGCCGACATCACCGATGATGGGAGCTTTGCCGTCTCCGGTATAGATGGTTCCATTTTTGATAATGGTATCAAATGGGTTATTGGTGCGAATTCTGGTTCCTCCGTAGAAACCAATTCCTAATGCTCCGGCAGCGATGGCTCCAGTCTTTAGGAATGATCTTCTTGAGATTTTTTCAGCCATATCTTTATTGTTTTACTAATTGTGATTTCAAATTTTCTGTGTAGTATGTCTCCATCCCTCCGTCAGCGGTCCCATAGATGAGATACCCTTTAAGGTCGGGTTTTGATGCAAGGAAAGACTTTGCCTCTTCCAGCCCAATTACCATACAGTAGGTGGCATATGCATCAGCGAGTGTGGCATTTGGTGCAATGATGGTGGCACTCAGGAGATTGTGTTTGACAGGATAGCCGCTTACAGGGTCAATGGTGTGGGAGAACTTCTGCCCCTTCTCAATGAAGAACTTGCGGTAATTACCTGAGGTGACTATCCCTGCATCTGAGACTTCTATCACCCCTTTAAGGCTTTTTCCAGCCTCCATGTTGCCATCTTCAGGGGTGTCAACCCCGATTTTCCATAGATTTCCTGAAGGATTAAGACCGCGGCAATAAATCTCCATCCCCACCTCCACAAGGTAGTTGCAGAGTCCGAGTTTGTCGAGTTCTGTAGCTACTATATCGCAGGAGTAGCCCTGGGCAATGGCGTTGAAATTGAGCTTGAAGCGAGGGTCGCTCTTGAAGAGTTTCCCATCTGAGACGTATCCCTTCTCCATCCCCACAAACTGCTTTATGCTGTCAATTTTATGTTGCGACACACTCTCGCGGTTGTTGAATCCAAAACCCCAGATGTCAAACAATGGGGCAGCAGAAGGGTCAAACTTGCCATCTGTTTCAAGGTATATCTCAGTTGATGTTCTGTACATCTGTTCAAACAGATGGTCGACAGAGTCGCTTTCGTTGCTGTTGACTTTTGATATTATGGAGCCTTTGTTGTATCCTGAGAGAGATTTGTCTATTGCCAAAAGGGCATTGTCCACAAGGCTTTTGAGTGAATCCGGGGAGATCTTTAGCCTCTCTCCTGAGGTGTCCCGTGATGAATATGTGACGGTGTATGTGCCGCCCTGGGCATATCCTGAGAATCTGTAATAGCTGTTTTGTTCCCGGCATCCGGTAAGAATCAGTAACAGAGTCAAGATATGTAGTATATGCTTCTTCATTTTTTTAATACAGGTGGCACGATTTTAGCACAAATTTAGAAAAAAATGTTCATCTTTGTATGATTAATGGAAAATGTAAAATGAGGAATAGATATTTGTTTTCGATTTTGGCTGTGGCGCTGACTTTTTTTATCCTGTCATCGTGCAAGAAGAAAGAGGAGGAGAAGGATTATATGATGGGCTCCGTGACTTTTGAATTCCCAGAATATTGTCTCGTGGGGGCCAAAATAGATGCATATTGTACAGGTATTACAGAGCCTGCTGATGTTGAATATTTCTGGATATCATCCTCTTTGCTGGGGCAGGATACAGTCTTTTCGCAGCAGATAACTTTTGAGATTCCCGATTCTGCCGCTTCATACATCGTGACAGCTTATGCCAGAAAGGATGGATACTACTCAAGTACCAGATCTGCTACCATAACAGCTATTGACCCCGATGTGAATTCGGGTTCGGTATCTGGACTCAAACCTTCGGAACTTACATTTACCGATGAGCGTGATGGGACAGTCTACCAATATGTGAAGATCGGTAAACTTGATTGGATGTCGGAAAATCTTGAATATGCAGGTACTGCAGATAGTAAAGTAGGCACAGCCTATTTTGGTGAGGAAGTGTTGAGGCAAGTTTTCGGCTCCCTTTATTCGTGGAATGATGCTACAGGTGGGGTCGCAGGAAGTGGACTTGGTGGTGGACCTCAGGGCGTTTGCCCTCCCGGATGGAGTGTCCCTACTGCTGAAGATTGGGAGGATCTGGCCCTGACAGCCAGTGGTGAAGCACTGAGCTTCAATTCCACTTGGGAGGGGATGGCTGCCCATCTGGCTGTGGATGCATATTTCAATGAGGCCAGGATGTGGTCATATGCCCCTAAGTTCCCTAAGAGCAATACTTTAGGATGGAATGCCATCCCTTGCGGCCACTCTACGGACAAATATACAAGATTCAGACACCTGATGCAGTACGGTATGTGGTGGAGCAGTGCTGAGATAGATGGATTGGGTGCCTACAGATACATATATTACAATGCATCTACAGTTCCTGCCCACGCTACTGATAAGGATGATTTCGGTGCTTCTGTAAGGTGTGTAAGGTTGAGTGAATAATGTCTAACCTAAAAATTATACGCGTATGAAAAAGAAAAAAATGTCCAGCTGGGTTATAGTACTTGGCGTTGCAGTAGTTCTATTCTTTTGGGTAAAAGGTGTTTACAATAATATGGTAACACTCGATGAGGGTGTGCAGACAGCCTGGTCACAGGTAGAGAATGTCTATCAGAGAAGAGCAGACCTTATCCCAAATCTTGTAAATACAGTAAAGGGTTATGCACAACACGAATCTGCAACATTGGAAGGTGTAGTTAATGCCAGAGCAAAAGCTACCCAGATTACTGTTGATCCTGAGAACCTTACCCCTGAGTCATTGGCAAAATTCCAGAAAGCACAGGGTGAACTTTCAAGCGCACTTGGAAAATTGCTCTCAATTACTGAGAATTATCCTGACTTGAAAGCAAATGAGAATTTCTTGCAGCTACAGGCCCAATTGGAGGGTACTGAGAACAGAATCACTGTGGAGAGACAGAAATTCAATGAGACAGCAAGAGAGTACAATACTACCATCAGAAAATTCCCTAACAATATTCTATCAGGGATGTTTGGCTTCGAAAAGAAAGCATATTTTGAGGCAGAGGAGGGAGCAGAACGTGCACCTGAAGTAGTATTCTAATGAAAAGGTTTCTATTTCTTGTTTTATTGGGCTTGAGCTTGTCGGCTCAGGCTCAAATTCCATCCAAACCATTGACAGAGGATGCCGTTCATGACCTGGCAGGACTCTTTAGCTCAAGTCAGAGGGGTGAACTGAACGATCGTCTCATAGCATTTGCGGATACCACTACCAATAGGGTTGTAGTGGTGACTGTATTGGATATGGGTGGGATGGATGCTTCGGAGTTTGCATATAAACTTGGTGAGAGCTGGGGTATAGGCGATGCCAAATTCAATAATGGTATTGTAATCCTTGTCAAACCCAAGACTGAAGACTCTTATGGTGAGGTATTCATCGCTGTAGGTTATGGTCTGGAAGGTGCTTTGCCAGATGCTACAGCATCTATGATTGTCAATAGGGAGATGGTTCCCCATTTCCAGCAAGGAGATATTTATGGTGGTGTAAAAGCGGCTGTCGATATTATCCTTCCGATTATAGCAGGTGAGTATTCTGCTCAAGAGTATGAGGAGTCTGGTGAGGGTGGGCTTGGTGCTGCAATCATTGTTATTATAATCTTCTGTCTGGTCCTTTATATGGTAAGCAGAAAAGGAAAGGGTAGTGGCAACAGCGGTACCAGAACAGGTGGTGGCCCAACCATTATCACTCCACCTTTCGGCAGCAGCAGGTCAGGTGGAAGCTTCGGTAGCGGCTCTTTCGGAGGTGGCGGTTCCTTCGGCGGTGGCGGAGGTTTCAAAGGTGGCTTCGGAGGTGGATCCTTCGGTGGCGGTGGAGCAGGTGCCAAGTGGTAGAAATCCATTAGTAATATAGAATAAGCCCCTCTGGATGATGGTCCGGAGGGGCTTGTCTTATAATGGTTGGAGCTATCCTGCTATTCCTCTTTGTCAAATGCCTTGACTATTTTGGTCACAAGTGGATGTCGTACAATATCTTCAGTGCCGAAGTTTATGACAGCTATCCCTTTTATGTTCTTTACAAGCTCCACTCCTCGAAGAAGACCAGAGTCGTTCTTGTGTGGGAGGTCGATCTGTGAGGCGTCACCTGTGACAATAAATTTGGCATCGCGACCCATACGGGTGAGGAACATCTTCAACTGGCCGATAGATGTATTCTGTGCCTCATCCAGAATCACAAATGCACTATCCAGTGTCCTTCCCCTCATATATGCAAGTGGTGCTATCTGTATGATCCCCTCCTCCATAAGTGCCTGTAGCTTTTTGGGATGAATCATATCTCTCAAAGCGTCGTACAGCGGCTGAAGATACGGGTCGAGTTTGTCTTTCAGATCTCCGGGGAGGAATCCCAGCCTTTCACCGGCCTCTACAGCGGGTCTGGTGAGTATGAGTTTTTTGACCTCTTTGTTTTTGAGGGCTCTGACAGCCAGGGCGATAGCAGTGTATGTTTTGCCCGTTCCGGCTGGGCCAAGTGCAAAAAGAAGGTCGTTTTTGTAGTATTCATCCACCAGCCTTTTCTGGTTTCTGGTACGGGCCTTTATCACTTTTCCGTCGTTACCATAGACTATATTATAAGTATCTTCCGGCATGGAGAGATCATCCTGGTTTACCTCAGGAAAGTTTTCATAATCAAAGAGTCTGTCCACATCGTCCTCATTGAGGTTTCTCTTCCTCTGTCTGATCTCGATGAGGGTATTGAGCCTCTCTTCAAAAAGTTTTATATCCTTCTCGCCACCTTCAAGATATATATCAGACCCCCTTGCCACTATTTTCAGTTTGGGGAAGTATCTTTTTATCCTGTCAAGTATCCTGTTGTTGACCCCGTAAATCTCCATGGGGTCCATCTCCTCAAGTGTAATAGTCTTCTCTTTAGTTGCCATATTGTATTGTCTCTCTGAGTCTGTTGTATGTATCTACCATATTCTGGTATTCGTATTTGTTTGTAAACAGTTCAGGTTTATCGATGAATTCCTGTATTGGGAAAGTGGTGTAGTTCTTCTCAAATCGCCCACCTCTTGCGCACCATAACCATACCGGTTCTCCCGATAAAATCCTGCAACCCGCCTCATCTTTTGTTATCGTGACTACAAATATAAAGCCTATTTGTGTATTTTTTGCACTCATATTTGAGATGTAGTTCCCTAATGAGTATGCGGTGATGTTTCTGATTGATCCGTCGTTGTTATAGGTGGCTTTTATCGGCTGGATAACATGAGGGTGCCCTCCAATTATCATATCCACACCTGCCCTGTAGAGTAAATCTTCCCATTTTCTCTGTTGGGGAGACTCGGTTATCGAGTATTCTGTCCCCCAATGGGGCAATGCTATTATGAAGTCTGCCTCTGCACTTTTTGCTCTGGCTATGGCTTTTGTTACTGAGATGGAGTCCATTCTGCTGACTACACCTCTTTCAGCACCCATATTTGTGCCGTATGTAAAATTGATGAAGGCGCACTTGATGCCGTTTATATTCTCAATATATGGGTATAGGGTGTCCTGTTCAGCTCTGTCGCGGAATGCCCCGGTGTATGGTACTCCAAGTTCATCGTATGTCTCAATGCTTTTTTCGAGGCCCCTTGACCCTTTGTCCAGTATGTGGTTATTGGCACATAGAAACAAGTCTATTCCGGCATCTTTCGCCTCTTTTGCCAATGAGCTGGGGGCGGAGAATGATGGGTATCCGGTGTATGGAGGGAGTCCGCACACAAACTCCATGTTTGCAACTGCATATTCTGCCCCAGAGAGGATCCCTTTGGTATATTTGAAGTATGTGCTGTAGTCGTATGAGTCCGGCAACAGGGTGTCCTTCCCCTTGATCCTGGCTATTTGAAGCTGTCTCTGGTGCTGCATCACATCACCTATGAAGGCGATGGTGATGGTGTCCTGTCCCAAGAGCAGCAGTGGGGATAAAATAAGAAAAAGGGCAGTGGCTAACCTTCTCATATCTAGTGCTTGACATTTTGGGCAATGGCCAGGTTCTCAAACCCTAGTCTGACTTTCAGCCACCCTTTGAGCCTATCCATCTCTTTGGCAGGTATCTCCGAATCGGAGTTGATTATTACAATAATCTGTTCTTGAGGATTGAAGGACTGGATGTCAAGCTGAGCACCTCTTGCAATAGAGAATCCTGTAATCTGCGGATATTGGGCCAGAATCTCCTTTGCAACCTGGGAATATGGAAGCTCTCTGCTCTTTATGGCACTGAGTTCCTGCTCCATCTTCTGTATCAGCTCTTCCCTGCGCCTTATCTCCTGGTCGTTTCTCTCCATCAGACTCTCCACTATCTCTTTTTCGCTCTTGTTGGTGCCGGAAGTGATGCTCTGCTGTATGGATATCTGCTCTCTGGTCATCCCCATAGCTTCACCATTTCTGAGCAGGGCTTCTATCTCCGCCTCGTCCAATGTTTCGCCCGCAAGTGAGATCTTCAATACTGGGGGCTTGGTGAGGTGGTCGATGGAGTAGTCGAAAATGTAGGCTTTGCTCATGGTCCTGTTGGCCTTTACAAACTGTTTTGCAATCTGGTCAAATCTGTTCTCCTTGACAGTGGTGATAGCAGAGTAGACGCTGGGGACAATAAGTATCAGCAGTACCATCGAGATGGTTCTGGTGACTCTCCTCTGTACCCTGGGGTCTGCAAAATGGAGGACAGGGTATTTCAAGGCTTTGACCATGATGAAAGTGGCCAAGGCGATAAATGCGCTGTTGATAAAGAAAAGATAGAGGGCTCCGACCAGATATTTGATCTGGAGAGTGGCGAGTCCATAACCGGCTGTACACAAGGGGGGCATCAGGGCTGTGGCAATGGCTACGCCGGAGAATACAGTCCCTTTCTGCTTGTTGCTGATCTCGATTATACCTGCAAGACCACCGAATAGGGCTATAAGTACGTCGTATATGGTGGGATTTGTCCTCGCATCCAGCTCTGATGTTATCTCAAGTTCAAGTGGGGTGATGAAAAAGTATACGGTGGATACGAGCAATGATATTATTATCATGTATAGGAGATTGGCTGCAGATTTCCTCAGAAACTGACTGTCATTTACCCCCAGGCTGTATCCAATGCCGATAATAGGGCTCATTAGTGGGGAGATGAGCATAGCCCCAATGATTACTGCGGTGGAGTTTACATTAAGACCGATGGATGCTATGAAAATGGCACAAGCCAATACGTATGCATTGGGACCACTGAGTGTGACATTTTTCCTTATATAATCGCTGGCTCCCTGTACATCCACGTGCTCAGCGAGAGACACTATCTCGACAATTTTATGCCATGCCTGACTTAAAAAGGTTTTAATTCTGCTTTCCATATCCTCAACCGTAATATTTCCAATTGTAAATATACATTTTTTTTGGGGATAAGTCTAATTTTCTTACTTTTGTTTTGATAATTAAAAAGATAAAAGTTATGAAACTGGTAAGATTATTTTCGATGTTTCTGATCGCGGCAACAATGTTGACAAGCTGCGATTTCTTCCGCTCTTTGGTTGGAAAACCTACCTCTAAGGATTTGGAGAGGATGAGGATTGAGGCTCAGGCCAAAAAACAGAGACAACTCGACTCTATAAAGAAAGCAAAAGCAGATTCACTCGCTTTGATAGCAGCCATGGAGGCTGAGAAAAATGCCTTGAAAGACAGATTCTATGTAGTTCTTGGCAGCTTTAAGGTACAGGACAATGCAGACAGAATGCACAAGTTCCTTGAGAAGAACAACTATACCCCAAGAACTATCAAGTTTAAAAATGGGTTTGAGCTTGTTTCTGCTGCCTCTACAAACAACCTTCAGGAGGCTTTGAGAATCCTTGATGAACTTTTGGAATATGAGTATTGCCCGGATGATGTTTGGGTATATGATGTAAGACAGGAATTACACGAATAAGAAATTGAATATATGAAGACAACAGCATTTACCCAAAGACATATTGATCTTGGCGCGAAAATGGTCCCATTTGCAGGCTACAATATGCCTGTAGAATATGTTGGTATTAACGAAGAGCACAACACCGTAAGAGAGGGCGTTGGCGTTTTCGATGTATCACATATGGGCGAAATCTGGGTTAAAGGTGAGAATGCTCTCCCTTTCCTCCAATATGTTACATCCAATGATGTTTCAGTTCTATACCCTGGTAAAGTACAGTATACTTGCTTCCCTAACGGTAAGGGTGGTATCGTGGATGACCTTTTGGTTTACTGTATTGATTCAGTTACCTATCTTTTGGTGGTAAACGCTGCCAATACTGACAAGGACTGGGCACACCTTTGCGAGTATGCTCCAAAGTTCGGTCTTACAGTAGGTAAAGAACTTTACAATGCATCTGATGAGATCTGTCAGTTGGCTGTACAGGGTCCAAAGGCTCTTGAGGCTATGCAGAAGATTTGTGATCAGAATGTAGTTGATATGGAGTACTACACTTTCAAGAAATTGAACATTGGTGGTGTTAAGGATGCTATCTTCTCAACTACCGGTTATACTGGTGCTGGCGGATGTGAGATTTATGTGGCTAACGAAGATGCTGACAAACTTTGGGAGGCAGTTTTTGCTGCCGGTGAAGAGTTCGGTATCAGACCAATCGGTCTTGGCGCCCGTGATACCCTCCGTCTTGAGATGGGCTTCTGTCTGTATGGTAATGATATAGATGATACCACATCACCACTTGAGGCTGGTCTTGGTTGGGCTACCAAATTCAACGATGTTAAAGGTGATTTCATCGACAAAGAGTATCTTCTTGCACAGAAAGCAGAGGGTCTTAAACGTAAACTTGTAGGTTTTGAGTTGGTGGACAGAGGCGTTCCACGCCACGGATATCCAGTATGCGATGCTGAAGGCAATGAGATTGGCCAGGTAACTTCAGGTACCATGTCTCCTTCGATGAAAAAGCCTGTAGGTATGGCTTATGTGGCTACTCCATATAACAAAGTGGACAGCGAGATCTTCATCAATGTAAGAGGCAGACTCCTCAAAGCCAAAGTGGTTAAAACCCCTTTCTATAAGAAATAAGAATTTTATTCCGATATTCAAAAAGGGCCCCATTTTTGTGGGGCCTATTTTTGTTTGATTTTAAAACCTGTTGATATGAGAGTATTTAAATATATATTGCCATTTGTAACCCTGCTGGTGTCATCCTTTGTGTATGGTCAGTCAGGAAGTGTGGAGGGGAATCTTATCAGACACGTGGAGTATCTGACATCGGACCTTTTGAAAGGTAGAAAAGCTGGTAGTGAAGGGGAGAAGATGGCAGCAAAATATCTGTATGATGAGTTGAAGGGGTGTGGTCTGCAGATGCTCTCAGGTGCAGATGGGGATGAGTTCTACATAGTGTCAGATGGAGATTCCCTCAAATCCAGAAATATCGCAGGTATTGTGGAGGGGTACGATCCAGTCCTGAAAAATGAGTATATTGTGATAGGGGCCAATATTGACAATATAGGGACAAATGTTCTGACGGTGAATGGCCGTAAAGTGGATCAGGTCTTCCCTGGTGCAGATGCAAATGCCTCGGGTGTGGCTTGCCTTATTGAACTTGCTCGCAAAATATCATCATCCTCATTTATGTTCAGAAGATCTGTTGTTTTTGTAGGTTTTGGAGCCAAAGAGGAGGGGATGGCCGGTTCGTGGTATTTTGTCAACAGGAGTTTTGGACAGAAATCCGATATCTCGATGATGGTTGATATGAATATGGTGGGGAGAAGTGGCCCGGGCAACTATTTTACTTATTACACATGTGTCCCAAATACAGATATCACCAATGCAGTGCTGAGAACAGATGCCAAGCTCTCATTTATGGAACCACAGATAGGCTCAGGGAGAGTTCCTACCTCAGATTATCTGGCGTTTTATGAGCAGGAGATCCCTGTTGCCCTTTTTACTACAGGGGTACATAATGATATTTATACCGTAAGAGACAAAGCAGATGCCCTCGATTATGGAGTGATGGAGGGTGTATGTGAATATATTTACTCTTTCCTTATGGATGTGGCGATGATGGATGACAAGGTGATGCGTCCGGCCAAGACACAGACAGAGGAGGGGAAAGTGACATATTCCCCTTATGATGTGGACAAGGCTCCTGAATTTTTCAAGGGGGATGAGAGGCACTTCCTGGAGAGTTGGGTATATGTCTATCTGAAATACCCGGAAGAGGCTGTTATAATGGGAATCCAAGGTGTGGTCAATGTAGAATTCGTGGTGGAGGCTGATGGTTCTGTGACCAATGTAAAAGTGGTTCGCGGTGTGGATGAATTGCTTGATAAAGAGGCCGTAAGGGTGGTGTCAGTCTCTCCTAAATGGAGGCCGGCCATAAAGAATGGGGAAAAAGTGAGGGTAAAATACTCATTACCCGTAGAATTTAGGCTCAAAAAGAGATAGAATATTCTCTTTTTTCATACCTTTGCCGAGATAGAATAGAACTACTATGGAATACAACTTTCTCGACATTGAAAAGAAATGGCAAGAGTATTGGGCCAAGAATCAAACTTATAAGGTAAATATCGATTCATCCAAACCGAAATACTACGTTTTGGATATGTTCCCTTACCCATCCGGAGCGGGTCTTCACGTAGGTCACCCACTCGGATACATCGCCAGTGACATATACAGCAGATTCAAAAGACTTCAGGGATTCAATGTGCTTCACCCTATGGGTTATGATGCATTCGGACTCCCTGCAGAGCAATATGCTATCCAGACAGGTCAGCATCCTGCCACCACCACTGAAAAGAACATTGCCCGCTATAGGGAGCAGATGGACCGTATCGGCTTCTCGTACGACTGGTCACGTGAGGTGAGGACTTGTGATCCCGAATACTACAAATGGACCCAATGGGCATTCCTTAAGATGTTTGACCATTGGTATAACAAGGACTCAGAAAAGGCTGAGCCTGTGTCGGAACTTGTGTCTGTCTTTGAGAAGGAAGGTAATGGCACAGTAAATGCCGCTTGCGGTGATGTGGAGATTTTCTCTGCAGATGAGTGGAACTCGTTTGATGAGAAGACCAAAAACGACATCCTTATGAAGTATCGTATCGCTTATCAGGGAGAGACATCTGTGAACTGGTGCCCTGCACTGGGGACAGTACTTGCCAACGATGAGGTGAAGGAGGGTTATTCAGTAAGGGGTGGCCACCCGGTAGAGCAGAAGAAGATGAAACAGTGGCAGCTCAGGGTATCTGCATATGCAGAGAGACTGCTGTCAGAACTCGAGGATCTTGATTGGACAGACTCTCTTAAGGAGATGCAGAGAAACTGGATCGGCAAATCCCAGGGTGCTGAGATGATTTTCAAAGTGTCAAACGGCACACAGGAATACGATGTTACCATCTTTACTACCCGCGCTGATACAGTATTTGGTGTTACCTTTATGGTACTTGCCCCTGAGAGTGAGTGGGTGGAGCTACTTACCACACCTGAGCAGAAAGGGGCTGTGGAGGAGTATTTGCAGATGGCCAAGAAGAAAACTGAGCGTGAGAGGATGGCCGAGACCAAAAAGGTTACCGGTGTATTCTCAGGTTCTTATGGTATAAACCCTCTGACAGGGGAGAAAGTTCCTGTATGGATTTCGGAATATGTACTTGCCGGCTACGGTACAGGTGCGATTATGGCTGTTCCTGCACACGACAGCAGGGACTATGCTTTTGCCAAACATTTCAATCTCCCTATCATCCCACTTATCGAGGGTTGTGATGTCTCAGAAGAGAGCTTTGATGCCAAAGAGGGTATCATGTGCAACTCCGGCTTCCTTAACGGAATGTCTGTTAAAGAGGCAATCCCAGCTGCTATCGACAAAGTGGAAGAGATGGGCATCGGAAAGAGAAAGGTAAATTACAGATTGAGGGATGCTATTTTCTCAAGACAAAGATACTGGGGTGAGCCATTCCCTGTATATTTCAAGGATGGAGTTGCGGTAGCAATGGATGAGAGCAAACTTCCATTGGAACTCCCTGAGGTGGACAAATTCCTCCCAACTGAGGCTGGTGAACCACCATTGGCACGTGCTAAAGACTGGAACTATGAAGGTTACCCTATCGAAATGAGTACCATGCCTGGTTTTGCAGGTAGTAGTGCATATTATCTCAGGTATATGGATCCTCACAACTCAGAGGCACTTGTAAGCAGAGAGGCTGATGAGTATTGGCGCAATGTTGACTTGTATATCGGTGGTACAGAGCATGCTACAGGCCACTTGATCTACTCACGTTTCTGGAACAAGTTCCTTTACGATTTGGGATGCGTATGTGAGAAGGAGCCTTTCAAGAAGCTTATCAACCAGGGTATGATCCAGGGTCGTTCAAACTTCGTATACAGGATCAAAAATACAAATACTTTTGTTTCATATGGTCTTAAAGATCAGTATGATACCACTGAGATTCACGTAGATGTGAATATCGTAGACCACGACAGACTGGATCTTGAAGCATTCAGGAACTGGATGCCAGATTATGCAAATGCTGAGTTCATCCTTGAGGACGGCGAGTATATTTGCGGCTGGGCAGTGGAGAAGATGAGTAAGTCCATGTTCAATGTGGTCAACCCTGACAATGTATGTAACGACTACGGTGCAGATACTTTGAGAATGTATGAGATGTTCCTTGGTCCACTTGAACAGTCAAAACCTTGGGATACAAAAGGTATTGACGGTGTTCACAGATTCCTCAAAAAACTTTGGAGACTATACTTCAAGGGTGATGAATATCTTGTGAAGGATCAGAAGGCAACACCTGCAGAGTTGAAGGTGCTCCACAAACTCATCAAGAAAGTACAGACAGATATTGAGTCATTCTCATTCAATACATCAGTCAGTGCGTTTATGATTGCCATCAATGAGCTTTCAGACCTCAAATGTTGCTCGAAAGAGGTATTGGAGCAGGTGGTAATTCTGCTATCACCATTTGCACCACACATAAGTGAGGAGCTATGGGAGGCCCTTGGTCATACAGAGAGTGTCACTTTTGCATCATATCCAGAATATGTGGAGGCATATACAGTCGAAGATTCATTTGAATATCCTGTATCATTCAATGGCAAGATGAGATTCAAAATCAATCTCTCGAAGTCACTTTCTCCAAAAGAGGTGGAGGCAGCTGTCCTTGCAGATGAGAATACAGCCAAATATCTTGCTGGAGGCAATGTGAAAAAAGTGATTGTAGTACCATCAAAAATCATCAACATAGTTTGCTAAGGTGAAAAACGATTATTTGAAAATAGCAAAAGAGTATTTGCTGATAACAATAGGACTGTTCCTCTATTGCTGGAGCTGGACATCCTTCCTTATCCCCAATGGTATTTCGGGTGGAGGCGTTACCGGTCTTGCTACAGTGATTCAGTATGCAACCAATGGTTTTGTCCCAGTGTCGCTATCGTACTTGCTGATAAATGTGTGCCTGGTGACTATGGGCACACTGGCTCTTGGCAAAGGTTTCGGTTTTAAGACCATCTACTGCATACTCCTTGCCTCGGTAATGCTGAAAGTGCTTCCGGATCTTATCCCTTGGTATTCAGATATTGAAGAGCCATTCATCAATGCCCTGCTCGGTGGTGCCATCGGTGGTGTGGGTATATGTATGATTTTTCTCCAGGGGGGAAGTACCGGCGGTACAGACATCATTGCCCTGATCATAGGGAAGTACAGGGAGATATCTCCTGGAACAGTATTTATGTGGTGTGACCTGATGATTATCGGATCCATTATGTTTTTGCCTGAAAAAGGGTTGCAGGATGTCGTATACGGATATATCCAGATGGTGTCATTTACTTACACATTGGATATGTTGCTGACAGGAAATAAGCAGTCTGTGCAGATACTTATATTTTCATCAAAATACAAAGAGATTGCGGATATCCTGGTGCATCAAAAGGATAAGGGTGTTACAGCCCTGAGCGCCACCGGGTGGTATTCTCAATGTGAATCCAAGGTGCTTCTGGTTGTGGTAAGGAAGTACGGCCTTAATGAAGTGATGAAGACCATCAAGGAGATAGACGAGAGGGCCTTTACATCAGTAAGTCAAGTTCAAAGTGTGTATGGTCGAGGTTTTGACCAGATTAAAGCTGGAGGAAAAATTAAATGGAACAAAGAATCAAAAGAGTGTTGACAGTCCTTAAAGAGTATATAATCATTACTCTCGGACTCTTGTGTTATACAGCGGGTTGGTGTATTTTCATTATCCCTCATGAAATGGTGGGTGGAGGCGTATCAGGTATAGGTGCCCTGATATATTACGCTACAGGTTTTCCTGTGAGTTACTCATATTTTATCATCAACTTCGTATTGTTGTTGATCGCGTTGAAGGTATTGGGCAAAGGTTTCGGATTCAAGACTGTGTTTGCCATAGTTATGGCTTCACTTTTCTTCAAAATCCTCCCCGATATAATACCCCAATCATTCATTGATGAGATTGCCATATCCAATGGTAAACTTATGTCTGCCATCATAGGTGGAGCCATCTCTGGAGTAGGTATTACCCTGACATTCTCTCAAGGTGGAAGTACAGGTGGTACAGATATCATCGCGCTGATGATAACCAAATACAGAAATGTCTCACCAGGTAAAATAATCCTTTACCTTGATATAATCATCATAGCATCTTCTCTTCTCCTTCCTAATGATCTCAATATGGGGGCCAAGTTTGCCAATGTGGTATATGGTTATATGGTGACAGGTTTGTGTGCGAGCACATTGGATCTTCTCCTTTCAGGTATGAAACAATCTATCCAGATGTTCATATTCTCAAAAAACTATGCAGCTATAGCAGACAGGATCTCAAATGAGCTGCGCCGTGGTGTGACTGTATTGGATGGTCAGGGCTGGTTCTCAAAGCAGAACGGCAAAGTGCTGTTGGTTATCGCCAAAAAGACAGATATGAACTTCCTTTACAAGATAGTCAAGGAGGAGGACAAGGATGCATTTATGTCTGAGGGAAGCGTTAGAGGTGTGTATGGTCAAGGCTTTGACCAGATAAAAAAATAGAATTCAGTCAAGATTTCTAAAATTCAGTTTTTCTTCTCTATTTAACTGATATTTAGAATGATAAGATAGTCCATCGTATTAATTTTGAAGGCATATAATGCTAAGAAGTTAATATGTATGGAACCACAGGCTGTTAAAATTTTAGAAGGGATGAGTGGTTTTTTGCCACTCTTCCCTTTTTTTGTGATTGTGGCGGGGAGTGTCTACTTCCTGCTGAAATGGGGAAAAGGGGGCAATTGTTCCCCAAAATGGTCGGGGTATCTTCTGCGGCTTGATATGATCCTTTTATCATATTTTACACTATTGTATCTCAATTATATTTTGATGAGAAGTTTTCCAACAAGGTCGGGTGTCCTATATCTGGCAGATTTGCAGTTGCTGTTCATAGTTCCCCTATTTTACCCTATGCTCCATATTCAGGAAAAGGAATTCAGGAGGGGGTTCCTGTCGGCCATTGCCATATCATTGGTCATCTGTTCCCTTTTCTGGTGTGGAGTGGGTATCGCCCTTCTCAAGCCGCTGATATTCCTCTTTTCCCTATCCTCCCTTATTTTCATATATGCAGATAGAGTAAAGGGTGATTCGACGCATCTGTATGTTCTGTTGTTTTTTTTGGTGCTGCTATTGGCAGATGCGATAATATTGATGTGCGATGGTATAATGTTAAAAATGTTTCTTGCCACTCTCCAGCTTCTTGCCATATTTATGCTCTCAATATTATGGCTCCTAAAAAGTGATACTATAATCTCTTCTTTGAAGGTGTATGGTACAGTCTCTTCTTACAGACAGGATGTGAGGATGCTTGCAGAGGATAATATGGAGTATGGTAATTATGAGATAAAGTCCAGAATTTTTGCCCTTTTTGAGAAGGAGAAACCTTATCTCTCCCCGGACCTTACCATTGCAGATCTGGCGAGGATGCTCTATACCAACCAGTCATATCTATCCAAGTTTCTCAATAATGGTATAAAGATGAATTTCAATGAGTTTGTTAACAATTACAGGGTCAATGAGGCGATATCCCTGTTTGAGGAGAATAACGACCTTACATTGATAGATTTGTGCAAAAAGAGTGGCTTCAGGAATATAACATCGTTCAATAATGCATTCAGACTCTGTACCGGGTGTACTCCGGGGGAGTGGTGCAGACGTGTGAAGAGGGGGGATGGGTATGAGAAAGTTAAGGCTGACCAGTAGATTTCCATTTATACGGAGGGAGGGGAGAAGAAGATATCCCTTCAAATATCCCGAAGCTGTTTTTCTTAGGATAGAGAGGGTAATGGATGAGCAGAAGCCCTATCTGAGGCCTGACTTTTCTCTGGATGAGCTGTGTAAACTTGTGGGGATCAATCGCACATATGTTTCAGCGGCATTCAGGTGTCATAAAACCAGTTTTCCAATCTTTGTGGGTGAGCTCAGATGCAGGCATTTGGTCTCTCTCCTGGAATCGGAGGTGGGTATGTACGATACAGAAGAGCTCTCCATTTTGTCCGGATTTCCCACCAAAAGGACAATGTTTATCTACTTGAGGAGATTTGCCCCCGATGTTTACTTGAGAGTTAGGTCAAGAGTTAAAAAATAATTCCTAAATTTGTAGGATAAATCAAATATAGCATGGCTGACGAAAAAATAATATTCTCGATGAATGGTGTAGGGAAGATTCTCCCTCACAACAATAAAGTAATCCTTAAGGATATATATCTCTCATTCTTCTATGGTGCTAAGATCGGTATTATCGGTCTTAACGGCTCCGGTAAATCTACCTTGATGAAGATTATTGCAGGCATAGAGAAATCTTACCAGGGAGAAGTGGTTTGGGCACCCGGTTATAGTGTTGGGTACCTGGAGCAGGAGCCCGAACTTGATGACACCAAGACTGTGAAGGAGGTGGTGAGCGAGGGTGTTCAGGAGGTTATGGATGTCCTGAAGGAGTATGAAGAGGTGAATATGAAGTTCTGTGAGCCGATGAGTGATGCAGAGATGAACAAACTCATTGAGAGACAAGGTGTTCTCACAGAGAGGATAGAGCAGCTGGGAGGCTGGGACATTGATGCGAAGCTTGAAAGGGCTATGGATGCCCTTATGTGCCCTGAGCCTGATGCACTTGTGAAGAATCTAAGTGGTGGCGAGAGGCGTCGTGTGGCCTTGTGCCGTCTTCTCCTTAAGGAGCCGGATGTGCTCCTTCTTGACGAGCCTACCAACCACCTCGATACTGAGAGTATCCAGTGGCTTGAGGAGCACCTCAGACAATATAAAGGTACAGTTATCGCTGTGACCCACGACCGTTACTTCCTCGACAATGTAGCAGGGTGGATTCTGGAGCTTGACCGCGGTGAGGGTATTCCATGGAAAGGCAATTACTCATCTTGGCTTGATCAGAAGAGTGCCCGCCTAGCTATGGAGGAGAAACAGGAGAGCAAGCGTCGCAAGACTCTCGAGAGGGAGCTTGAGTGGGTTCGTATGGCCCCTAAGGCCCGTCACGCCAAATCAAAAGCGAGGTTGGGTGCATATGAGAAGATGCTCAATGAGGACCGCAAACAGAAAGAGGAGAAACTTGAGATCTTTATCCCTAACGGACCACGTCTTGGTACCAGAGTCATCGAAGCAAACGGCGTCTCAAAAGGGTATGGGGACAAACTCCTATATGAGAACCTTACATTCAAACTTCCACCTGCAGGTATCGTGGGTGTCATCGGTCCTAACGGTGCCGGTAAAACTACCCTTTTCAGACTTATTATGGGCCTTGAGACCCCTGATAGCGGTGATTTTACTGTAGGTGAAACTGTTAAAATCGCTTATGTGGACCAGCAGCATCGCCAGATTGATCCTGACAAGACAGTATATGAGACCATAGCCGACAATTCAGAGTTTGTCAAACTCGGAAATAAAGAGGTGAATGCCCGTGCTTATGTGTCCCGTTTCAACTTTGCTGGTGCAGACCAGGAGAAGCTTTGCGGTATCCTCAGTGGTGGTGAGAGAAACAGACTTCACCTGGCCCTTACATTGAAACAGGAGGCCAACGTACTCCTTCTCGACGAGCCTACCAACGACGTGGATGTGAACACTATCCGTGCTCTTGAGGAGGGTCTTGAGAACTTCGCGGGATGTGCTGTGGTAATCTCCCACGACAGATGGTTCCTCGACAGGATTGCTACACATATCCTGGCATTCGAGGGTGATTCAAAGGTTTATTTCTTCGAGGGAACATACTCAGAATATGAGGAGAACAAGAAACAGCGTCTCGGCAATGTCGAACCAAAACGATTCAAATACAAAAAACTAAAATAGATATGGTACCACACGCACAGCTTGAGATTCATATCCCAAACGTATTACACAACTACCGTTATTTCAGGTCAAAACTAAAACCTGAGACTAAACTTCTAATTCTTATCAAGGCCAATGCATATGGTCACGGAGCAGTTCCATTTGCCAAAGCGATGGAGGATGCCGGAGCAGATTATATCGCAGTGGCTACTGTAAAAGAGGGTATAGAGCTTCGCCAAGGTGGAATAAAACTCCCTATCCTTATCCTTACTGCTGGTACAGAGATGTATCCTGAGGTTATCGAGTACAACTTGGAACCTGGTATGCCAAATGTATCTTCACTCCAAAAGTTCTCTGAAGTGTTAAAGAGTCAGGGTGTAAGCAAATACCCTGTACACATCAAATTCGATACAGGTATGCACCGTCTCGGTTTTATGGAACCTGAGCTCCCTGCACTTAAAGAGTTCTTGCTTGCCCACCCTGAAGTGGAGGCGAAATCTCTTTATACTCACTTGGCAGGTGCAGACAGCCCTGAACACGATGAGTTCACACTTGGTCAGCTATCACTTTTCGAGAGACTTACAAGTGATGTTCTGGCTGCACTCCCTTACAAGCCTATGAGACACGCATTCAACTCGGCAGGTATCGAGAGATTTGCAGAGAAATATCCTCAGTACCAATATGATATGGCCCGTCTTGGTATCGGTATCTACGGTATCAGCTATGTGGATGACAAGAATATGAAACCATCTGCCTATTACAGATGCCCTATAGTTCAGATCAAGACCCTCGGTCCAAATGACGGTACAGTAGGTTACGGCCGCCACGGTAAGCTCGGTCCTGATGGTAAGACCATTGCCACTATCCCTGTAGGTTATGCTGACGGTATCAATAGACATCTTAGCCGTGGTGCAGCCTCTTTCGAGGTTAACGGCCACCTGTGTCCGACTATCGGCAATGTATGTATGGATATGTGTATGATTGATATTACAGGTGTGGATGCCAAAGTAGGTGATACAGTTACCATCTTCGGCGATAACCCTACAGCCAACGATCTTGCAGCCATCCTTGATACCATTCCATACGAAATCTACACTTCAGTCCCAGCCAGGGTGAAGAGGGTAGTGACCGGAATCTAAAAAGGGAATCAGAAAATTTTGCCAAGCAACTCTATGAGCAGTTCACCTTCGGTGGCTGAACCTCTGGAGTTGCTTTTGCTTTTATAGTCGCACTCCTTGAGCTGGGAGATAATCCTCATAGTCTTTTTCAAAGGATATCTTTGTGCAGCAGAGATATATGAGGCGGCAGTCTTGTAATATAGCCCTGCACGTGTGGCTGCATCCTGAAGTGAGGGGCGGGATGATTCAAGGCAATAGGCGTGGATCTGCTCTATCTTGGAGAAAAAGAAGAAGAGAAATCCCAATGTTTTGGGCAATGGGTATTGCTTTGGGGATTCTCCGAAGAAATATGCGATTTTGAATGCTTTGGCAGCATTGCCGTAGGCTATGGCGTTGGTCAGTTCGGTGATGTTGAATTCGCGGCTGATCCCAATAATCTTCTCCACATCTGCAGCAGTGATGTTGATGGTCCCCTCAGGGAGGGATTTGAGCAGTTTGTCCACCTCAAGAACTATCTTTCTCAAATCATTGCCAGCACACTCAGCAATAAGCATAGCTGCATCTCCATCAATGCTTCTCCCTTGGGATTTGAGGTATTGTTCTACCCATTTGGGAACCCCCTCTTCCGCCACTTTTGCCGATTCGAACACAAAGCCATATTTGGTGGCACTCTTGTAGAAAGAGGTCCTTTTGTCTGCATTTTTGCCGTTGAAGCACAGAACCAGCACAGTTGTGGCCACCGGATTCTCAAGGTATGGGATAAGCTCCTCTGTTTTTTTGAGGGACTGTGCCTCTTTGACTATTACAAGTTGCCTTTGGGCCATCATAGGGAAGCGGCTGGACACATCTATAATCTCCCTGCAAGTGGTTTCAGAGGCATAGAGGGTGTATTGGTTGAAATCCCTCTCATGCTCCTCAAGGGCGTTTTCTGTGATCAGGGAGAGCGCTTTGTCCACATAGAAAGGCTCCTCCCCCATAAGGATGTAGAATGGGAAGAATGTGCCCTGGAGAATTTTCTCTTTCAGTGTAGCGAACTGGGCAAGTGTATCCGGTCCTTTTTGTTTAGCCATAGGACAAATTTAAGAATTATATTTATATTTGTTGAGATAAAATTTGAGTTCAGCAGATGAGGGAAACCATATACGATCCGTTGAGGAGGAGGGAGGTGGCACTGACTCCTGAAGAGGGGGTGCGCCAGAAGATGATTCTGTGGCTCAATGGTACCCTTGGCTTCTCTCTCAATGTGATGATGTCGGAGTATTCTTTCAAATACAATGGCCTTCAGTACAGGGCAGATATAGTGGTGTTTGACAAAGAGAGGAACATCAAGGTCCTTGTAGAGTGCAAAGCCCCGAGTGTGGAGATAGACAGAGATGTGATAGAGCAGGGGATAAGATACAACAGAACCCTCAATGTGAAGTATATATTTTTTACAAATGGCATCACCTTATGCGGTTATAAAAGGGTTGGGGATGCCGGAGATTATGAGGCAATTTCAGATTTAGGAGAGATAAAATAGATTATGAGCAGCGTGGAGAATTATAGCAGATTTTTACAGCACAGGATATTTGATACCATTTCACAAGAGGCGGAAGGGCTTGGTGTGAGGGCATTTGTCATAGGTGGATATGTGAGGGATTGTATATTGGGAAGGCCCTGCAACGATATAGATGTGGTGGTAGAGGGGAGTGGTATCGCTTTGGCAGAGGCTGTGGGTAAAAGGCTCAGATCCCGTGTAAGTGTTTTCAAACGCTTTGGGACTGCGATGATCAAGACCAAAGGGCTGGAGGTGGAGTTTGTAGGGGCGAGGAAAGAGTCATATAGAGCAGATTCCAGAAAGCCTATAGTGGAGGATGGTACACTTCGGGAAGATCAGGAGAGGAGGGATTTTACGATCAATGCGATGTCTTTCTCGCTGCAGAAAGAGAATTTCGGTGAGCTGGTCGATCCATTCGATGGTTTGGGAGATATATCACGCAAACTCATAAGGACACCTTTGGATCCCGATACCACATATAGCGATGACCCATTGAGGATGATAAGGGCCATAAGGTTTGCTTCGCAACTCTCATTTGATATCCTCCCCGAGTCATTCGAATCGATAAAGAGAAACAGAGGGCGTCTGTCAATCCTCTCTATAGAGAGGATCAATGAGGAGCTCAATAAAATACTACTCTCCCCCAAGCCCTCAGTGGGGCTCAAACTTATGGATGACGCCACACTTCTGGAGCTTATTCTCCCGCAGGTGACAAATCTCAAAGGTGTGGAGACAGTGGATGGCAGAGGACACAAGGACAATTTCTATCACTCGCTTCAGGTGGTGGACAATGTGGCGGAATCACTTCGTCATAGACCACAGCAGGAGCGTGAAAATAGGGAAGTGGAGGAGTTGTGGCTATTGTGGGCAGCACTTCTTCACGATATAGGAAAACCATCTACCAAGCGTTATGAAGAGGGTATCGGATGGACATTCCATAGTCACGACTTCATCGGTGGCAAAATGATTCCCAAAGTCTTCCAGCATCTGAAGATGCCCCTCAATGAGAAGATGAAATATGTCCAGAAGATGGTACAGCTCCATCTTCGCCCCATCTCCCTTGTTGATGATCAGGTGACCGATTCGGCTGTAAGGAGACTCCTTTTTGATGCCGGTCAGGATATCGATGACCTGATGCTCCTTTGTAGTGCAGATATCACGTCAAAAAACGACAAGACCGTAGCCCGTCACAAGAGAAATTTTGAGCTGGTGAAGGAGAAGATGAAAGAGGTGGAGGAGAAAGATGAATACAGGAATTTCAAGAATCCGATTACCGGAGATCTGGTGATGGAGCTATATAAAATACCACCATGCAAACTTATCGCTGAGATAAAGGAGTATGTGAAAAACGCCATCCTGGATGGCGTTATAGAGAACTCTTACGATGCGGCGTATGCCCTTATGGAGGAGAAAGCCGCCGAGATGGGTCTTGTGAAAGGTGGAGCCCCAGCCGCTACAGATGTGCAGAGTGGAGATTGACACCGATAAGGTTCATAAACTCACTTCTGGTACGTACATCTTTAAGAAATGCACCTGTAAAGGCCGATGTGGTCGTTACTGAGTTCTGTTTCTGTACACCCCTTATCTGCATGCACATATGTGATGCCTCTATTACTACGGCTACTCCGAGTGGGTTGAGTGTCTCCTGGATGCAGTCACGGATCTGCACTGTGAGTCTCTCCTGAACCTGAAGCCTTCTGGCAAAACACTCCACAACTCTGGCGATTTTGCTCAGACCGGTGATGTATCCGTTGGGGATATATGCTACGTGAGCCTTTCCATAGAATGGTAGAAGATGGTGCTCGCAAAGAGAGTATAGTTCAATATCCTTTACAATGACCATCTGCTGGTACTCCTCTTTGAACATTGCTGAGCGGAGAATTTCACTTCCATCCTGAGAATATCCTTGTGTCAGGAATTGCATCGATTTGGCTACCCTTTCTGGGGTTTTGAGGAGCCCTTCACGGTTAGGGTCTTCTCCAAGCAGTTCCAATGACTTCTTATATATCTGAGCCAACTCTTCTGTGGTCTCCAAATCGTAATTGTCTATCTTTTTGTATGCCATATATCTCTCTTTGGTGACAAATGTAGGGAAAAGTGTTGATAACTGCCAACTATTTCTTAATTTAGGGGTTCAAATGAGTATGTGATGATGGAAAAGGAGATTATCAGGGTAGAGGGGCTGGAAAAAATCTACCATGTGGGCGAACAGGAGGTCAGGGCCCTTGACGGACTGGATCTTACAATAAAAAAAGGGGAATATGTGGCGATAATGGGTCCATCAGGGTCGGGCAAGTCGACGTTGATGAACATTCTGGGGTGCCTGGACACCCCATCTGCCGGTAAGTATATCCTCAATGGAAATGATGTTACGCTGCTTGATGGGGAGCTGGCGCAGATAAGAAACAGGGAGATAGGTTTTGTTTTCCAATCGTTCAATCTCCTCCCAAGATACACTGCACTTGAAAATGTAGAACTCCCAATGATGTATGCGGGCATTTCTAAAGATGAAAGGAGAAAGAGGGGGATGCAGGCACTCGGGGAGGTGGGGTTGCAGGATAGGATGGACCACCTTCCGAACCAGCTTTCGGGTGGACAGCGGCAGAGGGTAGCCCTTGCAAGGGCAATGGTCAATAACCCATCGATAATTTTGGCAGACGAGCCTACCGGCAATCTCGATTCCAGGACCTCATATGAGATTATGGAACTTTTTGGCAGGGTACATCGCGGCGGGAATACAGTGATAGTTGTGACGCACGAGGATGATATTGCGGCGTATGCCCAGAGGGTGATTACCCTGAAGGATGGAAAAATTTATTCGGATACAGGAAAAATATAAGGAGAGTAATATGAAAATTTATACCAAAACAGGAGATGCCGGGAGCACCTCCCTCTGCGGAGGGACAAGGGTTCCCAAAAATCACCCGAGGGTGCAGGCATATGGAGATGTGGATGAACTTATCTCTTACCTCGGTTTGCTCAGGTGTGATATACCTGAGGATGAGGCTGTCCTAAGGAGAATCCAGGAGTGTCTGATGCTCGGATCGGCACATCTTTCGTCTGATGGAAGGAGACAACTGAAGAACTTTGATCCCTCAGAGATAGAATTTCTCGAAGGTGAGATAGACAGAATGACGGCTCAGATGCCTCCTCAAACAGCATTTGTCCTCCCAGCAGGTCCCCGTGCGGCTTCGCTTTGCCACGTGGCCAGAACTGTCTGCAGAAGGTCGGAGAGGGCATCCATTGCCATAGAGGATAAAGGGGAGGAGATACTTCTCACCATCAGGTACTTGAACAGGTTGTCTGACTATCTTTTCACGCTAGCAAGATATCAGTGCCATAAAATGAATATTTCTGAAGATTTTTGGCTCCCATAAGGAATAAGTTATTATATTTGCGCCCCCAATAGAAAGGGGTAATGTACTAACTTTTTAATTATAAAGAAATTATGTATTGGACACTCGAACTCGCATCCAAACTTGAGGATGCACCATGGCCAGCAACCAAAGATGAACTTATCGACTATGCTACCCGTTCAGGAGCTCCACTTGAGGTGATTGAGAATCTTGAGGACCTTGAGGATGATGGTGAGACCTACGACAGCATTGAGGACATTTGGCCAGACTACCCAAGCAAGGAGGATTTCTTCTTCAACGAGGATGAATACTAAAAATATAAGAGGCTGCGGTAACGCAGCCTCTTTTGTTTTAGAATAGTGTCACGATATTGGTGGAGAAGAGTTTGATGGAGATGGCCAGGAGGATGATTCCGAAGAATTTCCTGAGGATGAAGATTCCCCCTTTTCCCAGTACCTTTTCAAACCACTCAATCTTGTAGAGTACCATAAATATCACCACCATATTGAGTATAATCGCCACAATAATGTTCTCTATGGCATATTCGGCCCTCAGGGATAGTACAGTGGTCAGCGCACCGGCACCTGCAATAAGGGGAAATATGATAGGTACAATGGTGACTGAACCACCTGGCCCGTCATTTTTGAATATCTCAATCCCAAGTACCATCTCCACTGCAAGGACAAATATCACCAATGCACCGGCTACCGCAAACGAGGAGATGTCCACACCGAACAATCCCAGCAATGCATCTCCCAGAAACAGGAAGAGTATAAAAATCAAAAATGATGATATTGAGATCTTTCCGGCCTCAATCTTGTTGCCTTGCTGCTTCAGACCAAGTATCACCGGAATCGACCCTGTAATGTCTATTATCGCAAAAAGTACCATAAAGGCACTTAATATCTCCTTAAAATTCAATTCCATAGCTTTTTTTTAACATTTATTTGACAAAAATAGCAAAAAAGAACGGTATTTGTTTGATTATTGAAAAAATCTGTCTAACTTGCACTATCATACAAAGTTAATCACATATAAACATAAGTAAGAGATGAAAGCTACTGTAGAACAAATCAATGCTCAGATTGAAGTTTTTGTAAAAAACTCAGAAGCACAAATGGTAAAAGGCAATAAAGCTGCAGGTACTCGCGCAAGAAAAGCAGCTCTTGAGCTAAGCAAGCTAATGAAAGAATTCAGAAAGAAATCTGTAGAGTTTTCAAAATAATTCAATAGCTGGAGAAACTTCTAAAAAAGGACGGTCTTGATGATCGTCCTTTTTTAATGTTCAGGGATTATTGTCCCTATCTTGTTCTCCTTGTTCCATAGCCATATTTTGCCATCCTCTACTTTTGAACACTCAAAAATGAGTTTATAAGAACTCTGGCCATCATTCTCTCCGACATACAAGTCTGCGAGTATGGTTATCCCTATTGATCTGGGGTATGATTCGAGTCTGATATGGCAGTATTCAGATTGGGTGTCGTCCTGCAATCTTACGGTGTGCCTTATGGGATTTATCGCTATTTGATGGATCTTTTCATTGTAAACAAAGAACTCATGTCCATCCTTATAGCACCCGATGATATGCTCATCCAGGAAGAGCTGTTTCTCCACAGAGTCTATCTCCACCACCTTTCTGCAGGATGGTGAGAGTATTGCAGTACTGATGATTATCAGTATCAGGCTAAAGTACCTCCTGATTGGTGTTGTCATCTTCATGGATTGATATTTTTCTATATAATGTCTCTGTACTACCATCCTGTACATATCTTATTTTCGCCTTTATCTCCTGTACCCCCGCCTCTTCAAAAACAAATTTTCCTCCATCTATCTCCATATCATTCAGGTACCATTTGATATCTTCCTCTATCTCACTCAGGTTATATATTTTCAATTGGATGGTGTCTCCAACTTTATGTACCTTTCTTATACCCTCTATATAGGGGAATGGGGATGTTACCCCCAGAGTCTTGAATCTGACCTCCGTGGTATCTCCATTTTTTTTGTGCCCGATGTGGAATATCTGGCACTCATATGCCTGACCGGGTTTGAGGTTGTCGATGGTGCAACCTCTCTCCTCCACTACCATTTCATCTGATCTTCTGAATCCGTCTTTCTCCATTCTCCACCTGATTCCCCATTTGGCTTCCATCTTGATCGGGGTATTCCAGGAGATTTCCACCTCTGTCTGATCTACCATAGTTTTGAGAGAGGTAGGGGTCAGTAAGATCTCATCATCATCGGTGTCCACCATAAAGGTTATGTTGTCATTTCCGGAGTCTATCTTAATCTCTGTCAGTTTGATACCGACACCCCTCTTGTCCCATGCCACGAAGTGTGGATCGGTGAGTGTGGCAAATGAGGTGACATTCCCTATGCCGGGGAAAAAGACCTGCTTCACATTGACGGCATCTGTGACTGCTTCTACAAGATCTGCGCACTCATGCTCTGAACAGGCGTTTATAAGGTTGGTCTTCCATCTGAGGGATGCCTCCATGGTGCCGGCCTTGTTGGATGATTTGTCTATATGGTATACAAGCATTCCGGATCCTCCAATGTATGAATCCCACCCCTTCTCCACTCTGTTCTCCAGAAGGTAATACTCCCCCTCGTTGTGGGTGTCTATCCTGAAGAACCTGCTGTTGAGATTTATAGGTTCAAGTGTGTTTAGCCCATTGTTAGTGAGACGCTTCACTTGAAGACCCAAAGTTTCCCATTCGATGGCATTGAAATATGGTGGGGTACGCCCCTGATTATTGTAACATCCGTAATCCATCAGTGAGAGTGTGCCCCACATCCCTTTGGATCTGCCGTTATCTTCATAATCGGCATCGTAAAGGTCTTTGAATCCGAGAATGTGCCCGAATTCGTGGCAGAATGCACCTATCCCTGACGGAGTTTTACCTGTTGCCCCTCTGAGCTCTGATGCAAATCCTACCTTGACAATGTTGGTCCCATCCAGATAGATGGGGCTGGATGAGAGGTCGAGGGAGGCTGGCCATATGGTGTTGGGGTCTCCACCTTCTGCTTCACTGTATCCAGCGTAGTATACAAATATATATTGGTATTTTGCAAAATTGGTCTCCGGGTTGATCTTACTGCATGCCTCTCTTATCATCTCCTCCACTCTCAGATCATAAGCAGATTCATTGGTGAGATTATCTTCTTTGTTTTCGCCATAATAGGCCATCTCCTTGTCTAAGGTGACGACATTTGCCACATCGAAGGTGACCCTTATGAAGTTTTTGAGGTTGTCATCAAAATAATCCTTGACCGAGCCAGTGGCATTGTTTTCTGAGTACCCCTTGCTGTTCATCATATTGTTGAAGTGTGTTTTGGGGTCTTTAATGGAAAATCTGATGTCCTGGAACTGGACAGGGATTATCAGCGTAGAGATCGATCCTGCCATAGGGATGGGGTTGCAGATGCTGGCTCTGGCAGGTGTGGGTGCTTTGAATGTTGGGACATAGTAGCCCTTCTCATTCATGACCATCCTGTCCCCCATAAGGGATGTCCTGTATCTGAAATTCTCATCCCCTTTAAGGAGCAAGTAAACTGTCGATCCGTCGGGCTGTCTGACCTCTATCGGGTATGGATATGCTGGGGTAGCTTTGGTAATTGCTGATACCAACATCAATAAAATTATTATTGTCACCCTAGCCATTTTTTGTACTTTTGCCCGATAATTGAGATGCAAAATAGAAAAATTTAGCGATTTTAACAATATGAAATACATAAAATCGATAATTGTCCTTATATGTGGAGTACTCCTTTTCCATAGCGGAGCGGCGAGTGCCCAGTCGATCACAGCAGAGGAAATAAATGAGCAGGGGCGTTTTGAAAACTGGATTGTCAGGGAGATACATGAATCAGGAATCATCGGTGGAAATACCAAATATGTCTATAACTTCAATACCGGTGATACCATCAGGGGTAATATCCCATACGAATCTCCCGAGGGAAATGTCTTTATCCCTACCAATGTCATGGCCAATGTAATCGGTATCATCAAGACCAGCAATCAGGTTTTCCCGGAGAAAAGGGGAGATGGATATTGTGCCAGACTTGAGGTGCTGGAGGAGCAGGTGAAGGTGATAGGTATGATAAACATTAAGGTGGTGGCACAGGGTAGTGTGATCTCAGGTGAGCTTTATGAGCCTATTCGGGATACCAAATCCCCCTACAGCAAACTTGACTATGGCATCCCATTTACAGAGAGACCATATGGTATCAAGTATGACTATAAGGCTGATGTGGGGCATGAGAGGATCAAGTCTACTGCCTTGTCGGCGAGAAAGGCTTTGGGTGAGCCCGATTTTGCAGATATAGTGGTGTTTCTCCAGAAGCGATGGGAAGATGAGGATGGCAATATTTACGCCAAGAGGGTAGGGACAGCTTACAAAAGGATAAAAGAGGATGTGCAGGAGTGGATAAATGGTGAAGTGCTCCCGATCCATTATGGTGATATCTCCAATACTCCATACTATGAGCCATATATGGGGCTTCGTGGCAAAGGGGCAGAGATAGAGAATTATGCAAAAAATAGTAAAGGTAAGTCGGTTACCATAAATGAGGTGGGATGGGCTGATGCAGATGAGACCCCTACGCACATTATCCTGTGGTTTTCATCCAGTGATGGAAAGGCTTTCTATGGTGGTGTGGGGAACAAGTTGTGGATAGATAATGTGGAAATAGTATATTAATATGGGTGGCAAAAGACTCCTATTTGGTGTGTTTTTTCTAGTGTCGGCACTTGTTGCCGGTACTGTAAGGGGTGATGCCCAGATCAAGGAAGCTTTTGATTCGATATATTACAAATCGGTTAGTGACTCGGTGCAGAGGTATATACAAAGTCACCCCAACAGGTTCAAGCCTGAACAGAACCGCTTTAAGGCCACTCCGATGGCGAGTGTAAGTTATGTTACAGAGGATGGTTTCGGGTTTATTGTGGGGATGACTGGGCAGTACCGCAACGGACTTGACATATCTGCCCCACTTTCCCTTTTTTCTACAGTGGGTTATGTCTCTACTAAAGGTTCGTTCAAACTGGCTGTCGGTGGGACAAACTATGCTGTCAACGGCAAATCAAGACTGGAGTATAAGGCCTCAGGTTATTACGACAAGAGGTATTTCTGGGGGATAGGTTATGATAATGGAGTATATGGAGGCAATAAGTCAAGATATTCGGAGCTTGGTGCTAATATATCGCTGATGTACCGTTTTCTCCTCTCTCCAAAATTCAATATTGCCCCTTTAGCTGGGTACAATTATATCAATGCAAGCGATCTTTCCAGCAAAAGTGCCCTGGCTGGTGGGTTGCCACTTGTTTTCAACGGCATCCATCTGGGGGGTGAGGTGGTATTTGATACGAGGGATGACCATAACTCGCCTCAGAGGGGAGTTTGTTTGAACCTCAGACAGAAGGTTTATCCGGTGCTCACCTCCAATAGGGGAATCTTTTACCAGACAACATTTGTGGCCGATCTCTTTTTCAAGGGGTGGAAGGGGGCTGTTTTTGCTGTGGATCTCTTCAGCGAGTCAAACTATGGCGATTCCCCCTGGTTTGTATGGACCCCAATAGGGGGAGATGTCAGGATGAGGGGGTATTACAAAGGGAGGTACAGGGACAGAAATACACTGATTGCCCAACTTGAATTGAGGCAGAGCATATATAGAGGGCACGGTGCGGTCTTATGGTGTGGAGCGGCAAATATCTTCCCGTCATACAAGGAGATAGATCTTAAAAAGACACTCCCTAACTATGGAATAGGGTATAGGTATGACCTCGGAGGGAATATCTTCAAATTTGATGTCGGTTTCGGAAAAAACCGGGAGTGGGGTATCTCAGCAGGATTAAACCACGCATTCTGATAGTGTAGCGGTTCTACAGGAAGAATTTGTCCACTTTTGAGACTACCGAAGGGTGGGCAAATACTACCACCTGATCGTATGGTTTGATTTGAGTGTTGACATCGGCGATGAAACTCTCCTTTCCCCTTATGTAGCCACCAATGAGGGCATCCTCCGGGAATCCCAGTTTCCCTATCTTGTCTGTAGTTATCTCGCTGTTTTGTGGGACAATGAACTCCAGTACTTCGGCATCTGTTCCATTGAGTACTTTGATTGAGCGCACTTTGTTTGACAATGTGAAGCGGAATATTCTTCCGGCTGTTATCAGTTTTTTATTGATTACAGCATCTACGCCCATGCTCTCTGCCACTTTTATGTACTCAAAGTTCTCAACCTCTGCAATCACTTTGGCCACACCCATCTTTTTGGCCATTACGCAAGAGAGGATATTGGTCTCGGAGCTGCTTGTCACTGCTACGAAGGCATCGCATGAACGGATATCCTCATCGATAAAGACATCTGAGTTGCGGCCGTCTCCGTTGATAACAAGTGTCCTTTTCAAATTTTGGGAAAGGACCTCGCACCTTTCTGGTTTAAGCTCTATAATTTTTACTGTGTCAAGTGATTTCTCAAGTTTTGCAGCCACCATCTCACCAATCCTTCCTCCGCCGAGTATCATGAGGTTTTTTACTGATATGGTCTCTTTTCCTGACAGACCCAAAACTTCATCCACACCACTCTTCTGTGTCACCACAAAGACTGTGTCATTGACCTTGAATTTTGTCTCCCGTTTAGGTATGATGGTCTCCTCTCCTCGGGAGATGGCTACTATCTTGAATTTAAGGTTTTCCCCAGAGTAGTAGTCCCCCATAGTCCTCCCAACAATCGGTGCACCGTCTTCCACTTTGAACGATACCATCTGCAGTTTTCCGTGGGAGTAGTCCATAAATTCAGAGGTGGCTGTCTGTTTCAATAGATTTATTATCTCGTTGGCAGCAATTTTCTCTGGGTAGAAAAGGGAGTCTATTCCAAGTTCTGTGAAGAGAAGCTTGTTCTCGTTGGTCTGGTACTCCTCGTTGTTGATGCGGGCAGTAACCTTCTTTGCACCCAGCCTTTTGGCAAGTAGCGCACTTACCAGATTCACATCTTGGGCCTGGGCAGGGCTTACAGCTATGAACAGATCCGCTGATGATACCCCAGCCTCATTGAGGGTGGAGATAGAGGTGGGATTCCCCTGGATGGTAATTATATCAGCCCCCTCGGAAGCCCTTTCGAGCCTCTCCGAACTCTCATCTATAACCACTATTTCGTGCCTTTCAAAGCTCAACATTTTTGCCAAGTGGCTACCCACTTCACCGGCACCTGCCAATACAATTTTCATAATTTTATTCCTCTTCTGGTGAGTAGTCGTCTATATGGTTGCCATTCATGTATTTTTTTGTTTCACGGGCAATAACCCCCGATAGGGCAAGCAGTACAATAAGGTTAGGGATTGCCATAAGGGCGTTCATTGCATCTGCAAAGTCCCATACCAGCTGTAGGTTCACCACACAACCCAAGTACACCGCTACAATCCATACAAGCCTATATATTTTTATAACCCTCTTTCCGCCAAGATACTCCATACATCTTTCACCATAGTAAGACCAGCCAAGGATAGTGGAGAAGGCAAATGTGAGAAGACCTACAGTCATTACGATAGGGCCGAATACAGGTATCACACTGAAAGCTGCCTCTGTAAGACCGGCACCATGTGATGCGTCGATGCCGTTAGGAGCCACTACGCTGCTTACCAGTACCAGACCGGTAATTGCACATACTACCACTGTGTCCCAGAATGTTCCGGTAGAGGAGACAAGTGCCTGTCTTACTGGGTTTCGGGTTTGTGCTGCGGCTGCTACGATAGGGGCAGAACCCAAGCCGGACTCGTTGGAGAAGAGACCTCTTGAAATACCGAAACGGCAGGCAGCCATTACAGTAGCACCTGCAAATCCTCCACCTGCTGCGACTGGGTTGAATGCTGAATTGACAATGATTCTGAGTGATTCGCCAAGGTATTCAAAGTTGATAACCAATATTATAAGACAACCTACAATGTAGAAAAGTGCCATAAATGGGACAAGGAAAGAACACACTTTGCCGATCCCCTTTATGCCGAAAAGTATCACCAATGCCACGAGGACAGACATTATTATGCCGGTCCATTGGGGGGCAATATGGAGAGTCTTCTCCATCATCATCGAGATGGAATTTGCCTGCACCATATTTCCGATACCGAAACTTGCGCAAACAGTGAAGACGCAGAAAAGAACTGCGAGCCATTTTGATTTGAGACCCCTCTCCAGGGCGTACATCGGCCCACCAAGCATGGTGCCGTCTTCTGTCTTTACCCTGTATTTTACTGCGAGGAGACCCTCAGAGTATTTGGTGGCTATGCCGAATACACCGGTGATCCAGCACCAGAAAACTGCCCCTGGACCACCAAGTGATATGGCTGTTGCTACGCCTATGATATTACCTGTGCCGATAGTTGCAGCAAGTGATGTCGCCAATGCTGCAAACTGGCTCACATCCCCGGTGGAACCTTCATCTTTAGTGAATGAAAGTTTGATCGCTTTGAAGATTTTCCTTTGTGGGAATTTGAGCCGGAATGTAAGGAACAAGTGTGTCCCTAGGAGCAGTATGACCATTGGCCATCCCCATAGTGCCCCCGCGATTTCCGACATTACGGAGCTTATCGACAGTATGGTTATCATAGTTTGATTAGTTTAATTTATAGAGTAGCGTATTTTTTGCCGTATTGGAGCTGTTGTTTTAGGAAGTTGTCGCAGTATTCCACTTTATAATCCACAACTTTTCCATCTTTGACAACAGGAACAATATCAGGGTTGATGAATCCTCCATAAGGTTTGAGCTGGAGCGATGCATATCTCTCCCTTACCTCTTTATGCAGGTCGTAGTCGATGTATATTGCATATTTTTCTACGAGGGCCTTACCAGCTTTGAAGTCACCTTCAGACTTGATCCTTTGTACCTCTGCGAGGAGTTCGCCAAACAATCCGCGAAGTGCTTCGTAATCGTTGACCACAAAATATGTCTTGCCGTCCCTTACCTTTTTCTCCACAACGTTGGTCTGGGCACCTTTTTCATAGCACCACTCTGCGATAAGTTTCCTGTTCTGCATGTGTGCTTCGGTGTTGGTCTTGCCAAGCTCTACGCGTGAGAACTGGGTGAAAAGACCGTTGCGGATATATGAGTCGTATTCAGCTTTGTATGCCTCGTCATCTGGGAGGATACCAAGTTCCACAAGTTTATGGTCTGCCAGGTAATAGAGGGCAAAAAGGTCGGCTCTGGTCTCTTCCAGTGTCGAGTTGAACTCTCCAAGGGAGTTGGATGGTGTGGTAGGGAGCAACTGTCCGGAGCCGTGGCCAAGACATTCGTGAAGGTCTGTATGAAGGTCGCCGGTCAATGTTCCGTATTTTTTTGCACGGGCAATCTCTGCCTCATCCCAGGCAAACTCGTTTAGAGCGCTTTTGGGAGACTCTTCAGCCGCTTTGTCATATGCAGATGTGATGTTGGCGATAGTAACCGATTTTGAGCCGTACTCTTTGCGGATCCAGTCTGCATTGGGGAGGTTGATGCCGATAGGTGTTGCAGGGTAGCAGTCACCGGCAAGGCAAGCCACAGTGATAACTTTGGCAGATACACCTTTTACCTCTTTCTTTTTGAATCGTGTGTCGATTGGAGAGTTGTCCTCAAACCATTGTGCATTGTCGGAGATTATAGAAGTTCTCTTTGATGCCTCGTTGTCCTTGAAATTGACAACAGCCTCCCAGGTAGCTTTCATTCCAAGAGGGTCGTTGTAATCCTCCACAAAGCCGTTTACAAAGTCAATATGGGACTCAGTGTCTTGTACCCACGCCACATTGTATTCATCCCACAATCTCAGGTCGCCACTCTTGTAGTAGGCGATAAGCTTCTGGATATAATCTTTTTGAGTGTCATTCTCCGCTACGGCGCATGCAGCCTCCAGATTCTCTACGATTTTGGTGATGGCGGGACCATAAAGACCGTCGATTTTGTATACATCTTCATATATTTTCCCGTTTTTCTTTACCAGTTTGCTGTTGAGACCATAAGATACAGGGTGGGGATCTTTGGGGTCCCTCATCTTGTTGTAGAATTTCTGGGCCTCAGCTTTTGTTACACCGTCGTAGAAGTTTACTGCGGATGCAAGGAGAAGGTCTTTCTCTGTACCTGTGTATTTGCGTTGTGGGTAGAGATCTGGATCAAAAATTACAGGGAGCAGCTCATCGCACAATGCACCGTCACCTACCGCCTCCATAAGAGATTTGAAATACTCCTGTGAGCAGGTGGGGATAATCTTGTCCTCTGCATAGTGGTGGTGGATACCATTGCTGAAGAGGACCCTTTTGGCATATACCAGGAAGTCTGCATAATTGTTGCTTCCGGTATCCCCCTCATAGTTGTTGAGGATATTCTCAATAACTTTTCTGATCTGGAGATTGTATTTGAAATTCTGGGCCCAAAGGATATCGCGTCCATATTTTGCAGCCTCGCCCAGATGGTATATGTACTCTTTCTGCTGAAGTGTGAGATCATCCCATCCGGGTATCCTGTAGCGGATAATCTTCAGGTCAGCAAATTCATCTATAAGATATTTGAAATCTTCTTGTCCCTCTTTAGTTTTTGTGTTGTCTGCGCAGGAACATGCCAGCAGACTCACACCTGCAATCAGCAGCATAGTCTTTTTTAAGCAGTTCATTTGTTAATACTAATTATCCTCTATTTGTAATTATGGATCTTATCGTGTTGAAAGTCTTGAAGGCCACATTGACCACGGAGTTGCGTGCAGCCACAGATTCAAAGCCCATATAAAGCAATCTGGATGGGGATACATTCTCCTTTACCACCTGAATCTTGTACATTATCATAGCCTCCTGGTGCTCAATCCTTGATGAGAGGAGTTTCCTCTGGAATTTGAGCTCTTTCAAACTGGAGATGCTGGAGTAGTCCGATGTATTATTTGCCTGATTCATTCCCATTGTTTTTAAAGAACATACCTATCAATAATTTTACCATACTGTCGGTGAACAGTCTGTGTCTGAGTGCAATCAGAATAATTGCCGCTATCAGGAAGATTCCACCGGTAATGAGAGCTCCGAGTGCCTGGGAGTGGAGTAGAGTCCCTATCCACTGACTGAATGCAAATGCGAAGAATGCAAATGCTACAGCACCGGTAATTACCGACAATATAAATACGATGAGTCTACTGAAAAGGACAGCAAGGCTCTCTGTCATAGAGAGCTTGCCCTCCTTTATGCGTAGATCCAAATACTCTTTCAGCGAACTGTAAAGCTCGTCAAGAGGATTTCTATTTGAATCAAATTCAGCCATATCCGGTTATTCTGCAGGATCAGCTGCCACCTCCTGCTCTGCAGGTGCTGCCGGCTCCTCCTGGTTCAACTTTGATTTTAGGTTCTGGTACTCTTTGTCAAGTGTCTCCTTGATTTTCTTTCTGGTCTCAGTGCCGTTGTCCGGTGCAAACAGGATAGCTGCAGCTGCCCCTACGATAGCACCACCTATGAATGCCAATAATGTGTCACCTTTCATATTCTGTCTTTTTTAGTTTGTTACAAATATAACATAAATTTCTATATTTGTGGCGTTAATAAATCAATGATATGCGCATAAGCAAGCTGAATAGAGCAATACTATATACGCTGATTTTGTTGTTGCCAACATCGTGCCACTGGTTTTCCCCTAAGGAGGAGACAGTAAGGCGTTCAATGCTGATATATACCGTCATAACATCAAATCTCTCATCCTCAATAAAGGAGAATATTCAGGATGTAAAAAAATCGCCCTATGTTCCACGCGATTTCAATCTTAAGAAGGAGTCAGGGGATGTCCTGCTGATTCTTGAGCACTATGAAGGTGATATCCCACGTCTGAAAAGGTTGTCGATGGACAAATACGGTGTGGTAAATGAGGAGATTCTGATGGAGTATCAGGGGCGCAGCTCCATTGAGACGGAGTTGCTGCATGAGGTCCTCGTCTATATAGATTCAATATTTCCTGCCCAGGAATCGGGGATACTTTTCTCTTCACATGGTTCGGGCTGGACCCCTGTTGACTACTACAGGAATCCTGTGGTAAGAAGCTTCGGGCAGATGGACAGAGAGGAAATGGATATTATGGAACTTGCCTCTGCCTTGCCGAGAAAATACTCGTATATAATGTTTGATGCCTGCCTGATGGCTGGTATAGAGGTGGCATATGAACTGAAAGATAAAGGGGAGTATCTGGTCCTCTCACCTACAGAAATTATGGCGGCAGGTTTCCCTCTGGGTGATGTGATGGAGCAGATCTTCTACTCTACAGCCTCCCTTCAGGAGAGGGTCTCGTCTATAGCCAGCAGTTATTATGACTATTACAATGTGCCAGGTACAGGTGGTGGGACCATCTGTGTGGTCAGGACTGAGAATCTCTCACAGGTGGCGGCTCAGGCAAAGGCAATATTCGATCAAGATAGGGATCGTATAAAAACCTTGAATATGAGAAGTCTGCAGCGCTATTACAGAGGAGATAAGCACTGGTTCTATGACTTCGGGCACTTTATGGAGATGCTCTCTTCCGACAAGGGGATGTATGACTCCTTCAGCGCGGCAATGAATGGTGCCGTGGTGGCAAAATATGCGACAGACAAATTTTTGAGCATAGATATCAGAAACTTCTCGGGTCTGAGCATATATGTCCCCAATCCATCCAATGGATACCTTGACAATTATTATAAAGGATATGCCTGGAACAGGGATGTGGGGATGATTCAGTAGGTCATCAAATAAAGATGATTAAATAATTTGATTATCAATAATTTTTTCTACCTTTGCAGCCCACAAAAAAGGGGCTTCCCTTTTTGGTGCAATGGGGTTCGGAAACTCCGAACTGAGTAACACATTTTTAAAAATCAAATTATGCAACAAATTACTATCAACGGTACAAACAGAGTTCTTGGTAAGAAATCTGATGTTAAACACCTTCGTAAAGAGGGTCAGGTTCCATGTGTATTGTATGGTGCAGGTGTAGAGAACGTTATCTTCTCTATCTCAGCAAAAGACCTTAAACTTATCACCCACACCCCTAACAGCTACATCATCAACCTTGATATCGAGGGTAAATCTTACCTTGCTGTTTTCCACGCTATCCAATATCATCCAATCAGCGATGAGGCTCTTCACGTTGACTTCCTTGCAGTATCAGAGGACAAACCTGTAGTTATTGCAATCCCTGTTAAAGTTGAAGGTCACTCAGAAGGTGTAAAACAAGGTGGTAAGCTTGTACCTGGTGCACGCAAAATCAAAGTTAGCGGTCTTATCAAAGATCTTCCTGACACACTACCTGTAGATATCACTAACCTTACTATCGGTAAACAGATCAACGCTGGTGATCTTTCTTACGACAACATCCAGATCGTAAGCCCTAAGACCACTATGGTATGTGCAGTTAAAGCTACCCGTGCTTCTGCAGCTGCTGCTAAAGCTTAATCCTGAACAGATAGATATAGTGAGGGTATGAACTATTTGGTAGTCGGTCTTGGTAATATCGGTTTCGAATATGTTGATACTCGACATAATATAGGATTTTCAGTGTTGGATGCCTGGGCCCAGGCGTCCAACACTTCTTTTAGTACCAAACGCTATGGAGATGTGGCTGAGGTACGTTTCAAAGGGCACTCATTCACATTGCTCAAGCCCTCCACCTATATGAATCTGAGTGGTAAAGCTGTTAACTACTGGTTGCAGCAGAGCAAAATTCCGGTTGAAAGGCTTTTGGTAATTGTAGACGATATGGCACTTCCCATCGGTCATCTAAGGCTGAGGAAGAAGGGTAGTGATGGAGGTCACAATGGTCTGGCCAATATAGCCCAAATGATTGGTACAGAGAGTTATTGTCGTCTCAGAATCGGTATTGGATCACACATTGGATTCGGTTCACAGGTCGATTTTGTCCTTGGCAAATGGACTGCAGATGAGAAAGCGGAACTCAAACCTGCTATAGAGAGAGCTATAGAGGTGATAAAGGCTTTCGGTACAATAGGTGTGGATAGGGCGATGAACCAGTACAATACAAAAGGTGCCCCTTCAGAGCCAAAGGTTACCAATCAATAAATTTCTCAAGGTCTCTCCTCTCTTTCTTGGTGGGTCGGCCAGTCCCCCTGTCCCTTTTTACAAAGATTGTCTCAAAAGGAGCATTGAGTTTGTCAAGTTCCTCCTGTGGAGTTATATCCTCTGCAAACTGTGATACCGCTTTGGCCCCTTGTCTGTTGCCAATGGGGATTATAACCCTCCACTGGTAGTGGACGCTCCCTTTGCGGACCTCGATAATGTCATTCTCCTTTATATCCTTGGAGGGTTTTGCCTCGGCGCCGTTTACTTTGACCTTCCCGCTTTTGCACGCCTCGGTCGCCTCAGAGCGAGTCTTGTACACCCTGATGGCCCAAAGAAATTTGTCCAGGCGTTCCTCTATCTTCATATCAGTGCTTGTGGTCGTGGCAGCCGCAGTTGCACCCCTCTTCGTGATGGTGGTGCTCCTCTTCGGCAACGTATGAGTCTTTCTCTTCCTGTTTTACTATATATACCTCTAATAGAGTAGTCCCTTTCTGGGTGGCAGAGAGGATGAAGTCGCTATAACCGGCGGGTATCATAACCCATTCACCCTCGGAGATGGTGCATCCACCCTCGCCGATTTGTGCTCCCCCTTTGACGCAGCAGTATAGGATGAAACTTTCGTATTTCTCTGTATATATGTGAAGTGGATCACTCAAATCAAGGGATGTGACCTTGAAATAAGGGTTCTCTGTGAGAATGTGCTGTTCGTGTCTATGTGTAGCAGGGATATAGTTTGCATCTGTATCAAATCTGGTGTAGTTGATACAGTCAAATGCAAGTTCATGGTGCATCTGACGAGCGGTCTTTGGATCGTTCTCGCGACCCCAGTCGTAGAGTCGGTATGTCACATCGCAAATCTGAGCGATCTCTGCAATGACAAGACCCTTTCCTGCAGAGTGAACTGTTCCTGGTTCAATGTAGAAGAAGTCCCCTTTTTTAGGGTGGAAGCAGTTGAGGCACTCCTCCACTTTCCCCTCTTTGCACCTTTGGTAGAATTCATTGGGGTCCATATCCCTGTTGAATCCCATATATATTACTGAATCCTCTTCTGCATCAAGAATATACCACGCTTCACTCTTTCCGTATGAGTTGTGTCTGTCATATGCAGTCTCATCATCGGGGTGTACCTGTACAGAAAGTTTGTCCTTGATGTCGAGGATTTTTATAAGTAGAGGGAACTCATTTCCGAAATATTTGTATGTCTCATCACCTACGATCTCCCCCATATATGTCTCGATGATATCATAAAGGGCATTCCCCTCAAGGTATCCGTTTGAAATATCAGAACTCTCCTCTTCAAATCCAGAAATCACCCACGATTCACCAATGGCGGTGCCGAACCTGTTGCCCCCCCAAACCCTCTCTTTTGGTATGGATTTGAATTTAAGCGGATATAACTGTTTCTTGCTCATTGCGTTTCCCAACGAATTTTGTAATTGTAAAATATGATAGTGCCAATACGGCAATTGATATTGCAAATATAGCGAAATAGATTTGAGAATCCCCTATCATCCCTCTGAAGGTGGCATCTGATGGGATCTCCGGGAAGAGGTAGTACAGAAGTGTGGAGAGTGAGTTGTTGAGGATGTGGAGCACTATAGGAACCCAGATGCATCTGGTTTTGTAGTACATGTAGCCCAGAAGAAGACCCACAAGGATAGCGGGAATCGCTTGCCATGGATTCATATGGAGGATTCCGAAGATGATGGACGACCATATTATTGCCTTGGCGGGGTGTTTCCCATTTTCAATCATACCTCTCAGCATCAGACCTCTGCATAGAATTTCCTCCATAATGGGGGCACATATGCAGGTGGTGAGTATCGAGCACCAGGCATTCTCTCCTAGTGCGGTGCTTTTCATCAGCTGGTCAAACCACTCCGGCGTGGTAAGGGCGGCGCTTGCAGGTTCTGTGACGATAAGGTATGCTACCAGTATGAAAGGGAGAAGTGCAAAAAGGATAGCGGGGTGTAACCTGCCGAAATAGGGATCGTTGATTTTGTATTTTGGTGAGTATTGCTCCCTTGTGGCCTTGAGCCAGGCATATACAAATGCGGGGCTGAGGGTGAGTATATATGCCAGAAATGTAGATATTATCTCGATATCCTTTACCTGTGGAAATGTGGTAGGGAGGGCCAGAATGGTTCCGCACAACACAACACATAGAAACAGGATAAAACTCTCCTTGAGTGTGGGGGTAAATGAAAATAATCTGTTAAACATAATTTATTCAACGATAAAAACCTCTTCGTTCTCTTTCAGGAAGTAATAGTGCTCGCGTGCATATTTCTCCAGAGAGTCCAGGTCTGATGTAAGTTCTTTTATTTTGTCATCTGTCTTCCTTATCTCTTCACGGTATTGACGTATTATCTTCTCCTGTTGGTAGATGTTGTATTTGTTCTCGATCCACCTGATAGCGTTGTTTTTGCTGACGAAAAGGATACTTATGACAAATGCCAGGGTCACTATGAAAAATTTGTTCAGGAGGACCCGGAGAATGCGGGACCTCTCTTTCAGTGCCGATATTTTCATTTTTAGACCCATAGTGCAAAATTACAATTTTTTCTCTAAATAATGTGTAGGAGTGTCAGCTCTGCCGATTCGAAAGTGGCCCCTGGGGATGGTTTACCCTTGGGGTTGTAGAAGAATTGGTCTATACCGAACTCTTTGGCTCCGATAATATCGTTTGCGGGGTCATCACCGATCATGAGTGTTGCCTGTTTGGCCTCAATCCATCCGGTTGGGTTTTCTGCCTCGGTGAAGCCACAAAGCCTCTCAAGGGCTATCTTGAATATGTTGGGATCCGGTTTCTGATAACCCACCTCTTCCGAAATAATCACATCGCTGAAGTATTGGCGGATGCCGCTGCGCTCAAGTTTGTGGTATTGGACCTCTTTGAATCCATTGCTCAGGACTGCCATTTTTCCCCCGAGGGACTCAATGTGGGCGAGCATCTCGCGTGCCCCCGGAATAAGCTCCTTTTCGCAGATCATCTGAGCGAGGTATTCGTCCCCGAACTGCTTTGCAAACTCCTCATCGTGAAGTCCGTACAGCTCAAAAGCTGTGTAGAATCTATACCAGCGGAGCTTCTCTTTAGTGAGCTCCCCAGATTCGTATTGGCCCCAGAGCTGGTGGTTGAGGATATCGTATTTTTCGAAGAAGGTGTGTTTGTAGCCGGTGCCATTGCCCTCTACTTTGCGGATAGCTTCATCGAGGTGGGGATGCCTCTCTATAAGATGCCAAATCGCATGCTCCGAGTTTGTGTCGAAATCCCAGAGCGTGCGATCGATATCTATAAGGTAGTACCTGTACTCTTTCATCCTGACTATCTGCCGGTGTAGTTGTGAGGGGTGATGGCTCTCATCTCCTCTTTTACATCTTCAGATACATTGAGTGTCTCAATAAACTCTGCAATGGTCTCGCGTGATATGGCAGAACCGGTGCGGGTAAGCTGTTTGAGTGTCTCGTATGGGTTAGGATAGCTTTCGCGGCGCAATATGGTCTGAAGAGCCTCTGCTACCACTGCCCAGTTGTCTTCAAGGTCCTCTTCCAGCTTGGTCTCATTAAGGATGAGTTTGCCAAGACCTTTGAGGATTGATTTGAAGCCGATGATGGAGTGGGCGATAGGCATACCCACATTGCGGAGTACTGTAGAGTCGGTCAAGTCTCTCTGAAGACGTGAGATAGGGAGTTTTGATGCAAGGAACTCGCAGATGGCATTGGCGTAGCCGAAGTTACCCTCTGCATTCTCAAAGTCGATAGGGTTCACTTTGTGTGGCATAGCCGATGATCCCACCTCGCCCGCTTTGATCTTCTGTTTGAAGTACTCCATCGAGATGTACATCCAGATGTCACGAGCCAAGTCGATAAGGATATTGTTGATCCTCTTCATGGCATCGAAAAGAGCTGCTATATAGTCGTAGTGCTCGATCTGTGTAGTAGGGTATGAACGTTTGAGACCAAGAATCTCCTCTACAAAGTTGTTTGCAAACTCGTTCCAGTCAAACTCCGGATATGCTACATTGTGGGCGTTGAGGTTGCCTGTGGCACCACCGAATTTGGCGGCAAATGGGACAGCCTGGAGGGTTTTGAGCTGCTCCTGGAGGCGTACTACATATACCTGAATCTCCTTGCCCAGGCGGGTAGGGGATGCAGGCTGTCCGTGGGTGCGTGCAAGCATCGGAACATCGTTCCACTCCTGAGCGAAATCAGAAAGGGTGTTGATGATGTCGTACAGGCTTGGGAGGTATACATCCTGGATACCCTCAAGAAGACTTAGAGGGACAGATGTGTTGTTGATGTCCTGTGATGTGAGTCCGAAATGTACGAACTCTTTGTATTTGGGGTCAACCCCTATGGCATCGAATTTCTCTTTGATGAAGTATTCAACAGCCTTTACGTCGTGGTTTGTGACCTTCTCTATATCTTTTACTCTTGAAGCCTCCTCTTCGGTCATATTGCTGTAGATCTCCCTCAATGGTTCATAAAGAGATTTTGGAAAATCGGCCATCTGTGGGAGTGGAAGTTCGCAAAGGGCGATGAAATACTCGATCTCTACGCGTGTCCTGTATCTGATCAGTGCAAATTCAGAGTAGTAGGATGATAGTTCGCTGACTTGTCTGTAGTATCTTCCGTCAACTGGAGAAATGGATGTAAGCATATATGTAACTGTCTAATTGTTTTCAATATCCCACAAAGATAACTATTCTTTCGGATAAAGATTTATCTTTGTGGTACTGATATCTAATTTTTATGGGAGACGCAAGACAAAAACTGATAGATGAAAGGGTACAGAAGGCTATTGACCTTTTCGAAGGGGGATACAACTGCTCACAGGCTGTGATTCTGGCCTATTGCGATATGTTTGATATGGATTTTGAGACCGCTGCCAAAGTCTCTTCGTCATTCGGCGGTGGGATGGGACGCCTCCGTGAGGTGTGCGGAGCTGTGACGGGGATGTTTGCCCTAATAGGACTGAAGTATCCGGCTGCAGATCCTTCGGATTCCCTGGCCAGAAGTACCAACTATGGAAAGGTTCAGGAGCTTGCTGCCCAGTTCAAGTCTGAGATGGGCTCCTATATCTGTGCAGAGCTGCTCCAGATCCGCCGCGAACCTCAGGAACCTGTCCCGTCAGAGAGGACAAAGCTCTACTATAATCTCCGTCCATGTACCCGCTGCGTCGCTACAGCTGCCCGCATTTTCGGTGAGGATATATTCCAGGAGTAGGGCTATTTGAAGGTCAATGTGAATGATGTTCCACTCGCATCACTGCGAGATAGGGTGAGTGTGCCGTTGTGCAGACGCATAATCTGTCTCGAGAGGCTCAGACCAATGCCGGTTCCATCCTGTTTGGTGGTGTAGAACGGTATGAAGATCTCCTCCTGACTCTCTTTACTGATAGGACGGCCGTCATTCCATACATTGATGATTATCTGCTCCGAAAGATTTATCTGTGCAGATATCTCGATTTTTCTTGCCTCAGCCTGTACAGCATTTTTAACCAGATTTATAAGGATCTGTGTGATTTGCCCCTCGTCGGCATAGAGTATCACATCGTCAGACTTCTCGGTGTATGTGCATACTGCTCCGGAGATCAGGGCTTGTTCTCTGGTAAGATTTATTACCCTCTCTGCCAGTTCCCTGACGTACAGAGGTTTCTTTACCGGTGCTGCCACTCGGGTGAGGTTTCTGTAGTTCTCGACAAATCTTATAAGCCCTTTAGATGACTGGGAAATGGTATCCAGCCCATCCTTGATTTGACCATCCACCCCTTCAAACATCAGAAGTGTATCACTAAGTGATGCGATAGGGGTGACGGTATTCATAATCTCATGGGTGAGAACCCTTATGAGTTTGTTCCACGACTCTTGCTCATTTTCTGCTACATCGCTGCTGATATCGTTGAAGGCGACAATTTTTACACTGGTTTTACCTATCACCGCTTTTGACGCTGTAAGTGAGATGGTTATCTTGCCGGTTTCGTTGTAGTAACTGGCCCTCTTCTCCTGCGTGTTTTCATCTATTAGCAGAAATGCCTCATAGAGTTGTTCACTTACAGGTCTGAGCTGCCTGATATGCCCAAATGTGGCAATACCCAATAGGGAGAGAGCAGTGCTGTTGGAATAGGATATCTGTCCATTCTCTTCTACGACTGCCACACCTGTCTTTACATGGTCAAGCATCATCCCGAAGTATCTCTCCTGTCGGATGATCTCCATCCTCTCCTTGTCAAAAATATTGCGTATGCGGTTCAGTGTTTTATTGAAGCCCCTCCCGATAAGGGGTTTTTCATTGAACCGGAAGTTGAGTTCCTTGTCCTCAAGGGCATCGAGCATATAGTCCACCTTCCTCCTCATCTTTCGTGAGGTGAGTAATGTTGCTACAGCCGCAGTAATCGCAGCTGTGGCCACAATTGCCGCTATGAGGGTAAATGTTCCGGTCATCAGATGTTATATTTCTTCAGTTTTGCATAGAGGGTGGGGCGGCTTATCTCGAGCGATTTGGCCACCATTGAGAGGTTCCCTCCAAATTTTGCCATTGCTGCCCTGATTGCCTGCTCTTCAGTCTCTTCCAGTGTGGCACCTGGTGATATGGTGGAGGGTTGCTTCTGCTTTGATGGTTGTATTTCAATGTCTGCTGCCCCCAAAAGTTCATTTTCAGAGAGGATAACCGCTTTTTCGATGCAGTTCTGCAGCTCCCTTATATTGCCGCTCCAGTTGTGCCCTTTCAAAAGCTGCAGTGCCTGAGGAGTCAATCCTCTGGTTGTCCGTCTGTATTTTTCTGCAAATTTTCTGATGAACAGCTCTGCGAGCGGTTCTATCTCATCTGTACGCTCACGCAATGGTGGGAGGTGGAAACGGACTGTGTTGATGCGATAGTACAGATCCTCCCTGAAATCGCCGTCACTGACCATCTTCTCCAGATCTTTGTTGGTCGCGCAAATCAGCCGTATGTCTACAGGTATGCTTTTGGTATCCCCGACACGGGTGATGCATTTGTTCTGAATCGCCCTGAGGAGTTTGGCCTGGAGGTGCAGAGGGATATTGCCGATCTCATCCAGAAAGAGTGTCCCTCCGTCTGCCTGCTCAAATTTGCCTGTGTGGTCTGTGTGGGCGTCGGTAAAAGCCCCTTTGACGTGGCCGAAAAGTTCACTTTCAAATAGTGTTTCGGTGAGGGCCCCGGCATCTACGCATACCATCGGTTTGAGGGCCCTTTCAGAGATTCTGTGAATCTCGTTGGCCAGAACATCCTTACCAGTCCCGTTTTCACCGGTGATAAGGACAGATGCATCTGTAGCGGCGATCTTTGTCACCCTTTCCCTTATTGCAGCGATCTGTCTACCCTCTCCCCAATACATGGCGGATGGTGCAGGTGAGACTGCTTTGCCTCCTTTCCCCGATTTTTCCACCCCTGCAAATGCTCCCCGCAAGGTCTCAATAAGTTTTTCATTGTCCCAAGGCTTTACTATGAAATCAAAAGCTCCCCGTTTCATCCCCTCCACAGCGAGCTGAATGTCTGCATATGCGGTGAAGAGGACAACCTGGGTTTCGGGGCTCCTCTTTTTTATCTCGCCCAGCCAGAAGAGACCCTCGTTGCCTGTATTGATGTCGGTGTGGAAGTTCATATCCAGCAGCACTACATCGGGTCTGAACTCCACCAATTTGCTCATAAGCTCATTGGGCGATGCTATCAGTTCCACCTGCTGGAAATGGATCGGGAGAAGCACCTTCAATGCTGCCCTTATGCCGCTGTTGTCATCTACAACCAGTATTTTTGCCTTGCTTTTTGCCATAACTATTTCGGGTACACTGATAAATGTAAAAGCCAAATTCAACGCAAAAGTATTTAAAATCTATACACTTTCAGGTAGAATTTGGCAAAACTATCTAGAACCTATATGAATTCATCTTCTTCTCTGACATAGTATTATGTCTAATGCAAAATTAACAAAATTTATTCCTTTTCCGAACATATACCTTTCATTCACTTCTCAGTGAGTCTACGGGGTTTTCGGTGGCGGCGCGAAGAGAGGTGAATGTCACTACTGTAGCTACTATGAGGGCGACCATCGCTCCTGAGGCTGCAAATATCCACCAGTAAATAGGAGAACTGTGTGCAAATGTACTATAGTAGAAGTCAGTTATGAAATATGTAATTGGGACTGAAACTGCAAAACATACTCCCAGTATCTTCATGAATTTGATGTTGAACATTTTCAGAATCTCTGCGACAGATGCTCCGTGCACCCTCCTTACACCTATCTCTTTGCGGCGGTACTGGGTCTCGAATACTACCAGCCCGAATACACCCATAAGGGATATTATTATGGCAATCAGGGTGAATAGAGCCACCATAGTGGTGAGCTGTTTCTCCTTATGGTATTGCCTACCGAGCTCCTCGTCGAAAAACTGTAGTTTGAAATTGCTCAGGTTAGCCCCGGGATTGAATTTGGAGATTGTCGAGTTTACAGCTGCCTGAACATCCTGATAAGGGGCTCCAGGTGCTGTTCTGATGTAGAGGTGAGAGAGATCCCACCATGGATTCTTTCCGAAGATGTAGAAAGCAAACGGGTTCAGTTCATATTGCAGTGGACGGAACTGGAAATCTTCACAGAAACCGGCAATCTCAGTCTCAGCACTATGACCATTGACCTTATCTTCCAGAGTAAAGCCATATTTCTCTTTGGCTATCTTGTTGAAAATGAAAACACCATGCTCACTCTTCTCGTCAGAAGGGGTGAAGTCGCGCCCTTCCACTACATCGATCCCCATGAATTTAAGGAAGTTCCAGGATATAGGGTAAGCGTCTATATTGATCTGCTCACCTTTGAAGGTCCTTCCCCAACCCATGCGGCTGCTGCTTACGAGAGGTCCTGCAGCCCAAGCTACATCAGCTATATTGGGATCTTTCAGGAGTTCATCGGTAAATGCATCCCTGTCTGCAGTCGCAACACCTACATTGGCAGTAAGGAGATACTCCTTGTCAAATCCCATATCATAATTCATCATGTAGCTGTGCTGCATCTTGATGAACATGGCGCATATGACAAATGATATGGATATTATGAACTGTAGAGATATGAGGGTGTATCTGAGACTTTTCCCTTTGGCGGTAGCGCCGAAGGACCCTTTGATGGCAAAGGCAGGGGAGAATGAGGTTATATAGAGGGCAGGATAGAGACTTGAGGCTATGGTCATCAAAAGTGCTGCCGCAATGGTTATGCATATCACAGGGATATTGTGGCCAAAATCCAATGTGCAGGTAATCAGATTTGCATAGGTGGAGCCTTTGAACAATACCACTACCGCCACAGCAGCGCACAATGATACAGTGACCAGAATACCCGATTCAAGTATCAGACTCCCCACGAGGGCACCTCTGCTGCTGCCAAGAATCTTTCTGGTATTGAGCCCTCTGATCCTCATAGGGATCTGTGCGAAGAAGAAGTTTACGAAGTTGATGAGGGTGATGACTACAATAAGGATGGCTACCGCCAATAGGGTAAGGGTAGTGGTCCTGTTGCCGCTGCGTCCTGCAGGGGCATCTATCAACTTATTGTAATACATATCTTTCACGGGGAGAAGTGTAACTGTAGCACGGTCAATCTGCTCGTCAATCTCACTCTGGTCTATGCTGTTCCTTACAGACTCCGGAGCAGAGGCAATACGTTCGCCCCAAATGCTCTCTACCACTTTTCTTGCATGGGTTTCAAATGCCTCTTTGCTGTCAGGACTGTCAAGCTTGACAAAATGGTGGTAGCTCCACTCGCTGAAATTGTCAATGCTCTGGTTTTCCAGGTAGCAGCTGTAAAGGATGTGGATATTGTTGAGGTCAGAGTTCATAGGCATGTCTTCATACACCGCCACGACAGTCATCGGCTCTTTTCCTTTCCCTACATAGATGGCATCACCGACACCCACCTGCATCAGATTGGAAGCGGTCTCGCTTATTGCCACAGTCTCCTCTTTATCCATTCCATCAAATGTTCCGGCAATAGGGGTAAAACCAAAGACATCCAGTGCTCCACGGGTAAGCTGGGAGGTGCCGATCCGGTATGTATGGGCCTCTTCACCATCACCTACACGGGTATAGTTCTTGCCGTCACCACCAATATAGGCGACACCCCAGCTCTCTACCATAGATGCCTGCTCCATAATGGCGACCTGGAGAGGGCGGTTCAGGTTCACCTGATACTCCCCCTCTGAAAACCAGCTTGGAGTCGCCATTATATAAAGGCGCTCGACATCCTTTAACTTCTTGTTGTAGCCAAGATCGTAATGGACCTGTACCAGAAGGATATACAGGGCAGCAAAGGCTACCGTCATGCCCAACAGGTTAAGAATCCCCGATCCTTTAAATATTTTTAAAATGCTTTTCATCTTTCTTCTTATTCATTCCCTATTTAATTTCTGCGACAGCTTTTCGTTATTTTTTGTCGCGGGGTAGGCTGCTATAGCTCATTTTTTACGTCACCGACTATCTGACCGTCGAACAGGTTGATTACCCTTTGGGCTACAGCTGCATCTTTCTGTGAGTGGGTTACCATTACGATGGTGGTCCCCTCTTTGTTCAGTTCAGAAAGGAGATCCATTACCTCCTTGCCATTTTTCGAGTCGAGGTTACCTGTAGGCTCGTCGGCTAGGATAAGCTTCGGGTTAGATACGACTGCGCGGGCTATAGCGACTCTCTGCTGCTGACCTCCGGAGAGCTGTTGGGGAAAGTGTTTAGCCCTATGGGAGATTCCCATCCTTTTCAGAATCTCTGTCACTTTCTGCTTGCGCTCACTGGCTGAGATGTTGAGGTATCTTAGTGGGAGTTCCACATTTTCGTAGACATTCAATTCGTCGATAAGATTGAAACTCTGAAATACGAAACCGATGTTCCCTTTGCGGAATTTGGTCCTCTCTTTCTCTTTTAGGCCACCCACTTCGCTGTCAAGAAGTCTGTAACTTCCCCCTGATGGGTTATCAAGCAGCCCCAGAATATTCAAAAGGGTCGATTTGCCACATCCTGACGGACCCATAATGGCTACAAACTCACCATCATTGATTTCAAACGACACACCATTCAGTGCGGTAGTCTCAATTTCCTCGGTACGGAATACTTTACTAAGATCTTTAACTGTAATCATAATTGTATAATTTTTAATTGTTTATTACTCATTTTTAAGTGAATCCACGGGATTCGAATTTGATATCTTCAAACTGCCTGCTGTCACTACGGCCATAATTATTGCCAGGACTATAATATCCCCTATCACATAACTCAAAATACCTATGTCGGCCTTTTGCTGGAACATCTCCAGGGCGGCATTTCCCACCAGTAGAGCCAAGATATCACCAATAACCAGTGCAACTGCCATAAGTGTCATAATATCTCCGACGAAAAGTTTTACAATCTCAGCGGGTACAGCCCCATTGATCTTGCGGATAGCCACCTCAGCACTTCTTCTCTGGGTTTCATCCCTGATATAGCCTATCAGACCCATAAGGGAGATAATAAGGGAGAAGAGTCCACCCAATAGTATTGCATTTTTGATTTTTCTTATGTCAGCGAAGAACATCCTGACACCCTCTTCATATGCGGCCACCTCAAAAGTTCTTTCCGGGATTACCTCGTCCACAGCCGCCTGTATTTGTGATATATTCTCTGCTGTAATTTTATCGACCTTAATCAGGACAAATCTGATATAGAAGTCAAGAGCATCATCATAAGAGAGTTCTGCACCGAAGCGGATACTTGGACGGTCGTCCACAAATACCGACCCTATCTTGTAATCTTCATACACTCCACATATGGTGAAAATGTCGGTTTTCTTTTTGCTATGTTCAGTGAAGACTACCCCTTTGCCTATAGCACCATCGGACCAGTCTGCAAACTCCTGCATCCTCTCCACAAATCTTCTGCTCACAGCCACTTCATTGATGGTTCTGGCCTCTCGCCCCTCTATGAATTTGATCCCCAATACATCGGCTGCCCCCTCTGATGAGTAGTACTGGTCGGCCACATTGAAAAGTTCTCTTTCATCATCAGGAAGATAGACATTGTTGCCGGATGACCCTGTAATAGGGACCTCTGAAGTGATGGCCGATCCCTGCACAAAAGGGAGCTGGGATATCCTCTCTTTTACCCTAAAGAACTCTTCCGGATCAGCACCCACCATATCCACAGCCAGCAGCCGGTCATACTCATACCCCAAATCATCATTAAGCATCATATTGTATTGCTTTCCAAATACAAATAGGACACAGATCAGGAAGATTGAGAATGTGAACTGGATACCGAGAAATACAAGTTTCCATCTTCTCTTGGATTCCCTGTAGTTTCTGAAAGCTGTAGAAACGGGGACTCTCATAAAAATATTGGCTGGGATCAGCCCGGAGACAAGGAGCACTACAATAGAAACCGCTGCAGCTACTGCAATAGTTTGCCACGAGAATAGGGATCCGAGGGATGCACCCAGAAGGTTCTCTATCGGCTTGGCGACCCCCAATATTATTGCACTTGCCAATATCAGGGCAATGGAAAAATGGAGCGCTGCCTCTTTAAAAAGTAGCTTTGCAATATCCCCTTCTTCTGCACCATAGCATTTGCGGACACCAACCTCTTTGGCCCTTTGTACGACCGATGATATAGAGTTAAGGACATAATTTACCACAGCTGCAGAGATAAGGAGCAGAGCCACTATTGAGAGCATAAGGATCATGTTTCTGTTTGTAGGGTCTGATACATGCTGCCTGTCTGTCCTCTCCAGATAGTACCAGAGTTTAAGTCCGGCCTTCTCCAGCTCCTCCATAGGCTGGTTTTTTACCTGCATCTCGTGGATAGCATCTGTCAGCGATTCGGGATCCACCTCTTCCTGCAGTTTTACATACCCCAAATATCTATCGTTGCCAAGCCAGTTCTCTGTGCTGCTTTTAGAGTATGTAGGCATAGCGAGGAGGATATCAATTCCACGGAATGTGCTGTTGGTTGGGAAATCCTCAAATACCCCCTCCACTGTGAATACAGCCTTGGGCAATGATTCGTTGTACAGAGTCTGTCCTACAGCCTTCTCTATACCGCCGAGTTTTTCTGCAAGGGTACGTGATACCATCATTTTACCCCACTGTGAAAGGATCTGTTTAGGGTCTCCGGTGTACACCTGCATATCGAAAATGTCGAAGAAACAGGTGTCAGCTACCACCAATTCTGCTTCCAGTTTGTTTTTATCCTGAGTATAATAGCTGTTGTTTTCAAATACAGGGGTAATCCTTGTAGCAGTCTCTACACCAGGGACAAACTCTTTGAATCCCGGAGCCACAGCGCCACTTACCCTATCACCGCTCAGATTCTCTTCCCCATGTCTTACTGCTCCGGTCATTATCGAATATACCCTCTCTTTATCAGAGTAGAAATTGTCATATGACAATTCAAAGCACACCTTCGCAATAAGGACTACACCTATGGCCAAGCCAAGGGACAATGAACAGATCTTTACAATATTTCTTTTAAGTTTCATACGTTTTCTGTTTACACTTTTACATCTGTGCCAAGAAGGAACAATGGGTGTGCCAATGTGTGTAACAGCTTGAATATGTATGAATTGTATGAAATGTGGCAAAAAATAAGTGTAAAGAAACTTTACAGGTATGGCAAGATTCTTTACACTGGTAGAGAAAACTGAACTTCACGATTGACCAAAGGGTAGCTGCAATTCGGAGGATTAGATTCTGCAGACCGTGGCCGCCCATGGCCACGTGAATGGGAGGGACCCGCTGCGGAGCAGTGGGAGGGATGAAGCGAAGCGGAAGTCTGCAGAACTAAACTCCGAGCCGGAAGCAGACAAGCCTACGTGAGTCAGATGAGAAGCTCACGGCAACCGGAGTGAGTGTCTATGGTGGGGAGATTCACTTCCGACAGAGTTGTCACGCAGTGAAAAGTGGCTTTAGACACTGCGTCAGAGTGGTAAATTATATGTTATTATGCTAAAATGAGGTGTGACGCAGTGATCTAAGCCCCCAAACGGTGCGTCGCGAATAAGACTACGCTACCAAGACACAGTTGACAAAAAAGACACCCGAACAGGTCGGGTGTGACGTAAGGGCGTGACGACAAATTATGATGTCGGGGTGACCAATGAGTGGCTTATGAACGCATAGGGTGTAAAAGCACTTAGTCACTTCGCCGTGTCCGAAAAGTAGGAAATTGACATTGCGAAAATTCGGGGATTCAAAGTTGCCGATTACCTCCTAAAATTGGTTAGACCTATGTTTATAACCCTCTGACCACTTCTGAGGGGTTTTCACTTGCCGCTTTCCATGACCGGAGCGAGACAAGAGCCACAGTTAATGCGAGGACTGCCATCAATGAGACTATGAATACCCACCAAGGGACGGTGATGCGGTTTGCAAACTGTTCAAGCCATCTGGTCACGATTATCCAGGCCACCGGGGCAGCCACAAGGAATCCTGCCAGCACCAACTTGACATAATTGTTGTTGAGCATACTTATAAGTATTCCCCTGTCTGCACCATAAACTTTCCTGATAGCGATCTCACTGCGGCGGTGCTGCGTCTCGAACATCACTATCCCGAATACCCCCATAAGGGCTATGATTATCGCCAACAAAGCGAAAAGGGCTATGACCACTGTGGATCTCTTTGTAGTCGAATAGAGATTTCCTATTGCCTGATTGAAGAACATCACCTCCGGCTCATCTGCACCCGGAACAAACTCCTGTACCAGGTCTTTGACATATTTAGAAAATGCGGCGATATCTGCTCCAGGCTTCAATTTTATGTAATAGGTTCCAAATTTGCGAGAACTGTTACATAGTAATGCTATATAATCTACGCCATCGTCTGCGGGAGCGAGTTTGACATCTTTGACCATACCACAAATGGTGTAGCCACTCTCCTCGTGTCCGAGCGGAATACCTATTTCATTATGAAGATTTGCAGTCACTATCATTTCCTTGCGGCTATGGGACTGCTCAGTAAATTCAGCTCCATCTATCAGCCGGATGCCAAAAAACTTAGGGAGATTGTATCTGACGGTCCAGACATTCAGTATGTAGTCCTTACCGTCGTATTTTCTTCCCCATGTGCTATGCGGGAGAGTAATGGGGCTGACACAGGCTGTAACATCGACAGCATCCGGATACTGCTGTAACTTTTCCACTACAGCCTCACCTTTGTCCCGGATATCAAATGATATAAAAGTCATAATATTCTCCCTTTCAAGCCCAATGTCGTAATTTACCATATACCTGTATTGGCACCAGAATGATGCTGTGACGATGATGAGAATCATCGCTATACTGAATTGGAATCCTGCCAGAAACGATCTCATTCTTCTGCCTGATGAAGAGTGGGCATAACCCTCTTTCACCGCCATTGATGCATTGAATCGGGTAATATGTAGTGCAGGATATATGGCCGATATTACCGCCAGAAGCACCATCAAGGCCAAAATGATCAATAGAACTGCTATATTGTCTTCCAGAGCAAGAGATGAAGTCACATACTCTGTAATAAAGCTTCCCTGTAAAGCAATAATAATCCCAAGAGCCAATACTAACGACACGACTACAAGACCTATGGCCTCAAAAAGAAACCCCATCCTCAGTGTTCTCTGCTCTGCTCCGAAGACCTTACAGATATTTACCGAGCGTATTCTAACAGGGATCATGGCCATAAAGAAATTGACAAAATTTATAAATGCTATTATCACTATTAGGAGAGCTATTGCTGCAAGGGTTATGGTGGATCCGATGTCTCCGAGTTCATAATTGTCACTATTCAGGATACCATGATAATACATACGGTCCAAGGATATAAGCCGTATAGGCAACACTTCATCCCCCTCCTCATATATCTCTTCATCCGGATACTCCACTTTCCATCTCTGAACCTCACCCATCATCCAGGCTGCATATTTATCCATCCATATCTTCTGGAAAGCCTCTACATCTGCACCATCCTCAAATTTCACATAGTGATTATAGTTCCAGTTATTGTTCCCTTTACCATCCTTACAGTTATCATTCTTGAATATATGATGGTTATACAGGAAAGTGTTCTTGGGAAAATCCTTGAATATGGCCACTACGGTCTGAGGTTTTTCAGGACGCATATTGTCGTACCACTCTCCACCCTCATAATAGACCTGGTCCCCGACTCCGACACCTAACCTCTCTGCCGCCCCCTTCGATATGACTACGGTATTAGGCTCTTTTATCTGGGAAGCATCTCCGGCAAGTATATCGAACCCGAACACCTCCAGCCCCTCCGGTGCCATATCATAACTTCCCATATTGAATTTTCTGAAGTCACCCCCATCGGCTTGGGTCCACACCCTGTGAGGCAGCGCATACTCCCTTAGATGGGTAAAGGTCTCTGCACCAGGAAACATCTCCACAGATTCACGGGTCACAGGGTTTGGAGAACCCGAACTCCACTCTTCATCCCCTTGGCCTAATGTCCCTCCCCATAGGGCGGATATCATATATACCCTGTCAGAATCCTCGATGGGTCTGTTATATGTGGCGGAGTACCACACCTGTGACGCTATCACATAGAAGGCCACGAAAGCTAAGGTTAGACCTACAATGTTCAGCACACTTGCGATCTTGTACCGCTTGAGTGTCATTATGAAGTTCTTTATCATGAGCCGTAGGAGATTAGAATTTTAACACATCATTGTCTCCAAAGCTGTCGTAGCCGGATACGATGACTTTTTCACCTGGATTAAGACCGTCAAGGACTTCGTAGTATTGGGGGTTCTGGCGTCCGATACGGATCTCTCTTTTGATGGCCTGCGAGCCATCTTCTGAGATCACATAGATCCATCTCCCTCCTGTCTTCTGGTAGAATGTGCCACGGGGAATCATTATAGCCTCCTGTGGCTGGCCAAGCTGAAGACTCAGGTAGTATGTCTGGCCGATACGGATATTCTCGGGTTGCTGTCCGTCGAACTTGAAGTCGGCTTTGAACTTGCCGTCCCTGACCTCAGGGTAAACCTTGCGGACAATTGTATTGTATTTCTCATCCTGCCTTTCAAATTGTGCCTGAAGACCTGCAGATACTCTGTCGATATAGTGCTCATCGACCTGTGCTTCGATCTTGTAGCTGTCCAAGTTGTTGATCTGACCCACTTTTGTACCTGCCGCTATGGACTGGCCAAGTACCACGTCAAGAAGGCCGAGTTCTCCGTCGATAGGGGCCTTGATGGTGAGGTTATCTTTCCTTTTGCGGATCATAAGCATATTACGTCTCATATTTTGCAGACTCTCCTCCATCTGCTCTATCTGCACTGTGCGGTAGAGGCTGTCCTGAAGCGAGCGGTTCTTTACCAGCTCAAGCTTGTCAAGTGCCAGAAGGTAGTCCTCCTCAGCCTTCAGCCACTCTTCTTTGGCTATGAGTTTCTCCTGGTATAGCTCTTTAGAAGAGTCGTATGCCCTTTTGAGACGACGTACCTCCACGCCGAGCTGAAGCATATCCTGACGGAGGGAGAGCTTCTGCTGCTCCATAGATATCATGGTGTTGCGGAGGATGTTCTCTTTCTCTGCAAGGTCTGCCTCTGCGTTTAGAATCTGAAGGTCGAGGCTTTCATTGTTGAGGATCAGTATCACATCTCCCTTTTTTACCTTGGATCCCTCTTCAGCTACGATGGTCTCCACGACACCCCCTTCGAGAGGTGATATCTGGATGGTGGTCATGGGGAGTACCTGTCCTGTCACCCTGATGTAGTCGTTGAATTGTCCCTGGGTCACTGTCCCCATAGAGAGGGTCTGTGGATTTACCCTCAGTACACTGTGGTTGTCCCTTGCCAGCAGCCACACAATGAACAGCACTACTACACAGCCCATCCAATATGGTACGGCTCTCTTTGTAAACGCTGCTGCTATCCCTTTTTTCTTTTCAATTACTTTATCCATATCTTTTAATATTTATTTTCAAAAACTAATAAGGCGTATCTCATGATGTTTTGGTTCAAAATAATCTCCGCTTCGCTTCGCCCTCCCACCTCCGGTGGGCCCCTCCCTCTAGTGCCGAGGGCGGCAAATCATTTTGAACTCAAAAACATCATGAGTTCAAAATTCCTGCTGAATATATGATACCCCCTGATAATATGCCACAACACTCTTCTTGATGAGGAACTGAAGGAGGGCATTCAACTTCTCTGCCTGTGCGTTGAGCAGATTATTGGACGAAGTCTGGTACTCTATCGGAGAGATGATCCCCTGCTCGAACTTCTTCTGGTTGAGGGCAAAGGCCTCTTTCTGAACTGCAGCCCTTTTATGCGACTGGACATAGGCTGCAGATGCACCATTGCGGTCAGCCACTGCCCGAAGTACCTCAGCCTCTATCTGCTGCATGGTCTGATCATATTGGGCAGAGGCCCTTGCGTATGCATTTTTCTTCCTCTGTATGTTCGAATGGCGTGAGAGCTGGTCGAATATAGGGATAGAAAGCGAAAGCTGCACATACTCACCGCCATTGTTTTTGAATTGGGTACCAAATGGGGCGGGGACATATCCTGACATGCCCGGGTATGAGTAGTAGCTGGTAGACCATCCTCCATAAAGTGAGAGGCGTGGTGCCACCTTCCATCTGGCGGTAGAGAGGTCAAGTCTGGCGTTATCCATTGTCCCTTGGGCAATAATGGCAGAGGGGAGTGTATGTTTGGCCTGATCTATAATATCAGCAGGCTTTTCGCCCGATACTATCCCCACCAGTGACTCCCATTTTTCCACCTCCTGCAAGTCAATCTGCATCTCCTCTTCTATAGGGAAGAACATGATGTCTTTCAGGGTAATATAGGCATCTGCCAATCTGTTTTGGGTATTGATGAGCTGATACTCCCTGTCTGACAGGTCGGCTGCCATCTGCACTACATCGGCGTGCCCTTTGCGGCCAAGCTCCTCCTCCCTCTGCGCACGGCGCAATGCCCCTTGGGCTGTCTCTACCTGGGACAGCAGGATTCTCTCGAGCTCCGAGTAGTAGGCGACATTATAGTATGCCTCCATGGTGGCGAGGCAAATCTCATCTTCAAGTTGTTTCTCTTTCTCGACACCCATCAGGACAGCGGTCCTGGAGATCTTCATGTTGTTGACGGCCTGAAAGCCATTGAAGAGCTGAATCCCTGCAGAGAGGGAGTAGCTGTTGTTGAAAGAGGTGGTCGAAATGTAGGTATTGGTCTCAGGGTCCACTGAACGGCCGAAATTTGAGTAGGCATATACATTCCCTTCGATGGTGGGGGTGAATGCCTGCATGATGGCCTCCCTTCTAGATACTCGTGCATCATCATTGTCTGCCTGCTGTATCCTTATCTTAGTGGAGTTTGAGATGGCGTATTCCATACACTCCTTGAGGGACATCCTGTTCTGGCCACAGACAGTCAGAAAGGATGCCGTCAAGAGTGCCGAAGCGATAATTATTTTTTTACTAACCTTCATACAATTTGTCATTTGCCCTCAGTATGTGCCACATTCGGGCCAAAAGGGTAAATGTGCTGTATGTCAGTGATTTGTGGTTTTGGGGTGCAGAGGTAAGTGTAAGATTTCTTTACACATCTGTAAAGGAACCTTACAATTTGTAAAGTGCCCCGGTTTTCTTACAGGATGAGTCCTTTCGCTTCGGCGACATCGTGGACGCGGAGGATATCTGCCCCACGGGCAATGGCCAGGCGGTGGAGTCGGGTGGTCTCAGGGAGGGCCTCCTCAGGTGTGATGCCGAGCTTTTTATAGATGAAGCTTTTGCGGGAGATCCCCACAAGGATATCCCTTCCGAGGACTTTGAACCTGTCGAGCTCTTCGAGCAATTGGTAATTCTGTTCAATGGTTTTTGAGAATCCGAATCCGGGGTCGAGGACCCAATCACGGATCCCGGCCTCTTCCGCTCTGATGCCAAAACCCTTGAAATACTCTATTATATCACCCACAAGGTCATCGTAATCGCAGTGCTGCTGCATGGTCTGGGGTGTCCCCCTTTTGTGCATGGCAATATATTTCAGTCCGAGCTCTCCGACAGTTTTGAGCATTTGGCTGTCATCTTCTCCGGCAGAGATGTCATTGACGATAAAGGGACCTATCCTGTCGTATGCCCTGAGGACAATATCGCTACGGAATGTGTCGATGGAGATTTGTGCAGGGGTGCCACCTTCGCCTATATATTGGGCGTAGCCATCAAGAGCCAGAGAGATACGCTGCCACTCTTCATCCTCGGGAATGGGAGTGGAGCCGGGACGGGTGGAGCAAGCTCCGAAATCGAGAATATCTGCACCTTCAGTTACCATCTGCGAGATGCGTGATTTTATCTCCTCTATGGTACTGACCCGTGAACCGCTGAAGAAAGAGTCCTCAGTGATATTGATGATCCCCATAATTTTTACCCTCGGCTGTTCCATATTCCCTTTAAAAATCTTAATTTTGTCCCAAATGCGCACACAAATATAATACATTTTACCATGCTTATAGTTTTGGAAGGGCTCGATGGAGCAGGAAAATCTACACAGGTCAAAAAGCTTAAAGAGTATATCGTATCGAAGGGGAGGGAGTTGAAATACCTCCATTTCCCCAGATTTGATGCCCCGGTGGTGGGTGAGATGATTGCCAAATTCCTCAGGGGGGACTTCGGAGATATAAACCAGGTGGACCCGATGCTCGTGGCGCTTCTCTATGCAGAGGACCGCAGAGAGGCTTCCAAAATGGTACGCGAATGGCTCTCTGCAGGTGATGTGGTGCTGTTTGACAGATATGTATATTCAAATATTGCTTTCCAGTGCGCGAAAATGGAGGACCCTGCAAAAAGGGAAGAGCTTAGGGACTGGATCTTCAAATCTGAATATGAGGAATTCGGTATCCCCCGCCCAGATATAAACATATTCCTGGATGTCCCTATCGGTTTTGTCTCTTCAAAGCTTTCAGAGGTTCGTGAAGGTGATGACAGGGAATATCTTAAAGGTAAATCTGATATCCATGAGGCAGATATAAATTTCCAGATTAAGGTGAGAAATGTCTATCTGTCCCAATGTGAGAAAGATATGAGCTTCAAGAGGATAGACTGCTCGGATCCAGAAGGGAATATGCTCCCGGCCGATTCTATTTTCGACAAGATAAAATCTGAATTGGACAAGGTGCTATGAGATACCAGTGGGTGCTCTTCAGGATTATCTTCGGACTCACATTTGTCCTCTCGGGTGTTGTCAAACTGATTGACCCGACAGGGACTTCCCTGATAGTGCAGGAGTATTTCAATGCGCTGCACCTGGGCTCATTGTCTTTTCTATGCACACCTTTCGGCATATTGCTCTCATTGGTTGAGTTTATAACCGGTGTGGCAATATTGATGAGGATGAGGATGAAGGAGGCTGCTGTAAGCGGACTGGTATTGACTGTATTTTTCACCATTGTATCAATATTTCTCCTTGTTTTTGATCCTATAAAGGATTGCGGATGCTTTGGTCAGGCGGTCACCCTGACACATTGGGAGACATTTATCAAAAATGTGGTGCTCCTTATCTGCATAATCCCCATTTTTATCCAGAGAAAAAAGTTCAGAAGGGATTCCTCTGTTCTTGTGGAATGGCTATTCCTCTCGATCTATGCCTTACTGGCTTTTGTCCTTTCAATGGGATCTCTTGTGAGGATGCCTATAGTGGAGTTCGGGGATTTCAGAACTGGTGCAGATTTGGCCATCAAACTCTCGGAGTCTGCTGAAAATGATCAGTTTGAAACTGTCTTTATATATGAAAGGGATGGTGAAAGGGGTGAGTTTACCCTGGATAATCTTCCCGATACTACATGGAGCTATATCGAGACGGTGGATAAGTCAAAAGTGCAGGAAGATACCCCGTTTGACTTCTATGTGGTGGATGGGGCTGGTAACCATATCACCGATTCACTAATATTCACAGATACCCCAGTGGTGATATGTTCTGTCTATGATGTGGGGAAATTCTACAATTCCAAAAGGTGGAGTGAACTCAATATAGTTAGACAGAGTGTGGAGGAGAGAGGAGGTGTATTCTGGATTCTGGCTTCGTCTACACCAGATGAGATTAAGAGTATCTTTGGTGAAGGTGTGGAGGAACTCTTCAGAATCGGTTACACAGATTATAAGACAGCCATAGCCGTTAACCGGTCGAATGGTGGCTACCTCTATCTTCACAATGCTTTTGTGGTCAAGAAATGGTCAAGACAGGGTCTTGATCCTGAGGATGAGCTCCAGGTGATGGAGCAGGATAGCGATATAGTGATGATAAGGGGTATAATAAAACAACAACTGATAACATATGTATCAATTGTTGTTCTACTTGTATCTATTCTTGTGATCAGATATCTCTGTAAAGTGGTGGCTATGCGTCGCCTCAGAAGTATCAGAGAATCTGAAAATCAGGAGGAATTATAGTTTCCTCTTGATTTTCACGATTTCGTAAGCCTCTACCACGTCGCCCACCTTGATGTCGTTGTATCCATCAATGTTAAGACCGCAGTCATAACCGCTGGCTACCTCTTTCACGTCATCCTTGAAGCGTTTGAGTGAACCGAGTGAACCAGTGTATACCACGATGCCGTCACGGATGATACGTACACTTGCTGTACGGGTAAGTTTACCCTCTTTAACCATACAACCTGCGATAGTACCCACTTTGGAGATCTTGAATGTCTCGCGAACTTCAGCAGTAGCTGTAACCTCCTCTTTCTCCTCAGGGGCAAGCATACCCTCGATACCGCTCTTGACCTCATTGATGGCATCGTAGATGATAGAGTAAAGTCTTATCTCAATACCCTCTTTCTCTGCAAGTTTTCTGGCTCCACCGGTAGGACGTACCTGGAAGCCGATGATGATGGCGTTGGATGCTGCTGCGAGCAATACGTCAGATTCAGAGATGGCACCCACAGCTTTGTGGATAACATTGACGTGAATCTCCTCAGTAGATAGTTTGATAAGTGAGTCTGACAACGCCTCGATAGAGCCGTCCACGTCACCTTTGACAATAACATTGAGCTCCTGGAAGTTTCCGATGGCGATACGGCGACCGATCTCTTCAAGGGTAATGTGTTTCTGGGTTCTCAGACCCTGGATACGGAGAAGCTGCTCTCTCTTGTTGGCCAGCTCGCGGGCCTCTTTCTCATCGTTCATCACGTTGAACACCTCACCTGCGGTAGGTGCACCGTTGAGACCAAGTACAGATACTGGAGTTGATGGACCTGCTTCGGTAATCTTCTGGCCCCTTTCGTTGAACATAGCCTTGATTTTACCGCAGTAGCTTCCGCTCAACATTACATCACCTACGCGTAGTGTACCTGCCTGAACCATAATGGTAGCCAGGAAGCCACGTCCTTTGTCAAGTGATGACTCAATAACGGAACCTTTGGCCCTCTTATTAGGGTTGGCTTTAAGTTCGAGCATATCTGCTTCGAGGAGTACTTTGTCAAGCAGAAGATCCACATTAAGACCCTGTTTTGCAGAGATCTCCTGGCACTGGTATTTTCCTCCCCAGTCCTCTACGAGGATATTCATGTTTGCAAGCTGCTCCCTGATTTTGTCAGGATAAGCACCCGGTTTGTCAATCTTGTTGATGGCGAAGATCATAGGTACACCGGCAGCCTGAGCGTGGTTGATAGCCTCAATGGTCTGTGGCATGATAGCATCATCGGCTGCGATGATAATGATAACCAAGTCAGTGATTTTGGCACCTCTCGCACGCATCGCTGTAAATGCCTCGTGACCAGGGGTGTCAAGGAATGCTATGCGGCGGCCGTTAGGGAGTGTCACGTTGTATGCACCGATGTGCTGTGTGATACCACCGGCCTCACCTGCGATAACATTTGCTTTACGGATGTAGTCAAGGAGTGATGTTTTACCGTGGTCCACGTGACCCATCACTGTGATGATAGGTGGTCTTTCTACAAGATCCTTTTCATCGTCCACTTCATCCTGGATAGCCTCTTTGTTCTCTACAGTGACGAACTCTATCTTATATCCGAACTCTTCTGCTACCAGAACAAGTGTCTCAGCATCAAGTCTCTGGTTGATGGATACCATCATACCCAAGCTCATACATGCTGCAATGACTTTGGTTACAGGGGTGTTGTTCATCATGATAGCAAGCTCGTTCGCAGTTACAAACTCTGTAACCTGAAGAACATTGCTTGACATTTCCCTCAATTCGTTCTCCTCCTGCATCCTTTGCGAGATGAGTTCCCTCTTCTCTCTTCTATGCTTTGAACCTTTGGTTTTACCCTTGTCTTCGGTCATTCTTGCATAGGTCTCTTTGATCTGCTTTTGGATCTCCTCCTCGTCTATCTCTGTGTGGACAGGTTTGAACCTCTCCTTTTTGTTCTTTTTGTGGTTATTGGGGTTTACCTGGCCGTTGCCTGGAACACCATGATTTGGTTTCTGGCCTTGGTGTTGAGGCTTGTTCTCACCCTTTTTACCCTCTTTGGTGAAGTCCACCTTCTCGCCACGGTTCCCTTTGTGGATTCTCTCTCTCTTCCCTTTATTCTTGTCGTCGTGGTTGTTGCTGGAAGAAGATGGTTTCTTCTCAAATTGTGAAAGGTCAATGGTACGTTTGATGACGGGACCAGCAAGCTTCTCTACGCGGGTAGAGATGTGCTCAATCTCCTGTGGTTTCTCAGGCTCGGGAGTGGCCTTTGGCTCCGGTTTGGGTGTAGGGGCCGGTGCAGGAGCTGGAGCTGGCTTTGGTGCAGGTGCAGGTGCTGGAGCAGGTTTTGGCTGCTCTTTTTTCTTGGGGGTAAGGTCTATCCTTCCCACAATTTTTACCTCCTGTTTTTTAGGGGCTTCAGGTTCTGGTTTTAACTCTGGCTTAACTTCAGGTTTAACCTCAGGTTTAACTTCCGGTTTGGGTTCCTCTTTTACAACCTCCTTGGGCTCCTCTTTGATTACCTCTACCTCTTTCTCTTTAGGGGCAGGTGTAATTACAGGGGCAGATACTGTATTGCTTTTGATGAGGACCTCTTGTACGTGTTCCTCCTCAACAGTCTCTTTCTTGGTCTCCATCTCTGTGATCTCTTTGATCTTGATGGCAACCTTCTTCGACTGCTCCTTGATGATCTGTTCTTTGCCGAACTCTTTCGCTACGAGGTCAAATGCCTCTGCTGAGATTTTGGCATTGGGACTAGCTTCCACTTCAAATCCCTTCTTTGTCAAGAAATCAACAAGGGTACCCATTCCGATGTTGAAATCCTTTACTACTTTACTGATTCTGATATTTTCTTTTCCCGTCATTATTGTCCTCCCGATATTTAAATGTTACTACTCTTCAAATTCTGCACGAAGTATCTTCTGTACTTCGATTACTGTTTCCTCCTCAAGGTCAGCTCTCTTTACAAGCTCAGCCACAGGGAGAGCAAGTACACTCTTGGCGGTGTCGCAGCCGATACCTTTAAGGGCATCAATGATCCACTGGTCGATCTCGTCAGAGAACTCTGCAAGCATTACATCCTCCTCATCTTCGTCAATCTCCCTGAATACATCTATTTCATAACCGGCAAGCTGACCTGCAAGTTTGATGTTGCTACCACCTTTACCGATAGCCAGAGATACCTCTGAAGGTTTCAGATATACACCGATGCTCTTCTCCTCTTCGTTGATCTTGATAGATGAGATTTTTGCAGGGCTGAGTGCTCTCTGGATAAGAAGCTGGGTGTTGGATGTCCAGTTGATGATGTCGATGTTCTCATTTCTGAGCTCACGTACGATGCCGTGGATGCGGGATCCTTTTACACCTACGCAAGCACCTACTGGGTCAATCCTCTCGTCATAAGACTCTACAGCCACTTTTGCCCTGTCACCAGGGATACGTACCACTTTCTTGATAGTGATAAGGCCGTCGTAGATCTCAGGAACCTCCTGCTCAAACAGTCTCTCAAGGAATGATGGTGCAGTACGTGATAGGGTGATGATGGGGTTGTTGTTCCTCATCTCCACATTTGAGATAACAGCCTTGATAGTATCACCTTTTCTGAAGAAGTCAGAAGGGATCTGCTCAGTTTTAGGTAGGATTAGTTCGTTTCCTTCCTCATCCATAACCAATACCTCTTTTTTCCATACCTGATATACTTCACCGCTGAAGATGTCACCGATTTTGTCGCGGTATTTGTTATAGAGGTTGGCTTTCTCAATGTCCATAATTCTACCAGAAAGGTTCTGGCGAAGGTTAAGGATACCTCTGCGGCCGAAGTCTGCAAGTTTGATCTCTTCTGCAAACTCTTCACCTACCTCGTAACTTGAATCCACTTTGTGCACATCCTCAAGAGAGATCTGTGTATTTGGATCCTCTACCTCTTCCACTACTGTTCTGTTTCTCCAGATCTCAAAGTCACCCTTGTCGATGTTGATGATGATGTCGAAATTGTCAGAACTGCCATACATTCTTGCTAACTGAGTGCGGAAAATGTCCTCCAGTACACTCATCATTGTGGGCCTGTCAATGTTTTTAAGCTCCTTGAATTCAGCAAATGTGCTGATTAGGTTCAAACCTTCCATTTTGTTATTCTTCGTTAATGTTTTTCTCTTTTCCTGATGAACTTACCATAAGTGAGAAGTCCTCTTTATCCCTGTCAAGACCTGCCTCGATAAATCTGCTCAATTTGACACAGTCGTCAATGGTGACAGATCTGCCTGGTGCATCAAAGAATACTTTGATATTGTTGGCTTTGTTCACTTTTACCTCTACCAGCTCCAGCTGGTTGTCAATCATATACTGGGCTACAAGTCCTTCTATAACACTTTTTTCAATCATAGTAAATTTGATTTTGGGATAATAAATAAGGGGACTGCCGTCCCCCGTATCCTCTTGTCCATTTTCAACCGCAAAAATAAAGATTATTGTATTAATCACAAAAAAATCTGCGTATCTTCGCATAAATAAACCAAATAATTATAGTCGGTTATGGAAATGACAGCAAGGGAGATAGCGGATTATCTGCACGGGGAGATAGTGGGGGATGAGAACGCGAAGGTCTCTTCAGTAGCAAAGATCGAGAGTGGAAAACCGGGTTCACTCTGCTTTTTGGCAAACCCAAAATACGAGCAGTATCTGTATACTTGTCAGGCAAGCATCATATTGATAAACAAAACATTTGAGCCCTCAGCAGAGGTCTCTGCCACCCTTGTGAAGGTGGACAATGCTTATGATGCCATTGCATCGCTCCTTGATCTGCTCAATACTATGAAATCAAAAAACAGATGTGGAGGTTTAAAGAGACTTTTCACCTTCTACAGCTCTGCTTTCACATCAAAGGTGGGGAGAGGTACATATGTGGGGAGCTATTCGTACATCGGCAAAAAGGCCAGAGTGGGGAAGAAGTGCTATATATACCCGCAGGTATACATCGGGGACGGAGTGGAGATAGGGGACAATGTGACCCTGTATCCTGGTGTCCGTATTTACAATGGCTGCAAGATAGGGAACAATTGTATAATCCACGCTAATGCTGTGATAGGCTCTGACGGTTTCGGATTTGTCCCCACTGCGGATGGTACATACAAGAAGATTCCACAGACAGGCATAGTGGTGATTGAGGATAATTGTGAAATAGGCGCAAATACTGTAATAGATAGGGCTACAATGGGTTCTACCGTCATCGGAAAGGGTGTCAAACTCGACAATCTCATCCAGGTGGCCCACAATGTGGTGATAGGGGAGAATACTGTTATTGCAGCCCAGACAGGTATAGCTGGTTCTACCAAGCTCGGCAAAAATTGCATAGTGGGGGGACAAGTGGGCTTTGCCGGTCACCTTACCATCGCAGACAAGTCAAGTATCGCGGCGCAGAGCGGTGTTTTGGGCAATATAAAGCAGGAGGGGAAAGCCTATATGGGTTCTCCGGCATTTGAATACAGGGATTACATAAAAGCATATGCTATTTTTAAGAATTCTCATAAAAAGTAGTATATTTGCGAGTTATGAAAGATTTGCAGAAGACACTAAAGAGAGAGTATAAGTTTGAAGGGAAAGGGTTGCATACGGGGCTTAAGGTAAATATGACCCTCGCCCCAGCCCCTGTCAATACAGGAATTGTATTTATCCGTACAGATATAGGCCCTGATGCCAAGGTGGAGGCTGTGGTTGATTATGTTACACAGACTCAGAGGGGAACTACACTTGAGAATGGGGAGGCAAAAGTTTCGACCATTGAACACATCCTCTCCACATTTGTGGGGTTGGGGGTGGATAATGCATATATCCTCCTTGATGCTCCTGAGGCCCCCATCATGGATGGAAGTGCAAAGCCTTTTGTTGAGGCAATATCCCCTGATGGACTCCTTGAACAGGATGCTCCGAGAAAATATTACGAGATAAAGGAGGAGATCGCTTTCAGGGATCAGGAGAGCGGCTCCGAGCTGATCCTCCTTCCTGGAGAGAGCTATGAGATAGATCTGACAGTTGATTATAACTCAAAAGTCCTCGGTGTGCAGAAGGCATATTACTCTGCAGAATCCACAGATTATGCATCCGAGGTGGCCCCTTGCAGAACATTCTGTTTCTTCCACGAGCTGGAATTCCTCTTCAGACATAATCTTATCAAGGGTGGTGACCTTGAAAATGCTATCGTGATAGCGGAGAATGAAGTTCCTCAGGATGAGCTTGATAAGATCTCATCTCTGCTTGGAGTCTCAAGTGTACAGAGGGTCTCGACAGGTTATCTTAACAATGTGGATTTGAGATTTGACAATGAGTGTGCCCGACACAAGCTTCTCGATGTGATGGGTGACTTTTCATTGATAGGATACAGATTGAAAGGCAAGGTTATTGCAGTAAAATCGGGACATAAGATAAATACACAAATGGCCCGAATAATTAGAGAAAAAGTGAAAAAGGAGAATTAGGATATGATGGTAAAACAGTTTGCAACAGTTCATCCGAATGCCAAAATAGCGGCAAATGTGGAGATTTGCCCAGGTGCATATATTGCTGAGAATGTGGAAATAGGTGAGGGCTCATGGATAGGCCCAAACGCTGTAATCTTTGATTATGTGAAGCTGGGTAAGAACTGTAAGGTGTTCCCCGGAGCGGTAGTGGGCGCTATACCACAGGATTTGAAATTTGAAAATGAGGTCTCTTATGTGGAGATAGGTGACAATACTACCATCAGGGAGTGTGCCACCATTAACAGAGGCACCAAAGCGAGCGGCAAAGGACTTACCAAGGTAGGGAACAATGTTCTCCTTATGTCATATACCCACGTGGCTCACGACTGCGAACTTAAGGATAATGTAATCTTTACCAGTTATACTGGTGTGGCAGGTGAGACCCAGGTGGATGAATGGGCAATACTTGGTGGCGGCTCTATGGCCCACCAGTTCTCTCATATAGGTGCTCATGCAATGGTGGGTGGCGGTTCCCTTATCCACAAGGATGTTCCACCATATGCTCTTGCTGGGCGTGAACCCCTTGTGTATGCAGGTATAAATGTAGTGGGTCTGAGAAGGAGGGGATTCTCCAATGAACAGATAGAGACCATTAAGGATATCTATAGGGTTATATACTTTGATAAACTCAACCGTTCTGATGCTTGTGACAAAGTGGAGGCAACATTCCCACAAAGTGTGGAGAGGGATACAATCCTTAACTTTATCAGGGGCTCCAAGAGGGGTATTATCAAAGCTATGACGAGTGATGCTTCTGCCGAGTAGTGATAGTGCTGTTCTGCTGAGCACCGCCTATTTCCCCCCGATAGACTATTTTGTGGCTATCGCAAATGGTGGGGATGTGAGGCTGGAGCAATATGAGAACTATTGTAAGCAGAGTTATCGCAGCAGATGCAATATTTTTGCGTGTGACGGGGTGTTGTCTTTGACAATCCCCGTTGTTACATCCGGCAACAACACCCCAATCAGAGAAGTAAAGGTAGATTATACAAAAAAATGGCTTCAGCAACACACCAGGGCCTTGGTTTCGGCATATATGTCATCCCCATTCTTTGAATATTATCAGGATGATATTTTTGGCGTCCTGGAGAGTGGCGAGAAATATCTTTTTGACCTTAATTGCAAGCTGATGGATCTCCTGATGGAGAATTTGGGACTCAACAGGGAGATCACCCTCACCGATGAATATATCCCAACACACCTTCTTCAGGATAATGTCCTGGATTACAGGGAGAGAATACACCCTAAAAAGGGGTCTCCTATTTTTACTGATGAGGTAAAACAAAAACCATACTATCAGGTATTCTCCCAAAAGTATGGTTTTGTATCGGGACTTTCTGTACTTGATCTCCTTTTCAATGAGGGGCCACAGGCCTCCACTTTCCTTAGAATCGGCAACCGAAAGTAAACAGAAGTTTCCAGTTCATATATTTTGAGTTCACAAGTGTCTCGGGCAACCCCGGGATGTATTGTGTGTCGTACAGCTCGTAATCTTCAGAGCTCCAATTACATTGCTGGCGATATGCAAGATCCATAAATATGTTTGATTTTGTGGTGAATCCTATACCTGCAGAGGCATAGTGGATGTCACCATCAAAATACTTTTCACTACTGTCGTAGTAATTGTATCCAAATCTCAGTGAGAGCTGCTGGACAGGCTTGATCTCCATACCTGCCCTTACATTGTTGACCCTTTTGAAATTTGTCCGTATTGCACTGTTGGCTTTATTGTAGTACTCTACATCAGCGGGGTGCATAGAGTTGTCGGTCTTGAACTTGATGCTTCCGTAGTTTGTGTTTTCGTAGTCTACACTTATCAGTGCGACGCTTCCAAATGTGTAGGCGACTCCAAGACCCCATCTTAATGGAGATGTGATGTCATATTGGAATGCATTAAGAGGTGACTCCTCATAGTAGTGCTCCTGGTACACCCTTGCATCCATTGTCTCGAAGTTTTCGTTTCTGAGTCTGGTCCAGGTAGGGGTGGAGATGGTGGCACCAAGTCTTAATCCAGCCACTGGTCTGTAGATTATTCCAGCTTTGATATTGAATCCTATGCCATTGGTGGACTCTCTGTATGTGTGTGTAAACTCTTCAAATTCGGTTTGGAAGTCGTCAGGGTTCTCCCCCTTCTCCGATAATTTCTGGAATTTGTCATACCACAGGGTCTGCATAGTGAAATTTATGCCGAAGTATAGCTTGTGCGATATGTTTCCTCCGAAGTTCAGGGTGATGTCCTGTTTGTATCCTGTGGTCTCCTGCAGGTATGATTGGGTAAGGGGACCACCCAAAACTATAATGTCCTGACCATTTTCACTGAGGATATTCTCAGTGGCACCTACGTATGTGTAGTCATCGTAGATGGTCTCCACCAGTGCTGTGTTCCAGGCAAGAACCTCCTCCCAAAGGGCATTGGTGCCGTAGAATGGGTAGCTAGGATCGGAGGATGAGATGGTCATATCGTCGCAATAGATGTTGCTGTTGCTCATTGCAGCTGCCATACTCCCCAGTTTGCTGGTCAGGGTCTGTCTCCCCGATACGAAGGAGCGTGTGCTGTAGTTTGAGGTCTGGTTAGCCACGACACCCATATTGAAACTCACAAGGCCTGTATTCCTCCCTGTTTTGAATGAGGATACTCCACCTACGTTTGATAGGGTGAATCTGGTCCTGTCGGCCTTGGTATCACTCCCGAGATAGTGGCTTCTGTCCACTGCATTGGTGACAGCAGGGGTGATGGTGAACTCATTGTAGAGGTAGACACCGGATGATGCGGGGTTGATGGTGATTGCCCCCATGTCCCCACCCAATGCGGTGAAGGCGTTACCCATTGCCACTCCGCGGGCAGTCCCCTCATAGTCGTTGTTGGAGAACCTCAATGCGTCGTATATCGACTGACTGTGCCCCATGAATGGGATGAGGAGTCCCAGGATGGCTGTAAAATATATTCTTAGTGTTCTCATTGTTGCCTGTTTTATCTTCTTCCGCCTGTTCTGCTGGATCCGCCACCGGAGGTGTTGCCCGATGATCTGTATGAACTGCCGCTATTGTATGAGCTGCTCCTGCCAGAGTAGCTGTTGTTGCGGTTTTGATTGTAGGTGCTGCGTGACGATTGCCCCTGGCTGCTCTGATATCTCTGGGTACTGCTGTTGCTGTAGCTGTTGGAGCTTCTTGTAGCGCCTTTCTGGGTCTGTGTGGCAGACTGTCTGTATTTGTCAGATGTGTTCCCCTGCTTGACATCCTTTACACCCCTTCTCTGTGTTGAAGATGCAGTTGTCTGAGACCTGTTGTCTGTGTTGTTGCCCCTTACCTGGCTTATGCTCTGTTGAGCGGGTGCCCTGCGGACGCTCTCCCTATGGGAAGCTGGAGCCGCTGCAGGTGTGGCTCTGGCTATCTCCCTCCTTCCGTGGACTACATCCTTATGCCCAGCCCCTCCTGGTCCTGGAGCTATTGGAAGGTACATTGGGGGATACATAGGACCATACCAAGGGTCGTAATATGGTGGGTAGTAGCCCGCATAGTAGCCTGGGTAAAATCCCGGATAATACCAGGGGTCATACCATCCGCTGTAATAGTAGTAATGTGGTCCGTATCCATACCAGGGTGAGTACCATGGGTCATACCATCCCCAGTAGTAGCTCGGTGTGTGCCACCTGTAATAGCTTGGACTGTGGTGGTAATAGTATGGGTTCCATCCCCAGTCGTATCCGTATCCGAAATTGTATTCGAAGTTGATGGAGAATGTGCGGTCTGACCCCTCTTCAAATTTGTTGAAACGGTCCTCATATGTCTCCCCTTCGAGCAGTACTACATATGTCTTCTCCGGCTCAAGTGGGATGGTGACATTGCGGGTCTCCCCCAGAACAATGGTATCAGCGGGTTCGCTGTATATTTTTGAAGCTTTGGTCTGGCTGGTGAGTTGGGCTATGTGGTTCTGCTCCGCTTCTGTGGCGGCCTTTATGGAGGCGTAGTCTGGATTGTAGTAAATCGCATCCTGTATGGTTCTGCTGTCGGTATATGAAGCAGTTGTTCCACAAGATGTTAGGATTAAGGAACTTAATAGGATTAGGCAAATGGAAATTTTTTTCATGACACACATCCTTTATTTATTATTTATTCGTACTTTTGCGTGCTAATACGCATAATACGATACAAAAATAACAAAAAACATACCATTAAAAAAATTTACAATGGCTAAAGAGGTAACAAGTAGAGAAGAGAACTACTCATTGTGGTACAACAACTTGGTCGTTAAAGCAGACCTTGCAGAGAATTCAGCAGTCAGAGGTTGTATGGTAATCAAACCATACGGCTACGCAATATGGGAGAAAATCCAGCATCAGCTCGATACAATGTTCAAGGAGACCGGGCACCAGAATGCCTATTTCCCACTATTTATCCCCAAATCTTTCTTGAGCAAGGAGGCAGACCACGTGGAGGGTTTTGCCAAGGAGTGTGCAGTGGTGACTCACCACAGACTTAAGAACAATCCTGACGGATCAGGTGTAATCGTGGATCCAGAGGCAAAACTTGAGGAGGAGCTTATCGTTCGTCCTACCTCCGAGACCATTATCTGGAATACTTACAGAAACTGGATCAAGTCATACAGAGATCTTCCTATCCTTTGCAACCAATGGGCAAACGTGGTGAGATGGGAGATGCGTACCAGACTTTTCCTCAGGACAGCAGAGTTCTTGTGGCAGGAGGGGCATACAGCCCACGCTACAGCTCAAGAGGCGATCGAGGAGACAGAAAAGATGGTAAATGTTTACGCAGACTTCGCACGCAACTATATGGCTCTCCCTGTAGTGGTAGGTAAGAAGACAGAGTCAGAGAGATTTGCCGGCGCCATCGATACCCTCTGTATTGAGGCTATGATGCAGGATGGTAAGGCTCTTCAGGCAGGTACTTCCCACTTCTTGGGCCAGAACTTCGCCAAAGCATTTGATGTGCAGTTTGCCAATAAAGAGGGTAAGCTTGATTATGTTTGGGCTACATCATGGGGTGTTTCTACCCGTCTTATGGGTGCTTTGATTATGGCTCACAGTGACAATAACGGTCTTGTGCTTCCTCCAGCTCTTGCACCTATCCAGGTGGTTATGGTCCCTATCTACAAAGGGGAAGAGGAGCTTAAGATGATGGTAGAGAAGATGGAAGAGATCAAAAACGAACTTAAGCCTTACGGTATCTCTGTCAAGATCGATGATAGGGACAATGTCCGTTCAGGTTTCAAATTCGCAGAATGGGAGCTTAAAGGTGTGCCAGTTCGCGTAGTTATGGGTAAACGTGACCTTGAAAACGGCGTGGTAGAGATCGCACGTCGTGATACTTGCGAGAAATCTTCTGTTTCAAGAGAGGGTATCGCCGAATACATCAAGAATCTGTTGGATGAGATCCAGAAGAATATCTATACAAAAGCTTTGAACTTCAGGGATGAGCATACAGTGAAAGTGGATACATGGGAGGAGTTCAAGGAGAAGATCGAAGAGGGTGGTTTCCTTCTTTGCCACTGGGACGGTACTGCTGAGACTGAGGCGAAGATCAAGGAGGAGACAAAGGCTACTATCAGATGTATCCCTCTTGATTCTCATGTGGTGATGGAGGAGGGCAAGTGTGTCTACTCCGGCAAACCATCCAAACAAAGGGTAATTTTTGCAAGAGCATACTAATATGTTGGAACAAATCGCATCCGAATTGATGGATAAGGCCCAATTGAAGGCCGATGTTTATGAAAAATGCTTGGACATCTTTAACCAGCTTAAGGATGTCTTGAGTGAGACCAGCAACGACCTGAACGATGTTGTGGAGGAGAAGTGCACCAGAAGGATCAGGATTGAGTATCGTGACCGTGGACGCTTTGAAGCAGAACTCAAGTTCGCAGATGATGTGTTGGTGTTCAGTATGCACACTGATGTCTTCAAATTTGACAAGGATCACTCCATCTGGAAAAACCAGTATGTCAAGGAGGATCTGAGCAGGGCTTATTGTGGGGTCATCAATGTGTATAACTTCCTCTCGGATTCGATGAAATATAACAGGGAAGAGGACCTTGGATACCTTGTGGCCAGGATTTTTGTCAATAAGGACAGATGCTTCCTGGTGGAGGGAAAGAGACAGGACAAGCAAAGGACTGCTGCCTTCGGTAAATATACCCTTGGCAAGGATGAACTTGTGGCTATAGTCCAGTCAGCTGTTACATATGCCCTCTCATTTGACCTTCTGGTGCCTCCATTCGATTTGGTGAAGGTGGTGAGTGTCAACCAGATCAATGCCAAGATAGAGTCTGCAAAGATGAAGACTGGCAAACGTATGGGTTATCAATATAACTCCGATGATGTGCTAAATACAGATGAAAATGAAAAATAAAATTATTCTATTTGCCCTTGTGGCCCTTTTGGGCGGTCTGGCCTCTGTCAAATCGTTTGCTCAAGAGCAGGAACTGACAAGTGCACAGGAGATGTGCCTTATAGTAGTATCCAAGATTGATGTCCCTGAAATCCAGTATGTGGAGGTTGAGGAGCCAAAATATTGGACAAATGGCATTATGAACCAGATAGGTTTCTCTCAGGTGTCGCTTACCAACTGGGCAGCCGGTGGTGTCGGTTCCATAGCTATGAATGCCTATGTCGATGCACACGCAAATTATAAGAAAGACCTTATGATTTGGGAGAACAGGGTAAATCTGGCATACGGTTTTGTGAATCCACTTGGTGAGGGGGAGAGATTCAAGAAGAGTGATGACAGGATTCAGGTAGACAGCAAATGGGGTTATGGCGTGGCAAACAAACTCTATGCATCGGCAGTGTTCAATTTCAGAACACAGTTTGCAAAAGGTTATACCTACGGTGCTACCAAGGCGGATGATAAGCTTATCTCTGCATTTATGGCCCCTGGTAATGTTACACTCGGTCTCGGTGTGGACTGGAAACCATTGGGCGTACTCTCTTTCAACATCGCCCCTTTGACAGGAAATATGGTGGTGGTAGGTCTGGAGGAGCTCAGATCAAGCTATGGTTGGGATCCCAAAAAGGATGATATGACCAAAGCTATCAGAACAGAGCTTGGTGCCCAGCTCAAAGGTGAGTACAAGCAGTCGTTCAGAAATGTGACAGTGGGTACAGTTCTTACACTATTCTACGATTACCTATCACCGGAGTTGGCCCCTCAGGTTTATTGGGATCTGAATCTTGACTTCAAAATCACAAGGTTCTTCTCTGCCAACCTCCGTACCAACCTTATCTATGATGAGAATATCCTTATCGAAGGGAAGGATGGTGAGTCAAAACCGAGAGTGCAGTTCAAAGAGGCGTTCAACCTCAGTTTCACCTACACCTTCGGTAACTATAAGAAAAAATAATGATCCTTTCGGAATTCGATAGAAACATAACCTCTTTTCTTCCCGATGGTGTGGAAGGGAAGAGGTTTCTTCTTGCTGTGAGCGGGGGGATAGACTCGATGTGTATGGCGAGTCTCTTCCTTGCTTCCTCTTTGAAGCCTGAATTTGGTATTGCTACAGTCAATTTCAATCTCAGGCCAGGGGACTGTGATCTTGATCAGGATCTGGTCAGAAGATGGGCTGCTGAGCACAGTATTCCGTTTCACACTATCGGATTCGATACTAAGGAGTATGCCCATCAGCACTCCATCTCTACCCAGATGGCTGCCAGGGATCTCCGTTACGGCTGGTTCTATAAATTGCTAGAAGAGCACAATTACGACTATATTGCCATAGCGCACAATCTTGATGACAGCGCAGAGACCCTTCTGCTCAATCTACTCCGTGGAACAGGTGTGAGCGGACTTGCCGGAATCAGGGGGCAGAACGGAAAAATAATAAGGCCGCTGATAACAGTCCAGAGGGAGGAGATTGCCAGATATGTAGAGGAGAACAATATCCCTTACAGGGATGACAAATCAAATTTTGAGAGTCACTACTCCCGCAACAGGGTGCGCAATGTCATATTTCCCGAGTTCAGGAAAATCAATCCCTCATTCCTCTCCACTTTGAGCAGAAACAGCCTCCATTTTGTCCAGGCAGAGGGGGTGCTCGATGAGTTTCTCGAGATGAAGAGGGGGGTACTTTACAGAGTGGAGGGTGATCTGCTCCTTATAGATATAGCGGCACTTTCGAGGGAGAAGAGTAGAGGGTATTGGTTATACAGATTGCTTGGGGAGAAGGGATTTAATGAGTCGCAACTCGCTGATATTGAGGATGCACTCTCTGGGCAAAGTGGAAAGATGTTCTCCTCGGCTACCCATGAAGTGGTGGTGGACAGGGATTATCTCAAAGTGTATCCCATCAATGTGCTCGATAAAGCAGAGTTTTATATTGCCGGGCCAGGTGTCTATAACTTTGCAGGGGTAAGTTTCAGGATCAGTTTTTTTGAAAAGGGGGGCTCCTTTGACCCTATGAATGGTGATGGCGCACTCTATTTTGATGCAGACTCCATAAAATTGCCTATGGTATGCAGAGGGTGGAAGGCTGCAGACAGATTCAGACCATTCGGGATGACCGGGTTTAAGAAATTGAGCGATTTCTTCAAGGATATCAAAATGGACAGGGTGCAGAAGGATATGCAGCCACTCATCTGTGATGGGGAGAATATAGTTTGCCTTCCCGGTCTGAGAATAGATGACAGGTACAAAATAAAAACCTCGACCAGAATGGTGGCCGAGGTTAAAATATTGGGTTAAAGTATCTGTCCTAGTTCTGGAAGACGTAGTCGTACTCCATACGGGCATATACAGTTTTGCTGATCTCTTTGAGCTCTTTGGCCAAATCCTCAAGGGCGGTTTCTGGATCTGAAAGTTTGTTGATTGTGCTCTCTGCCTGACCGAAAGACTCCATCAGTTTCTCCATCTGATTCTTTACCTTTGGATACTCTACCAATTGGTATTCCTCAAGACCAGAGATGTTGACAGTATAGTTCAAAGCGTCGTTCAGTGTGCCAATCTCGTCAACAAGGTTCACTTTGAGGCCATCTGTGCCTGACCATACTCTACCCTGGGCGATCTTGTCCACCTCTTCAGTGGTCATATCTCTTCCGTTGGCAACGATAGAGAGGAATGTGTCGTAGATCACCTCTACCCCTTTCTGCATATGTGCTTTCTCTACGTTGTCAAGTGGTTTGGTTATGGTCATCATATCTGCGTGCTCATTGCTGGTGATGTTTACAATGTTTACGCGAGCTTTCTCTTTGATGATTTTTTCAATATTGGGGATCATGCTGAATACTCCGATAGATCCGGTAAGGGTAGTCTCGTTGGAGAAGATTTTGTCGCACTCTGCTGAAATCCAGTATCCGCCAGATGCAGCATAGTCTCCATATGATACCACTACAGGTTTGTCTTTTCTGAGAAGTTCAAGCTCTTTTCTGATGATCTCTGCAGCTACAGCGCTTCCGCCAGGTGAGTTGACACGGAGAAGAACCGCTTTGATGGTGCTGTCCTTTTTCACATCAGAGATAATCTTCAGGTATTTGTCAGGGCTGATCTCATCACCGCTGTCGGCAATCTGTCCGTTTGCGTAGATGATGGCAATTTTCTCAGTGGCTTTGAAGTTTGGTTTTACCACAGCTTTGGCATATTTGTCAAGGGTGATCATCTTGATATCATCTTCTTTCTCTACGCCAAAAAGGCCTGTCAATTCCGCAACCATCTCATCTCTGGTCATAATGCCGTCGGCCATACCTGCAGCGACCATCTCTTCTGGCATTGTAACAGAGAGATTGTTGATGTGGTGGTTGAATGTTTTGATATCAATACCTCTTGATTCGCAGATATCATTTGAGATAGTTCTCCATAGTGAAGATATCATAGCCTGATTCTGCTCTCTGTTGGCTTCACTGATGTTGGAGTTTATGAACTGCTCACCGGCTGATTTGTATTTTCCATGACGGATAAGCTGAATCTCCACTCCAAGTTTGTCAAGGGCACCTTTGAAGAAATTGAGAGATGTTGCTACACCGAATACAGTATTTCCTCCGAATGGGTGTACATAAATCTTATCCGATACAGAGGAGAGATAGTATCCGTTTTGAGAATATGTCTCGGCATATGAGATGATGGCCTTGCCTGACTCTTTGAATTTTACGAGGGCACTTCTCAACTCCTCCATATGTGTCATGGTTCCATTTATCTGAGTCGGGTTGATGTAGATAAACTTGATGGCTGGATCCTCTGCAGCTTTTTCGATGGCCTGTATGGCATTCAAGATGCCAAGACTTGCACCTGTATCAAGATTTCCCCCCTGAATCAATGCAGCTGGGTCAAAATCTCCATCAGAACTCTGCTCTGCAAGAGTTAGACCACCACCAATTTTAAGGATGGCAGATTTGGGAACAGTAGTAGTGGAATCTGATCCGGCACCTGCTGCACCTACAATACCAACAAGTACAATGACGCCTATGAACATAGCGGCAAAAACCCCTAAGAATGACGCCAATAATGTTTTAAAAAATCCTTTCATTTTGGTAACGTATTTTATATTGTTTTTGCAAAAGTATGTAAAAATTGTACCTTTGTCAAATTATTATGGGTAAGAATGGTAATATAAATCTGTACACATCAGCTGCATCAATTCTGTTGATAGCGGTCTACCTCCTGTCATATATAGGATTCTCCATCCATACCTGTTCATGTGAAGAGAGTATACAGATCTCGGTCCTGATAGGAAATCCTTCGTGTGAGAGTCTCCATACACATATTCCTATTTCAAAAGGGGAGTTTCACCATTGTGACGGACACCATCACTGTGATGAGCATCATCAGGATGGGTGTTGCAGCACAGAGGTTCTGGTTCTTACATCGGAGCAGACAAGTCCGGACCACAATACTTTGTTCTCTGCCCTCTCGTCGGGGCTGGTGACCTATTTCAGTTACCCCCATTTTGAGTCATTTGAGCTGGCCCCTTCATACTCTTCCGAAGAGGGGTTCAGCCCGTCAATATTTTTGCGACATTGTCAGTCGTATCTTTCAGTATGGAGGTTGTAGCGTCTGGTTTCTTCAATAAGTTTCCAAATGTTACTAATCACCAAATACATGAAAATGAAAAGAATCTTTACAATATTTTTAATTGCATTTGCAGCAGTTCTGGAGTTGGCTGCTCAAATTGCTCCAAAATCGCACACTGTTCAGGGTGTGGTTTATAACCTTAAGAATAATGGGGATAAAGAGGTAATCCCTTTTGCCACTGTTTATTGGCTACAGTCAGGTACTTATGTGGATTGTGATGTGGACGGGAAGTTTACATTTACAGTCTTTGAGAAGGCCGATGATGCCACCCTTGTGGCTACAGCTATCGGCTACAATACAGATACATTGGTGGTAAATTATGACACCAGAAATGTTGAATTTTTCCTTCAGGGTGTCAATGAACTTGAAAAGGCTGTGGTGCAGGCACGTCAGGAGGGTAGTTATCTCTCAAAGATGACCCCGGTGAAGACAGAGGTCATCACCGCTGCAGGTCTCTGCAAGATGGCTTGCTGCAATTTGGCTGAGAGTTTTGAAAACTCAGCAAGTGTGACAGTTGGTTACTCTGATGCCATCACTGGTGCCAAGCAGATCCGTCTCCTCGGCCTATCCGGAATTTATACAGCAATGCTTGATGAAAACCGCCCCACAATGAGGGGTCTGGCTGCTCCGTTTGGCCTCTCATATGTCCCAGGCCAGTGGCTCGAGAGTATCCAGATAGCAAAGGGCCCATCATCGGTGGTGAACGGTCTTGAGGCCATCACAGGTCAGATCAATATGGAGCACCGCAAACCTACAGATGAGAAGCCTCTGTTTGTAAACCTTTTTGTGGATAACCATCTGATGACCGAGGCAAACATAGCATCTTCACTCCAGCTCAATGAGAAGTGGAGCACAGTGACTATGGGACACTATTCATCGATGCCTATGGGGCACGACGGCAATGGTGACGGCTTCAAGGATGAACCCACATCCCTCAAATTCAACCTTACCAACCGCTGGCTCTACTATGATCAGAGCGGTATGCAGATCAGATTTGGTATCAGGGCTCTGACCGATGACAGAACAGGTGGTATGACTTCGTTCAAAAAGGAGATGAGAAATGATGTCAATGCGATGGTAAAGGAGAATATCTGGGGCTCAAATATCAATAACAAGGGTGTGAATGCCTATGTGAAGGTGGGTATCCCTTTGAACCTTGAGAATACAAGAAACATTGCATTTATTGCAGATTATACATATCACCAGATAGATTCCTATTTCGGAATCAAGAACTATAATGGCAAACAGAACTCTGTGTTTGCAAACATCATCTTCCAGGAGATGATTGGTGATGAGCACAGAATCAATGCCGGTATCAGGAACCAGTTCGACCTTTTTGATGAGAGATTGGAGGATGCCTACATAACCTCTTTCGGGAAGCCTTGGAATACCACAGACTACAATCTGGGCAGAAGGGAGAATGCTGTCGGAGTATATGGTGAGTATACCTACACCCTCGGTGAGAAATTTTCAGCTGTGGCAGGTGTAAGTGTCGATTACAACAATCTTCACGGTCTGCTAGTAGCACCTCGTGCCAATATCAAATATGCCTTCACCGATGATATCATCTTCAGAGCATCGGGTGGAAGGGGATACCGCTCTCCAAATGTGGTGGTGGACAATATCGGTATGCTCTCTACAGGGCGACAGATAGATATTGCTCCAGCTCTGGATATTGAGGATGCATGGACATACGGCGGTAACATTACCGGATATCTCCCTATCGGAGAGAACAGAAACTCATACCTGAGCTTCGATTACTTCAGAACAGATTTCAATAAGCAGATTATTGTAGATCAGGAGCTTGATTTGTCAAAGGTGAGCATCTACAATCTGGAGGGAAGATCGTTTACCAACACTTACCAGTTCGATTTCTCAGTGGAACCTATCGAGAGATTCATCATTATCGCCACCTATCGCTATACTGACGCCAAAGTTACATTGGCAGGACAGGGACTTGTGGAGAGACCGATGACCAGCAGATATAAAGGTGTGTTGAACCTGCAGTATGCTACCAGGATGAATATATGGACATTTGACTTCACTGCACAGCTCAATGGCCCTTGCAAACTCCCTTCATTCATGGTGGAAAACGGTGTGACAACATCTCCTGCATATCCTGTTTTCTTCGCACAGGTGACCAGAAAATTCAGAAGCGTCGATGTATATATCGGGGGTGAGAACCTCTCGAATTACAAACAGAAGAATCCGATTATTGAGTGGGAAAACCCTTACTCGTCGGAATTCAATGCCTCACAGGTATGGGGCCCTATCCTCGGATGGAAGGTATATGCCGGTATGAGGTTGACTTTATGGAAAAAATAACATTTAAAACAGAATAATTATGAAACATTTGCTTAGAATCTTTATCGTTGCGGTTTTCGCAATTTTCGCTTTGAATACAGAGGCTTCAGCCCAAAAGAAAAAAGAGGCTGAGGTGACCTTCAGTGTAAACGTTGACTGCCCTGCATGTGTCAAGAAACTTGAGTCTAACCTCCCTTTCGAGAAAGGAGTGAAAGACCTTAAGGTGAGCCTTGAAAACCAGACTGTATGGTTCAAATATCAGGCAGACAAGACTACCAAGGAGAATTTGGCAAAAGCTATCGAGAAATTCGGCTACAAAGTGTCAGAGATCCAGAAGGAAGAGGTTAAAAAATAATTCAGAAGGCTGTTATGCGCAGGTTGATCTTCGCCCTTTTGCTGACAATCCTCCCATCTGTCGTATCTGCACAATCGTGGATCAGGGTGAACCAGGCAGGATACCTCCCAACAGACATCAAGGTGGCTGTCCTTATCTCACAGGATGAGGCTGATGGCTCTTTCGAAGTATGCGATGCCATCACTTCGGAGGTGGTATTCAAAGGTAAGGGAAGGGGTAGTAATGCCTCCAAGTGGGGGATGAAGAGGGCATTCCGTCTTGATTTCACCAGCCTTGACAAGGATGGTGGCTACTATATCAGAAGCAATGGTGCCAAGAGCCCGGTATTCAGAATAGGGGCAGATGTCTATGACGGGATAGCCGATTATCTTTTGGTCTATATGAGGCAGCAGAGGTGCGGTGACAACCCTTTCAATGGGGAGCTTTGCCATCAGCACGATGGATATATTGTGGATCATCCTACGCGTAGCGGAGAGAAGATAGATGTTACAGGGGGATGGCACGATGCTACAGACTATCTGCAGTATCTGACCACATCAGCCACTACTACATACCATATGCTCTTTGCCTATAATGAGGCTGAAGACAAGAGCATATTCAAGGATCAGTATGATGCCAGAGGCAAATTGGGCTCAAACGGTATCCCTGATATCCTTGATGAGGCCAAGTGGGGACTTGACTGGCTAGAGAAGATGAATCCTGAGGATAGGGTGATGTTCAACCAGATTGCAGATGACAGGGACCACGCAGGTTTCAGAGTTCCATACAAAGACACTGTAGATTATGGGTGGGGCCCTGGAGAGGGACGCCCTGTATATTTCGTCTCTGGCAAACCACAGGGTCTCAGCAAATGGATAAACAGAACCACAGGAGTTTCATCATCGGCAGGAAAGTTTGCCTCCACTTTTGCCCTTGGAGCAGAGGTGTTGAGGGATTATTACCCGGAGTTCTGCGACCAGATATATTCAAAGGCTGAGCAGGCATACGACTTCGCAACTGAGGACGTAGGTAATACCCAGACTGCGTGCAATGTGTCGCCATATTTCTACGAAGAGGACAGCTTTGTCGATGATATAGAGTTGGCTGCCGCCACTTTTATGCACTTTAATAAGGGGGGAGAGTGGAAGAAACAGGCCGACTATTGGGGCGAACTCGAACCTGTATCGCCATGGATGGAGCTTGGGAGAGGGAGACACTATCAGTATTACCCATTTATCAACCTCGGACACTACTATCTCGCAAGCAGTGATGATCCGAAGATAAGTGCAAAATATACTGAGTATATGCGTCAGGGTCTTCAGGATATAAAGGATAGGGCAGCAGATGACCCGTTTATGAATGGTGTTCCATATATATGGTGCTCAAACAATCTGGTCTCTGCAGCAGTTTCGCAGGCGAGACTCTATCATGAGGTCTCTGGTGATGCCTCATTCCTGGAGATGGAGATGGCCCTCAGGGACTGGTTGTTAGGATGTAACCCTTGGGGTACCTCAATGATTGTGGGGTATCCATCTTTTGGAGATTATCCCAATTCTCCCCACTCATCTTACTTTGTAATCAATGGTGACCTGACATACGGAGGTCTTGTGGATGGACCTGTATATTATACTGTATTTCACGAGAGGGCTGCAAAATCGTTGACAGGTACCGACAAATATGCCCCATTCAACAATGGTATCGCAGTATATCACGACGATTTGGGGGATTACGCTTCAAATGAGCCCACTATGGACGGCACAGCCGGTCTTACCTACTACTTTGGCAAGATGGAGTCAAAGGGGAGCGCTCTCAAGGGGGTCAAAAGGGTAAATGACAGTCAGGGGGCTGCCGTCAGGGTAAACCCTCAGGAGAAGAGGGTGTATTTTATCTTCTCGGCAGATACCCGTTTCAATGGTGGTCCTCACATATTGAAGACCCTTGAGAAGAACAATGTCAAAGGTTCATTCTTCCTTACCGGCAACTGTCTGAGGATGGAGGAGCACAAGGAGCTGATTGAAAAGATAATTGGAGATGGTCACTATGTAGGCGGACACTCTGACAATCACCTCCTTTATGCACCTTGGGAAGAGAGGGCCACCTCTTTGGTGTCAAGGGACAGTCTTGAGAGGGATCTGCTCCTCAATATGGCTGAACTTGAGAAGTTTGGGATAGGTGCGGATGATGCCAGATGGTTCCTCCCTCCGTATGAGTACTACAATTCAGACCACGTGAAGTGGCTTGAGAATATGGGTATGAAGGTTATGAACCTGACACCGGGGACAGCTACTGCTGCAGACTATACCACTGCAGATATGCCCAACTACCGCTCATCGCAGACCCTTATCAATACACTGCTTGAGTTTGAGAAGAATGTGGGTCTTAATGGGGCAATAATACTTATACACCCAGGTATAGAGTCGGGGAGACCCGATCCGTTATACCATAGATTGGGTGAAATAATCAAGACTTTGAAGAAGAGGGGGTATTCATTCGGAACCTTCTCAGAACTTAAATAGATAAACTAATGTACGAGATACTGCTCAAAAAGGAATTGACCCCCACCATTACACTGATGGAGGTATCTGCACCCAGACTTGCCGCATCGGCAAAGCCCGGACAATTCCTTATTGTAAGGACAGATGAGAATGGAGAGCGTATTCCATTGACTGTGTGTGATTATGATAAGGAGAGAGGAAGTGTGACCATAGTTACACAGAAAGTGGGTGCATCTTCGAAAAAGATTTGCGACCTGCAGCAGGGGGAATCTTTTCAGGATGTGTCGGGTCCACTTGGAAGGCCCTCTGACTTCATTGCACTCAGTGATGAAGAGCTTGGCAAGATGAGATTCATTTTCATTGCCGGAGGTCTGGGAACTGCACCTGTATATCCGCAGGCCAAATATCTTCACGAGAGGGGGGCAAAGGTGGATATTATAGTGGGTGCCAAAACAGCCGATATGCTCATTTTGGAGGAGGAGATGTCCAAGGTGTGCGATCATCTGTATATTTGTACCGATGATGGCTCGAAAGGGATGAAGGGGCTTGTGACAGAAAAACTGGCCCAATTGTGTGAATCGGGGGAGAAATATGATCAGGCAGTCTCTATCGGTCCGATGATTATGATGAAGTTTGTCACCCTCACAGCCAAAAAATATAATCTTCCACTTGTCGTGAGCCTCAATACCCTTATGGTGGACGGTACCGGTATGTGCGGTGCCTGTCGTGTGACAGTGGGTGGCAAGGTCCGTTTTGCCTGTGTGGAGGGGCCTGAGTTTGATGCCTACCAGGTCGATTTTGATGAGGCTCTCCGCAGACAGACTATGTACAAGAGTCAGGAGGTAGAGGCAGACCACAAATGTAGAATAAGAAATTAGTGCTATGGCAAATACAAAAATAGACAGAGTCCCAGTGAGGGAGCAGGATCCTAAAGTCAGAGCTACCAACTTTGACGAGGTTTGCTATGGCTACAATAAAGAGGAGGCGATGCTCGAAGCGAGCAGGTGTCTCAATTGCCGCAGGCCCGGTTGTATGTTGGCCTGCCCTGTATCGGTCAAAATCCCTGCATTTATCGAAAAGGTGGCTGCCGGTGATTTTGAAGGTGCGGGGAGAATCATTGCTATGGACAGCTCGCTGCCTGCCATATGCGGAAGGGTGTGCCCACAGGAGTCGCAGTGCGAAGGATCGTGCGTGCTGAATCTGAAAGGGCAGCCTGTAGCAATAGGCAAGCTTGAGCGTTTTGTGGCCGACTGGAGTCGTGAAAACGGCATCTCTTATAATGATAAAGAGGCCTCCAATGGGATGAAGGTGGCTGTAGTGGGTAGTGGACCTGCTGGGCTAGCCTGTGCATCAGACCTTGCAAAATGGGGTTATGATGTAACCATTTTTGAGAGTCTTCATAAGCCGGGTGGTGTCCTCCAGTACGGTATCCCAGAATTCCGCCTCCCCAAGGATAAAGTGGTGGGGAGCGAGATATCTAAGCTGAAGGAGCTGGGGATCAAAATAGAGACAAATGTTATTGTCGGAAGGACAATTACCATAGAGCAACTGATGGGTGAGGAGGGCTTCTCTGCGGTCTTTATCGGATCGGGGGCAGGACTACCCAAGTTTATGAACATTCCGGGCGAGAGCCTCAATGGAGTATTCTCCGCAAATGAGTTCCTCACCAGAAACAACCTGATGAAGGCTTACTCAGCAGAGAGTGATACCCCGATATATGCAGGTCATAAGGCTGTGGTGGTAGGTGGTGGAAATGTTGCCATGGATGCTGCCCGTACCGCATTGCGCTTGGGGGCAGAGGTGACAATAGTGTACCGACGCACTGAACAGGAACTCCCTGCCAGGGCCGAGGAGGTGCACCATGCCAAGGAGGAGGGTATTGCATTCAGGATGCTCTCCAACCCGGTGGAGATTCTCGGGGATGAAAAAGGTTGGGTCCGTGCAATCCGTTGTCAGGAGATGGAGTTGGGTGTGCCTGATGCATCGGGACGCCGTTCACCAGTGGCAGTGGAGGGCTCATACTTCGATATAGAGACCGATGTGGTGATAATGTCGCTCGGTACCTCTCCCAATCCCCTTATCGCAGGGACAACTCCAGGCTTGGAGGTGGACAGAAGGGGCTGTATTGTGGCATCTGCCGATGGGGCTACATCCAAAGAGTATGTCTATGCCGGCGGTGATGCCGTGACAGGTGCGGCAACTGTGATATTGGCTATGGGGGCTGGAAGAAAGGCCGCCAGAGCTATAGATGAGAAACTTAAAAAATAAAAATTATATATGGCACAAAAACCATCAATTCCAAAGGGAACCAGAGACTTCTCACCAGTAGAGATGGCGGGGAGAAACTACATTTTTGACACAGTAAAGACAGTATTCAAGAAGTATGGATTCTTGCCATTGGAGACACCTTCTATGGAGAACCTTTCTACCCTTTTGGGAAAATACGGAGAGGAGGGGGACAAACTCCTTTTCAAGGTACTCAATTCTGGCGATGCATTCTCTGGCGTGGATTACGAAGGATACAAAGTGGGGGAGGAGAACGGCAAGAAGTTCTACAACAGCAATGCCCTTTCACTTAAAGTGTGTGAAAAGGGTCTCCGCTACGACCTTACTGTCCCTTTTGCCCGCTATGTGGTACAACATCAGAATGAACTTACTTTCCCTTTTAAAAGATATCAGCTTCAGCCGGTGTGGAGGGCTGACCGTCCTCAGAAGGGGCGTTACAGAGAGTTCTATCAGTGTGATGTCGATGTGATCGGTTCACGTTCGCTCCTGAATGAGCTTGAGCTGGTACAGATTGTGGATGAGGTGTTTACAATGTTTGATATCAATGTATGTGTCAAGATCAATAACCGCAAGATCCTTTCTGGTCTTGCTGAGATTTCGGGTCACCCTGACAAACTTATCGATATCACTGTAGCTATAGACAAGATTGATAAAATCGGTCTTGATGCTGTTAAAGATGAACTTCGTGAGAGGGGACTTGATGATGCAGCTATCTCAGTGATAGAGCCTGTTCTCACCCTTTCCGGTACATCTTCAGAGAAGATAGCCACTATGAGGGGTATACTTGCTGCTTCTGAAGTGGGTCTGAAAGGTGTGGATGAACTGGAGGAGCTCTTTGGTCTGATTGAGGCATCAGGTGTCCGTCAGGAGGTGGAGATAGATCTCTCATTGGCCCGTGGTCTGAATTACTATACCGGTGCCATCTTCGAGGTGAAGGCTAAAGATTTCGCTATAGGTAGCATCTGCGGTGGTGGACGATATGATGACCTTACAGGTATATTCGGACTTCCAAATATGTCTGGCGTAGGCATCTCTTTCGGTGCTGACCGTATATATGATGTGCTCCTGGGCCTTGACAAATTCCCTAAAGAGGCTGTTTCAGGTACAAAAGTGCTGTTTACAAATATGGGCACTACTGAGCTCCGTTATACTATACCTATCGCTAAAGAGCTCCGTCTGGCAGGTATCCCTGTGGAGATTTACCCTGATAATGTGAAACTTAAAAAACAGTTCGATTACGCAGATAAAAAAGGTATCAAGTTTTTGGCTATAGTGGGTGAAAATGAGGTAAATAAGGGTGTCGTGATGTTGAAGAACCTCGCAACAGGAGAGCAAGTGGAGGTGACCCCTTCAGAGATAGCTGAGAAGATAAAATAGCATTAAAATTTGCAAGTTCCGAAATAATGGCTACCTTTGCAGTCCAATACCGCGGAGTAGAGCAGTTGGTAGCTCGTCGGGCTCATAACCCGGAGGTCGTAGGTTCGAGTCCTGCCTCCGCTACTAACAAAAAGGTCAGCATGTCGCTGACCTTTTTTTGTTGCTTATCATCCCGCTGGAGATGGTCCAAAGTGTTGGTTGTTGTCCAGCCAAAGTGTTGGTTGTTGTCCAGTTTTCCGGCCAGGTCTGCAAAATCTTGTTGGACCTGGCCGGGTGTTGTTTTGTAAGTTGTTGATATATAGTGATATGGCAATATCTATCCGTCCAGGTCGGACACTTTTTTGCAGACCTGAATTTGGAGCGTTCAGCAATATGAGAACAGAATATCCCGTAGAGTGTTTCGGTCATACATTCAAGACAAGCGAACATCTATTTATCGCCCTGAGGTTTAGTGGCTACCCTGATTTGCAAAGGAAAATTATGGAGTATCCAAATTCCATGTACTGTAAGAAGATATTTGTGAACGGTGAAAAATACAAACCTTTCCACCACCCAAACTGGCACGACAACTACTTTGATGTTGAGGTTATGAAGTATGTGGTATGGTTGAAATATCAACAAAATAAGGGCTTTCGTAAACAGCTTGCTCGTAGTAAGGGAAAGGTGATTGTGGGAGATACGACCCAACAAAATTCTACCAATAGTGTCATCCGTTGGGGTTGTCAGGATTTGCAGAAAAAGGATTTGATTAGTGCTGTACGCTCGGCTGCCAAGAAGCAAATTCACGCCACTGAAAAGGAAGCTGAAGCAAAAACCGCATCACTGAAGAAACCTCGCTCAGAAGCAGCACAACAACGGGCTGATACAAAACTTAAAGCACAAATCCAAGCAATGGAGCAGATGGCTAAGTTGTGTGAGCAAACCATTTTAGAGCATTGCCATTACACACTATCAGGAGAAAATGCAATGGGCAAAATTCTGACCACACTTCGTGATACTGGACGAATAGACTACGAACTGGAATACCCACTATACTTATTTGGAGAGGAAATCCCCAAGACAAACAAGGTGTAAGAAAAAATCTTACACCTTTAATTTTTATTTTCAGCACTGAAAAAGTTTCACGAGCAGTAAAAGTGAGAATTAGAAAAAAATAATAGTATATTTGTAAATAGTTGTTGCTTAAATGTTATAGGTTTCAAGATGAAAAGAATAATTTTTTTACTTTTTTTATTTTCTCTTGTAGAAGTAAAAGCTCAAAGCGTGACTGAACTTAATAACTGCCTTAGCACTTATTCTCATAATATCAAAACCAATAATTTTTATAATCCCAATTCAAGTTCTTGCATTTACGAATCAAACTACATGAATGCCCAAATACAAGGCAGAACACTTATTTTGTCTTTTGGATTTGGATGGAATGAAAAATACGGATATATTAAAAAATGTATGTTGAAGATTGATTTATCTACGGCGACATTCTATACTGGATATTGGAATAAGAATTACTATTCCAAGAAATGGGAGCATAATGGAAGTAAAGAAATACTTACAATAAAGGATGAGAATGGTATGGATTTATTTTCTACAGGACAGCAAAGCTATAATCAAGGGACTAAACAAGATTTGATTCCAGAAATAAAAATAAGCTTTGGAACAGTACAGATAGCCAATAAGATTATCAATGAAATCTATAGTATACAAGAAAAATACAAAGCACAAGAAGCTTGGCTACTTCCTGAACCAGAGCCAAAAGATGTAGAAAAACCAGCTCCTACCTCAACAAATAAAACGACTAACTCTGGAGTTAAAAATGTGAATGAAACAAAGGGTAGTATCCCTAAAAAAGTCGGTAAATATGTACAATAAGATTCTTGCACTAATTTGTAGTATTGTTTTGGTTGCTTGTTCGCAATCAGACACTAATAAGATTGAGATAAAAATAGTAGATGACAAGATAAAACTTGTTGATAAAAATGAGCATTTAGTAAACCTTCAACTTAAAATTGGAGAGCAAATAAATTATACCTGTTCCGCAATGACGGACGATGAACTTTCCATAGTAGAAACACTAAAATCAAATAAGAATTTTCACAATGACATAGCGTTGCTTTTTGCCCAAAATAATAGTGAGGTAACGTTGAATTTGAAAGTCTCTGAAACTATAGACACGACTTTTACATACCATTGGGATATAGAAGATGTATTAACCTACTCAACTAATGTCCTTCAAGGCAGATGTGCTAAATTGACAGGTATGTATGATGCTGCCAATATTCAAGAAGATATTATTAGATGGTTATATAGAAATAATTATAAGAATGTAGGGGATGAAACAATAAACAAAATGCGTTTATACCTACAAGAATTAAATAGAACAGACTATAAAGAATATATCACAAAAGAAGAAATACCTATTATCAAATCTTTTCAAGGTATTAATTACAAAATTTCAAGTAATCTAACTGCAGATAATTACTATTTATTCGCTTGTAGGTCTGAAAAAGAGATTGAAGAATTTGTAGAAGAGATGATAACCCTGAAATTTGAAGGTGCCATTCATTCTCTTTCACAATCATTATCTTGCTATCGTAGCCCATCCACATCTGGTACCATCTGCATTTTTCTTATAGGTATAAACAATGATTGGAGCTATAAAACATTACCTATAGGATTGATATGTATTGACGATGTAAAACCAGAGGTAATATCCAATAATATAAAACCAGAATTTGTTGAATTGTTAACTTCACAAAAGAATAGTATTTCAAAAGAAGGTATTGTACTTGATAAAAATAAAATAAAAGTAAAAGCGTCAAGCGAATTACCTTCTTATACAGGTTATGCGTATTTAGACACAAGGGAATGGAGTGGAAATGGAATAAGTTGCAATGTTAATTTTGTAGTCAATTTTGGAGGCGATGTTAAAAGCATCACTTTGATAAGAGAAGGGAACCTCGCAAAATGGTTAAGCAAAGGAAAAAAAATTATAGATTTGCGAGCAGAAACAAGTCCCTATATATTTGCCTATGAGCTACACTTGGAAGATGGTGATAATTATGTTCCTATTATCCTAACGGATTTAAGAGGAAATGAAATTAAATATCAATTTAATGTAGGTTGTCAATCGGAGCCCAATAATAGCCCACAAATCAATATTGATAACAATGTGAATGTATACTAATAGCAATTCCCACTTTAGGCAATAGTTCGTAAGTAAAGTGTCGTTTTTGAATATGCTATTCTAAAATTCAAATACATTATATACCTCCTCCAGCTCCTCTGCTCTTAGACCTAAGTATCTACGGGTTATCATAGGATTGGCGTGATTGAAAATTTCACTCAATTTGATAAGTGCCATTTCACTTTGCTCACCAGTACTCTCGACAACCTTACGACCAAAGGTATTACGGAATGAATGACTGCTTAGGTGCTCGACCTTGACATTGTACTTTGCCTTGATAGTCTTGAGGTGTCGGTTAATCATGTGAGTGGATATGACTTGACCTCTATTGTTCATGAAACAAAATTCTGTCATATCTTCAACCTTAAGGGCATTGTAGCAATCTCGGATGTGGTGCTGGAGTGATTCGTTAATTTTAACCTCTCTTCTACTAACAAAAAGGTCAGCATATCGCTGACCTTTTTTTGTTATACGAATAGGGAGATGAGGAACAGTGCTGTGATGGTGCTCAGGCCGAGGATCAGTGTTAGTAGGGTCTGGGTCCTGTAGCCGTTCTGCGGAGAGATCCCTCCGAAGTTGGTGACTACCCAGAAGTAACTGTCATTGGCGTGAGAGACAGTCATTGCACCGGCACCTATAGCCATAACTACCAGTATTGCATCTGTCGGTGCAGTCATCCCAAGTGCGTACATAAGAGATTCCGAAGAGGAGTACATCCCCATAATTCCTGCAGTGGTGGTCATCGCTACTGTGGATGACCCTTGTGATGTCTTGAGAATGGCGGCAATGACAAAGGGGAAGAAGATGCCGATCCCCGAGAGTACTTCTGCGTGCTGCTGTATGTATTGGACGAAGCCGGCCTCTGTAATTATCTGCCCGAGGACACTTCCCGCAGCAGTGATGAAGATGATGGGCCCTGCTGTTTTGAGAGACTCCTGTGTTATATCGTAGAATTGCGAAGCTTTTTTCTGAGAAAAGAGGAGGGGCAAGGCGCTGAGCAAACCTGCAGCAAGGGCGATAATGGGCTTCCCGAGAAAAACAAGCACTTTGCCTGCAAATCCTCCAATCCCTGCGAATACCGCAATTGATCCGCCAGCCATAAGGATGATGGGGAGGACTATGGGGGTGATGGATGCAAATGTTGATGGGAGATTCTCCTGCTGATATGCCTCGGAGATCTCTTCTATGTCGAGTTCTTCGTTAGATTTGACCTTGGTCCCTATATATGTGGAGAAGAAGTACGCTGCTATGAGGGGGATGATGGAGATTCCCATTCCGAAAAGGATTACCCAAAGGAGATGATTCTCCAGTCCGAGCATTCCGGCTGCCGCAATGGGGCCGGGGGTAGGGGGGATGAATACGTGTGCCAGATATAGCCCTGCAGAGAGTGCGACAGTGAGTGATACTGATGAAAAATTGCTTTTGCGGCTGAGCCATTTCCTGATGGGGTTTACTATGATGAATCCGCTGTCGCAGAATACGGGGATGGAGACAATCCAGCCGATGAGCATTATGGCGAGCTGTGGGAAACGGGTCCCGATAACCCTTATTATTGCGTCAGCAAGTGTGATGGCTGCACCTGTCTTCTCGAGGATGAGGCCGATGATGGTCCCCAGGATAATCACTATCCCTATGCTGGCGAATATGGATGAGAACCCTTTGCCTATGGTGTTGGGGATGCTCTCCAGTGGCAAGCCCACTGCAATGGCCAGGATAAGGGATATTCCCATAATGGCGAGAAAAGGGTGGACTTTCCATTTCGAGATGGAGTATATCATCAGGGCAATGGCGATGATGAAAACAATGATAAGTGTGGTGCCGGATATCATAGCTGCTCTTTTTTTCAAAGATAGGGAAATTTTTGCCATCTTTGTGCAGATATGAAAAAGATACTGTTCATCTGTCACGGCAACATTTGCCGCTCTCCGATGGCGGAGTTTGTGTTCAAGGCATTGGTAAAATTATATGGGTTGGAATCCCTTTTTTATGTGGAGTCTGCAGCAGTCTCTACAGAGGAGATTGGGAATCCGATATATCCACCTGCCAAAAGGTGTCTTACACAGCATGGCATCCCTTTTGATTCTGGAAAAAGGGCCCGTCAGGTGACCCCTGAGGATTATAAGAAGTTTGACTTGCTCATTTGTATGGATGAATCCAATGTGCGCCGTCTGCGCAGGATTGTGGGGGATGATCCAGATGGCAAGATACATCTGATGATGAGCTATACAGGGGATTTCAGGGATGTGGCAGACCCTTGGTATACAGGAGATTTTGAGACTACCTTCCAGGATGTCCTCGAGGCATCGGAAGCTTTTTTGAAAATGATATAAAATGAGAAAGCTATTGAAATTTACAATGTTTGCCCTGATAGGGCTGTTGGTGATGGTGTCGGTGACATCATGCGAAAAGAAATACTCCCGTCTGGAGTATGGTTTTTCCAGAAGTTATCCGGTTGCCACTTCAGCTGGTTCTTTGGAGACCATAGCAGAACTTGAGGCTATTTGTTTGAAATATCTAAACAGCAGTGAGGCTGCGAAGAATTTGGAATTTGCAAACATGTCAGAAAAAGGAGCTGAGGCCATTGCTGTGGCTTATTTTGATGCTATGATAGTGGAGATGGATAAAGTGGAATTGAAATTTGAGGATGGAGATCACTATAGTGTGGCTCTTCAGAATGTCACCACCGATCATACCAGGATAATTAAAGAAAAAAGATATTCTAACGATTAGTATTATGCACTACTTATTGATTTTATTGGCAGTATCACTTGCCGTTTCCGGCTTGGGTTGGATCTATTTCATCTACTTTTTCAGCATAGGTTATGGTTTCGGTGTGTCGGCTCTAGCTTTGACTATAGCAGTCTTATTTAAGGATGTACTGTCATTGCCTGCTGCACTTCTTTGTGTGGTTATGTTCGTGTTCGGATGCAGACTTGGCCTTTATCTCCTAACCCGTGAGAAGAGATCCACTGAGTACAGGAAGATCCTTTATGGTCCGGATGCTGCGAAGAAGAAACCTCTCTTTGTGGTTATTGTTGTGTGGGTGTTCTGTGCCCTACTATATGTTGGTCAGGTAAGCCCAATAGCTTTCTATCTTGCAAATGCAGCTTATGGTCTGGAAGTGAATGATATCTGGGTATGGATTGGCGCAGCAATGATGGCTGTAGGTGTTTTTCTGGAGGCTGTTTCAGATGCACAGAAGAAAGCTGCCAAGAAGAAAAATCCGAAGAGATTTGTCGATACAGGCCTTTACAGACTTGTTCGTTGCCCTAACTATTTGGGTGAACTTGTGATATGGACCGGCTCTTTTGTTGTATGTTTTGGAGCAGCATGCTCTGTATGGCAATGGGTTATAGCTGCTATCGGCTACATAGGCATCGTATATGTTATGTTCAGCGGTGCCCGCAGACTCGAAGTGAGACAGGCTGTGACCTATGGCAATGATCATGAATTCCAGAAATATGTAAAGAAAACCCCAATCCTTCTCCCATTTGTACCACTTTATAGTGTGGCAAAATATGAGTGGCTGAAGGCGTAAGGATTTTATATGGTACAGGAGGCTGTGCCGAAAATAGAGATAAAGGGGCTTGACTATAGTCAGCCCCTTTTGTTATGTCTGATGGGTTGCCCTATCCTTTCTACAGGAACTGTTTGAGGAGGTGGCGTGACCTCCGCAGCAGGTTAGTAGCTGTTCCAGCTTGCAACCTCCTTGATTGATTTGCGGATTTTACGTCGTGTCTGTGTGTCGGGATAACCGAGGGAGATGAGTAGTGGAACCCTTCTGGATCTGGGGATGTTGAGAGCCTTCTTTACTTTCCTCTCATCAAACCAACCCATAATACAGGTCCCCAGACCGAGGTCGGCAGCCTGAAGGCAAAGGTGCTCCACTGCCATTCCGATATCCATAAGTCGGAACTCCTTCCCTTTCAGAAGGCCACCCAATCTGGTGGTAAATCCCGGAGTCTCCAGCACTACTGCGATTATTACGGGTGCCTGGACTGCCCATTTGTTCATCCCGAGGCCGGCAGCAAGTGCAGCCACCTTGTCTTTCAATTCCGGCTCATTCACTACAATAAATTTCCAAGGTTGGGAGTTGTTGGCCGATGGAGCAAGACGTGCAGCCTCAAGACATTTGACAATCTTCTCTTCCTCTACCTCTTGGGGTAGGTATTTGCGGTCACTCTGACGGACCCTTATCAATTCTGAAAATTCCATATCCCAAAGATAGTAATTTTTGTACTTTTGCAGCTGGCTTTAGCTGACAAGCGGCCTGATGAGGATATGTTTGAAGAATTAAAGGATATACGCAGAAGGAACAATGTTGTCCGACAGAAGATGGTAGATTATCTGAATGATAATCCAAGACTCATCTCCCCCGAGCTGATCAGTGAGGTGGATCCTGCGGGTGTATTGCCCATCGAGGAGCTCTACTACTCTCTTTTTACAGGTGCTTGCGGTCTGGATGAGGTGGAGAGTGGAGAGGATAGTCGTATGGGATGTGAGTATTTCCGTGAGGCACTGTGCCGTCTGGATCCAAAGACCTATGCAGAAAATCCGTACTACAGGAATATACGGATTCCTGAGGTGAAGTTTGGCCGATGGGAGCTGACATATCAGGAGTATGCCCCTTACGAGGCCTTCATATATCAGGATGTGAGGGTAAAACCGGATTCCCGTGAAATTCCTGTCCTGGGATATTTCACGGAGCCGTTCAGATACCCATCTGTTATGGAGAACGGCCACGAATGGATGTCTATAAAGCCGAGTGAGTTGGAGACCCTTACAGACTCCATAGATAAAGCCCATGGGAGGGTTATCACTTTTGGTCTGGGTCTCGGTTACTATGCATATATGGTCTCTTTGAAACCTGAGGTGACTGAGGTGACAGTAGTAGAGCGCTCAGAAGAGGTTATAGAACTTTTCAAAACACATATTCTCCCCCAATTCTCCCATCCCGAGAAGGTGAATATAATCCATTCGGATGCTTACGATTATATGGACCATAATATGAAGCCTGGGATGTATGACTATGTGTTGGCTGACCTGTGGCACGATGTCTCTGACGGACTTGACCTTTATCTGAAGTTCAAGAAGAGGGAATCCAGTTTTCCAGGAACAGAATTTGACTACTGGGCAGAGAGTTCACTCCTTTCGGCAGTAAGGTGGCAGTTGTTTGATCTTATATTGGCCACATCAGAATCGGAAGAGGTGGCATTGGGCAGGCTTTCTGATGCTTCGCTTAAAAAAATTGTTTCTACAGATACAGCCTCTCCCCTTTGTAAGTAATTTCATAGGGGGTGGGGCTTGATATTGGGGGAGAAAGTGCCGTTATTTCAAATAAGTATGTTATATTTGCCTGATATGAAAATCTTAAGGGGCACATTTCTCATTTGCATTTTGCTTTTGGCTCTTCACTCCTGTGGAGAGAAACCGGTTGTCTCCCCTGATGATCCGGAAATCACCCCCTCACTTGCATATGCGGCACCTGATAACAACAATTTCAGAAGGGTCGGCTATTTCCCATATTACAGGGATTTGAGTTCGGCAGGAATTCCCGACAGTACTCTGCTCCGACTCGATGTGGCTTGCTTTGCGTTTGCCGAGATCCAGCCAGACTTTACTGTCAAGGTGCCAAGCCCCAATGAGCTCTACAATCTGGTTAGAAGGTGTAAGGAGTTGGGTGTAAAGGTATTCCTTAGTTTTAATGGAGAACACTCCATCTATGCCAGAATGGTCTCAAAAAAGGGATACAGGTCCGTATTTATAAACTCCCTTATGGAACTGGTCCAGAGATACGGGATTGACGGCATAGACAATGACTGGGAGTATCCAAGCACCAAGGATGGCTCATCAAAAGGTAATCTCTCTCTTATGAGGGAACTCAGCAACATCCTCCACGCTCCAGGGGTGAACAAATATCTTACTGCAGCCATTACTTGCGGGAAATATGTGGGCTCATACTCAAATGGTATCCTTGATGAGGTCTATCCCTGTGTCGACTGGTTCAATGTGATGACTTACGACGATTTTTCCACTACGACGGCAGGAATCCATCATAGCCCTATGGAGCTCCTTGAGACTGGCTACAAATACTGGGTGGAGACAAGGGGTATGCCCCCTGCCAAGTTTGTTGGGGGGATCCCTATCTATGGCAGACCTTCGGGTATGACACAAAGTGGGACAATCCTCACTTACAAGGGTATAATTGAGCAGGGTGGTGATCCTGACAAGAATCAGGCGGAGGTGACATCCTCTTCCTATAATAATGGCAAGACCAAATATACTGTGTACTACAATGGCCGTCCTCTGGTAAGGAAAAAAACGAGGTTCTGTATGGATAAGGGTGTCGGTGGAATAATGTTCTGGGAGGCAGGACAGGATACCCATGATGGGACCTCTTTAATAAAGGCGGCATACGACGAAATATTTAAGCAACAGATATGAAAAAACTAACAGTTATTCTGACTCTCCTTCTGGCTGCAATGGTGACGGCTCAGGGACAGATCAGATTCAGTTCCGATTTTGAGAGCGGTGCGATAGGTGAGGTTGTTCACCTTGACTCCGCCACTTTCGTAATGATGCAGGAGGATACGGTATCCCTCCACTCTTTTGTGGTCAAAGGGGCATATGATCCCAAAAATCCCATCGATACTACACTCCCACCCAGCCCGAGGTGGTTCTATTTCCAGATGACTGGTGTAAAGGACAAATTGGTCTACCTTAATTTTGAGGATACAGATCCTTTGAGACCCCTCTACTCCTATGATAATGTAACTTGGGAGAGGTTTGCCCCTTGTGAGGCAGCTTTCAGAAAGGTTTCCAAGAGGTTTGAGCAGGATACTGTCTACCTGGCGTATTATCAGCCATACACATTCTCATATCTTGAGAAGAGGCTTCAGGAATGGGGGAGCCACGATTGGGTAAAAATAGACTCCATCGGCCACTCCTTTGAAAACCGACCTATCTGGATGATGCATGTTACCGATGAGAGTGTCCCAGCAGAGGGAAAGAAAAGGGTGTGGCTCCACGCCCGTCAGCACCCTTCTGAAAGCCCCGCTTCGTGGCTTACCGACGGCTTCATCTCTGCCTTGGTGGCTGATACCCCTGAGGGTGCAGCGCTCCGTAAGCAGATTGATGCTTACATCATCCCTCAGACCAACCCTGATGGTGTGGCACATGGCCTTTCGCGTTGCAATATCACAGGTGTGAATCAGGAGATCAACTTTGCCCGCTCTGCGGACAGCACAGTGGTAGAGGTGCAATATATAAAGGATATGATTGAGAAGCTCAATGGGGAGGGCATCTTTGATGTTGCACTCAATATCCACTCTCAGGTGGCTAACCACGCATCATATTGGCTCCACAGGGCAAAAGGGACATCCAAAGACTTCCTCCGCAGGGAGCTTGTACTTGCCGATTTGACAGCTTCGCTCAACGATTATATTTGCCCTGAGGATATGCAGTTCTCAAACATTGCTGCAAGATATCCGGAGGGGTGGTTCTGGAATCTTGCCGGTGAAAAGACCCTCGCAGTGACCTTCGAGACCTCCTATACTTGCTATTCCAAGAATTTCAATGGCCCTTGGCTTGACTCATTGAACCTTCGCGACTTCGGGGAGAGGCTCCTTATGGCCACAGCGGAGTCTATGGCCCTCTCAGTCCCTGACAGGACCATTGTCCTCCCACCAGCCAAGGTGTCGGGCAAGTTTGAGGCAGTCTCACTGGACGAACTGACATACATGGGGGATGTTGCCTGGAAGGCAATAAAACCAAATGGGAAGGTGAAATATAGTGCAGAATACCTTGAAGCGGGTGAATATGAGGTGTATATGTATATCTCGGCCCCAAATGACGAGAAGCAATGCAAAGGAGAGAGGGGTTGGAAACTGATCGGCAAACATACCCAGAAAGAGTCTGGAGTCTTGAAATATAACCATAAAGTAAATCAGAAGGGTGGCGTAGCCGGAGCTCTTCTCCTTATTAAAACCAAATAGGAATTATGAAAAAGAGATTTTTATTCTACCTGGTAGCTTTTCTTTTTGTCTGGAGTTGCCAACCTGTTACCAACACTGAGCCAGAAGTAGACAAGACAATCCACTCCCTTGAGATAGGGACAAGTACCAATCCTAATAGCGGAATGAAATCCAATGCCCTGGTGGTGAGGATTGGAAACATTTACTATATAACTGTGGATGAGGGTACTGATGTAACTGCTCTTGCCCCTACCATCACTTCAGGAGAGGGTACCACATTCTATATAGACGGCAAACCTATTGACTCAGGTGTGACACCGGTGGACTTTTCTCAAACAGCCAAACTCGTTATGGTGGGCTCAGATGGAAGTGAAAGTTCTTATTATATCTGTCTGAAAACAGGAAACAAACTGATAGATGATCAGGTATATGCCATCATGAGGAAATATGATATCCCCGGCATATCGCTATCAGCTACCAAAAAGGAGAAAATCGTTTACTCTTCAGGTTATGGATTTGCCAATACCACCACTATGGAGAGGGTAACTTCAAAACACCTTTTCAGACTTGCAAGTATCTCCAAAACACAAACCTCTATAGGTATTATGACTTTGGTGGAGAAAGGTAAACTCAATTTGTCTGACAAGGTCTTTGGCAAAGGTGGTATTTTTGAGCAAGAGCTTGGAACTGAAGGTCTTGTTTCCGGTGCAGGACAGGTGACTGTCAAACACCTTTTGCAGCATACAAGCGGATGGTCTGATGAGCATATCTTCACATCAGCATCGGGACTTGGCGGCCAGGATGTTTTGGGCAGAATGAAATATGTCGTTCATAATATCCCTATGGACAATACCCCCGGGACCAAACATAGCTATTATAATATGGGTTTTGGCCTTCTGGGTTGTATTATCGAGAAGATATCGGGCAAAGATTATGAGACTTTTATGAGAGAAGAGGTATATGCTAAAATCGGCGTTACTGATATTTGGGTCGGTGGAGACCAATACCATCAGAGGGATAACGAGTGTGTCTATTATTCTCAGGATGGTAAAAACGGGTATAGCAACGATATGCATCTTATCAGGGCATTGGGTGGCCTGATCGCCTCATCTGATGAACTTATGAAAGTGGTGGCAAGTGTTGACTATGGTGATGTGTTCCCTGATATCCTCAAAAAAGAGACACTTGATCTTATGTACACACCATCTGAGGCATACAACAGATATGCTTTGGGCTGGAGAGTCAACTATCCATATTATCCTGACTGGTCAAGTTACCATGGTGGAACACTTGCCGGAACAGGTACACTTATGGCAAGGGACAAATCAAGAGATGCAGCATCAGTGGTGCTTTGCAACTCACGCAGTTATCTTGAAGGTTTTGATGACAGTATGTACGACCTTCTTGATATGGTGATGGATCAGTTCTAGAATTTGTAGTAGTAATTGACCCCAAGGATAAAATAGTCCGGAGCTCTCCTCTCCAAACCGAGGATAGTGAAATCCGGGTTTTGAGTATAACGGCCATACACCTGTAGGTCGTTATACTTGTTTATGGCGATACTTGTCCCGATATTGTACCTCACCTCCTTTACTCTCCCCTCTGAAACTATGTCACCGAGGTAAATGTGGGGCTCTACCGAGATGTAGGGCTTGAATATGGAGTTGGGGATGGAGTATTGGCACTTGAGCTCAGACCTAAGGAGTGTGCCCACCTCACCCAGAGAGAATGTCTGCTGGAATCTCTCACGGAGTGATATTGAGAATTGAGATACGGGGAGGACACCTGTAGCATCGATCCAGTATCTGTTGGAAAGGATTGTCTCACCATTGTTGGGCTTGGCGATCAGCGCATAACCGATAGCTGCATTGAAATATTTGCATACCTTGTAGCTGAATGAGGTGTTTATTCTGTAATTGTCTATTTTGCTTGAGTTGTTTTTGGTCCTCAGCTCCAGATCTGTGGTGTTTGACAGACCTTCGATGATATTGACCTTTACACCGGCTTTGGTATAGATGCGGAAGTCGTGGCTGTCATCTTGTGCTGATGATGATGTAAAGGGGATGATCAAAAGGATTGCTGATATAATTAATAGTGGAAACTGTTTCATCTTTCTTTAATTCATTTTTGCAAATATAATAAAAATTTGGACCTCACAATTATTATCCGCTTCATATGGCAAATGAGATGGTGGAGTCGTGGACATCGTTCTGTATTTTGTGTTAAAAATTGTCAAAAAGTAATCTATTTGTCTCACATTTTCACTAATTATGTGTCGTTTTGTATTAATTAGTAAATATGTATACTATCTTTGTAAAGATTAATGATACTAAAATCTGAACTATGATCCATTATTACACCAGACTTGAGACTCAAATAAAAGCAAATTGGGATCTTAAAGCACTATGCAATTATAAAGGTGAGCACTTCACTTTTGGCCAGGTAGCAACCCAGATAGCAAAGTTCCACCTCTTTTTTGAGAAAGCAGGGATCCAAAAAGGTGATAAAGTGGCAATATGTGCCAAGAATACAGCTCGATGGGGTATGGCATTTTTTGCATCTGGTACCTATGGGACTGTTACTGTACCTATCCTTGTAGATTTCCATCCGGATAGTGTCAACGGCCTTGTTCACCACTCTGAAAGTGTAGTACTTTTTACAGATGACGATGTGTGGGCGAAACTTGACATCTCAAAGATGCCTACAGTGAAAGCTGTAATTTCTACACAGACCTACTCCCTCCTATATGCAGCGACAGAGGATATCAAAAAGGTGTATGATGGACTTGAGGCGGCATTCACAGAGAAGTATCCAAAGGGTTATGCTCCTGAGCATGTGTCATTCCCTAAGGACAATCTCAAAGATCTTGCAATTATCAACTATACATCTGGCAGTACAGGTGCACCTAAAGGTGTTATGCTCCGTCACGAGTGCCTTAGCGCAAATGCCGATTTCGGACAGAGGTGGCTTCAGTCTTTCCCTGGTGAGAATATAGTATCTATGCTCCCTATGGCCCACATGTACGGTATGATGTTCGAACTCATCTATCCTTTGTGCGGAGGTTCTACTGTATACTATCTCGGCAAAACCCCTACACCTGCAGTCCTTCTTGGTGCTATGGCTGAGGTCAAACCTTACCTTTTGATTACTGTTCCACTTGTACTCGAAAAGGTATTCAAAGGTAAAGTTCAGCCAATCCTAAACAAGCCTGTGATGAAGGTTATCACAGCTATCCCTGGTTTGAATCAGATTATTTTCAAGAAAATACGTACTACACTCCTGAATGCATTTGGAGGAAATCTCCGCTCTATCATTATGGGTGGTGCAGCTCTTAATCCAGATGTGGAGAAATGGTTCAAGAAATTCAAGATGCCTTTCACTGTAGGTTACGGTATGACAGAGGCGGCACCTCTTTTGGCCTACGAGCCATGGGAGACATTTGTTCCCCACTCTTGCGGTAAGGCTATCGACTGCGTGGAGATAAGGATTGATTCTGAGGATCCATACAATGTTGTGGGACAGATTCAGGCAAAAGGTGTCAGCATCATGAGCGGTTACTATAAGAATGAAGAGGCAACAAAAGCTGCATTTACAGAGGATGGCTGGATGAATACCGGTGACTTGGGTGTTATGGATAAGGCCGGTAATATCTTTATCCGTGGTAGAAGCAAGAATATGATCCTTACATCAAATGGGCAGAATATCTACCCTGAAGAGGTAGAGGCAGTATGCAACAATCAGCCTTATGTGATAGAGTCTGTAGTGGTGGACAGAAAAGGTGTCCTTGTCGCTCTCCTATATATGGATAAGGATAAAATGGCTGCAGATGGAATTCAGGGTGAAGTTCTTAATGAGAAGCTCAATGAGATAAGGGTTTCGGTAAATAAGGATATGCCTTCATACAGCAAATTGGGTAAAATCGAAGTTATGGACCAGCCATTTGAGAAGACCCCTAAGATGAGTATCAAGAGATTCCTCTATTCATAGTTCATGCCCAGCAAGTTATACAATACATTAACTATTGCACAACTCAAGAAGATGTTCGATATCGCCAATATCAAAAGTATTGGCGATGACTTCTATATAGGTGACCTGTATTATAAGGAAAAGACAGACCTCCCGTTCTTCAATAATGTCCCTACAAGGATTGATGGATATGTCGGTCTTTTTTGTGTCTCAGGCAACCTTACACTTTCAGCTGATCTCAAGGAGTATAATGTGACCAGAAACACCTTTTCTGTCATAACTCCCGGAAATATTGTCCGTATGGTGGATAATGCCCCCAAAGAGGGATGCCATCTCATTGCTGTGGTAATGTCGTCGAAGTATATGGCCAAGCTCAGGTTTGATATGAATTCGATATTCAACCATCTGATATCTCCCGTGGATTATCCGACTATCCAGTTGAACAGGATGGAGGTGGTACTGGCTATGAGATATTATAGCTTGATGAAAAAGGTTATGGATTCCAACAGACCTTTTGTCTCTGAGAGTATCATGGCACTCTGCTCCTCATTGGTTTTTGAGGTGGCCGGATCCTGGAGAGGGAGACAGCAGGAGATCCTCAAGAGTGTGAAGGACCAGAAGGGAAGAAACAGTGTCATCTATGACAGATTCATAAAACTGGTGGCCAAATACCACGTCCTGGACAGGTCTGTGCAGTTCTATGCAGACAAGCTATGCATTACGACCAAATATCTTGCGAAGGTTGTCAAGGGGGCGAGTGGAAAGACCCCTTCATATTGGATCGATTCATATGTTATCCTTGAGGCTCAGAATCTTCTCCGCTACAGCCGTGATACCATCAAACAGATAGTGTACAAGCTGAACTTTACCAACCAGTCTGTCTTCCAGAAATTCTTCAAGGCCCATACAGGGATGACACCGCTGGAGTATAGGAAGAAGTAACGATTACATTTCAGATACTATAACCCTGAAACTTCCTCTGAGCTGGTGGTATTGTGATTCTACATATATCGTTGCAGATCCGGGGGCGATGCATTTGATCTCCATTCCCGATACAGATACTATATCTGGGGCTGATGAGTAGCATATTATATCCTCATTGTAAGAATCTGCAGGATATAGTGTTGCTGTTACCTTTTGGGTTTCCCCCAAGAATCTGATTGCTACTGGGTTTTCTGTTACATTCTGACTTCCCAGCATAATGGTCATACTCTTGGCAATAAGCTTTATGTCAAGTGTGATCTCTGCTGTGAGATTGTGATGCGTGTTCAGGGCCTTTATCAAGGTTGTTCCCGATTTTATAGCAGTTACCTTGCCATTCTGGTCTACTGTGGCTATATCGGGGTGGGTTGAACTCCATATCAGGGTACTGTCAGACATATCTGTGAATACAGGGTGCAGGGTGAAGGGCTCTCTGCCGGCCACTTTCATCTGGTAACCTTCTGCAAATTCCACTGCAGGATGGTCGATTTTCTCCCCCTGTCTTATGGTAAGCGTAGTAAATATCAATGAGTCATTGCTGCTCCTTAGTGTGACGCTCCCCTCCCTATCCTCATACTCCATATTTCTCAATACCTCTATATATATAGTGTGGGATAATGTGTCGTGATTGACTGTGCGGATCCAGGGTGTGGGGTTGACTACCTCCACTGGGTAGTTGGAGAGGTAAAGTGATGTTATATAGCCTCCGTCGCCATCTATCTGTACGGACTCTTTGTCTAGTTTGATGAATGGTCTGGCAAGTCTTTTTATATAGGCTCTCCTCTCCATATCTTCCGATACGAATGTTATCGTACCAGACATCTCTTCTGTTGACTCATTTGGAGATACTTTTATCGGTACATTTTGAGGTCCGTCGCCATTTGCAATTTCTGTTTCTACCCATTCGCTTTTGCTGCTTATCCTCCATGGGGTGTAGCAAGTAATTGAGAGGGTCCCTTTACCTCCACGATGTGAGAAGGTGAGAGTGTCTGGAGTCAAAGAGAGGTGTTTGCCGGGTGTCTGAGTAATATCCACCCTGGCCGAATCGGAGCCACAGATGAAAAGGATGTGGCCTGCTCTGGCTGCCGAATCATTTGCAGGGGCGGTAAGGTAGTATATCCCCTCAGAAATGTACCTGCACCTGAGCCACCTTGCTTCCACTACTGTCCTCCATTGTGAAGTGGCCGAAACCTGCACCTGAGCATCTCCCCCCTCCCTGTCAAAATGGATCTCGTAGGTAGAGATATCTATATGGTCCACGTGATGGCGTTTGCTGCAGGAGCAGAGGCATAAAAGAAGAATAAAAATATATAAATATCTTATCATCAATTACTCATCAAAAGTATTCCAAATGTAGTGAAAATTTAGGAAACTGATTGTTTTTTCAAAGTTTTCTTATATTTGTGCGATTTTTTGCTTTTTGCAAATGTATAAAAATATGTATAAAATGCTTAAATACAGGGGGTTATTTTGGTGGGCTATGATACTGTGTGTCATGGTTCTCCCTTCGTGCCGTAAGGGTACTCTTGATGAACCCCAGATGGGAAAAGTAAGCATTACGCTCTCAAGAGATTCGCAGATAGAGGTGAGGTCTTCATCTGATGAGGAGGATGTGGAGTTCAAATTTGTGGGTCTCAACGGTTATGGTTCGTCTGAGGAGTTTATCCCATATACAGGGGAGGGTATGGAGGCTGAGTGGTATTTTGGCATATACAGGCTATATGCCCAGACCTGTTCGCTTGAGGAGGCAGAACTTGGTTTCGGTTGTGTGAGACACGACGGGACAAGTGAGCCGTTTACCATTGTTAATGGTCAAGTGGTTCCTGTATCTGCGGTGGTGTGTAGGGTGGCCAATTGCAGGGTTACAGTAAACTTCGATATGTCGATGTATGAGGCATTTGACGATTTCAAGTTCTTCGTTAGGACAGTCAAGGCCCCTGTTGAGGGTGAAGAGACAGTGTCTGATGGAGATACCGAAGAGGACAATGTGCTCAGAACACTTGAGTTCAATAAAAACGGCATAGGTTATTATAACCTCTACGATACACCTCTGAATCTGGAATATATCCTTTTAGTGAGGGCCAATGGTGCTGAGGAGTATGTGGAGACATCCAGAGGGTATCTGCTGAAAGAGGAGAGTGGGGCTGAGCCTGCAATCCTGGCAGCTGGGGATGCAGTCACATTCAATGTGAGATATACAGGTCAGATTGATAACCCATCTTCAGATCTTGTTTTTGTAATCGACGGTATGCGATACCCGTCAGAAAATGGTATAACACTCCCCGACTACTCGGAAGGGGAGGTAAATGAGGAGAGTTAGAATGGCAGGATACTTTAGGCATATTGTTTCGAAATTTGTTGCCCTGATGGCAATATCTGTTTTCGTATCATCCTGCTCGGGGATTGATGCCCCTGTCACACCTAATACCGGCAAGTACCCAGTCACAATATCTGTAGAGCAGTCTCCACTTACCAGAATATCCGAAGGGGGCAATAATGGACTTTCTCTCATCTGGAGCGAATCGGATATGTTGAGGGTGACCGCTGTAAATCAGGAGGAGAGTGCCTTTTCAAATCTGAAGGTGAGCACCCTGAGTGGAGATCCTGTAGGTAAGAAAGCCTCCTTTGCAGGCTTTGTCGCCATGGAGGATGCACCGCAGTACTGTTATTTTACATATCCGGCATCAGATGCCATTACTGTGAATGATGGCAAGATAGTGGCAAGATATGATATCCAGGACGGAACCCACAAACCCCTTCTCTATTCCAGAGAGGTATACACTCAGAATGGTGATATTGAGTCACAACTCAAATTTGCAGGGGCAATGCTCAAAGTGACCCTTGTGAACAGGGCAGAAGGTGTCTGCAGCCTTGCATTTTTCGGCAATCAGTCTGAGAAGATATCTCCACTTACCATTACCCCAGGTGATGGTGGCGATACCTATACCATATCATCAGGAGCAGAGGCGGTATCGTTTATAAAAATACCCGTACAGCAGAATGGCCCTACATACATATCTCTCCCAACTGTGAATCTGCCACAGGGATTCAGTGTCGCCGTAATAAGAAATGTAGGGGGCGTGGAGGAGCAGTCCATCCACAGTTTCTCATTTTCCGGAGGCAATACAACCCTCGACAGAGGTGAAATATTCCCTATTGTGATAGATATGGAGGGTGAGTTTGATCTCTCCGGATTCTCTGTCTCTGACCCTTCGTGGAGGCACGTGACCAATTCTAACGGTCTCCTCACAGGTACAGAGGTCTCTTTCAAAATGAAGAAAAGCGGACTTGCTGACTCCAGAATAGAGGAGTGGGGTGCAGAGCTTAAGGATGAGTATGGAAATACTGTCAGAACACTTATCACCACTACAGATGTAGACAAACTGGATGGGGCTCAAGATATAGTCCTGAATGTGGCAAATGACCTTGCTTTCCTCAAGGAGGGAAGGTACTACTTCCAGCCTTACTACAAGGCCTTCGGCAGTGGCAAGCAGAGTATAGGTACTACTCGGGAGATGGTGGTGGATGCGAAGCCTGATGTAAAACTGACTATCGGTGGGTACACTTCGTATGACAAATATCTCTCAAAGGAGAAGAAGGGTGATGGCACTCTGGTGGCCAACAGCCTCTCCAACTATACCATCTATGATGTAATTGCTACCATCAACGTCGATCCAAGTGCCATTGTATCATATGAAGTGAATATGAACAATGGTGAGGAGGTCCTAGATTGGTCCGGATCCAATAAAATAACTTTTGGAGATGGGGGTGAATTTGAGAGGGATCCTTTCATGAAGCATACATTCTCAGCTAAAGCATCTGTCTCTCTTAAAGGAGGTATAGCACTGTCCAATATTTCTGCATCCAAAGACTTCCACCTTACAGGACTTCCTCTTGAAGCGGACTTTTCATATGGAGCAGAAGCCTATTCAGGCTGGCACACAATAAATGGAAGTTTTAGTAGTAACTGCGTTCAGTTCAATAAGACAGGAACAAGTGCTTTGCGCTCACCTGCCATCTATCTTCCTACAGGAAGTCTGAATGTAAAGACCCAGTTTGATGGGTGTTCTCGTGCAATGTGGGGTTCTGGTGGTGATGAAAAGAGGGATGTCTATTTTATCGCCTGCGCAGCCAATGAGGGGAGTGTAAAGTTCGGCTCAAATGTGGTAAGAGCTCATTATAATTCCAATCATCCTGGAGCTCCGGGAGGGTATCTTGGTTTATCCCCTAAGATGACATTGACAAATTCGACACCATCACTGATGTATGCAGCAAATAACTATCAACACTGGATTGGAAATATTATCTGTAGTGTTGTGATACATAAAGTCAAAATAGTTTACTCAGAATAAAGAAAATATACATGATAAAGTATTTGAAATATTCATTGATAGCGGCATTGGCCATCCTTCTGGCCTCCTGCACCAGGGTAGAGCCCGATGGTGACGGACTTGGTGGAGAGGCATTGCTGCAGATAGGTCTCTCTCTGGATGAGGGTGTGGTGATAACCCCCACCAGAAGTTCAGATGAGGGTGTTAAGCCGATGGACCCCGAAACTATCCCCGATGTGGACAGCCTCTATGTAGAGCTTTACCGTGAGGGGAAGCGCCTCTATTTCGGTAAATATAAAGAGGCCAAATCGAGACAGTTCAGGGTAAATGCGGGTAACTGGAGACTTCTGGCGTTTCATGGAGACTCTACCGCTTGCGGCTTTGACAAGCCATTTTTCTTTACACAGGAGGATTTTACAGTGGAAGGTGGACTCAATGACAATGGTGAGCCAAACATTACTACTGTTGAGGCTGTTGCTAAGGTGGAAAATGTGAGGATAGCTGTAAATTTTGACGAGACAGTACCAGGGTCATATTACGACTATTTCGTGAGATTTTCAAATGTCGATACCCTTGAATCGAGAGATCCTATCAAGTATAAACAGATTCTCAGATACAAAAAGGGTGAGACAAGGGATGCATATATGATGGCTACAGAGCAGCTCAAGATAGAGTTTATGGCGCAGCTTGAATATGGAGTGGAGAGTAGCTGGAAGGTGGCAAATCTCGGCACTGTGGCTGTGGCGAACAATGACTTTCTTACGGTCAATATAAGTGTGAAAGATCCGCGGTATGGAATACTTGATGTCGATATCAAGAGAGATGAGAACATAATAAGAAAAGATTCTGAAGTGGAAATCCTGGAGGTGTGGACCCCTCAGGAGGCACCCAAAGTGGTGGCTGCAGGATTTGTGGATGGGAACCATGCTGTAGTGGAGGGTGATGAGGCTGGAAACTCTGCCGCCATATCTGTTGTGGCCAGGGGTGGTCTTGCAAACTTCTTCCTCACTTTCAACTCCTGCAACGGCCTTGATGTCCCTATCGGTGTTCCTGTTGACCTGGCGAACCCTTCGGCTGAAAATGCTGCCCATATTGCAAAACTGATGGCAGCAGGTCTTGAGTGGGATGATGATATGCTTGGCAACCGTTCACTTACATATATGAAGATGTCTGCATTCTTCAAGAGCCTTAATGACCAGAACAGATCCATTAAGGAGGAGAAACCATTGGCATCTTTTGTGATAGAGGTGGTGGATGAAGTGGGCAAATCGACTACAGAGACACTTGTTGCCACTGCATACCCTATTGAACAGACTCTTTCAATACCTGAAGGTAGGGTGTGGTCACGAAAGATTGTGTCACCGGAGGTGACTATCACCAGAGGTCTGGGCAAACTTTTCAGACTCCAGGTGAGCAGCGACGGTCAGAACTGGAGTGACGTTACTGGTTTTGTCAAGTTGGAAAACAATATCCTTGACTACGGAACTTTGGCAGTGGAGCCGGCTACCACATATTACTACAGGTCCATCTATAACAATAATCCCGACCTGGTCTCAAATACTGTCTCTGTCACCACTGAATCACCTCTGCAGGTAGGTAATCCCGGATTTGAGGAGTATCACGATGAGATTATGCATGTGTCACCCTTAGGTTTGATCTATGATTATGACAGGACATGGTATCTTCCATATAATAAAGGTGATGTAAACCCCTGGTGGGCAGTGAACAGCAAAAAGACCATGCCTGACGGACATACAGCATGGACATCAAACTGGTGCAAGAATTTCCCTTGTACAGCCTACTCTACAGATGCACATTCGGGGACAAAGTCGGCTATGGTCTATACAGTAAATGTGGGTGACGCAAATACAGACGGTACAGCTGTCGGTTCAAATACCACTGGAGAGATATGGATTGGAAGAGCAAATGACAGTGGAGATCACACTCAGGACGGCCGCTCATTTGCCAGCCGACCCGCATCTCTGAAGTTCTGGTATAAATATGCACCTTACCAGTCAGAGACATTTGTAGTCAATGTCGTCCTTAAAGATGCAGGTGGAAATGTCATAGCAAATGTGACAGAATCGGGCCTGGGCAAACAAAGCAGGTGGACACAATATGAGCTCCCTATAGTATATGATGTGGAGGATGCCAGGGCTGCCTCTCTATACATAAGTTTCAAATCTTCTGCCAGTGGAAAAGTCCAGGTGGCCAAGACCGTAGAAATTGCAGGGTCGGATCAGAAGGCCCATATTGGTTCAGTATTGAGAATTGATGATATAGAATTGACTTATTAATTTGGAAATAAAAAGTATACAGATATGAAAAAAGCGATTTTTCTAACCTTACTCTCGTTGGTGGCAATGACTTCCTGCAGGAGGACAGAGATCTCTACTGTGGGAACACTTGATCTCAGGATTACAGACATAGGGGAGTACTCTACAGTTGAGACCAGAGCTACAGACTACTCGGATTTCTCCAATTATGATGTGGTTATCGAGGGACCGACCAAATATGAGGCCAAATTCAGCCAATTCAGAGGTGAAGTGGTGGAGCTCGGTTCTGGCAGCTATACCATTACAGTTACCTCACCTGATACGGAGCCAGCGGCTTTTGGTCAGCCAATATATCAGGCATACGAGGAGTTTGTAATCAAAGCGGGCGAGGTGACACCACTTGACCTGGTTTGCCGCCCTATAAACTGCAAAGTTTCCATAGTCCTTACAGAGAATTTTGTCAAGGAGCTCTCTTCATATGAGGTGGTGGTATCCAATGGACTTGGCCAGCTCAAATGGGAGAAGAATTCTGAGAAGAATGACTTCTCTGAGACCAAGGAGGGATATTTTCTCCCAAGGGGTCTTGAAGTGAAGGTAAAGGGTTACCGCAGCATTGACAACACCGAGGCTACAGCTGTTTACTATGTTCAGAATCCCCAAGCGGCAGAGCACCATATCCTGACCATAGATGCTAAGGTGACAGGTGAGATTGACGGTATCAATATCAGAATTGAAACCAACTTCAATGATATAAACCAAAATGTTGATATCGACGGAATGGAGGAGGATTATGTGGACCGCCCGGACTTTGGCGACGATGACGATGATGAAGACGGTGACGGTCAAGAGGGGGAGAAAAATACTATCGAGTGGGCTGCAAACCCTACATTTGCACCACTTAATATCACCCCTGAGACCCAGGTACAGATGACCATCAAGATGCCTGCAGGTATTGCGAGCTTCGTGGTGGAGGTGAGTGACAACTTTAAAGATGCTGTTGCTGCCATTACTGATGGTGGAGTTACATATATCGATTTGATCAACGACCCTGCTATTCTGGAGAACTTTGCAGATTCACCATTGCTTACAGGCAATGAGATCCTCAATCAGACAGAGGTGAACTTCGACCTCTCAACATTTATCCCTATCCTTTGCAGCGCAGCTCAAGGTATGACTGTGGATTTTATCCTGAAAGCCAAGGATAATAATGGTGATGATCTCCTCTTTATGGACGATTTCCCTGTGGTAACAATGATCATTCCCCAATAGTGAATAATGAAGACAATAAGATTATATAATTTGTGGATTTGCCTTATCGCCCTTCTGGCTCTCTCCTGTTCGCAGAGGGAGGGGCTGGATGGTAGTTGCGGCTATCTGACAATCGGCCTTGAGAGCGAAGTGGAGGGGGATATCCTGGTGAGGTCCGCTGAAGAGGAATCCGAAGTGGATCCTATGATCTACAGGATTCAGGTAGTGGATGCTGAGGACAATGTAGATGCAGATATCCTGGACCACACTACAGTTACAGAGGAGAACCCTATCAAGCTCCTTATGGGCAAATATACCGTAAAGGCAAGTAATGGTGAGCCTGAAACAGGATTCAATAAGCCTTATTGGTACGGTGATGGCAATGTCCGTATATATGCAGAGAAAAGCTCATCTGTAAGCATTACCTGCAAAATGGAGAAAGTCATCCTTAGTGTGGCTTTCCCGACAGATGCGGAGTTCCAGAGTATGTTTTCCGAATACTCACTTATAGTGAGGGCCGGAAACGGAGAGGGGGCAGAGACCTTGACATTCTCCAGCAATGCAGAAGAGGGTCACGGGGCATTCTCTGATATTGCCTATTTCGTGGTGCCGGAGGACAGAACCCTGACATATACACTTGTTATGAAAAATATCGATGGGGCTGAGTACTCATCCACAAGTGTTATTGAGCAGGTGAAGGAGGCAGAGCATTATCACCTGGACTTCAAACTTGGAGAGAAAGAGGAGATTGACGGAGCACTTGTTCTCAATATCACTGTGGACGGAGAATACAGGGAGCAGAGGGTACACCACCTGAATCTGAATTTTGACAAGACCCTTCTACCCTCATATACCACAAATCCTGAGTTTACACCCGAAGATGAGGGTATTGTATATCCTTTGGGCAACAGTACACTCAAGAAGTTTACCTTCTCTGCACCAAGGGGGATAAAGAACCTTACAGTGACCCATCTTGACTACAATCTCCTTCTGGCAGGGCTTCCCCAGCTGACAGACTTTATGAATATCACCGATGAGGCACGTGCAGCAATGTCGCAGTTGGGTATCTATGCCACAATCTCTGGAGACGGTCTTACAGCAGAGATAGATATTACCGAGTTCATTAAGAATCTTGATATCTCACCTGAGAATACCACATATGCGATGTCTGTTACAGTGGTTGATACCTACGACAGATATGCGAGATGCGATATGGATTTTGCTGTGATATCGGATATCGAAGCAGAGACAGTTTCTGAATTCCATTGGTCAAGCTTTGCATTCCTTAAGGGTAAATATTTCAAAGCCAATCCACCTGCAGGGATGTCATTCCAGTACAAGAGGGCTTCTGATGCTGAATGGACAGATATTGATCCTGCATCTGTGGTGGTGGATACAGAGACCATGACATATACATATACATTGAGAGGGCTGACTCCAAATACAGAGTATGTCTTTAGGGCTACCTCAGATGTAGATAAGGAGGCGGGAAAAAGTGCTGCAGAGATGTCGTTTACCACATATGCCACCGAGGAGACAGTATATAACCTCAGCTTTGATGACTGGGTGCAGAGCAATAGTGCCTGGTATCCCTCATCTGACCTTAATGTACACTATGTGTGGGATACTGCAAACGGCGGTACAGCCTCTCTGGGTGGTGTTCCCACTACACCTGAAACAACAAATGTAATCAGCGGTAAAGCAGCCAGGATGGAGAGTCAGAAGATTTTCGGAAAGTTTGCTGCAGGAAACATCTATACCGGTAAGTTCGGCAAGGCTACATTGTCCCCGGTAGGAGCAACCCTCGACTGGGGTCTGAAGTTCACGTCAAGACCGTTGGCATTGAGAGGTTGGTACCGTTATGAACCAAAGCCAATAGATATGACCTCTTCGAAATACTCGCACCTTAGTGGAGAGACTGACCATTGTCAGATTCAGATTTTCCTGACAGACTGGTCATCCCCATTCAACATCAGCACCGGTGATGAGAGGTTTGTGGATACTTCAGAGGGCAACAAGTCAATACTTGCGTATGGTACAATTCTGTCAAACGACAATACTACCGACAACGGCGGGAAGAACGGATATGTACAGTTTACAATCCCTCTTGAGTACCGTAGCCTCAAACAGCCGACATATATAGTGATATCGGCGGCGGCAAGCCGTTACGGAGACTATTTTACAGGAGGTCTTGGCAGCGTCCTGTATCTGGATGAGCTGGAACTTATCTATGATCCTGCCCAGCTTACAGCAGAAGAACTTAATATTGTATTAGGAAGAGTCAGATAATATAATGATGAAGAAAATTTTAGCAACAGCCATATTGGCTTGCGTTGTCTCTTTGGGGGCTTATGCCTCAAATTCGGAAGAGACTTTTGATAGGGGAGTCGGGAAAATGAACTCTGTTTTCATCCCCAAAGGATATATTGGTGGAGGTCTCTCATTTTCATATAAAACCTATGAATTTGGCCAGAGCCCAGATGATGTAGGGTACTCAATGCTTTTCTCCCTATTGTCGGGAATCAAGGCAGAGGCCTATACATTGGGTGTATCCCCTACAGTATCTTATTTTATAATGGACAATTTCTCTGTAGGTGGTCGCTTTGACTACAACAGAACATTGCTGGATCTTGACAATCTTGGGCTGTCGATAGGGGATCTGGCATCATTTGAGATAAGTGATTACCATTTTCTGAGAAATGCCTATTCAGGTGCTGTGACAGGAAGGTACTATATGCCTATTGCCAACAGCAAGCGTATTGCGATGTTCGGAGAGCTCCGTCTTGGCTTTGAGATAGGGGAGTCTTTGGCTTACTCATCCAAAGGTGGTGTCAACTCAGGAACATTCCAGACCATCTATGGTGGTGATTTGACCATTGTCCCTGGTCTGTGTGTGTTCGCTACAAATGAGGTGTGTGTTGAGGTGGCTGTAGGTATCCTCGGTATCGACTACCAGTATGTGAAGCAGCAGACAAACCTTGTAGAGGAGAGTGTAAGGCAGCAGAGTGGTGCCAACTTCAAGATCAACCCACTCTCTATAAGCCTTGGTATAGCTTTCTATTTGCCAATGATACAAAATGTCAAATCAAAATAGTGGAGGAGAGTAATGATGAGAAAATTTGGAATTGTTTTGAGCCTTGCAGCACTTTGTGCCATTTCATCGTGCATTGATAATCCCCTCTCATACCCGAGGGATGTGGCCCAGATTACCGCATTTGAGGTAGAGGGGCAGAAGTCTGTCTCTATTGACCCTGAGAATTTCATTGTAAATGTAGTCCTCAAGGAGACTGCCGATATTGACAGCATAGTAGTAAAGAATTACCAGTATACCGAAACAGCAACACCTGATATTCAACTTGGCGAGATGGTGGACCTGAGGGACACAGTGAGGATATCATTCACTACATATCCTGACCAGGTGTATCAGTGGAAGATTGTGGCTACCCAGCCTATCAATAGATATGTGGTGTGTGACAATATGGTAAGTGATGCACAGTTTGATCTGGAAAATAAGACTATTGTGGTGTATTTCCCAGAGGATCAGTTGCTTTCAGATATAAGGTTCTCAAAGATGAAACTTGGGCCACAAGGGTCGGAGATAGTATCTACCAGTGGATTTGTAAGTGTGGATGGTGAAGCTGTGCCGGAGAACCGGGAGATGAGTTTCCCTATCAGACTTGACTGTATCCACTCAAGAGAGTTTACAGTCAAATACAGACATGAGGAGACAAAATGGACCCTTACCGCGTTGCATAAGCTTATCAGCCTCGAGGTGACCGGTGTAAGTGCATGGAGCTACAGTGCCGACATCTTTGCTACATACAAAGGGTCAGGTGCCCCTTATATTGAGTATAGAGATGCATCGGACAGTGAATGGATCCAATTGAAATCTACAGTAGAGGGGACCAATGTAACTGCTTCTGTGGACCAGCTTACCGAGGGGACCTCTTATCTGGCCCGTGTGGTAAATGGGGCAGAGGTTAGTGAGGAGTTCTCATTTACTACCGATGAGCCGGTACAATTGTCAAATATGTCATTTGACGGCTGGACACAGGGTGATCCTGGAGGATATACCTGGTATCCATTTGGAGAGGGTGAAGAGAAGGTTTGGGATAGTGCAAACCCTGGTGTGAATATGACCACTGCAGTGAACTCGACCAGACCGGAATATGTATTCCTGGCTTCAAAAGGTGGTGCAGCGGTAAGGATGGAGAGCGTAGTGGTGTTTGGTAAGTTCGGCGCCGGAAACATCTATACAGGCAAATTTGTGAAGGCTGTCCTATCTCCAGCCCCTGGGGCAGAACTTGACTGGGGTGTTCCATTCACTGCCAGACCACAATCTTTGAGAGGTTACTATTCTTATGCCCCTAAAGTAATCGACCATGTGACAGACAAATATGCAGACAAGAAAGGGACTACAGACAGGGCACAAATCCAGGTCATCCTGACCGATTGGGATGAGCCTTTCAGGGTGGCCACCTCTACTGGAAAATTTGTAGACGTGAAGAATGACCCTAATATTATAGCACACGGCGTTATTGAGACCGATGTCGATACCCAAGGTAAATATGTGGAGTTCGAATGCAAACTTGAATACAGGGATATGCTGAGAAAACCCAAATACATCGTCGTATCGGCCTGCTCAAGCCTCTATGGTGATTACTTCACCGGAGCACAAGGCTCGGTAATGTACATAGACAACTGGGAGTTCATCTACAAATAGTGGAGACTGAAAATAGGAAATGCGGACCGTCACGGTCCGCATTTTTTTGTCAATACTGAAAAATGGCAAAATTTTTTTATTTTTGTAAAGGTACACGGCTGTATTAACAATCTAAAATTTAATCTTTATGGAACGGAAAGCTTTTTATGTCAAGCCGACAGCGGATATTTACGCTGTGGAAATTGAGTCTTTAATATGCTCAAGTCTCGGTTATGGTGATGAGGGAAATGCGGGAGATAACCATTTTTCAAATGATGAACTTGAAAACGGATGGGATTTTTAATATGAGAAAGCTTGTATATATGGTTTCAGCAGTCATTGTGTCAGTGATGCTGAACGGGTGTCGCTCCCAATGGGATGATATTGATATAAATGAAGGAAAAAGTACCCATACACTTACGGTCAATGCTTATTCCGGTGACCAGACTAAAGTCTCAATAGAGGCTCTCCCCGGAGATGCCGGTTATATGGTGGGTTGGGATGTGGGTGATGCTCTGTTTTTGTACGAGTATGCCAATGATGAAATAGGGATATATTCATCTTCAGAGCTGGCAGAGGGTGATATTGTTGACGGAAAGGCCTCTTTCTCTTTTGAGATAGAAGATAAGGTGGCAGGTTCTTTTGATTATATAGCAGCATATCCTTGGGGTAATCCAAGATATGATCTTTGGGAAAATGGAGAGGATGTTGCCTATACCAGATGGGCAAACCTTTTCGATTATACAGGGGAATATGTCCAGCCTCACTTGTTTGTGGATTTGCAGTTCCCCAATCCCCAGACTCCTACTGCAGACAGTTATGATCCTAATGCAGATTTGTTAATCTCCAAACAGATTACATCACCTGCGCAGCTTTCCGGTGAGGTAATGTTCAGCTTTGCCAGAGTGGGTGCTATAGTGAAGGTCACATTGAAGGGGCTTACAGATTATGAGGGGAAAAGCATTACAAATGCAGCCTTTCTGTCAGGTGAATCCTATAAGGGATTCTCCATTGTTACGTACGACCCTGTTTTACAAAAATTGGCTTGCGATCCTACGGCTGAAACTGGGATGCCGATGAATCGTATTGAATTTGAGCCACAGGATTTGATTGTCAAGGGGGATGGAACTGCAGACTTGTGGATGAGAATCCCGGCAGGAACCATTTCAGATTGGTTCAAGGTAGAGCTTACTGTAAAGATAGATGAAGACGAAGAAGTGACCCTGTCAAGATTTGTGGATTTGATCTCGTTGAGGCGCTCACTGGTCTTTAATGACGGTAAAATGTCAGCTTTTTCTGTAAGTGATTTTGTTCCATCTGTTGTTGAGTTGGTTCCAGAGGTCAATTTTGCTGTTAATGCTGCCAAAGACGGATTTACAGCGACCTGGAGCGCAGTGGAGAATGCTGTGGGATATAGTTGCTTCCTGACCAATTCATCAGATGTCAGGACAGATGCAGTAGCGACAGACAATGGCGATGGTACCTGGGGCGTGCAGATCCTAGGCGGTTTGGCTAAAGATACGTATTACTTGAACATCAAGCCTATTCCTGCAGATGGTTATGGTTTGATAATTGAAGATTATGGTGTATATGAGGTGAAAGTAGGTGTTCCGTATGTCTGGTATTTATATCATGACAGTTTTGGAAATCCTACATCTTGTGAACCTGTGGATGGTTATGACGGGGAGTATATAATTCCTGTTGACAGTCCGGGCAAGGTCAGATACAAAGGGGTGAATAGGTATTATGAATATTCTTGGCAGACGCTTAAGGCAAGCGGACCTTGGTTCTTCTATTCGACTGAACCATTGGAGGAGATCCATTCGATAGAGATATACTCCAAGGATGACAGCCATTATGATTTTAAGGTATTTGCATCAAGTGAACCTAATGCCCATACAGTGGAGGTGGAAGGGGTCGTTATAGAGACAAGTTATGTGGATGCTGGATCAGGTAGTAATTCCTACGAAGCTTACCATAAAAAAGTCAGATATACATTCCCAGAAGGTTATAAATATTATACTTTCTGTGGAGAGAGTGCAGGAATCGTAATGACCTCGCAAGAGTCATACGTGTACTATTACCAGAGCAATACGACTTCGAGTGGATATTAGGAATTATTGCTTACTTTTATATATACAGTGGGCTGGGAAAAGATGAATTTCCCAGCCCGCGTTGTTTATCTGTAACTGTACTCAGATCCTCTTCTTCTCCCACTTGGCGAAATTCATGTAGAGGTAGCAGACTATACCCAGGAGTGCGCCGTACAAAAGTTCCGCTGTCCAGACGAGTTCCACTCTGGTGGTAAGGTGTGTCATCGCCATGACAAAGAGGACATAAATTACCAGAATACCTGTCTCCAGATAGAGTGCGGCAGAGGTGTTGCCGGTACCGGAAACAGCCTCAAAGTAGGCGTTGCCTATCCCCTGCAGGATGGTCCCGCTGCATACTACCAGGATAGCGGGGACCACGAGATGGGCAAACTCCATATCATCGGTAAAGATAGATGCTATCTGTACAGGGAAGATTGATGTCACTGCAACTATAGGGATAGTGCATAGCAGACAGTTTTTCAAGATTTTCCTGATGGTGGGAAATACCATATCGGAGCGACCTTCCCCTATGATTTTGCTTACCAGAGTATTGGTAGTGGTGGAGAAAGCAAAGCAGGGGATAATGAGAATCAGATAGATGCTTCTGGTGATCGATGAGATTCCTGTGGCTGTCTCCCCCATTTTCTCTATAAAGATAAAAAAGATGAACCATACGCCGAATGAAAAGAGCTTCTGCACCATTGTAGGGGTGGAGATTTTTAGAATTCGTCCCATCAGCTCAGACTCCAGCCTGTATGCTTTGAATATTCCGAACTCTCTTTTTCGCAGTGTAATATAGCTGTATGTAGTGAAAAATATGAAAGCCGATATCTCTGCACACAACGATGCCAGTGCTGCTCCACCTATACCCATCTGAGGAAAGCCGAAGTTTCCGAAGATAAGACAGTAGTCCAGCAATATATTGACAGCAGCCATTATCAGAGTGGAGTATGTAATCACTTTTGTATTGGAAATCCCTACATATAGTGCCCTGTACAGGTAGTTGAAACACACGAAGAGAATACCGAACTGTCGGTAACGTATGTATTCTACTGATGCGTCATACAGGTTAGGCGAATCTATCAGCAGCAGAAGGAGCTGGTCCGAGCAGAAGTACAGAACTGAGAAGAGTATCAGACCCAGAAGGAGTATAAAGAGTGAGCCGTGTTCAAAGATGACACCTATCCTCCCGTAATTTTTCTCTCCAAAGCGTCTTGCTACGATAATCTGGATCCCTATCGCAAAACCTGCAGCCACAGTGGTGAAAAGGAGATAGAAAAGTCCTGCCAGCATAGAGGCGCCCAATGCTATCACCCCTACATGCCCCAAAAAAGCGGTGTCGGTAAAATTGATTATGGTCTGGGCCATATTCCCCAACATAATCGGGAGTGCTATACTCCAAATCTCCTTATTTGATATCTGAGCTTTCACCTGAATCTGTGTTTTAACCAATTGCCGCGCAAGTTACCATATTTTCACGATAAAGACTGAATAAAGTTTATGCCGCTGTCCCGCTGTATGTGAATATCAGTGATTCGGGGGCGAAAATGGGTGATCTGCCCCCGATGGTGCTGGGGAATGGCTATTCGGGGGCGAAAATGGGTAATCTGCCCCCGATGATGCTGGGGAATGGATATTCGGGGGCGAAAGTGTGTGATCTGCCCCCGATGATGTCAGGGGGAATATCGCTGTGTCGTTTTTTGCTGGTTTTATGACACAATGGTGGCTGGATATGGGCGCACATCAAACGGGCATGAAAAGTGGTGATTCTGTGCCAGAAGTGGTTGGGAAATGAGAAACGGGCACGAAAACGCATTGTTTCGTGCCCGTTTTGGGGTTCAGATCCCCGAACGGAGTCGGGGATGACATTTCGTCATTGTCGGCTTGGCCGGCAATCTATATTACTTCGCAAATCCCTGAGCCACATCCACAGCTACAGCTACAGTAGCACCTACCATAGGGTTGTTACCGATGCCTAGGAAGCCCATCATCTCAACGTGTGCTGGAACTGATGAAGAACCTGCGAACTGAGCGTCTGAGTGCATACGACCCATTGTGTCGGTCATACCGTATGATGCAGGACCTGCAGCCATGTTGTCTGGGTGAAGGGTTCTACCTGTACCACCACCTGAAGCTACTGAGAAGTATTTCTTACCAAGCTCCATGCACTCTTTCTTATAAGTGCCGGCAACTGGGTGCTGGAAGCGGGTAGGGTTGGTAGAGTTACCTGTGATAGATACATCTACACCCTCTTTGTGCATGATAGCTACACCTTCACGTACGTCGTTTGCGCCGTAGCATTTAACTTTAGCACGAGGACCGTCTGAGTAAGGGATCTCGCGAACCACTTTAAGCTCAGATGTGAAGTAGTCAAACTCAGTCTGAACATATGTGAAGCCGTTGATACGAGAGATGATCATAGCGGCATCTTTACCAAGACCGTTAAGGATGCAGCGTAGAGGCTCTTTACGTACTTTGTCAGCTTTAGCAGCGATTTTGATAGCACCCTCAGCAGCAGCGAATGACTCGTGACCTGCCAAGAAAGCGAAACATTTGGTCTCCTCTCTAAGAAGACGGGCAGCCAAGTTACCGTGGCCAAGACCCACTTTGCGGTCTTCAGCTACAGAACCAGGGATACAGAATGCCTGAAGACCAAGACCGATAGCCTCAGCAGCGTCAGCAGCATTTGAACAACCTTTTTTGATAGCGATAGCAGCACCCACTACATATGCCCATTTTGCATTTTCGAAGCAGATAGGCTGGGTCTCTTCGCAAGTTTTGTATGGATCTACACCGTGAGCCTCGCAAATCTGGTTGGCCTCTTCGATGCTCTGGATACCCACTTCATTCAAGGCAGCAAGAATTTTAGCCATTCTGCGGTCTTGACTCTCAAATTTTACGTCTCTAATTGCCATAATAATTCCTCCTTATTCGTTACGTGGGTCAATATATTTAACAGCGCCCTGCTCCTCGGTGAAGCGACCGTAAGTGCCGGTAACTTTCTTAAGAGCCTCGTTAGCGTCTGTACCTTTCTTAACTTCTTCCATAAATTTGCCAAGGTGAACGAACTCGTAACCGATAATTTCGTTGTTCTTGTCAAGGGCGATGCGTGAGCAGTAACCCTCAGCCATCTCAAGATAGCGTGGACCTTTGGCAACAGTACCGAACATGGTACCTACCTGGCTTCTAAGACCTTTACCAAGGTCCTCAAGACCAGCACCTACAGGAAGACCATCCTCTGAGAAAGCAGATTGGGTACGGCCGTAAACGATCTGTAGGAAAAGCTCGCGCATAGCGGTGTTGATAGCGTCGCAAACAAGGTCAGTGTTAAGAGCCTCAAGGATAGTTTTGCCAGGGAGAATCTCAGAAGCCATAGCAGCTGAGTGGGTCATACCTGAACAACCGATAGTCTCTACAAGAGCTTCCTGGATAACGCCGTCTTTAACATTGAGTGAAAGTTTGCAGGCACCCTGCTGAGGTGCACACCAACCGATACCGTGAGTGAAACCTGAGATATCTTTGATCTCTTTGCTCTTTACCCATTTGCCCTCTTCTGGGATGGGAGCTGGGCCATGATTGGCACCCTGAGCTACGCAGCACATATGCTGCACTTCGTGTGAATAAATCATAATTTTATCTATATATAAATTTCATTTATTTGCCTGAAATCAGCCGACAAAGATAATGCCGATTTTTGAAAAATCATAAATTACACTACCTTTGGGTAAAATAGTTTTTATAAGTATGAGAATAGTTTCACTTTTTCTGTCTTTTCTGCTCCTTTTGTCGGGCTCTGTGACTGTTTCAGCACAGGAATTAACACTTGAAGATATCTATAAAACAAGAAAATATGGCCAGCGTGGAGTGGCTTCAATGCGTTGGATGAAGGACAATGTATCCTATTCGACACTTGAGCCAAACCGTGAGGTGGGTGGCCGTGATATAGTGCGCTACGATGTGAAATCGGGACAGAGAAGTGTGGTGGTTCCGGCATCGGCCCTTATGCACGACGGCAAGGCTGTGCAGATCCACGACTATATATGGTCTGATGACAATGCGAAGATGCTTGTCTATACCAATTCGCGCCGCGTATGGCGTGACAATACCCGTGGTGACTACTGGGTGCTTGACCTTCAGTCAGGTGACTTCCGCCAGCTTGGAAAGGGGCTCGACCCATCGAGGATGATGTTCGCCAAATTCTCACCGGCTGCAGATAAGGTAGCTTATGTTTACTACAATAATATCTATGTTGAGGATCTTGCCACAGAGGAGAAGACTCAGCTTACCTTTGATGGCTCGGATGAGATAATCAACGGTAATTTTGACTGGGTATATGAGGAGGAACTCGGTATTCAGGACGGTTTCCGCTGGAGCCCCGACGGCAAGAGTATCGCCTACTGGCACTCTGATACACGTGGAACAGGTGTCTTCTATATGATAAACAATGTGGACTCTCTCTACTCTTCGGTTATCCCATTCCCATATCCTAAGGCCGGTACACAGAACTCTGCAGTGAAGGTGGGTGTGGTCGATGTGGCCACTGCGCAGAGCAGATGGTTTGATGTTCCGGGTGATCCTCGCAATCACTATCTGGCCCGTATGGATTTTATCCCCAATTCCAATGAAGTGATGATCCAGCAGCTCAACCGTCTGCAGAATACTAACAAGGTGTTTGTAGGTGATGTGGCTACTATGGAGCTCCGCAATATCTATACAGATACAGACGAGGCATTCCTCAATGTTCACGACAATATCGTTTGGCTTGAGGGTGAGAAATATTTCACCTGGACCAGTGAGAAGGATGGCTGGAGACACCTCTACAAAGTGTCGCGTGACGGTAAGAGCGAGAGCCTTATCACCAAAGGGGATTTCGATGTGATGAGTATCTCATGCATTGACCCTAAGGGTGGGTATGTATACTATATGGCATCACCTTACAGTGCTATCGACAGATATCTTTACAGAAGCCGTCTCGATGGCAAAGGGGAGGCTGAAAGGGTGACACCTGAGGGTGAAGCGGGCTACCACGGATACAATATCTCCGGCAATGCCCAGTATGCACTCCATACATTCCAGAATGCGACTACCCCTACTGTATATGAGATGATCTCCATCAAGAAGCATCAGACTATCAAGGTGATGCAGGACAATAAAGCCCTCAAGGAGCGCTATGACTCCCTCGGCTTGACCCCTAAGGAGTTCTTCCGCGTGGATATCGGGGAAGCTGTTCTGGATGGTTGGATGATCAAACCAAAGAACTTTGACCCTTCGCAGAAATACCCTGTGATTTTCCATATCTACGGAGAACCTGCCTCATCGACAGTGCTCAATACCTGGTCAAACAATGATCTGTGGCACCAGTTCCTGGCTCAGCAGGGTTATATCCTTATGAGCATTGACCCTCGCGGTACCAATATGCCGAAAGGTCGAGAGTGGCGCAAATCCATCTATGGAAAGGTGGGGACAGTGGGCCCTCAGGACCACGCGGAGGCTGTGCAGATAGTCCTCTCGCAATACTCATTCCTCGATCCTTCAAGAGTAGGTATCTGGGGATGGAGCGGCGGTGGCTCTTCAACCCAGCACGCCCTTTTCAAATACCCTGAGATCTACAAGACAGGTATTGCGGTAGCGGGTGTATCTATGCAGAATCTCTACGATACTATCTACCAGGAGAGATATATGGGACTTCCTCAGACCAACCCTGAGGGATTCTATAACGGTTCGCCACTCAATTTTGCAAAGAATCTTCAGGGCAACCTCTTCCTTATCCACGGTACAGGTGATGACAATGTCCACTACCAATGCCACGAGATGCTTGTAAATGAGCTCATCAAGCACAATAAGATGTTCTCTATGATGTCATACCCTATGAGGGCTCACGGTATCTATGAAGGGGAGAATACCACATTCCACCTTTATCAGACAATGCTCAATTACTGGCTCGAAAATCTTTAATTTGGAAGACTCACAATTAGTGGCTTACTTTGCAGTTTACTATTGATTGAAATATAATGGAGATACTTATAATACTGTTGCTGATACTGCTCAATGGCCTTTTCTCGATGAGTGAGGTCTCTCTGATCAACTCCCGCAAGTCAAGCTTGCAGGTGGAGGCGAAAAAGGGGAGCAAGACAGCCAAAACAGTACTTGATCTTATAGACAATCCTACCAATTTTCTCTCTACTGTGCAGATAGGGATTACCCTCATCGGTATCCTTACCGGTATGTTCTCGGGGGCGTCGATTGCGGTGGATCTCTCGGAGCTGTTCCAGAGATGGGGGATGGCTGCATCGGCAGCTGCACCATTGGCGCAAACTGTCATTGTGGTGATTGTTACCTTGTTGACCATTATCCTTGGTGAACTGGTTCCCAAGAAGATCGGTATGAGTTCTTCGGAGAAGATTGCAAGGGTAATTTCAGGCCCTATGCTCTTCCTGTCGTGGCTTACCAAACCTTTTGTATGGCTCCTGTCAAAATCTACCGACGGCATAGTGAAGCTCCTTGGCATTAAGGAGCAGGAGGCAAATGTCACTGAGGAGGAGATCAAATCGATGATTGCCGAAGGTGCTGAGGATGGTGAGGTCCAGGAGGTGGAGCAGGATATAGTGGGGAGGGTGTTTTCATTGGGAGACAGGTCGATAGACTCCATTATGACCAACAGAAGTGAGATAGTGTGGCTCGATATAGAAATGACCAATGAAGAGATCAACAGCACTGTAAAGGAGAATCTTTTCCAGGTCTATCCCGTAGGTGAGGGGAGCCTCGATGATATCATCGGTGTGGTGTTTCTTAAGGACCTTTTCGGCAAACTTGACGACAAGAACTTCAATATATCGCAGATACTTCAGCCTGCACAGTACTTCTATGAGAATATGGAGGTGTTCAAGGTGCTGGAGGATATGAAGGCCAAGCATATTGGATATGGCCTCATAAGTGATGAGTTCGGAATATGTCAGGGTATTGTTACCCATAAGGATATTCTGGAGGGGCTTGTCGGATTCATTGACAATCCTGAAGAGGAGCCTTTCATTATCAAGAGGGAGTCTGAAGATGGTGGCTGGCTCGTTGATGGCCAATGCCCTTTCTACGATTTTCTGGCCCATTTTGAAAAAGAGGAGCACGAGGATGATGCAGAGGAGGAGTTCGACTTCAATACTGTTGGAGGTCTTATTCTGGAACTCCTTGAGCACATCCCCCAATCGGGAGAGCGTGTCTCCTGGAAAGAGTTTGATTTTGAGGTGCTCGATATGGATGGAGCACGTATAGACAAGATTCTGGTCAAGCTCCGTGAGGAGGAGTGTGATGATGACCAGAAATATAGCGAAGAGGAGTAAACAATCATGAAAAGAGTTTTTGTTTCTTTGATAGCCCTGATGGCAGCACTGGTGTCTGTTTCGGGGCAGAATTCTGATATGTTTTTCAGCGTCACTAAAGGTGACAGTTTTACCTATACCATCCGCAATGCGGAGGGTGAGGTGGAGTACAAATATACCTATTCAAACAAGGAGGTAAATGGGGCGGATCTCTCAGACGCCTCTGTCCTTTATGGCTACCAGTTCTGGAAGGGGGACGGGACCCCTCTTTTCGCAGACAATGGGATGATGGATATGAAGATTACCCTCAACAGTGAGGGGACCACTTCATATATGTACGATATGAAGAAGTCGATGGCCATCCAGGATGTGGTGACTATGGGTGATGTGAGCTCTCTCCCCTCAGATATTAAAGTGGGACAGAGTGTTCCAGACGGGAAAATCAATATAAAAGTGAAAAGTGTAGGGGCCTCTTTTCTTCTGACAGAGAGGAAGGTGCTGTCTGAAGAGGTGGTTACCACCCCTGCCGGTACGTTCAATACCTATAAGATGGATGAACACCAGACAAATAAAGTTCTGGTCTCTACCAAGACATTCCATATAATCACCTGGTACGCCAAAAACATAGGGTGTATAAAACAAGAAGTGTACGACAAGAAGGGTAAACTTCTCCGTACACTTGAACTTACTGCACTGGTTCAGAAATAGTCCTACTCTGCCAGATGGGGATTTGCCTTATTGAAGCAGTGTCTGCATAGGGGCTCGTATTTGTCTGTCTCCCCGAGTTCCACCAGTTTGTCGCTTTCAGAAAGTCTGTGGGAGTGTTGTGCAGGGTCGCCGCATTTGACACAGATGGCGTGCACCTTGTCCACGTGCTCGGCAATAGCCATAAGGGTAGGCATAGGGCCGAACGGTTTTCCGAGGTAGTCCATATCGAGGCCTGCCACTATCACTCTGATGCCGCTGTTGGCCAATTTCTGGCACACTTCGATGATACCGTCATCGAAGAACTGCGCTTCATCAATACCCACTACATCCACATCGTGACTCAGTAGAAGGATGCTGCTTGATGACTCTACAGGGGTAGATAGTATGGAGGTCGCATTATGCGAAACCACCTCCTCTTCAGAGTATCTCACATCGATCATGGGCTTGAAGATCTCTACCTTCAGATGGGCGAATTTGGCCCTGCGGAGTCTTCTTATAAGTTCCTCGGTCTTTCCCGAGAACATGGAGCCGCAAATCACCTCTATGCAGCCCGATTTTTTTGCGTTTTCTAAAAACATTTAAGTACTTTTGTGGATGAACTTTATGTCGCAAAGTTAAAAAAATCTTACGATGGCAGATAGAATTTCAGAGATAAAATCGTTATTGGACAGACTTACATATCAGTTGACAGAGGAGCTGGAAGCCCAAAGGGAAGAGATACAGAGCCTTAAGGAGCGCATTGAAGAATTGGAACAAAGGGGTGAGGGGCTGTCGTCGGAGCCTATGAGGGCAGGAGGAGCCGGTAACACTTATGTGGCGCCATCGTCCCCTTTTGGCCAGACAGAGAGAACATATGGGAGTTCTTTGGATGAGGATACATTTACAGATTCTCAGGAGGAAGAGTATATCAACGATGCTCCGTTGTCTCCTTCAAGTACACTCGCAGATGTCTATCCGGAAGATAACCCTGACAAGTATGGAACATATGCTCCGGAGAAGCCCGATGAAGAGCCTGCCCCTGTGCGCAGACCTTTCTCCTATACACCTTCAGTGAGTGAGCCATTGTTCACAGTAACAGATCTCAATGATGTCCACTCTGCACCCAGAACCACAGTCTCCGATCTCTTTGCGGAGCGCAATACTATTGCAGATGTGGCACAGAGTAAGACCCCAACCTGGATGGTAGACATTCCCGGTCCCAAGGTGGAGATGATACAGTCGGCACTCACATTCAACGATAGACTCACATTTATAAGGGAGCTTTTCGATGGGGATAGTGAGCAGTTCAATATCACCCTTGACCGAATCAACGAGACCTCTACCTTTGATGAAGTGGTGAGCGATATGAGGGATGCCTATCCTGAATGGGATGAGGGATCTCCACTTGTCTATCGCTTCTATATGGAGGTGAGGAGAAGATTCAGAGACTAATTTTTTATTTCAATATATGGCAAAATTGTACATTGTGCCCACTCCAGTGGGGAATTTGGAGGATATGACCTTTAGGGCAATCCGAGTTTTGAAAGAGGTGGATGTGATTTTTGCGGAGGATACCCGTACAAGTTCGGTGCTGCTCAAGAAATTTGAGATACAGACCCGCACAATGTCGCACCATAAGTTCAACGAACATAAAAATGCAGAGGCGATATGCGAGAGGATCCTCGCCGGAGCCGATGTGGCACTTATCTCAGATGCCGGCACACCTGGTATCTCAGATCCTGGATTTCTCCTTGTCCGTACCTGTGTGGAGCATGGGGTGGAGGTGGAGACCCTTCCCGGTGCTACCGCCTTTGTCCCTGCACTGGTAAACTCAGGTTTCCCCTGCGATAGGTTCGCATTCGAAGGATTCCTCCCTGTGAAGAAGGGTCGCCAGACCAAATTGACAGAGTTGGCCACAGAGCCAAGGACCATGATATTTTATGAATCTCCATACCGTCTGGCAAAAACATTGACCCAGATGTGTGAATTCTTTGGCCCGGAGCGACGTGCATCTGTGTCGAGGGAGATAAGCAAAGTGCATGAGGAGACCCGCAGAGGGACCCTCGCAGAGCTGAGTGCCTGGTATACCCAGAATGAACCAAAAGGTGAAATAGTGTTGATAGTGGAGGGGACGGATTATGTGGGAAAAAGAGAAAATATCTAAGAGCCTTTCGATAGGGTTAATAGCACTTGTATTCATATTTCTTTCGCTGCAGTTTGTCTTCTTCGTGGCGAAAGTTATCCAGATCAGAAAGTACAATAAGGAGCTGGCGGCTGAGCAATCGGTGGCCGGAGAGAACCAGTTTGTGGCCGGAGGTGAGTCATCTGTGGCCAGAAGGGAGTCGTCGGAGGCAGGTGATAAGTCTTCTGCAGCCTCTGTAGCTGGTGGAGGTATTCCCGCGACTGAAAATCGCGAAAAATGGACGCGGGACGGGGAAAAAACGGCTGCCGCGTCTGAATTTGGCCAAAATCGAGCGCGGGAAGTCGATGGGGCTCCGTCAGATGGGAAATTGCCTGAAGGGCAACAGAAAAACCACCAGCGAACAGGTGACTCAGCCGTGCACACAAAGAGCCTCTCCGGAGTGGTGGCGCGGACCTTCTCTCTGGAGAAACTTCCACCGAGGACCTCCTACAAGCCAAAACCGAAAGTGGAACTAAACAGTGCCGATACCACTGCATTGATGACCCTCTACGGTATCGGTGGCTATTATGCTCGGAAGATAGTTGACTTCAGACAGCGACTGGGCGGGTCTTTCGCTTCGCCGGAGCAGCTGATGGACATTTACGGGATAGATTCTGCCAGATATGTCGGTTTTGCAGATAGGGTGTATGTCGACACTTCGCTGATAATCCCTCTGGATCTGTATCATATGCCAGTAGATTCTATGGCCAGACATCCGTACATCGGCAAATATGCGGCCCGGGGTATCGACCGCTACCGCCGAACAGTAGACTCGGCCACCTTCACCCTCGATGCCCTCCTTGATAACGGCATACTGCAAAGCCCATATGTCCAGAGGCTGAAGATGTATCTGAAGAAGTAGTCCTGTCTCATCGAAGTTTGCTTATTCTCTGCCGGTGGTGTCGTTGGCGAAAGGACTGTGCGCGTGAGATCCCTTTGGAGGTGCTTCTGGATGAGGTTGGTGCGCACAGTCAGGGTTTGTGGGCCGGGACTGTGCGCATTTTCGGCTCTGTAGGGCAGATTTTGCGTCCAGTCCTTTTGCAGTGGGTCTCTTCATCGTGGTGAGTCTTTTTTCGTGGTGAACTTTTCATCACGGTGGGACTTTTTCATTACGGTGGGACTTTTGGCGGGACAGTTGTGGGGCTCGTGAGTTTGCGATCTTGGGGTGATTCTTTGATTTTATCGTCAAATAAAATATATTTGTATGATAAAATTTTATTGACGATGAATGTGATAGAATGTAACGGGATTGTCAAGCAGTTCGGAAATTACAGAGCACTTGACAATGTCTCCATAGCAGTCCCTGAGGGTAAGATTTTCGGACTGCTCGGCCCTAATGGTGCCGGTAAGACTACCCTCATCCGTATTATAAATCAGATTACCATTCCCGATGCAGGTCAGGTCTATTTCGGTGGAAAAGAGGCACAGCCTGATGATGTATATAACATAGGTTACCTTCCTGAGGAGCGTGGTCTCTATAAAAAAATGAAGGTGGGAGAGCAGGCTATGTATCTTGCCCGTCTCAAAGGGATGACATCAGCTCAGGCAGAGAAGGAACTCAAAAAATGGTTTGTCAAATTCGGTATCCAGTCGTGGTGGGGTAAAAAGGTGGAGGAGCTCTCCAAAGGTATGGCGCAGAAGGTGCAGTTCATTACCACAGTCCTTCATCAGCCTAAGCTCCTTATCCTTGATGAGCCGTTTTCGGGTTTTGACCCTGTTAATGCCCAGCTTATAAGAGATGAGATTCTGGCTTTGAAGGCAAACGGTACATCCATAATACTCTCAACACACAATATGGAGTCTGTGGAGGCCCTTTGTGATGAGATTGCCCTTATCAACAAGTCAAAACTCATCGTAACAGGCGGTGTGGACGAGATTCGTCGTGAGCACGGACAGAATCAGGTAGAACTCATCTACAGAGGATCTGAGCCACTTCCTCTCAAAGAGTCTGAGTTTGTTCTAAATGCCTATGACGAGGAGTTCAAAGGGAACAGACGTGCTATCATAGAGATGGAACGTGATGTCAAATCGGGTGCAGTTCTTGCAGATATTCTGAAACAGACACAAGATATAATCTCATTCAAGGAGCTCATTCCAAGTATGAACGATATTTTCATTAAACTTGTAAGTGGGGAGGCTAAATAGTATGAATCTAGGAAAAATACAATTGGTGGCGGGTCGTGAATACTCTATCCGCGTAAAGAAGAAATCTTTTATTTTTACAACAATACTTACACCTATTCTTTTTGCAGCACTGATGATTGTACCTTCGGTGGTGATGCTTATGGGTGGCAATGAAGAGATCCGTAAGGTGGTGGTAGTGGACAATTCCGGTGTTGTGGCCCCTACACTTGTAGATACAGAGATTGTCGATTATGAGGTGCTTCAAGGTGTTTCTGTCGATTCACTTAAGGCAAATTTTGAAGCTACAGGTGCTTATGCGATCGTAGAGATCTCACAGCTCGATGAGAACAAAAATGTGAGCATTACAGCATATTCGGCTAAGCAGATGAATATGGAGCTCAAGTCTTCCATCAAGAGGAGTGCCAATGCTGCATTGGAGGCATATAAGCTTGAGTCATATGACATTGAGAATCTTGATAAAATACTTGAAGATGTGAAGTCGGATGTCCAGCTTTCTGCATATACCATCGGTGATGATGGTGATGCTAAGAAATCTATGGTAGAGATAAGTATGGCCATGTCGTACATTATGAGTTTCTTCATCTATATTTTCGTCTTTATGTTCGGAAATATGGTGATGAACAGTGTGATTCAAGAGAAATCAAACCGTATTGTGGAGGTTATAGTATCCTCTGTGAAACCTTTTGATCTGATGCTTGGTAAAATACTGGGTGTGGCAGGTGTAGCGGTGACACAGTTCCTCATCTGGGTGGTCCTTACTGTTGTACTGGTATTTGGCTTCCAGGCAGTGATGGGCCCTGAACTCTTTACAGGTGGTGCGCAGCAGATGACCCAGATGGCAGGTGTGGATGCAGAGGCTATGATGGCTGCAGCTGCTGCACCAAGCGGTCCGTTGGCAGATATCATGGGTGCATTGTCACAAATCAATTTCCCTTACATAATCGGATGCTTCCTTATCTATTTTGTATTGGGTTACCTCCTTTATGCAGCTATGTTTGCAGCAGTGGGATCAGCAGTGGAAAATGAGGCAGATACCCAGCAGCTTACATTGCCTATATCATTGCCTTTGATTCTCGGTCTGTTCATTATGCTCCATACCTTTGAGCATCCTGAGAGTTCGCTTTCTTTCTGGGCATCAATGATACCTTTCACTTCACCTATGGTGATGCTTGCCAGGATTCCGTTTGAAGGGGCTGTCCCTACATGGGAGCTTCTGCTATCTATTGGCCTCCTTTTCGTGACATTCCTTGCTATCGTTTACCTCTCTGGTAAGATTTACCGTGTAGGTATTCTTATGTACGGCAAAAAGGCCTCTTGGAAAGATCTTTGGAAATGGATAAAATACTAACTATGAAGAGAATATTTATTGCTTTAGCGCTCCTTTCCGGAGCAATGCTCTCTGCCTCGGCTCAGAGTTTTACCTATAAGTGGGAGAGAGTACCTATGGATTCTACCTGGATGAAAGAGGGGACATCAAAGGTTGAGGAGATTATCGCCAAATACCATCCCGGAATAGAGGATTTGATGGAGATTATCGGATACTCTTCTGAGGAACTCTCTAAAGGGAATCCTGAGAGCGGACTTTCAAACCTTGCAGCAGATGCCCTTCTGTATGCAGCCCAACCACTTCTGAAAGAGGGTGACAAAGCGTTCGCACTTACCAACTTTGGCGGTATCAGGGCAGATCTCCCCAAGGGGGCAATAAGGGTTTATGATATCTACTCCACATTCCCTTTTGACAATGCCCTTGTAATTGTGGAGCTTCCAGGGTACAGGGTGCGTGAGATAATGAAGAACTTTGCAAAGAAGGGGAGGTTCGAGGCTCTCGCCGGTGTGCAGATTGAGGTCAAAGATAAAGGTCTCAAAAAGTGCTATATCGGAGGTGAGAAACTCAATGATGACAAGTACTACAAACTGGTGACTATTGACTTTCTTCTCGACGGAGGTGATGCGCTCAGTTTGCGCAAGGGTGCCAAAGAGATTGTGATGTCGGATATTTTTGTGAGGGATGGTGTGGTCAAATATATTAAGGACAAATCTGAAGCGGGCCATGTTTTCAACAATCAGCGTGATGGCCGAATAGTAATCAAAAAATAGCAAGGCAATATGAGAAGAAGATTTATTATAGGTTTGGCAGCTGCGGTGGCTCTTTTGAGCGGCTGTGCAGGTATGGGCTCCAAGGAGCTCGTCATTCTCCATACAAATGATACCCATTCGCAGATTGAGACTATCCGTACAGGTCGTGGCAAAGGGCTTGGTGGTGTGGACCGTCGTGCAGAGTATATTGACCAGGTAAGGAAGGATCACAGAAATGTGTTGCTTCTGGATGCCGGAGACTGGGATCAGGGTACACCTTACTTTACAGTATTCAAGGGCGATATGGAGATAGAGCTTATGAATGCTATGGGGTACGATGTGGCTTGTTTGGGTAATCACGAATTTGACAATGGCCAGCAGGAGCTGGCACGCAGACTTGCTATGGCAGAATTTGATGTGGTGTGTGCAAATTATGATTTCTCTGCTTCACCTGCAGGACTTGACAAATATGTAAAACCATATGTGATCATCAATAAAGGTGGCCTTAAGATAGGTGTTTTCGGACTCCTTGTAAATATCAAATCAGTCGTTTCTGCAAAATCACGTGATGCCCTTGTATATAAGGATCCTATAGAGGTGTCTAATGAGTTGGCAAAGATGCTTAAGGAGGAACAGAAGTGCGATTTGGTGATAGCTCTATCACATCTTGGCTACAGTGCTTACAATCCAAAGGCTGCGTCAGACATAAATCTGGCTCAGAATACCAGAAATATCGATATCATCGTGGGCGGTCACTCCCACACTTTCCTCAAGGAGGAGAAGATTTTCCAGAATCTTGACGGTAAGGATGTAATAGTCCTACAGGCAGGAGCCCAAGGTGAATATGTCGGCAGACTAGATTTGAAATTCGAATAGAATAATTATATAGACTCTCACCATCGGGTGCTGGGAAAGAGGAAACCGTGCTACCCCTCTGGCCGCAGAGGTCGTGAGCGAATAGTGAGCATCCAGTGGATGCTCACAGCGAGCAGCCCGCACCGTAGGTGTGGGAGGGATTGTTTCCTCGCCAGCACCCGATGGTGGTAGATGTGGATAGTGTGCTAATATCCGGTCTTGTAATCTTTAGGGAATTTGGCGCCGAGGTCAAGCTCGTGATATAGTTTCTGGATTCTGGCCAAATCAGCTTTAGCATCGTCGGTAAGTTCGACTTTTTGTCCTCTGCCGACGATTTTTCTTTTCCAGTCGTAGTAACCCATATAGACAGGTACACCTGCTGTTCTGGCTATAGTGTGGAAACCGGCTTTCCATTTGGTGACAGCTTTTCTGGTCCCCTCTGGGGCAATAGCCAAGTGGAAGGTCTCCTCTTTCTCGAAGGCTTCTACCATCTGACGGACAAGCGTTGCCCCCCCCTTGCGCGAGCGGTCTACTGGGATGCCACCCATCCACCTTACGATAGGGCCGAGCGGCCAGAAGAAAAACTCTTTCTTTACCATCACTTTGGCGTCACCACCCACCGAACGGTAGTATAGGTATGATATTATCAGGTCCCAGATGGAGGTGTGTGGGACACCGAGGATTATACATTTCTTTTCGGGGGCCATAGGCTCTCCCGCTTTCCATCCGAGGCTTTTCAGCAGAAATCCTGCAACTTTTTGATTAAGCATAACTATACGTTTTCTAAGATGATATCAGAACGGAGATTTTCACGGACAAAGTTTTGTCTGTCGATAGTGTTTTGTCCCATATAGAATTCAAGAAGATTGGCTATGTTGTCATCCTGGCTCAGACGTACCTGGTCAAGACGGATATTCTCACCGATAAACTCCTTGAACTCATCTGGTGATATCTCACCCAGACCTTTGAATCGGGTGATCTCAGGGTTGGACCCGAGCTCTTTTATTGCAGCCAACTTCTCCTCCTCATTGTAGCAGTAGAGGGTGGTCTTTTTGTTCCTGACCCTGAACAATGGTGTCTGGAGGATGAAAAGGTGGTTCCTCCTGATAAGTTCAGGATAGAATTTCAGGAAGAATGTGATTAACAGAAGACGGATGTGCATACCATCCACATCGGCATCGGTAGCGATGACGATCTTGTTGTATCTCAAGTTATCAAGATCCTCATCCACATTGAGGGCTGCTTTGAGGAGGATTAGCTCCTCGTTGCTGTATATCTCTTTGTTGCTCTTCTGGTACGAGTTGAGGGGTTTGCCTCGGAGGCTGAAAACTGCCTGAGTATTGGCATTGCGGCTTTTGGTGATCGATCCGCTCGCAGAGTCACCCTCAGTGATGAAAAGGGTCGATTCTGAAGCGAGTGCATTCTTTGCGTCGTTGTAGTGGACGCGACAGTCGCGGAGTTTCCTGTTGTGGAGGCTCGCCTTCTTTACTTTCTCCTTGGTAGATTTCTGGATTACTGAGATGGCTTTTCTCTCTTTTTCCGATTCCTGGATCTTTTTCAGGAGTATGGTAGCGGTCTCAGTGTGCTTGTGAAGGTAGTTGTCAAGCTCCTCCTGCACAAAGTCACCGATGAAGTTGCGGACAGTGGTGTCCTCATTGACCATCTTCGAATTGAGCTTGGTCTTGGTCTGGTTACCGAAGATTGGCTCTATGACACGGATGCTGATGGCACCCACCATTGACTGGCGAATATCAGAGGGCTCAAAGTCCTTTTTCAGGTGCTCCTTGATGGTCTTGGCTACTGCCTCCCTGAATGCAGAGAGGTGTGTACCACCCTCAGTGGTGTTCTGTCCGTTGACAAATGAAGCGATATCTTCGCCATTGCCGTCACCGTGGGTGATTACAAGTTCGATGTCGTGGCCTACCAGGTGGATAGGGGGGTAGAGGGTCTCCGATCCGAGGTTCTCTGTCACAAGGTCAAGAAGACCGTTCTTCGATTTGTATTCGGTGCCGTTGAATTTGAGGCTCAGACCGGTGTTCAGGTAGGAGTAGTTCTTTATCATCTCCTCCACGAACTCGGTATTGTACCTGTACGAAGGGAAGACTTTGTCGTCAGCTGTGTATTTGACAAATGTTCCGTTTTTCTGACCGGTGTCCTCGTGGTATCCGCTGTTGAGGAGGTTACCGGCCGAGAACTCTGCCCACTTCGAACGACCTTCACGGAATGACTCGATGTAGAAATATGATGAGGTGGCGTTTACAGCCTTTAGACCCACACCGTTAAGACCTACCGATTTCTGGAACACATCACTATCAAATTTACCGCCTGTGTTGAGTTTGCTTGCACAGTCGATCACACTCTCGAGTGGAATTCCACGACCATAGTCACGAATGGATACCGTATTGTCCTCGATATCTATCTTGATCTCCTTTCCGTTCCCCTGTGAGAATTCGTCGATGGAGTTATCGAGCACCTCTTTTATGAGGATATAGATACCGTCATCGGGGCGGGAGCCGTCACCAGTGTTGCCGATATACATACCGGGCCTTTGGCGAATGTGTTCGTTCCACTCCAGCGTCTTGATAGCGTCATCTGTGTATTCCTTGGTAATAGTGCTCATGTCCTCTCCTTTGATGTAATTCCAAACGGCAAAATTAGGAAGAAAATGGAAATAAAAAAAGCCAACCTGAACGGTCGGCTTTTGTGGAACGAAACTATCTGTTATTTGTTGAATCGTTTTTCTTTGGTTTTGACAAGCATGTCTTTAAGAAGGTCTGCGCAGTCGTTTACTGCGTCTTCAAATGTAGCCGCACTACGTTCAACAATCAAATCATCTCCCGGAATAGCAACCCTGACCTTCACCTTCTTCACGTGGTCAGGTTCTACTGAGAGTGCGACCTCTACTCTGATGATGTTGTCGAAAAATTTCTCCAATTTGCCGAGCTTCTTGTCGATGAAGTCTAGAAGCTTCTGGTCTGCATCAAACTTGAGTGATTGAACTCTGATTTCCATATTACCTCCGTTTTTTTGCCCTTGGATGGGCGGTTAAAAATGTGTTTTTGAGCTGCTCGAAGGATGTGTGGGTGTAAACCTGTGTCGCCGCTAGCGACGAGTGCCCGAGCATCTCTTTTATGCTGTTAAGGTCAGCTCCGTGATTCATAAGATGTGTGGCAATCGAATGTCTCAGGACGTGGGGGGATTTTCTCCCCGAAAACCCTTCTAACCCACCGAGCTCCTCCTTTACCACTTTATCCACAAATCCGGGATAAACAGCTTTACCTTTGTCTGTTACAAAGAACATTCCATCTGTCCCCTCCGGAAACTCACCCTTAATTCTTTTCAAATATAATAAAATTTCCTCACAAATGGAAATCGGGACAGGAATTTCTCTCAATTTATCCCCTTTTCCCACTATTCTGAAAACTTTTCTCCCGCTGTCAAAGTCCCCCACCTTAAGGGATACTATTTCGCTCCGACGCATCCCCGTGCCGTACATCACCAGTACCATCATTTTATTGCGCAGCATGTGGAAATCTCCTTCCTGGTCAGGAGGCTCGGCGAGGTACCCCTCCAATGCCCCTTCGGTGTAGAATTCGGGGAGTCTGGACCCCTCTTTAGGGCGGAAGACCCTCTTGGCCGGGTTGGATTCGAGGAGCGATGCTGTCATCAGATATGAGCAGTAGCTGCTCAGTGCTGAGAGGCGCAGGTTCATCGAACGGGGGGAGAGCCCCGATTCAAGCCCATGGGCAATGAAACCGCGGATATTGTTCGTGGTGAGGGTCCCGATGAGTTCCTCCTCAGGGGTGATGGCGGGATCTGCATCTGAAAGGATGAATGCGTAGAACTCCTCCAGCGCACTTTTGTACAGGGCTGATGTGCGTGGAGAGTACCTTTTCTGGACCCTTATGTATTCCAAAAATTTCTCTATACAATTCATTTTTACCTCCCTATTGCAAATTTACAAAAAATATCTACCTTTGCAGTCCGAAAATAAAAAGGAGGTGGTAAAAAGATGATCATAGTACCGGTAAAAGAGGGCGAAAACATTGAGAAAGCGCTTAAGAAATTCAAACGTAAATTCGAGAAAACAGGTATCGTTCGCGAGCTTCGCGGAAGAAAAACCTTTGAGAAACCCTCTGTGAAGAAGAGAGCTCAGCTTCAGAAAGCTATCTACGTACAGCACCTTCATACTAACGAGGACTAATTACGTACCAATACAAATAAAAACCGACTTCATCAGAAGCCGGTTTTTTTGTTTCAGCTGTGTAGGTCATGTTTTTATGGGTGTGTAGAGAGGCTGAAACCTATCTGTAGTGGCACTCGATCCAATAAGGTACTTTGAGAATGTCGTGCTCTTTGTGTTCGTCGCAAGTGGGGAAGAAGTTTTCAAGCATGCCGGGGAGGATCTTCAGACCGTTGCGGCTGTTGCATACATAGTGCATTATTCTGGCCTGCTTGCCCGGGTATATTACGAAGAAACTCTTGAATGTGCCGTTGTCTCCCCAGTGCCATAGTGCTCCGTCGTCTGTCAGTCCCACTCCAAGACCCCAACTGATAGGGAGGTCTTCATAGATTCTCCACTCACTGTCCTCCCTCTCGAACTGTGGGGTAATCATCTCCTGGAATGTCTCATCGGAGAGATTTCCTCCATCTGCCAACTTCTCCAGGAATTTGACGTAGTCAGCAGCACAGGTCATGAGCGTGTAGCCTGAGTTTGCCCTTGGGTAGCGCACTACATCGACAGGTGTGCCGTCCTCCTTGTGCCCGACAGTCACCTGCCCCTCAAAGGAGTCTCTCCATCCGTACCAGGAGTTTGGCATCCCGAAAGGTTCGAATACATATTTGGTGGCCAGCTCGTTAAGGGTCATTCCTGTAAGGTGTTCAAGTGTGTGCTGCAGATATGCAAATCCTTCACCTGAGTAGGTGAACATCCCGGTGGAGTCGCTCTCTTCGTAAGGTTTTTTCTTGAATGTGATGGTGCTTGTGGGCCAGGCATCCGATGATGGTGATGCTGCCCAGTTCTTGAGCCCTGTGCGGTGTGAAAGGACGTGGCGCGCAGTGAGCATTCTGGCGTATATGCTGTCCTGCCCGGCAGCGAAGCGGCCGTTGTCATAGTACTCCATAAGTGGAGTGTCAAGGTCAAACAGCCCTTCGTCGTAAAGGCTCATTGCGATGTATGAGAAGAGGACTTTGCTCAGTGATGCTGCCTGAAAAACTGTAGTGTCTGCAATCCCTTCACCGTAGATGAAATAGCTCTCATTGAATTTGTTGGAGAGATTTTTTTCCTCTGCCAGAACTGCTTGTATCCCTGTGATTCCGTGCTTTTCCATAAGTGGCTGCAGGTCCATTTGTGTCTGGTCAGAACTTTTGCAACTGACCAATGTCAGGCAGAAAATCGAAATAAAAAGTGCTTTTCTCATAAAATTGGTTTTTATACTTCAAAAGTAGTGATTTTTTAGATACTTAATATATAAAAATGTTATCTTTGCGTGATTAAAAGAAACACACTCATTTATTAATAATCATAAAAATATGGCAGAAAAACTTTTTACTGAATTTCCAGCGGTCCCTACCGAGAAATGGGAAGAGGTAATTCTAAAAGACCTTAAATGTGCAGATCTAGAAGCTGCACGTGCCGCATACGAGAAAAAACTCGTATGGAAAACACAAGAGGGTTTCAGCGTTCGTCCATACTACCGTGCAGAGAATCTTGCAGAGCTTCCTCACGTAGGTTCAAACCCTGGAGCATTCCCTTATGTTAGAGGTACCAAACAAAACAATGACTGGTTCATCCACCACAGTGTATGCTGCTGCACTTGCGACTATGCAAAAGCAAATGCTGAGGCTAAAGAGCTCCTTTCAAAAGGTATCGAGTCTGTAGGTTTCTACATGGATGGCTCTAAAGTTCAGACTGTAGCTGATTATGAAGTTCTTTTGAACGGTATCGATCTTGCTAAAGTTCCTGTAAGCTTCCAGGAGAGCTGTGTGAAATCTGTTGAGTCTCTTAAAAACTTCTTGGCTTATGCAGATTCTAAAGGTGTTGAGAAAGATGTTCTAAGAGCTACTTTCGATTTCAACCCTCTACACACTTTGACCACTAAAGGTTATTTCTGTGAAGAGTCATTTGCACTTCTTGCAGAGGCTGTTAAAGTGGCTGCTGACTATAAGAGAGTTAAAGTTATCGCTGTAGATGCTACCACATTCAACGGTTGTGGCGCTACTTCTACTCAGGAGCTTGCATTTGCTCTTGCTGAAGGTAGCGAATATCTTTCACGCTTGACCGAACTTGGTCTTGATGTTAAAGATGTGGCTAAGAAGATGACCTTCTGCTTCTCAGTAGGAAGCTCATATTTTATGGAGATCGCCAAATTCCGTGCTGCACGTATGTTGTGGGCTAACGTTGTTGACGCTTACGGTACAGATTCAGAGTGCGCTAAGAAGATGGAACTTCGTGCTACCACCAGCGAGTGGAACCAGACTGTTTACGATGCTTACGTAAATATGTTGAGAGTTACCACTGAGGCTATGAGTGCTTCTATCGCAGGTGTTGACTATCTTGAGGTTCTTCCTTTCGACTACTCATTCAGAACACCTAACGAGTTCTCAAACCGTATCGCACGTAACGTACAGAGCATCCTTAAAGGTGAGTCTCACTTCGATAAAGTAGTAGACCCTTCTGCTGGTTCATACTATATCGAGACCCTTACCAACTCTATCGCTAACTCTGCTTGGGCTCTATTCCGCTCAGTAGAAGAGGCTGGTGGTTATGTTGCTAAATTCAAAGAGGGCTTCATCCAATCAGAGATCAAGGCTGTGGCTGACAAGAAAGACAAAAACCTTGCAATGCGCAAAGATATCCTTCTTGGTTCTAACCAGTATCCTAACTTCCTTGAGAAAGCTGAAGATTGCATCACTACAGATATCGTTTCAAGAGACGTTCTTACCTACAATGGTATCAAATTCGAAACTCCTGCATGCACTTGCGAGCAGGTAGCTGAGCCTTTGAAACCTTATCGTGGTTCACAGGTATTCGAGGCTATGCGTCTTGCAACTGACAGAAGCGAGAAACAGCCTATGGCATTCATGCTTACCTTCGGTAACTTGGCTATGTGCCGTGCAAGAGCACAGTTCTCATGCAACTTCTTCGCTACTGCAGGTATCAAAGTTGTGGACAACAACCGTTTCTCATCTGTAGAAGAGGGTGTTAAAGCTGCTCTTGAGGCTGGTGCTGACATCGTAGTGGCTTGTTCATCTGACGAAGAATATGCAGAAGCAGTTCCTCAGATCGCTGAACTTATCGGTGACAAAGCTATCGTAGTAGTAGCTGGTGCTCCTGCTTGCCAGGCAGAACTTGAAGAGAAAGGTATCAAGAATTTCATCAACGTGAAGAGCAACGTTCTTGAGACTTTGAAAGACTACCAGGCTAAACTTGGTATTAAAGCACTTTAATAATCACCTGAAAAAATAATTTAATATGCGTCCTAATTTTAAAGATATCAAATATTGCGGAGCAGCCGCTTGCAAAGCTGAGGCTCCTGCACAGGAAACTTGGAAGACCCCTGAGCAAATCGACGTTAAAGGGATCTACACCGCTGAGGACCTAAATGGTATGGAGCATCTGAATTATGCAGCAGGTGTCGCTCCTTTCCTTCGTGGACCTTACAGCACAATGTATGTACAAAAACCTTGGACTGTTCGTCAGTACGCAGGTTTCTCTACAGCTGAAGAGTCAAACGCTTTCTACCGCAGAAACTTGGCTGCCGGTCAGAAAGGTCTTTCTGTAGCATTTGACTTGGCTACACACCGTGGATACGATGCTGACCACCCAAGGGTAGTTGGTGACGTAGGTAAAGCTGGTGTAAGTATCTGTAGCGTTGAGGATATGAAGGTTCTTTTCGACCAGATTCCTCTAAACAAAATGTCAGTTTCTATGACTATGAACGGTGCCGTTCTTCCTGTTATGGCATTCTACATCGTAGCAGGTCTTGAGCAAGGTGCCAAACTTGAAGAGATGGCTGGTACTATCCAGAACGACATCTTGAAAGAGTTCATGGTTCGTAACACTTACATCTATCCACCTGAGTTCTCAATGAGAATTATCGGCGATATCTTCGCTTATACTTCTAAATATATGCCTAAGTTCAACTCTATCTCTATCTCTGGTTACCACATGCAGGAAGCAGGTGCTACCAACGATATCGAGATGGCTTACACTTTGGCAGACGGTCTTGAGTATCTCCGTACTGGTGTTAAAGCCGGTATCGATGTAGATGCTTTCGCACCTCGTCTATCATTCTTCTGGGCTATCGGTATGAACCACTTTATGGAGATTGCCAAGATGCGTGCTGCACGTATGATCTGGGCAAAACTTGTAAAACAGTTCAATCCTAAGAACCCTAAATCTCTATCACTAAGAACACACTGCCAGACTTCAGGTTGGTCACTAACTGAGCAGGATCCTTTCAACAACGTAGCTCGTACTTGTATCGAGGCTATGGGTGCTGCACTTGGTCACACTCAGTCACTTCACACCAACGCTCTTGATGAGGCTATCGCACTTCCTACCGACTTCTCAGCACGTATCGCACGTAACACCCAGATCTACATCCAGGAGGAGACCAACGTATGCCGTGGTATCGACCCTTGGGCTGGTTCATACTATGTAGAGACCCTTACCAAAGAACTTGCTGATAAAGCTTGGAAACTTATCCAGGAGGTTGAAGAACTTGGTGGTATGGCTAAAGCTATCGAGACAGGTATTCCTAAACTTCGTATCGAAGAGGCTGCTGCCCGTAAACAGGCTCGTATCGACTCAGGTATTGAGAAGATCATCGGTCTTAACGAGTACAGACTTGAGAAAGAGGATCCTATCGAGATCTTGGCAGTGGACAACACTAAAGTTCGTGAATCTCAGGTTAAGAGACTTCAGGAGCTTCGTGCTAACCGTGACAATGCAAAAGTTAAAGAGTGTCTTGCAGCTATCACTCACGCAGTGGAGACTAAGACCGGTAACCTTCTTGAGCTTGCTGTTGAGGCTGCTAAGAACAGAGCTACCCTTGGTGAAATCTCTGACGCTTGCGAAGCTGTAGTAGGCAGATATAAAGCAGTTATCCGTATGAATACAGGTGTTTACTCATCAGAAGTTAAGAACGATTCAGAGTTCGAACAAGCTAAAGTTAAAGTAGCTGAATTCGCTAAGAAAGAGGGTCGTCAACCTCGTATCATGATCGCTAAACTTGGTCAGGACGGTCACGACCGTGGTGCTAAAGTGGTAGCTACCGGTTATGCTGACTGCGGTTTCGACGTGGATATGGGTCCTCTATTCCAGACTCCAGAAGAGGCTGCTAAACAGGCTGTTGAGAACGACGTACACGTAGTGGGTGTATCTTCACTTGCTGCTGGTCACTTGACACTTGTTCCTCAGATCGTTGCTGAGCTTGCTAAACTTGGCCGTGAAGACATCCTTGTAGTTTGTGGTGGTGTAATCCCTGCACAGGACTACGATGCACTTTACAAAGCCGGTGCAGCTGCTATCTTCGGTCCTGGTACAAAAGTAGCTTTGGCTGCTTCTACTATCGTTGACCTTTTGTCACAGAGATTCTAATCTGATTAAGATAGAATATAATAAAGTAAGAGGCCTTCAAATCTGAAGGCCTCTTTTTTATTATTATATATTCTTGACAGCTTTTACTATCTCTTCTGCAGGGAGATCAGGGTCAAGGACCAGATGTGGTTTGGCGTAGACTATGTTCTGCTCTGATTTGGCAAGTTCTTCTCCGCCACCTGTTATATTGAGCATAATCACGTCTTCTTTGGATACTTTCCCCTCTTTGACTGCAGCTGCAAGTGAGGCAACAGCGACAGCAGCAGCGTTGTGGATGTCGATACCCTCAAGTTCTGCAAACCTGGCTTTCCACTGGTGAAGTTCATCGTTGGTCACTTTGAACATGTCACCGCCGGCGTCTTCCATAGCATCAAAAAGGCCACCTGCGATAGAGTAAGGCGGTTTCCTGTTGGAAAGGACCTTGGCATCTATCACTGCAGCAGCATTGCGTGCCTGATCGGGAGTCATATCGACCAGTTGTCTTGAATGGAGTTTCCACGAATCGTACATGATGGTGAAAGGGTCGTTCTGTGAAGGGTAGAGTTTCATTTTGTGTGTGCCCCAACGGCCGTCTTCGATAAGTCTGAGGTTGTTCTCCCAGGCGGCAATGGTACCTGTGCCGCTGCCGATGGCCTGGAAATATGCATCTGGTATCCTTCCGATAACCTCTACGGCAGAGAGGAGGGTAGTACCCATACCGTCACGACGTGCCACATTCTTGGCACCACCTTCTGCCATAAAATCAGGATCTGTACACACTTTATCGGCAAGTGCTATGGCATCAAAATAGTCTGAACCTTTTGGGGAGGCTATTATTTTAACACATTCATTGAGAGGCTCTGTGAACCAAAGGGCATTGATGTTGTCCTCAGGGATAGATATCAGGAGTGGGATGTTGTTCTCGGAGCACACTTTGGCGAAGGCTCTCGCAGTGTTTCCTGCGGATGCCACTACCAGGGTCTTTTTGTTGTCGGCAGAGAGTCTTCCGCAGACAGAGTAGGCCTCTGTCTCCTTGAAGGAGCCGGTGGACATTCTTGCCCCCATCTTTGGCCACCAACCGGAGAAGGTGATATATAGATTCTCAAGTCCGAGTTCGGATGCAAGTGCAGTGCTTTTGTATGTCACAGGGGCGCATGAGCCTTTCAATGTCCTGCGTACAGGGAGCCAGCCTGCATATCTGTATAGCCCCTCAAGATCCTCTCGGGGTGTGTATTGTTTCTCTTCATATTCTGCCTTTATGAGGCTTGGCTTTTCGCAATCGGGGTCTGCAAGAGACCATCCGGTATCTTCAAATTTATGTTTGTCTGCGAAGCAGACGAGTGTGTATCCGGTGGCTTTGAGTTCCATATCTTTCAAGTAGTTTTATTTCTTTTCAATTGATTGCAAGGCGACTTCTGCAATGTCGATTACAGGGATTGCCGAGTGCCTTTTGAATGTGTTTTTACAGAGTGGGCAGGCTGTCACTATGGCGTCGGGAGAGGCCACGGTGAGGTTGTTGAGTGCATTCTCTATCAGCCTTTTCCTCTGTTCATCCCCCAGACTGAGGCTGCCGAGGCTACCGCCGCAACATATGCTCTCAGCTCCGTTCTTTGTCCCCTCGAGCAGTTCACCTGCAGCACGGATTATATCTCTTGGCTCCTCATATATACCGCACCCCCTTCCGAGCTCGCAAGGGTCGTGGTATGCAAATTTAATATCAGATTTTGATATATCAATCCTCTTTTCAGAGATAAGTCTCTTGATATATTCGGTATGGTGCAGGATCTCTATACCCTCAAGTTTGTAGTTCTCTTTGAATATCCGGTAGCAGATGGGACAACTCAATAGAAGGGTGGTGGCCCCTGATGCCATTATTATACTGGTGTTTTTCTCTATCATCTGCTGTGCTGCATCGCGGCGTCCGGCCATAAGCATTGGCCTTCCGCAGCATATACCACCATTTTCGTCCATTATGGTGTAATCTTCCCCGGCTTTCTCCAAAATAGAGACAAGGGATCTCTTTATCGCTGGGGTGAGGTGTGTCATGCACCCGGCAAAATAGAGAATCTTGCCGCTTCCCTGAGGGATAAACTGCTTCCCGTCTATCGATGAGTAATCGGGTGTGAGATTATATTTCCTAGTAGAACGCTGTGCTATCCTGAGTTTATCCCCCTCAACCCCTACAGGGCATACGGATGAGCATTTTCCGCAGAGGAGGCATTTGTCGCTTATCTGGTCGATTCTCTTTTTGTTGTTGCGTTTCAACTGCCTGTTGAGGTAGACTGTGGCATCCTTGATATTGGCCTTGGCTGCACTCAGAGGGCAGGCATCAATGCACACACCGCAGCCCGGGCAAGAGTAGACTTGCAGTCTCGAAATTCCTTTGCGGGAGTATCTGATGGGGATACCTGCATTGCGCATAGGGATTAGGAGTATCTCAGCCGGGATGTGCATATATCTGCTGAAAGGGAGAATGAACATGAATACACCCAGTGCAATCGAGTATGCCCACCACACGGGGAGTGCCTGTGTAGGGTCGCTGTAGAATGAGTGGAGCAGGTGATTGAGTGTCTTGGTGAGGAAAGATCCGCCGCTTATATCAGCGGTGAACCCCTCTGCCAGGAGTCTCAGCGGGAAGATGCTCCACAATGAGTATAGTCCGATGAGGTCGGTGAGGCTTGGTCTGGTGGTCCTTCTCATCCCGAAAAGTAGGGAGTATGCCCTTTTGAGCATAGCCAGAATGATTCCGCTAAGAATCATAAGGAGGAAGAAGTCCATCAGGAAGAAGAAGAATGATCCCGACATTGTGTGGTCTGTCACCGCGACGAAGTATCTGAAGAATATAGGGTACCATATACGGTGAATCCTTTCTGGAGTATACAGGAATACCTCTATGTGACCTACCACTATTATCATGAACCATCCGAATGCGATGCTGGAGTGCATATAGCCCAGGAGTTTGTTCCTCTTCCATAGTTTGACGTGGAAAAGGCAGTCACAGAACCACTCCTTGATATTTTTGGCCATTATCCTGGGGTTGATCAGGGAGAGGAAGAATTTTTTTCTGTCCCCAGGGGTCAGTTCGTATATCACCCTTATTGCCCCTCCGATGCACCAGACCAGGACAAAGGTCATCCCCAGGACAAAGGGCATGATGAAGCTATTGAATCCCGACGGGTGAAGATAATCTACCATAACTTGCTTATATTAAGGATTATACTGCGGGTATTTATTCCGCGTGGGCACACCATTGTGCATTTCCCGCACAACATGCAGGCTGAGAGCATCTTGCGGACCTCCTCATTTCTTCCCCTCTGGAGGTTAAGGAGCACCTTCCTTACACTCATCCCGGTGTATCCGGCAGCTGTGCATGTAGCACTGCAGGAGCCGCACGCCATGCATCGGAGTGCATCGGGTTCGACCTCGGTAAGCTTGTTAAAAAATGTCCTGTCCACCTGATCCAAATTTATTGCGGAGCTGGGTGAAAGGGAAAATCCAAATTTATTCATCTCTCTTGCCCCTTATTTGATAATCAATCTCCAAAGCAGCAGAGCGTGCCTCTGCCAATGTCTCCGGGACCGTTTTGGGTCCGGTGCAGGCACCTGCATAGAAAACACCACCCCTTGGGGAGGATGTTATGTCAGAGATATTGTTTGCACTCTGGAGGAAGTGGTCTGAATCGGTGGGGAGTGATATCATCGATGCCAGTTTGGTGCTGTCAGGGTTGCAAAGCATGCCCGACATCAGGACAAGCAGGTCCAATGTCACCTTGATGGGTTTCCCCAGGAGTGTATCTTCTGCCTTGATTACCACCTTGCCATCTATATTCTCGCTCACCTCAGAGACCCTTCCTCTGATGAAATGGATCCCGTGATCCCTTTGGGCTTTGGTGTAGAAGTCCTCGAACTTCTTTCCGAAGAGTCTCAGGTCCATATAGAAGCAGTATATGTCTGCATTGGGGTGCATCTCTTTGAGTTCAATAGCCTGTTTGATGGCGGTGATGCAGCACACTTTTGAGCACTGTCCATTGCCGGCCTTCTCGTCACGGGATCCGACGCAGTGGACAAATCCCACTTTCTCCCTGGATGATTTGTCTATCCTATCATCTTTCGCACCATTGAACCATCTCTCCAGGTCGGAGTTTGTGATGACGTGGTTGTAGATGCCGTATCCGTACTCCTCTTTGCGGGAGGCTTCAAACATCTTGAACCCGGTGGTCATCAGTATATATTTGGTGTTGATGGTCACACCGTTGGAGAGGATTATGTTGTAACTGTCCCTCAGACGGTTCACCTGTGATATCTCTGTGTTGAGAAAGATGTTGGCCCCTTTGCTGTCGGCTGTAAGACGGTCAATGAGATCTTTGGCCGGAGTGAGGTCCGGGAAGAGCCTGTTCCACTCTGCCACATGGCCGCCAAGGTGGTCACTTTTCTCTATTATGATAGGGGTGTGGCCCATCCTGATGAGCTGCTTAGCAGCCTCCATACCAGCGATGCCACCACCTACTATTACTATTATATCCTTCATATTCAGATCTTTTTAGAAGCATTTGATCCCAGATGGGAGCTCTGGCTTCATTATGTCTTTGCTGTTGAGCCCCTTGTATTTTTCTTCAGGACTGTATTCTATCCCTATCTTGTCCAGTAGTGGCTCCACTGCCACCTGATGGAGCTGGAGACCTAAGTCCCATGGGTCATAGCCCAATACCAGCCCAGCTACCTCTTCATATGTGAAGACAGGTATTCCGAAGCCGTTCTGGCCGTATGTTTTCCCCTCCATCTCAGCTATAACATATTGCCATCTGTCGAGGAAGTATGGGCATCCGGGACAATTGGTGATAATCATGTCGGGTTTGTACGGGGCCATCGACTCGAATTTCTTGTGGGTATTTGAGAGGGAGTAGCCCCTGTTGGCCTTGACGTGGTATTGTCTGAATCCGTAGCCGCAGCAGTGCCTCCTCTCGGGGTAGTCGATAATATTGCCGCCCCATGACTCTATCATACCTGTCAGGACGTATGGGTACTCAGCCCCACCCACACCCTTTGAAGGGAACATCTTCGAGTAGTGGCAGCCTATGTGTTCCACCACGCGGAGAGGTTCTCCGGTCTCTTTGTTGACAAGGTGAAATTTTGCCTTCTCTGCTATCTCGTTGCGGAACTTGAATATAAGGTCGCTCGAGTGGGCGAGGTATTTGGGCTTCTTGAACTCCTTGCGGCAAGATTTCCAAAGCATCTCCCTTATCTTGGCTTCCAGCTCGGGGAACTCGTGCCAGGTCTCAAGTATTTCAGTGTAGTTTCCAAATGAGGTGATGCAAGAGGCGACATAGTTCTCATAACCCGCCTCAGTCATCAGAGCGAACTGCCTGGCCACTATGGTCATAGCGGTCTCCTGCGGAATGGTGTCGCAGTGGTATGCTATACCTCCACAGGTGGTGTGGTGTTCATTTTCATATATATCCTTACCAAGGACATTCCTGCAAATCTCCATAAACATCTTCTCCGAAGCGGGGAAGAAATTCTGGCGGATACAGCTCCGTACATAGTACCAGTTGTCGTCAGGAATCTCCTTCTGGTAGTCGCTCCATATTTTCTGTTTCCCTTGATAAATCATACTCAGTCGTTGTTGAAATGCTCATTTGAGCAGTGTTCGAATGTGTGTCTGAAGTACTCTTCCATATCCATCCCCATCTCCTCTGCCTTGGCCCTTGAATATCTCTCCACGCACTCCATCCTCTCGGTGGCCCCTGTGATGTCAAAAATTTTCTTGAGTTCGTCGAGGGACTCCTGTGGTATATCCCTCAATGCCCCCGGACCGGTGCCGTGGAAATTGGCCCCTTGTCTTGCGTAGCTCTCCTCAAGGTGTTCGGTGTGCCATTTCCATACAGGGCCCGACTCCACATGGTCCTCCCATTTGAAGGTGTCGGGGTGGATGCAGTAGCCGTATTTGAGGATATTGCCGGTCATTATTTTTGTAAGGGGGTAGAGTTGTCTCCCCTTTTCAGACTCCACGAAGTATCCCAATCTTGCAGAGAGGTCCCGCAGTGCCATAATGACTAGCCCTGGACCATTCTTCCTCGGGCATCTGGTAAGGCAAGAGAGGCACTCTCCGCAATACCAGATAGTGTCACTTTTCAGCAGTTTCTCTATCTCCCCGTCATCGCCCCTCTGGATAGTGTCGACTATCTTGCGGGGATCATACTTGTAGAACTCTGCAGCAGGGCAAATGGCCGTGCAGGTCCCGCAGTTGATGCAGGTCTTCAGACCCTCCTTTATCCTGTAATCCTCTTTTAACAGATCGTATAGTTTTCCCATAATTACCCTTTACATAGGTTTGATTTTGCGTGCTAGACGGGCACAAACTCCAGGGAGGAACCTTTTGATATGGACCATCAGCAGCTCCTTTCTCCCCACAAGCACCTCACGGCGCCCTTTGGCGATGGCACGTACAATAATCTGTGCAGCCCTCTCAGCGCTCATTCCACCTTTCTGCCCTGGGTCAAGCACTCCGTGGGGTTTCCCACCCTTGTCAAGTGCATAGAGGGATATATTTGTCTGAACCCTCCCCGGACACACGATGGTGACGCCGATTCCGGCATTGTAATACTCTGCTTGCAGCGTCTCGAAAAAGCCGTAGAGAGCAAATTTGGAGGAGCTGTATCCGCAGCGCAATGGGAAGCCGAAGCGTCCCGCAATAGATGTGGTTACCGCTATTTTGCCCCCTCCACGCTCCACCATCCTGGGGAGAATTGCCTTGGCAATGGCTACAGGGGCAAAATAATTGACCTCCATAATCTTGCGAACCATCTCCATAGAGGTATCCTCCACATTGGTCCTCTGGCTGATCCCTGCATTGAGCATGACAATGTCAATCCCCCCGACAGCATCCCAAGCATTGGCAGTAAGCTCCTCTATCCCCTCGGGATTGCCGAGTTCGTAGGGGAGGACCACCACCTCAGGTGCTCCGAGGGAGCGGCACTTTTGCGCTACTGGCTCCAGCCTTTCAGCTGAAGAGGAGGTGAGGACAAGCCTCGCCCCCTCAGCTGCATATTTGCAGGCGCACGCTGCCCCGATTCCGGAGGATGCGCCTGTAATCCAAACAGATGACATGTCTTATTTCAATAGTGCCATATTAGGCATCTCTTTGTCAAATTCGCCGCGGTCAAGTCTCTCTTTGATGTCGCGGAATGCTGCCAGTGTCCTCTCCACATCCTCCATGCTGTGTGCAGCGGTAGGGATGATACGGAAGATTACCATTCCCGGAGGAATTACAGGGTAGATAACTACTGAGCAGAAGATGTGGTACTCCTCGCGAAGAGCTACCGCAATGTTGGAAGCCTGGTTTACACCCGCTTTCACGTGAACCGGGGTAACGCAAGCCTCAGCAGGTCCTATGTCGAAGCCCATCTCGCGGAAACCCTCCTGAAGACGTCTTGTCACTTTCCATAGTTTGGCGCGAAGCTCATCACCCTCAGGGCTGTTGATAATCTCAAGTCTCCTCAAGCAACCCTCTACGATAGGCATAGGGAGTGACTTGGCGTAGATCTGTGAACGCATATTGTATTTGAGATAGTCGATGATATCCCTGTCAGAAGCGACAAAACCTCCGATGATGGCCATCGATTTGGCGTAGGCACCGATGTAGATGTCGATCTCATCCATCACACCGAAATGTTCTGATGTACCGCGGCCGTTAGGACCCATTACACCGAAACCGTGGGCATCGTCGATCATGATGCGGAAGTTGTATTTCTTCTTCAGGGCAGCTATCTGGTCCAGGATACCGAGGGCACCTGTCATGCCGAATACACCCTCAGTGATAAGTAGTACGCCGCCACCATTCTTGTCGGCCTCAGCGCAAGCTTTGGCAAGTACGCGGTCGCAATCCTTGATATCGTTGTGGCGGAATTTGTATTTGCTGCCGATGTGGAGACGGATACCGTCAAGAAGGCAAGCGTGGTCCTCTGCATCGTATACGATAACATCGTGACGCCCTACAAGTGCGTCGATGGTCGATACAATACCCTGATAACCGAAGTTGAACTCAAATGCGGCCTCTTTCTTCTCGAACTCAGCCAGACGGCGTTCGAGCTCTTCGTGAAGGTGAGTCTGGCCGGTCATCATACGGCTACCCATAGGGTAGGCAAGACCCCAGCGTGCAGCTGCTTCAGCGTCGATTTTGCGGATCTCGGGGTGGTTGGCCAGACCGAGATAGTTGTTGAGACTCCAGCAAAGGACATCCTGTCCGTTGAACTTCATATAAGGGCCCAATTCACCCTCAAGTCTTGGAAATGCGAAATAACCTTCAGCTTTCTCACGGTATTGGCCGATAGGGCCACCTGTAGATTTTCTTATTCTGTCAAAAATGTCAAGTTGCATAGCTATATGTTTTATTTATTTTACTTTTTCTCTTGATACAAGCCCCATCATCCTGAAAAGGAATTTAGGGAGCGATTTTTTAGGGTCCCTCTTTTTCATATCGATAAACCATCCGAGTTTTTTGGCCACAGGGACCTTGTGTGTCTCCACAAACTCTATAAGTGTGCCGTCAGGATCCTCGATGTAGGTGAAGTGACCCGATGCATCACCCATGTCAAATTGCTCTCCGCCGGGGCAGCTGTCCACTGTGAAAGGGTGCCCTTTCTCTGCACAGAATTTGCCCAGAGCCTTCATCCCTGTAACATCGAAGCATATCTGGATAAAGCCGGGATCTCCCCAGTAACGACCCTCGTATATCTTTCGGGGTGTACGTTCCAGTGCCTGGACAAGTTCTATGGTAGAACCTCCGAAGAGTGCGGCAAAAGCACCCTCCCGCTGAGGAGCTTCAAGGATAACACGGCGGCACTGTTTGTCAGCCGAGGGGAGGAAGTAGTTTTTACTGAATCTCCCTGTAGTATCGCTCTTAATGGTGGTGTAGCCGAGGACCTCACTATAGAAACGGATGGAGGCCTCCATATTTGTCACACCTACCACAGCACCGATCATACCCCCGGTGAGTTTGCCCTCATCGATGAAGACATCGGGGCGTTCCACTATCTGGAACCAGTTGCCGTAAAGGTCTTTGACATAGAAGCAAGGGGTGCCGTCTGGCAATGTTTCAGGGGTGCTGCAATCTTTCCATTTGGTGGAGATCTCCTTGTAGAAAGCCTCCACATCGCGGCATTTGAGTTTTGCTGCGAGGACACCCAGATCACCAACCTCTATAGTGAATGGACAAGGTTGGGGTTCCCTTTTTGAGTATTGCCATATCTCAAAACCGCCGCCGCCCTGAAGGTTTACGGCGATGCAGGCGTGGCGCTGCTGGGGCTGTCCGCCAGTGTAGGGGAGCATCCTCTCCGCCACTGTATCGTCTTCCAGTATCCTGATATCGACTCCAAACATGTCAATGTACCAGTTCCACGACTTTCTGAAATCGACGGTACCGACACCTATCTGCTGGATTCCCGAAATCATAAATGACTCCATAATGTTCAAGTTTTAGATTGGTTTTAGTTCGTTTTAGTAAACGGTTATATAGTAAAAGGTTTTACTATCGACTGCAAATGTATGAAAAATTTTTAAAATGGACCTTTTTGTGTGTGAAAAGTGGGTGGCGAGAGGGCAGTCGCGACTTCGGAGTTAAGGTTCTTCAGGCGTTCGCTCCGCTCACTCCCACCACGCCTTACGGCGCGGTCCCCCCGCTATCAAGCGCGTGTGCTTAGGCCTTCAGAACCTTAATCTCCACAGCCGCGACAGAAAAACGCCGAAAGCTGTCATAGGGAGTTCAGCGATCTACACACATGCAAGAAATCAGGCAAAAACTTGCAGGTGTGTAGTAAAAGTCGTCGGAAACTGAGGTGATTCGGGACACACATGCAAGAAATCTGGCGAAAACTCGTAGGTGTGTGGTGAAATGTACAGCGACGCACGGGAAATGCCCGATATCTGCTGCGTCAGGTGGGGGATGACTTATTTTGACTGCTTGACAGGCTTTAATCTTTGTGTGATTTGTCCCGTCTCATTTGTCTTGCCAATTCTTTTCCTCTTTCGGTGGCCATGCCGCGTGGATCAGGCTGTATACCGCACCTGACCAAATCGAGTCTGTCTGCATCAAAGCATGTATCTATGGTAATATCGCCTGTATGATGACAGACAGTGTGATGTTTGCATGCATTGTATAGCAGATCAAACTCCTCATCTGTAAGTTCTTTCAGCAGCGTGTCACGAAGTGGTACAAGATTGTGTGCAGCCCGAATCCCATGATTGATATCCCTGAAATTGTCTCTTCGCCATTTGTCATGAAGATAGGCAAACAGGGTGACAACTCTCAAATTGACCCCTTCTACTGCCAGACGATGTCCATTGCTCTCCACATTCCTCCAGTGTTCCTTTCCGTGGGTACGGCCCAGCTCCCAGCCGGCAGCTGCAAATTCAATGACGCGTTGGCGTAACTCCTCAAACTCTTTGTCTTCCATTTTTTATCAAATAGGCGATTAGTAATATTACCAGGCAAAAGATCCATCTCTGCAACATGTTGTGGTTGATGCAAAACAATGGAAATATGAAAGGTGTGGTGAAGCCGATAAAATCGAAGAATCTGGGAAATTTTTGCAGGAGCTTGTCCCATTGGGCCGATTTGGCCCAACTGAATGCGGCTATTAAGATTGCAGCGATGGGAATCAAGTTTGCAAGATCTACTAAAGCACTTACAACATGAACGTTGTCAAAATTGTTCCAGTGTATATTTTTGACAAGTGTCCCACCAAAAAGCAAAATGAGACCCACCGATGCCAGAACAGCAGATTTCCATCCATCGAGGTTGAGATCCTTTTTGGAAAGTAAGATACCCATGGAGATAAAGATGCTGGCATAGAGCAGATAGCATATATCGAAAATAATAATATAAAGTGATAAGCACATGAATCTATTCCGCAGCTCCATTATGCCGAAAAGCGTCATGAGGATTATATAAAGGATAGAGCCGATAACGCCTAAAGCAATACATTTGTTTTTATATCTGCCGGTAAAACCTTCAGTTTTCCTGTTGCCAATCTGGATTCCAAGCCACATAGCCCATAAAGATACGGCAAGTGTACGTGATGAACCATAACATACTCTGAAGATTGGAACAGATATAGCTTGAATCTCCTCTATAAAGGTACGGAGTAGAGACAGGACAAGAACAAATAGTATAAAGATAAAGACTGAAAGTTTTTGTGACGATCTTTCCATTTTCATAGTGTTTTAAATAAAAATATTAACTTCTGCACCCTTCATTGGCGTTTTTTAACTGCAGTTCTTCAAGGAAGTTTTTATCCCTTTCTCCCTTTTCTTGAAGAAGTTTGCCTGCATTGCCCATCGTATTGTCCATCGATTTGATAAGTGCTGGTATGAACAGCTCCAGATTCTCTTTGTCTGTGCATAGAGTGGAGGTGTCGCTAACAAAATCGCACCTGTCATCGGATATTCCGAAGAAGCATTTGGTCAAAGTGTCTGTGAAGCAGAGCTCCCTCTCGATATCCATATAGAAATCCTGCATGCTATTGTCCATTCCCATTACCATTCGAAGTCTCAAAATATTGCATCCCAACTGAGAGGAGCATTCATTGATAAGGCCATAATTGAAATCCTGATACCTGAATACTACCCATGGCCCATTTATTCTGACATCTTCATAGCCCAGTTTTATCAGTGCTGACTCCAAGTCTTCTAAAGTGATAATCGAAGTTCCTTTGGAAACCTCTTTTCCAGTATGTTTCTCTTCTTCAGTACCTTTCTCATCTTGCTTCTTTTTCATTGCCTCCAATTCAGAAAGTCTGTTTACTAGCATGGTGATGTGTACAATAAATCCAATCACAGCACAGGCGGCAAAAATGGCTATTAATATATAAATGAATGATTCGGTATTGGTAAACCTTGATAGACCAGTTAATAGAATGATAATAGTTATTATCTCGGCACAAATGGCCGGTATGTGTTTATTCATGTTCATAATGCTATTTTATTTTATATGGTGGCCTTTTTCTCCACACCACATAGCTGGTGTTTTTAGGGAGTCCTCTACGACCTTTGAGGATATTTTCGTCTCCGAATTTGTGATGGGTCCCATCTTCTGAGACTGCCCATCCGAAAGCATTGGATCCCACCAGATAGATGGCATTGTCCACCCCGAGATCCACCAATACCTGTGCAAAGTCGTGGAATGATTCCTGGGTAAGGCTCTCCACTACGAGAATCTCCCCTTTGCGGTCGCAGATGGCTCTGCGGATGCTTTTACCTTTGGGCTCGTTATCGACCAATAGGCCATTATCTACAAGTGGATATTGCCTGAAGAAATATCCCCCTTTAGCTGTCGATTCTTCGAACAGAGGTGTGTTCTCGGCCACCCCGATGGAAATTTTGTCATCTATTATTGCGCAGTAGCCACGTTTGGCAAGTCCCCTTGACTTCTGTTCACCCTTCAAAACAAATGCACCGACAATACCGCCATTGTCTGCACGGACATCTGCAGCCTGTGCAGCAAAAATTATCTCAGGGTCGCTTTTGTCCAGCTTCCCTAGATGGAGGGTCATCTGCGCATTGTGCGGGATATAGATCCTTAGGGGAATATCATTGATGGTGGTGTCCACTATCTCTGTAAATCCAGCAGCAGTGGAATCAATCTCGGAACCGATCCACCCTTTGTCCACCGGCTCCGAAGTAATATATGCCACCTCAGGCTCGAATAGGGCAGGCTCCGGTTCGTAGAGGGTACTTTGCCTGATTTTTACCAGTACAACGATGAGTATTCCCAGCACAATGATGATTATTGCTGAAATAAGGTATCTCTTCAAATTTGAAGATGGCACCCATTTGGATTTGGTGTAGCCTATCACACGTATTTGGTCATCCCTTATATCGTCAAACTCTTTCATACTATTTGATATCTTCCTCCAAAAGCTCCTTCAACTGCTTGAGTGCCTCTTTCGATGCCGATACCGAGTGGCTGAATGTGGCATTGTCCGAAAGTATAAGTTTCTGCTTCTGCACATTGATGTAGTAGATGTAGGAGCGATTGATAATTAAACTTTTACCGATGCGGATGAATGTATTCCTTTCTGAACCCAACTGTTCGGACATGATCTTCTCGATCTGCCCGAGCTGGAAAGTGAGGACACGTGTCTCACCATCACTCTGGACTATTGTGGAATAGTTTCCATCCGATGCCACATAAACCACCCGCTCCGGTGCTATTCTCACCAGATCCACTGAGGTTGATATGACAATGTGTTTTTTCATCTTTAATTTCAAGCAAATTTAAAAATCATTTAACCAAGGAGCAAGGGCGTGAGCTTGCAATGTATGAAATGTGTGGCTGGATGTATGAAATTAATGAAATCAGAACTCCAGACGGAAACCCTTGCTTTTGAGTTCCGCATATTTTTCCGGGTTGAAACTGTAGTTTATAGGGATCCTGCTTCCGGCATTTTTGGGTCTGGTCCCAACCTCAGTCAGAATGCCGAGCTTGAGCATCTTGTTTGAGAAATTCCTTCTGTCAAACTTCACCTCGAGAATAGATTCATAAAGCTCCTGAAGCTGCGGCATCGTGAACACATCGGGGAGAAGTTCGAAACCGATAGGGGCAAAATGGATTCTCTCTTTCAAGGTCTTGAGGGCCACTCTTAGAATTCTGTCATGGTCAAAGGCCAGCTGGGGAACCTCATCAATAGGAAACCATTGGGCATCGGCTGCATCATCTCCACCCTTTACTTCGCTCTTTTTTACCAGAGCATAATATGCAATAGTTATCACCCTCTCACGTGGGTCCCTGTTCACCTCGGAGAAACATCCGAACTGCTCCATGTAATGGGTATCAAGACCGGTCTCCTCCATCAATTCTTGTAAAGAATGGATGATATTTTTCGTTACCAAGATTAATAATGTATAAATTCTTTTTAGCTCTCGTGATGGCAGTGTATATTAGTTCAGGATAATTTTCAGCATCACTAGTTTTACTTGGCCGTTGTATTACAAGAAAAATATTATCTGCTTCCCATCCTTTGTAACTATAAATGGTTGACAATTTTAGCATATTAGAACTCATCGTAAAATGAGTTTTTCTATTTGTACGAATCTCCTCTATTGCATTACGGAAGCATTTATCTTTTACGTCATTATATTTATTTAAAATTATGTCGTACTCTTCCTTCGTTTCAAACACACTCATACTTGACTTTCCTGTAGATTGAGAATATGCGTACTGAATTTCTCGTAAAATATCAACTCTTTGAGATAGTATGGCAGTTTTCTGGATTTCTAATTTATCATTATCTATGCAATGTAAAATACAATTGGCTATTGTGTCAGCACTGGCATCTACTGACAAGTAATCATACCTTGGTACTTTGTTGTCAAATGACAATATTAATTCATTCTGCTCAATTTCATCAGGATTTTCAAAAAACTCATTTTGAAACTGAGACGCAAGATTCACGATATGCTGATTATTAAGCCTACGTCCCACTTTTAACCTATTCCAAGGGCCCCACGTTCTACCTCCTAAATTCGGTGTACTATTAAATGTTCGACGACAATAAACATCTTGCTTTTCATCTCCAAAAATAACAAGTTCTCCACCTTCTTTAAGGAAATTATTATAAAGAATGTGGTACCAATTATATTCATAGTCTTGGGCTTCGTCAATGAATATCGCAGAATACTTTGGAAGATTATCAACTACTTCACTGAAGAAGTTCAGTGTATTGTAAGATGTCAAATCTAATTTTAGATTATAATTTTTGGCCTGAGTAGTAATGAAGTTATGATAATTGGTAATTACAAATTTATTCCAAGGAAAATCAGCAGGAACACGTCCTATTCTATATCGGATATAGTTTGCCAATGTAATATTATAGGTTAGTATGAGTATACGTCCTCCTGTTCGCAGTTGAGATTTAACAGCACTGGATGCCAATATCTGCGTCTTACCCGATCCAGCAACGCCTTTAATTCTAATTTGTCGTCCGTCAAAGCTTTTTGCAAGTTCTCTTTGTCTTTTTGTTAACACAATTTCTCCGTCTCCCTCATTATATGAGTGCCATTGCATCGTAAGCATTTTTATGATTTCTGAGCTAGCTTCTTTTGTAAATTCTTTACGCGTGCGCTTGACATCTAAGCTATATAATATTTCATTATTATTAAAATCTTCAGTTGATAGGGTTACAACTCCTGATATAATATTGGGATTATGAGCATCTTTCTTTTCACCTGCATATACTGAATCAATTGCTACTCTTGTACTATTTGTAAACCAAATAGCAGGGCGCACAATATACCAGCCTACATTTGACACTAAAGCCGCTTTTAACAATTGTGTAGAGTGTTGTTCTATAAGGTTTGTCCTGTACGTGTATACTCGAGACAGTGGAGATGGTATTGCTAATCCACCTCTTGATAACATCCCGTTATTCAATGTAAATTGATCCAAATTTTCTGAAAACACATTGAGAATTACTATACCTTTTCCCGGCCTGATTAATACAATGTCTGGTTTGTCTCCCTTAAGATCAGGAGAAAGAAAAATTCGATCATTTTCACTGAGGGTACTGGATATTTTCCGATACACATTAAGAACATCTTGTGACACAAGACCATTTCTTACCATTGCATCAAGGTCGTAATCATCATAAGCACCTTCATCTGTATAGTGACCTTCATGGACTACTGCAATAGAATTACTAGTGTTTTCAAAATAAAATCCTTTAGTTTTACAACTAAATGTATGAAAAGTATCAGAGGTGACACCAAAACATGGGTCATAGATATCAGAAAACACAGATGTGTTATAGAAATATCTTGAAAATTCATCTATTCTTGAGCAATTGTCATTAGTCGGTCCAACACACACAACAAACTGCTTACCACGCGCATCTGCAACAATTTTTGCTGTCTTTTGCAATGAAATAGATATTATATCCAATATATTTGAGAAAAGATGAATAGTCCCTGGTAGTGTAAGATTGAGCTCTGAAATCTGTGGCACCGGACTATCATTTGATGCAGGCAAGAAGTTCTGAATACCTATAACTTCAACATTCCAGCCTTCTAATGCTTTAGATATATTTTCTACAGCCCTTGATAAGGCAATGGGAGATGGTTCTATGAGAGTCACTCTTTTAAGTCTTCTCAATAGATATGGATCTCGCGCATACAAACTATCCATCATACAAATAGTACCAATACCTTGCCCACACCCCCAATCGACAATTTCGAAAGTTGATGGCAGTTCTTCATAAGGAAAGTTCTGCAATGCACTTAGGCATTTGCATTTATGCATTTCACCATATGCACATATATATGCGTTTAATTCATCAGTTGACTTTAAAAGTTTTTTGCCATGATCAATATACGCCCATGGATTTCTCCTCCAGCTGAACGGCAATTCTAGCCTTGCTCTTTCAATAATACGGTCTATCATAGTCCAATTATCGTTTCACTAATTGGTAAGTTTTTATGTCTCTTAAAGTTTTGGTTTGCTAATTCTTTCGAGGAATTAGCATAGCAATACTCACATTGATGGATGCAGGTATTGTATTCTCCGATATCTTTGCTTTCTATGCAGCCACAAAACACTCTCTGACCTTTATCTTTCCTACCCTTTTTCTTTACAGCATATTTCCCATTACCAAGGTCTATAGCTCCATCAGGTATCTCACCAAATATACCAGTTTCTTCGATTGTTACCCCTAAATGCTGCATGAGCTCTATATCACGATGAGCAAGTCGTATAATGAGATCGTCATCAATACACTTATTATGACTTATACCATGTTGTTCTATATCAATTTTTTCTCCGCATGTGGCTAACTCGAACCCCCACTTCTTATTTAATAGCGATAACTTTTTCGCAAAGTCATTCATTAAGTCAGGAGTCCATTCAATATAATTTATTCCACACTTTTTGAGGTTGGCTTCAACTTTCCTATATGAAGCAATATCAACAAAACTAAACACAAGTTTTTCCGTGTACCCTTTAAGATTATTACCGATATATTCTATTTTGCGTAATAAATCATCAATACTAATCTTATCAGTTAAAATCAATGGGTCAAATCTCCAGATAACCCGCCCTTTACCAAGAATTTTTACAAGTTCTTTAAATGTTTCTATTCTTGTATCTACACTTGGAACTGACTTCTCCAATTCCTCTGAGACATAATCATTGAGTGTAAATTGAATGTAACAACCAATACCCTTATCTTGTAATTTTGATAGGTATGGAATCAGCGGTCGCGGATTTTTAGACCAGAATACTATAAATCGGGTATGCTTATAAGATATGTAGCTTTTTACTCCGTTAAAAGGATTAATCCAAGCAGAATATCCTTTATCCAGTCTATGAAAAAACCAATCTGCATAAAATGCCGGTATATCTGTACTTCGGCTTGCTGACACTATGATGGGTTCCTGAGCAGGGACCATTTCACCACTTTCCCTTGTTATATAAGGTTTAGAGTTGAGCATTTACAAATATTTTATTTAGATTTTAGCTGAATACGCCACCACAATTACCGCATTGACTCTATTGTCAATGTGCTATACAAAGTTACATAAATTATAATATCCTAACAAAACCACCTTTTCAACCATCTTACCCAACTTTACAACCCTATCACAACACTCACCCCTCTTTTTTTACTCCACCAAAAACACTCTACTCTCTTTGTTGTGTGCTTTGGCAATCATCATGTCTTTTATTTTTGCTTGGAAGTCATCTTCTGGTGTGTAATCATTGAGTATGGCCAGGCATTTGTCAAATTCACCGATCTCTCTATACATTTCAGATCTGAACAGAGGATTCCCAATAAAGATTGGCTGGCCTAAACTTTTCACTATGATTTCCCTCAGCAAATCTAAATGTTCTGGTTCGGCCTCAATTTCACTATGGCGTATCTTGTCGTTGAAAGCCCACACGACTATCATAGTTAGAAGTTCCAGATTACTGATTTCAGTATCGTAAAGTTCACTGTATGCCTCTACGGCTTCTTCGAACATCAACCAACCTAGTTCAGATGAGTACGTGTTACCATTTTCAAATTTGGCTTCGCGCAAATAGAAGTAATGCCCGCAAAAAGAGCATTTCTGAACAGGTGACACTCGGGGCAGCATAGGCGCAATTTGGCGCATATCAGACCAAAGCATTGCATCGCATGTGTTTCCGGACATCAGTTGGAAAATCTCATTTTTGCCCCCACAGTGGGGACAAACAGCAAGTTTACAAAAAGCAGGAAGCATAATGATAAATATTAATGTTATGGTTTTCTATGATTTTATCACATAAGCAGCACTATGTAATAACACTACGAAGTTACAACCATCACAACATTGAACGAAATATTATGCCCCCGAATGTATGAAATGGTAGCTAAGGTGTACGAAACTGAGTGCCATGACAATTTTCAACATTTTTACTTAAAAAAAATAGCCATCATCGCTCCTGATGAAAGCTCTTTTGATCTGTAATCAGCAACTATATTTCCCCGAATTTTCTTAATTCCCCGTTTTTAGGGTTTAAGTTATTCCTCCTGTTCGTAATAATACGAGTAATCGATGCCCTTCATGAAGGTTTCGCGGTCGTGGATTTTGTCTGTAAGAGCTGATGCGAGAAGTTTGTGGATAGGGGTGGGGTTGACTACGCTGGTCTGCATGGCCTGGAGGTAGTCGTTTTTGTTGATTTGGCTCCAGTCGACACATCTCTGTAAGCGTTTTTTGAGGATGAGGTCGAGCCATATACGGGTGGAGCGGCCATTGCCTTCCATGAATGGATGGGCGACGTTCATTTCTACGTATTTGTCAACGATCTGGTCTAATGTATCTTCCGGCATTGATTCTATCTTCTGCAGTTCGTGTGGGAGATATTCTGCAAGGCAGAAAGTGAATCCTCCTTTGCTGATGGTCTTGTTGCGGATTTGACCGGCAAAGTCGTAGAGACCGCCGAAGATGTAGGCATGAATCTGCTGCAGGGACTTTATTGTTCCAACATCTTCATATGCCACGAGGTTGCTTTCCATGAAGGTGTATGCCTTCTTCTTACTTTTGCCGTCTATTGTGTTGTCACTGTATGTGAACCAGTCGAGGAATGCATTTGCTCTATTGTTCGGATAGTGCTTAGCGAGGATTTCCACACATTCATTGTCAAGAGCATCTGCAGTTCGCTTCTTTCCGTCAGGAGCCTCAAATTTGAAGTCGTGAGTGATACTCACGAGTTGAACTCCATCTGCGTTCAGTTTCTTCTTCAGCCAACGCCAATAGTTTCCAGCCTTGACATAGTCATCTCCCTTATTGATTGCACGGACGATGTCAATCGCAGAAAACCACCACTTGGAATTGATTTCATCCCAAATGGCTCTGACCTCGCGGTCATTGAAGAATCTGATGAATATCTTACTCATAGAAGCAAAGGTACTAAATTTATAGCACGGGACCTATATGTTCTCTAAATATCTCACCGCAATTCCCTGAGACTTGGCGTAGGTAATTTCGTTACGGGTGCTTTCGTGCAAAACAGTGTCGAGGACAGATGGCTATGGAGAAATTATAAAACAAAGAGCCGTCATCGCTCTGACATTTTTATCTGTAACTCGCAACAAATTGCGGTAATGTGTCCAAGATAGTATTTGGGATTTTCCACTCACTGTGTGGAAAATCTCAGTGAAGAACTTATAAAACTCAACAAACTGATAGAGATTGCTCTTTGTGAATCCCTTACCATATACATTCGTGAGGTGATCGGCAAGTCGTTTGATAATTTCCTTACCATACTCAACTCTATTCACTCCCTGCAATTCTTCATCAACAATACGCTTACCCAACAGCCAATTACGCTGTACCATAGCCACATTAACGGCGTGATATGCATAATTGCGTGTTTGTTCAATGATATTCTGTGAATCCTTAAAAATATCACCTGTATTGCTAGCCTTTAGTATCTCTATGTCTTGTTTCATAATGCAGAGATATATACTTTTGTCGAAATGAGACACATACAATGATTCCATCTAGTAGAACAAAACGGCCCAGATCTTTAACGAATCTGGGCCTATTTTTTTATTTATTGCCTTCGTGCAAAACGGAGTCCAGCATAGATGGCCCTAGATAGGCCTCTGATCACGATTCCGCTGGACACCTGAACCATTTAGCTCGGTTATCCAAGCCAACGCCATTCACAACTCCTTGTAAAGCACTTTAGACTGGACAATTACTAGTAGGCTCATATGAAAAGTACTATAATTATATATCTATCATTTCAATAAACTTATCTCATCAGTAGACATTCCAACAATCTGTAATAATGTGATCATATCATCTGTATTTGTTGCCCATAGAGTCGGCTCATGTTGGAAATTATGCTTACACAACTCATTCCACTTAGAACGTTCAGATTCAAGAGAAGCAGACAAGAATAAGAGCTTACAATTAGTATTTCTAGAATCACGGCTTTCAATCATAGATTCTTTTCTTACAAATGCATCAGACTTCTTATCCATTTGCTGGAGCAATTCATTGACATCAGTGTATCTGCGGTCAACATACGGATAATTTTCCTCACCCACCACATGCTTGTAAATAGAAAAGCCCTTCAATCTTGACCATAATGCGTTGATTAATGTCTCTTTAAGAGTATTCTTGAACTTAATTATCTGATCTTCACTTATATTGTACTGATTCTTGAACATTGAAGACAACCTAATCTCCTTAGTTATACTATCTTTCTGTTCTTCAAAGTATGAATCAAGACAAGGGTTAGATATCAATGATAGGAACGGTTCTCTATTCATTGGCTCAATCTTCACACTTTCCTCTTCTTCAGCACGCCAAACCTTAAGATTACCGACATACGATTTCATACCGTTATACTTAGTATGAAGATTCTTTGACAATTTGGAAAGAGAGTCAATAATCATACCGGCAACATGGGTCTTGATATGTATTATATCTATCTCCCTAGTCCTCTTTGTTATCTCGTCAGTTATTCTGTCTAATCGATGTTTGTAATCCTCATCCAGATCCACTTTCTTATGTTTCCTTTGTTTAGACCACAAAGCGAAGACGAGAGAGCCTACGACTAACAAACCGTAAACGATATAACTCACAGTACTAAATAACACATCCTCTACTGATTCACTATACGAGCACACTAAAATAAATGTCAACAGGATAGTTGCAGCCACACCCCAGAACACCCATTTTGTAACCTTAGTTTTCTTATCAAAAGCCTCAAGCTGCACAGTACGCTCTTCATGAACACGTTCCTTTGAAGAATGCAAGTCGCGTTTTTCCATCTCAAGACGCTTAATAGATCCGTCGCAAATAGAATTTCTCGTCGCATTGTTTCCAAGAAGCTGCGTCAAAGTATTATATTCAACCGTTTTTGCACTGAATTTGGTACTGAGTGTTGCCAGATTTACCTTTTCTTCCTCTATAAGATTCTTCAATATCGCTGCCTTAATCTGGGAGTTTGACATATCGAATGATATTGTTGTCTTATTGTCCTTTCCTCCTACCGTGAGTTTATTGTCTGAAATCTGAGTAATAATACAAGCAATATTCATCAGACTCGGATCAGCTATGTAAGAATATGGTATATAGCAATATCCTCTATCACCAAATCTTGTTCCCCATGAATTCCTTACAATGAAGATCTTCTCCTCCTCACTGTAACCACAGAGAATCATCGCATGATTTCCACTTTCCCCAGAAATCTCTTCAGAGGTTGGTCGAGAAATGAATCCCTCTACTGGCTCGAATGAGTCATAAATCTTCAATGATATTGCTACAGGGTATCCTTCAGAAATTGCTGATTTTATATCATCAAGGGTGCCCTTTACATTCAACGCCTTAATTATCTTGTTACTCTGTGCATCATCATAGGCCTCTTGCGAAGGATTTATATCTAATGTTTCCGAATACGGACAGAAACGTTCATGGCAAACACCCTTATCAGTAATTGAAGATATTACTTCAAAGAGAGAACTTCCTGTATCTTCTTTCTCCTTATTGTTGGCTTTGCGCACATTATAGTAAACAAAGCTCTCACTCAAATCTGGCTCGCTTATACTATTCCTTTTAAGGATATATTCGAAAATGCCGACAATTGAGAATGCAGAACATGCACCAATTTCACCCTGATCTTTAATCGTAGTAAAGAACGGTCTCAAATCCACCTTTGCAGGAAGATTTGTCTTTGGAACATAATCCTCAGAACAAGGAATTTCAGTAACATTCGCCTGCAGCTGGTACGTTTTACCCTCAAAAACAAAACCGTCACGAGTTAATCTCTTCTGGCTTTCAGTATTATCTTTTATTAAAACCTCTACCCCCTCTAATTCCTCTGACTTATGACGAATGTAATTTGAAGACTCCCTCATCCTAACCTTGATCGCCTTCACATCATCTATAATCGCACTCGCAGATGCCACTGCTGTCTTTGCTGAACCTGAAAGTGCTGCATACTCTGCAATAGACTCTCGTTCTGTTTTCTCTGTAGCAACGTCTGTTTCTTCTATCGACGTTGTAGGATATAGCGCAGCTAGATTATTATTCAATTGAACAAACAAATCTAGCACTTCCCTAGCACAGTCATCAATTACAAGTTGACGCTTATTGAACATATATCCAGTCAATAAATCGTCATCCTCGCCTAAAAGTTGAGCTAATGTCGCCTTCTTCTCTGGCAAAGACAAGTTATCGTCATCGACAAAAGACTGGAAGACATCAGTCAAACGTTGAACCTCGGTCTGAAGTTCCGGATGTATCTGAGCTATTATTTCATCTTGTTGTTCTCCCCTATCAAGTCTCGCCTTTACAGATTTATTATAGAAAGAGGTAAATATCTCTACATTCTCTTTCAGAATCTTTTGTACAATCTGAGAGACCTTATTTACATCTACCTCTTCTTGGCGTACCTTTTCCCTATCAAGGATATTGATATAGGCTTTATGCAATAGATATTGCACAAAGTAATACTTGTCAAAACTTAGAACAGAGAGGCCTAGTGCATGTATCAATCTATCCTCCGACTCTGCAGCAGGATTAAATAGTTCCTGATAATGATTTAAGGAAAGAAGAGTATATTCTCCAATGATTCTCACAAAGGACTCAAGCACCAGATTCAATGCAACTCCCGCAGAGTTACAGTTCTGCAATAGAATCGCATGCGCTATCTGTCTTTGAGTTTTATTGAATTCAATGATTTCATTGATGGTCTTCTTAGTCTGTTGTTGGTACTCATTTACCTTAAGAGGCAACAAGTCGGCATCCTTCTCGAACAGATAGGCAAGATCGTAAGGAAGCAACAAAAGGTCAACATTGTAGTTCTGCGGGATTGCATTTATTGCTCCTAAAAACTCCTTGATTGTTGACCAACACTTTGCATCATATGTCTTCAGGTGAAAACACACATGCAATGATGTAGAATCTCCAGGATTGTTAATCGTTACTTGACGATTATATAATTCAGAGTAAAAGCTCTTCAAATACTCGCTTCTATTCGCTGCCGGGATACGATATTTCTCAACAGACTTTACTGAGTACAAGTTATCAATACCTGCAACAAACTTACTGGCATCATCTAGAGCAGGTATGGCCTCATAAAAAATAGAGTCTCCTTCCCGCTTGTCATCAAATAATATGGCACGAAAAAAATCCGTCGACTTTTCATTACCATACTTAATGATGTACTCCTGAAGATTGCAAAGCATCTGCTCGGCATTACTGCCGAGCATTATATGCACCGTGTGTCTCATAGACCTATAGATGTTTCTTTACGTAATCGAGTTCCAAAGTTATAAGCTCTCTGATTCTCTCAAATCCCTTTGCCTTTATTTGGTCCTTTGTCATATTTATCTGAGAGTAAGCATTCAGATAGTTAGCCTTCGCAGCAGATATTATCTTTAAAACAGCCTCCTGCCCCTTTTGAGAAACAAGGGTTTCAATAATATCAGTAAACTCTTTCAATATCACGGCCTTGTTCCTTCTAAACTCATCATAAGCCTCATCGCGATATTTGCCCAAATCTACCCAGTTATCATCCAGAGTATCTCCTAGTTCCTGACTCTGGAACTGATATGTACCATTGTCATTTCTCACAAGGCCAAAAATAAAGCCCTTAACCCACATTTCAAGTAAATCGTCATCAGAAGCCCTCTTAGGAACAATAGCATACTCTTCTCTTACCATTCTTGTCAACATATTATTGTCGAAATGGCAGTTTACATTACAATCCTCATATTCTCTCTTGTATTCCTGAATTGATGAGATTGCGTATGCCGGAACTACACCAACCTGTCTATAGATGATGATTCTATCGTTCACGCCGATGTTTGCAAAATCCACATCCGCAGTACCATGTATCTTACCCTTGAAATAGTTGTCCTTAAAGAGACGACTCGTTGCTTTATTTGGTACACCCACATAGAAACTATCTCTAGGATTTTCCTTTGGAGCATAACCTCTATAATTGTATCGGAACAATGGCATAGACTTCTTGACTGCCAATTCTACAACATGCTTGAAATCGTCTTCTGACAATTTATCAATTATCTGATCAATTGTTGTCTCTGCCAATGACTTTGCGACATGAGTGCGTGATGTATAACGCAAGAGCATATCCTCTACCTCTCCTGAAGACAACTCATGGAATCCGTATATTTTTCCTTCATTGATTAGTGTCCTTACAAAATCCGAAATCTGGATATCATCCTGCTTAACAGACACTTTTGATGCCGCTTCTAGGGCAAGGTCGATCTGGAAAGTACGAGAAGTCTTACCCACACTGTTCTGGATCTTTGAAAGATCAGATGTAAACTTCTTATATATACCATTAAGAGTGCTATGTATAACCTTCACTTTATCCTCAGCAATCTGAAGCATTGACAGAATATTGTTAAACACAGTGAGCGCAGAGGTCCTACGAACGATCTCTCTCTGACATACCACAAGCTGCCTTACCGCATCAGCCACATCTGTAGCTCTATCCTCTAAAGTCGACGACTTCTTAAAGAACTTGGAGTCATATTCTTTAAGATCCGCTACTGCGGTTTCCATCGCAGTTCTCAGCCTTGGCTCCTTGTCAACAAAGTCTTCTTTCTCTTTCTGCATCTCTCCGATGAAGAGATTTACCTGAGTACGAATACCCTCAATAATTTTTGCCGCAGTTGAAACACCACACTCTTTATTGATATTTGCCACCAAGAGTTCACGAAGTTCCTTCCTAACTCTTGATGTCAAAGTAGTAATCTTAGGTGACACGAATTCATCAGCCAACTGCTGAGCTGCAATGTACTGCTGGATTTCAGGAGTTGGATTAGCATACTCGTTGATAGTGATATCATACTTTGGATTCTTATCAGCAATGAAATCAATAACGTGGTCATTATTATTGTTTTCTCTGATATTCACTTTCTCAGAATCAATCCAAGAGTTTACAATCACATCAATATCCTCACATGTATTTTGTAATCTCTCAATGAGACTCTTTGCTGCCTTGATTGAATATATCTTACTAATTGACGAACTCTTGTAAAGAATCTCGCAAACACCCATACCTGCAGCCCATGCCTTTTTGTTCTCAATATCCATTGAGCCTTCTGCAATATTCTTCTCAAGGTTATCACTCACACTCGCTGATGCAGTGGACAGCTCTCCTGCTGAGGTAACCAGAGCAAGACTTATCATCTCGGTCAGTTCATCAATATGAGTATACGAATCATTATTCTCATTCTTATTATCAATGAAAACGACCGAATTGAATGGTCGCTCTTTTATCTCATAACTATCTCTTATGTACTCCAATTTGACAGGAGTAGATCCAATACCCATATGCATGAGATAGTCAAGATCCTGAATTGCACCATATGCATTTGGTGCAACTTTTGCCATACCTGAATTAGACATCGACTTGAACACATCCGGAAGGACCGCATAACCTGTAAGTTTGCATCCCGGAGCCTCCTTACGAAGCAGATATGCCATATTTAAGAAAGTGCCACATCCTGTTCCACCACACACAGAGAATATCATATGAATCTCTGTATCTGAGCCCAAGAGCTCATACTTATCGTTATTGATTATTCTTGCATTTGTAATCTGGTCAAGAATGCTTCTAATCTTCTGCGCTACCTGAACATAATTAACTGTGAATGCAAATCTTCCATTTGTCCTTACCTGTCCTGCGCCCTGATTCAGGGAAGACAATGCATACAAGTTCTTATCTGGCACCCAAGAAAAGTACTCCTTATTCACATCATATATAGGTCGAGGATCTCGAACAATAATAGGAAGCTGCTCATTTGGCAAAAGGGAAATTTCCTCACCCGTTGTAGATGGGAGAGTCTTCTTATATTGATTTCCATCTGTATCAATACCCATGAAGCCGATCATAGGTGGAACCTCACCATATGTATCAACGAACATCTTCTTTGTGTGAAGAAGCGCATTCATACCTGTACCACCCATTCCGACGTACAGGCATCTTTTAATTTTTGAGCCCATTGTGTTATTATTTATGATATTACTATTTTTGATTTACTACCTGTCTGGATATTCTCCAGAGTATATTCCTGTGCTTTTTTCAGAATACGAGAATCGACCATAAAGTCCTTTCCTTGTCGTATTCTAATGCTGCTCTTATCCCTTGGTTCAAAAGCGACATCAGATGTCCATCTCGGATCAACTACAAACTTCGTTTCACCAACAAAGGTCTTCTCAAAGAATCCTTGTTTTGCCTTATCTTTTGATGATGTCAGAATAACTTTATGAAATCCTCGTGCTCTAACTACATTGGAAAACTGATCGCTCTGAATACTGATATTTCCGATTTTAAAAGTTGGAAAGAAAATCGGCTTGAGAATAAAAATCCAAACTAGCAATGCGATGATAATTCCCGAAAAGCTAAATGTCATTCCCTCTGCTAAAGGATTCCATACTTTCTTCTTTTCCGCGGTTACTTCCATCAAAGCAGTATTATCATCATTGAACTGAGAAGGATCCGTGTCGTTAATTCTATCAAGTCCTCCATCTTCAAGAACTTTGATATACCAATAATGAACTTTACTTTCTGCACCTTTAGTAAACACAACCCCTACTGTAAGCTTTTCAGTTGTAGGAGGGACTGTTATAGTATTGCCATCTACCTGCTGCTTATCAACAAATAGCTGCATCTCATTCTCCATAACTTGAACATAACGACCAGAGTCATTCTTCTTAAAGATACCAAGTACCAATGGCTCACGCATATGATTCCTTGAATCCTCATTGAAATCAAAGCATATAGTCTTTGTTAATGTATCAGGGACATGCTTCTTCCACAAGAAATCATCATATACTTTAGAACGTCCCCACGAAGTAGATGGGAGTTTTGTCTCCGAATCACATCCTATCGCTAAAAATAAGACTAGCGAAACTAAGAAAGCAAACTTTATTTTAGAGCACATAGAACGACACGGTTTTTTCTGGTTTGTTAATAAGCTGAACTCTTGTAGATTCATCAAGCAATCGCGTGTTTTTATGAGGACCATCCGTTGAGACAGGAGTCATTTGCAATGTAATATCATTATATGATTCCCAGCTCATTGCCATTATATCCGACTTTGAACGTTTGAATTTAGGATGTACCTCAAATGAATAATTTTCATCCATGGTCACAACCTCATCAATCTCTATATAAGGATTATCTTCTGTCTTGAAATGAACTTGATATCCAGGCTGCACATCACCGCCATATGACGAGAACTTCACAGATTTTGGTTCGCCATACTCGTCACGTACACTTATGACAAGACCTATTCCCTTAGTCGCACTTACATTCAGCTGTCGGATATCACCTATACCTGACATATCGCCATCCGAAAGATCAACTGTTTCAAAATTACATATCTCCTTAAGTTTGATAATCAGGTCCCCATTCTCTTTCGCGGCATCCGTCAAAAGGATATAGTAACCATACACATCCTTCGATTTCGCAATCTGACACCAATTATCAAGGATATGCTTCAATTTGTTAGGATCAACATTATCTACTCCATCCGTCATTAGCTTCATAATATCAATCTTATCCGTAGTAAAGATTTTATCAATCGCATGCTGCAGCGGGGCAGAGATGTTTGTATTGGTAATATTGTCGTTTTTGTATGCTTTAATTTTTGATTTGAGATTAGCTTTTCCCTGAGGAGTTGCAAACTCTTTCCAAACGTCACAATACTTTGAATTTTGGAAAGGCACAACTACGATTTCTGTTCTCTCATTAGTAATAGACTCAATATCTTTAATCATTGCAGTCACCACCTTGTCATAAATATTCGGAGAGCCGTTATATCCTTTCATTGATAAAGTAACATCCCAAAGATATGTCATACGGATATCTTTGTATGAATCACTTCTTGCTGTGCCTGCTATTAAGGCAAACATCAAACAACATAAATACTTAGTGTTTTTCATAGAAACGCATTATAATATACCATTAAAACGAAAGCGTGGCGCTGAAGCTTATCTAACTGACTGGTCCTAGGAATAACCGCGTGAATAAATAAGCGACAACCCCACGCCGTAAATCCGGATTGGATACGACGAAGGAGCGAGCTTATCCTCTTCACTTATGAATTTCCTAGGTTCGTCAGTGAGAACAAACTACACTTTCGTGTTTTTCATCATGTATGTGCAAATATAAATATTTATCCGTTTATAAACGAATAAATACGGATTTATTCCTCACTTAAAGAATATTACATAAATCATCTCATTGCTGTCCGGTAAGTTCCGGACAGCAATGAGTCTCCTAATAAAAACAAAGAGCCATCATCGCTCCTGATGACAGCTCTTTTGATTCTGTTGCGGTCGTAGGTTTTCTTCGATTTGTGGATCACTTTATTTGCATATACAGAAACACTCCCGACTAATTATTCTTCGGGAGTGTCTTGCTGTAATTTGAATATCTCTTTTTGCAATTCTATCTCTTCTTTCAATTGGTCAATTGATGGCAGATAGGTTAAATATCTTGCTTGGAATAACCGTTCATTATCGTGAAGCACTGAGTAACGAGCCATATCCTCACTTGTTTCAGAACAAAGGATAAGCCCAATGGTCGGATTATCGCCTTCTGTTCTTTTAATGCTATCGTACATTCTTACATACATGTCCATCTGTCCGACATCTTGATGTGTAATCCTTGATGCTTTAAGGTCTATCAATAAGAAACATTTGAGGATATAGTTGTAAAATACCAAATCAATGAAATAATCACCTATATCGGTTTTAATATGTTGCTGACGAGCAACAAAAGCATAACCCTTACCTAACTCCATAACAAACTTTTGGATATGGGTAATGATAGATGATTCCAATTTGGTCTCTGAAAAGTCAGAATTTGGAGACAATCCCAAGAACTCTGCTACAACGGGATTTTTGATGAACTCCAATTTATCTTGCTGGTATGGTGCTGTAATCTGTTTCATCTCCTCTTTGACCACCTGCTTATTCTGTGATTGTAGCAAACGGTAGTAATATTGTGAAGCGATGTTTCGGTCAAGTGTTCTTGCACTCCATACTTCAGTTATAGATTCGTTAAGATACCAATCTCTGGCATTTTTATCTGTAACTCGCAACAAATTGCGGTAATGTGTCCAAGATAGTATTTGGGATTTTCCACTCACTGTGTGGAAAATCTCAGGGAAGAACTTATAAAACTGAACAAACTGATAGAGATTGCTCTTTGTGAATCCCTTACCATATACATTCGTAAGGTAATCGGCAAGTCGTTTGATAATTTCCTTACCATACTCAGCTCTATTCTCTCCCTGCAATTCTTCATCAACAATACGCTTACCCAACAGCCAATTACGCTGTACCATAGCCACATTAACGGCTTGATATGCATAATTGCGTGTTTGTTCAATGATATTCTGTGCATCCCTAAAAATATCACCTGTATTGCTAGCCTTTAGTATCTCTATGTCTTGTTTCATAATGCAAAGATATATACTTTTGTCGAAATGAGACACATACAATGATTCCATCTAGTAGAACAAAACGGCCCAGATCTTTAACGAATCTAGGCCTATTTTTTTATTTATTAAAAATATCATAATCCACCCACTTGTCGCATTCACCCCTTACAAGTCTCCCTTTGGCGGTGTCGGGGTACTTCTGGGCTACTGTCCTGAAGTGGTTCAGCCTATAGTGGAGGTCGGCGGCCAGTTCCGGATCAGTAACGGTCTGGAGTGCCTCGTCTATAAGTGATTGCGCCCGTCTCCTGGCGGCAGATGTGTATTTGTCACTCTCCCAATCCCTTTTGATGCATACCTGATCTACAAAGTTTGTCCCTTTATAGTATTGGGTAAGCCCCCAATGGGTTTCAAATGATTGGCGGATCTCTATCCCGAGTTTATACATATACTTTCCCTTGATATCAGGATTTGTTACAATACCGATCTTTTTTTCGAGTATATGCATCTCCAGAGCAAACTCATATCTGTTGAGGTAGGGTCCCATATGATCACCCACTTTCAGACTCGCCCAATACCCTTGGCTAACATTCTCCAGATACCCAACAGCTTCACTGTAACGGAGATTCCTCAGACATTGCGTCCCCAGGATATCATTCAGGTAGTCGCTGTCTGTATATCCACGCTGATTGAGGTATCTGTCGAACTCCGATTTGGGATTCCTGATATTCGCTGTATAGCACTTTGCCACATCCAGCCCCAGACTGTCAATCATCTCAAAGAAATGGTTTGAGTAATGGAGATCGCTCTTGACCCCAACCACCTTCGGGAGAAAATTGTCTGCCATATTTGCCAGCTGGAGGGCACGGTTTGTTTTCCCTATTTCGAGCATGCGGGGGCAAACCTCTGCCAGGAGAATGCGCCTTAGCATATCATTCCAGTAATAATAGCTGATCATTCTGCCCAGCTTACTACCATCGATGGTCTCAAGAACCACATCTTGATCGATGTTGTTGACTATTTTATCCTCCAACCATCTGAGTTGCCCGAGTAGCTTGACTTCGTATGAGCTGTCATATGTGGAGCTCTTGGAGTCAAGATAGATTCTGAATACCTTCAGCGATTCCTTCAGGAATTGGCTGCACTTCTGCCCCTCTGCCAGTTTCAGATAGCGCATAGCCATCCATGTATCTTTCACCAAATCATATAGAAATGCCCTGGTATAGTACCATATAGCCTTGTCCGTAACCTCTGCGCTCCTTATCATTCTGTTACAAAGGGAGCACAAATCATTGTATTCGGGTGTAGCTGTGAATGAGTGGTCCCAATCCCAATACAGATTTGGTTCCATCTGCCTGACGCATTTCTGCAGCGCCTTGGGGATGTTATGGTGGTTAGGATCGCATTCGCAAATCATGCTCAATGCTTTCACCGCAGAAATTCTTTCCCCGCTGAGGTAAGAGCAATAGAGCATCGATTCGATGTCTCCCATTTGTGCGAAATATTCTATATCGCTTCCGAGCTGCCCCATGTGGTATCTGGCTCCCGCAATGTACGGTTCTATCATTCTCCTCATAAGATTCTCCCTAGGGAGCAATTCCACCTCCTCTTCCCATATCCTTATGCACTCATCATATCTTGCAAGGGTGAATAGTGCCCTGACCCCCTGTAGCAGATATCTCTCCCTGAGTGCAGGAATATCTGCTGACAATGAGACCTGGGCAACCTCTTCAAGGGTCATCCTTGCCCCGATTTTCATTAATGGGTAATACCAACGGGAATTGCGTTTGGCACGGATATACTCATTGGTCTTAGCCAGGAGGAGGAAATCAAGGATGGCTGTATCTTTTTTGGTAATCCTTTCCAGAAATCTGTTGTTGTAGGTGCTGTCGCGTCTAGTCGCTACCTTCTCAATCTCTTCCAGCGGCATATCATAGACAACATAGTGGATTTCATGCAGAGGGATGCTGTAGGAGGTCATCTTTTGCCACTCCCTGCAGTTTTCGGTGCGATCCTGAGAGGCGTCCCCCACCAATGCATTGTTCTCCCCCTCATAGACTCTGTACATATAGTATGCTGCAGGCAGGTTGGATGGAACCCAACACCCGTTGGCATACTTTGGAAGGCTTATGGCCAATAAGCTAATGAGCAAGTATTTGTGCAATCTCTTCATCGCTGTAATGTTTTATGTGTTCACTCTCCAGATGGTACAATATGTTCCCATCGGCCGGCTTCCCAAGATTTTTCTCCACCAGCCTCTTTACTGATTCTATCTGGGGATATGTGGGGCGTTCATACCTTATAACTTCTTTTTCCGATTTCACAGAATCCCTCTCGGAGACAATCGATATAAAATTCTCCCCATGGAATTTCACTCCCCATCCGAAAATAGGGTAGGAGTAGTCAAGTGGGATAGGGTATGTCCTCTTATTCATCAGATAAGGCTTTACATCATTGAGGTCAAGGATAGAATTCTTTGTGCGGAACTCTTTGAGCGCTCCGGTGTTGTAGAGCATCAGTACACCCTTGTCTGCGGGAGGAGGATTTTCCCCCAGTTGATGCAGCCTCACAGTAATGCTGAGGTCTATCCCCTTGTCAGAGAGTAAATTTTTGGTGTGCTGGCACAATGAAGAATAGATCCCCTTGGTGGTGGCTGTCCAGTCGCAGTCAAACTGCACCTCCCGGATATTGCCACACTCGTTGTGAGAGCACATGGCGAGCAATCTGTCGGTAATCAGCTCAGCATATTCCCTCTCTTGCCCCGACATTGCACGAAGTGCTTCCAGTGTAATGTATGTAACAGGGACAATCTCTACCCCCTTAGGGATAGATGACTCAAACCTTGTGGTGGCGATAGGGACAATCTCCTGCTTCCTTGTCCATTGGTTTGTCTCCAGAGCCACATCAAACATCCGGAGATAGATTCGCCCGATGCTTTGTTTTTCTATAAAAGCCATCTCTGCCGAGTCTGGTGAAAACACAGTCTTCCAATGGTAGATGGAACTCTGATATGCAGACTTTTTCCCTGTGGTTCCGGTGCAACTCCATATCAGTGTCGAAGCAGTTGTAAAAATGAAAAGAAATTTAAGCAATGACCTCATCTTGAAATTCGTTATCTGTCTCAAATTTCACAACAAAGTTTCACACTTCCCACCATTTTATCACCGACTGTACAAACTCACCGTATTGGTGTATGAAATTGTGCACGGAACTGAAATTCAACACCGACGCGTGGGAAAAGCCCGGTATCCGCTGCGTCGGGTATAGAAGAACTTTCTGAAGGAGTAGCGGCCACGGAGATTAAGGTTCTGAAGGCCTAAGCACCCGCGCTTGATAGCGGGGAGACCGCCGCGTAAGCGGTGGTGGGAGTGAGCGTAGCGAACGTCTGAAGAACCTTAACTCCGAGCCGCGATAGAAAAGAAAAATCAGTTTTTTTCATTATATTTGTAACCGACACAAATGTAAAAGGTTATGAACGACTTTCAAAAAGCTATATTAGCAGGTATTCCGGATATCCTTCCGGAGCCAAAAAGCTATGACACAAATATAAACCACGCACCCAAAAGGAAAGATATCCTTACCCCTGCCGAGAAGAAACTGGCACTGAAAAATGCCCTCAGGTATTTCCCTACCAAGCATCACGCCACACTACTCCCCGAATTCAGACAGGAACTCGAGACATACGGCCGCATCTACATGTACCGCTTCCGTCCGGACTATAAAATCCACGCCAGAAGCATAGACGAATTCCCACACAAAAGCCGTCAGGCAGCAGCGATCATGCTGATGCTTTCAAACAACCTCGACTACGCAGTGGCACAACACCCCCACGAACTTATCACATACGGAGGAAACGGCGCAGCATTCCAGAACTGGGCACAATACCTCCTCACTATGCAATACCTCGCCCAGATGACAGACGAGCAGACACTTGTTCTATACTCGGGACACCCCCTCGGCCTCTTCCCCTCACATAAGGAGGCACCACGTCTTGTCATCACAAACGGAATGGTGATCCCCAACTACTCATCCAAAGACCACTGGGAGAAATTCAACGCCCTGGGCGTATCCCAATACGGACAGATGACAGCGGGATCATTTATGTACATAGGACCTCAGGGAATCGTACACGGCACCACCATCACTGTCCTTAACGCAGCCAGAATGCATTGTGCGAAGCACCAAGCTGTGGTAAGTGATGAAGATATCAAAGGGAAACTCTTCGTAAGCTCCGGCCTCGGAGGAATGTCGGGAGCTCAGCCAAAGGCGGCAGTTATCGCCGGTGTGGTGGGTATAGTGGCAGAGATCAATCCTAAGGCTGTCCAGAAACGCTACGAACAGGGTTGGGTAGATGAAGTCTATACAGACCTTGACCAGCTTATCGCCAGGGCCCTTAAAGCACGCGACGCAAAAGAGGCTGTCTCACTTGCATATCAGGGCAATGTGGTGGACCTTTGGGAGAAACTCGCTGCAGAGAATATAAATGTCGACCTCGGCTCAGACCAGACATCACTCCATAACCCATGGGCAGGCGGTTACTACCCAGTAGGGTACTCACTCGAAGAGTCAAATGAGATGATGGCCAAAGAGCCTGAAAAATTCAAGGAGGCTGTACAGGAGACTCTCCGCCGCCACGCAGCTGCTATCAACAAACTTACAGCCCAGGGTATGTACTTCTTCGATTATGGCAATGCATTCCTCCTCGAGGCATCGCGAGCAGGTGCCGACATCCTGAAAGAGGACGGCACCTTCAAATACCCTTCATATGTTCAGGATATTATGGGTCCTCTATTCTTCGATTACGGATTCGGCCCATACCGTTGGGTTTGTACATCGTCCAAGCCTGAAGATCTGGCCGAGACAGACCGCCTCGCTGCAGAGGTTCAGGAGGAGATCCTCAAAACTGCTCCAGTCGAGATCCAGTCACAGCTGAAGGACAATATACATTGGGTGAAGGAGGCTGCCAAAAACCACCTGGTAGTGGGCTCACAGGCCCGTATCCTCTATGCTGATGCAGAGGGTCGTACCAAGATAGCACTTGCCATGAACCAGGCTATCCGTGAAGGTAAAATATCTGCCCCTATCGTTCTGGGACGTGACCACCACGATGTGTCAGGAACAGACTCACCTTACCGCGAGACCTCAAATATCTATGACGGCTCAAGCTTTACAGCCGATATGGCTATCCATAATGTCATCGGAGACTCATTCCGCGGAGCCACCTGGGTATCTATCCACAACGGAGGTGGAGTCGGCTGGGGAGAGGTGATAAACGGCGGCTTCGGTATGGTTATCGACGGCACTCCGGAGGCCGACCGCAAGATAGTGGAGATGCTCCATTGGGATGTGAACAATGGTATCGCACGCCGCAGCTGGGCGCGCAATAAAGGTGCAATGTTCGCTATCCAGAGGGAGATGGAGCGTACCCCAAATCTCAAAGTGACCCTCCCTAATCTAGTAGACGAGAGCTTGTTTGAATAAGTTCGGTAAACTCTTCCGGTGTTACGCCGGAGATATAACTGTTCAGGTCAATATCGGATACGGCGGCAAATATGTCGTCGTATCTGTTCAATACACCTGTCAGTCTGGCCTCAAGCTCTGATGTGGGGGCGGTAAAGAAGTAGTCACCGTGTATGCGGCACTCCTGGATTATCCCCTTTTCCACATTGAGATATACCTCAATGAATCCTGACGGGAGCTTTACAGAATTTGAGAATGTGTATTTTGGGGATACGCCGAAATTCCACTCATTGGTGGAGTATTTCTCTTCATAAAGGGCCTGGATCTTCTCAAGTTCTGCCGGTGTATAGTCAGATGCACCCTCCTCTTTGGCCACTTCGCTGTAGATGTATTGGATGAAATCCCCAATCTCCATCGGGGTAGGGAGGTGCTGGCTGATGTTTGTGACGCGGGATCTGGTGGACTGTACCCCCTTTCCTACAAACTTCTCAGGGCGGGCATTAAGGGCACCGCTAAGATCAGATATGGATGCGGAGAACATCAGTGTCCCGTGCTGCAGGACCCTGTCGCGATAGACACAAATGGCATTGCCCGAGAATTTTTTCCCATCTATAAGGAGGTCGTTGCGGCCCTCCAGATAAGCCTCCACCCCCAGTTTGCGGAGCGCTGCGATGATAGGGGCTGTGAATCTGGCAAACATGGCGCTGGTATCCTCCCCCTCCACTTTCTTGTCAATAAAGGTGAAGTTGATATTGCCCAGGTCGTGGAATACGGCTCCCCCTCCGCTCAGTCTCCTTACTACAGGGATATTGTTCTGGTGGATAAACTGGCCGTTGATCTCGGCAGCGGCGTTCTGGTTCTTGCCAATGATTACCGATGGTGCATTGCGCCATAGGCGGAAAATCGGTTCAGTGCAGTGCTTGAGAAGATACTCTTCGGCTGCAAGGTTGAAATATGGGTCATGCCCTTTGTCGACGATACATCTCATATTTGTGTAGTGAAAGTTTCAGGATATAGTATACCAGAAGCCCTATGGCAGCCCCGAGAAGGGCGCCGCAGATGACATCCAGCGGGTAGTGCTTTGCGAGATAGATGCGGCTGTAGCTGATAGTCACAGCCCATAAGAAGATGAAGATGGAGTACCACTTCTTTCTGAAAATCAGTGAGGTGAGTGTGGCCAGGCCAAATGTGTTGGCAGCATGGCCCGACACGAAACCATAGCTTCCACCTTTCCCCTCCAGCAGTCTGACAAGACCTTCAAGGGAGGGCTCGTGACCTGGTCTGAACCTTTGGACAGACTCCTTCAACAGGAGAGATATCTGGTCGCACAGACCGAAGCAGACAGCGACAGCCGCTACAGAGAACAAACCCACGACCCATCTCTGGAGATCGTCGGACTTGAATCTTTGCCACTTGGGGTGGAAGAGGAGTGCTGTTATTATAAGGTATAGCGGTATCCAGACCGGTATGGAAGAGAAGAACAGCATCACTTTATCTGAAATAGGGGAGTTCCACCCATTGATGGCCAGAAGAAGCTCCCTATCCAGATTGAGCAGTTGTTCCATAGCGGTTATTGGTTAAGAGTTTTCCACAAAAGGTCCTTCAGCTGTGGGATACCCTCACCGGTCAGCGATGATATGAAGATACAGGGGAGAGTGCGTGGAAGGTGTTTTTTGATCTCTTTTTTGAGCTCATCATCCAGCATGTCCGCTTTGGTGATGGCGAGTACCCTCTCTTTGTCCATCAGTTCAGGGTTGTAGAGTTTCAGCTCCTTGAGAAGGACCTTATAATCCTCCTTGATGTCCTGACTGTCTGCAGGAATCATGAACAGAAGCATCGAGTTTCTCTCGATATGGCGGAGGAATCTGGTCCCGAGACCTTTTCCTGTGTGAGCCCCTTCGATGATACCTGGTATGTCAGCCATTACGAACGATTTGTTGTCGTAGTAGTTTACGATACCGAGGTTTGGCTCAAGAGTGGTAAATGCGTAGTCAGCAATCTTGGGTTTGGCTGCTGAAACTACAGACAGGAGAGTCGATTTTCCGGCATTCGGGAAACCGACAAGACCTACATCGGCAAGGAGTTTGAGCTCCAGGATGAACCACCCCTCCACACCAAGTTCGCCAGGCTGTGCATAGCGGGGTGTCTGGTTGGTGGCAGATTTGAAGTTTGCGTTTCCAAGGCCGCCGCGGCCACCTTTTACCAGGATCTTCTCCTCACCTGGTTCGAGTACCTCAAAAAGTACCTCTCCGGTCTCTGCATCCTTGGCAACAGTTCCAAGGGGGACATCCAGATAGATGTCCTTGCCATTGGCACCCTTGCATAGACTGCCGCTCCCGGCTTCACCATGGTCAGCTTTGATGTGTTTGCGGTATTTGAGGTGGATCAGGGTCCAGAATTGTGGATTACCCCTCAGGATGATATGTCCGCCGCGACCACCATCTCCACCATCAGGTCCCCCTTTAGGGACAAATTTCTCGCGGCGAAGGTGCATCGAACCATTGCCTCCGTTGCCGGATGCACAGAAGATGCGTACGTAGTCTATGAAGTTTGAATTAGCCATATTGTGTAGAAGATCCTGCGGTCAGGGCCGCAGGATGACTTTTATTTTATTAGTTTGGAAATGTTCTTGAATACCTCCTCGATGGTCCCTGTTCCATCCACTTCCTGATATTTCCCCTGTCTCTTGTAGAAATCGATAAGGGGTTCAGTTTTGTGGTGGTAGGTGTCTATCCTGTTCTGGATAATCTCCCTTTTGGTGTCATCGATTCTCCCTTCTATCAGTGCCCTATGCTGGATACGTTCAAATACCATCATGTCGGGGAGAGATATTGAAAGGATAGATGTTACTTCATCACCTCTGTCGGCAAGCAGGTTGTCGAGGGTCTCAGCCTGGGCGATAGTGCGTGGGAAGCCGTCAAAAAGGAAACCGTACACGTGGGTGTTCTCCTCAATGCAGTTTTTGATCATACCTACCACCACCTCGTCAGGGACGAAGTTTCCGGCATTGATCAGAACTGCAGCCTGGTTGCCAAGTTCGGTCCCTTTCTTTATCTCCTGGCGTAGCAGATCGCCTGTTGAGATGTGATGCAAATTATATTTTTCAGCTAGAAGCTTAGCCTGTGTACCCTTGCCAGCACCTGGAGGGCCAAACAATACGTAATATTTCATTACTCTGGATCTTGATTTGGGTCTAATACATAAATATCCTTGTACTGACGGCCAAGTTCGTCATAGTCAAGGCCAAAGCCCACTATGAAGTCGTTGGGGATGGAGAGTGCAGGATAATCTATCTTGATGTCTTTGTTGTATGATTCGGGTTTGATAAGCAGTGTGCACACCTTAATGTCGGCTGCACCGGCCTCTTTCAGGAGCTGTACAAGTTCTACAATGGTATTCCCTGTGTCGACAATATCCTCCACGATAAGGACATTTTTCCCTTTTATATTCTTGTTAAGACCAAGCAACTGCTTTACACAACCTGTAGATTGAGTGCCGTCATATGAGGACATCTTGATAAATGATACCTCAGCCTGGATATCAAGATATTTCATAAGTGAAGCGGTAAACATGAACGAGCCGTTCAGCACACTGAGAAAAATAGGGTGTTCCTTATCTCTGTAATCATCACAAATTCTTGCTGCGACAGATTTAATAGCCTTCTCGATCTCTTCATTTGGAAGAGAAGGGATGAAATACTTGTCGTGAAGTTTAATCCTTGCCATCGTTTTGCACATATTTTTTGAAGATGCGAAAATAAACATTAATTTTGTTTAAACCGAAAAAATAGGACATGAAACCAGTAGTATCTATAATTATGGGCAGCACTTCTGACATGCCCGTTATGAAACAAGCGGCAGAATTCCTCGATTTGATGGAAATTCCCTTTGAAATCAATGCATTGTCGGCACACAGAGTTCCCGAGATGGTGATGGATTTTGCTACCAACGCTTATGAAAGGGGGATAAAGGTAATAATCGCAGGGGCTGGTGGAGCAGCTCACCTCCCAGGTGTTATTGCAGCATATACACCGGTACCTGTAATCGGTGTCCCTATCAAATCTTCAAATTCGATTGACGGTTGGGACTCAGTACTCTCAATCCTTCAGATGCCTTCAGGTATCCCTGTAGCAACAGTTGCCCTTGACGGTGCCAAGAATGCAGGTATCCTCGCTTTCCAGATTCTCGCCACAGGCGACCCTGAGCTTATGAAGAAGATGGTCGAGTTTAAAAAGGATCTCGCTGCCAAGATAGGCAAGGCCAATAAAGATCTGCAGGAGGTCAAATACAAATTCAAGACAAATTAAACACTAAATAAAATTGGACATGTGGGGGAGAGATGAGGCGCTGAGATATATAAAGATTGTCATATTCCCTATGGCAATCTTTTTTTTATCCATTGCACCGGCAGGTGTGGCAGCGCAAACATTGCCCGAAGGGGTGATGAGGATATTGGAGGCAGAGGCTGAGAGGGGATTGGGGGATCTGGAAGAGCTGGTGAATTATTGTGAGCATCTGATGGAGAATCGTATCGATATCAATAGTGCCACAGAGGGGGAGCTTGCAGCGTTTCCCCTCCTTTCACCGTTTCAGGTGGCAAGCATAGTGGAGTATAGGGACCAATATGGGGCGATCCTTTCTGCAGGGGAGCTGGCTCAGGTCGATGGCTTCAATGAGGAGAAGGTGGAGAGGATATTGCCCTTCATCACCTTTGGGGAGGATCCCTCTATTGCCCCGGAGGTGGGTGAGAGGATATCGCATAAGGTGATATTGAGGGGCAATGGTAAGTTTGAGAAAGGGGCCCCTTTGGGGTATTATGGGAAATACCGTTTCAGGGTAGGGGAGAATCTGCAGGTGGGCACAACTCTCTCCGGCAAGGGGGCGTCTGCACATTTGCAGGTGGGGAGTGTGGATCTTTGCAGGGGGCTCTATCTTAAAAGTGGAGTGGTGGGGGATTATACGGTGAGGCTGGGGCAAGGGTTGCTGCTTTGGAACTCATTTTCCCTCTCCGGAGTAGGGGACCCCTCTTCGATGCTCAAACTTGGAGGTGGAATTTACCCCTATACTGCATCATCTCCCCAAGAGGCTTTCCGTGGGGTGGGGGCAACATTGCTCTTCTGTGACAATTGGGAGCTCTCCCTTTTCTATTCTGAGCAAGGTGAAAATGTGGCTGGGGGCTCCCTGGGGTTCAGTGGCGACCGATGGAGGGTCGGGATCAATGGGGCTGCGTGGAGGGGAGATCTGTGGAGTGGTAGTGTGAGTGCTGACGGGCTCTGGTCCATCGGAAGATACAGAGTTTTTTCGGAGGTGGCAATAGATTCAGATGGGGACGGGGCTGCTCTGGTCGGGGCAGTTCTACCATTCTCATCCTCATTTGAGTGTTCTGCGCTGGCAAGGTGGTACTCCCCTGAATACTCCGCTCAATATGGGGGTGCATTTTCATCCATATCTTCATGCAAGGATCAGTTGGGTGGTGTGGTAAATATCCTTTGGATTCCGCAGAGGGAGCTTTTATTCAGAGGGTATGTGGATGTTGTCTACTATCCTGCCCCAAGGTGGGGTGTCAAGGTCCCCTCCTTCGAGGTGGAGTCCTCTTGTGAGGGGGAATGGACCAGAGGGGAGAGCAAACTGATGCTCCGGTGGAGGTACAGATTCTATGGGTACGAAGGGAGGCATCAGCAGGGGCTCAGACTCCACTACAGCTATCACCCCGCTTCCGGGTTCTATCTGGCGGCAAGAGCAGAGGTGGTGTGGAACAATCTCGCCACATCTTCTCCGCTGGAACCGGGTGTTGCCCTTTATGCTGAGTGCGGATATACACCGCTGCGCAAAAAGTGGGAAGTGGCAGTCAGAGGGACAGTCTATCATATAGACAAATGGGAGAACAGGATATATTTCTATGAGAGGGACCTACCGCAGAGCTTCTCGGTTCCAGCCCTGTACAGGAGGGGATGGGATCTGTATGGCTATATAAAATATGCCCCACTCTCTCGAGTAGGGCTATATCTTAAGGTCTCCACCAAGATGTTGAAGGGGCAGATTAATTTGACTTTTTAATCTTAAGTTTCATTCCCGGATAGATCTTGGCACCCGATTTCATCCCGTTGAGGTCCATAATGTTCTGAGCACTTACACCAGGGAACTTTTTGGCAATGTCCCAAAGGTTGTCTCCAGATTTGACTGTGTAGATAACATATCCTCCGGATGTGGTGGTTTTGGCTTTGGTGGTGCTGCTGCCTGACGATTTTGATGATGCTACAGGGCCACCACCTTTATATATTACAAGTCTCTGGCCGACACGGATGTTGGTCTTGACACCATTCCATCTCTGGATATCCCTCACTTTTACACCATACTTGATAGCGATGTGGCTGAGTGTCTCTCCACTTTTTACCTTGTGGGTTATCCTCTGTGAGTTGGTTGAACCGCTCTCTTTGATTTTCTTGAGGGTGGCGGGGCTGAAATATACTGAGTCTCTGTATTTGTAGATAGAGTCTTCGTATTGTACAAATTTACCTGTATAGTTGTAGGGTATGCGGAGTACATATTCCCTCTCCACACCTGGAACTATATCGTGAAGATATTGTGGGTTGAGGTCGCGCAGCTGCTGTTTAGGGAGCCCAGTGTAGTGCTCAACCTGTTCGAAGTGGAGCATTTTGTTCACTTTTATTGTGTCTGTGTGGACAGGCATATTGACAGGAATAGGGGTGAGCTGATGCTCCTGATAGTAATTTAACATATAGAGTGCAGCTATGAAAGATGGGATATATCCTCTGGTCTCCCTTGGGAGGAATGGATATACATCCCATATCTCTTTTGAACCTCCACACCTTCTTATCGCTTTGTTTACATTTCCTGCGCCGCAGTTGTATGATGCAATAGCAAGTGGCCAGCTGCCGAACATCCTGTATGCGTCCTGCAGGTAGCGAGCTGCAGCGTGGCACGATTTGAATGGATCGAGGCGCTCATCCACATAGGAGTTGATCAGGAGGTTGTACCTGATGGCTGTGCCGTACATAAACTGCCACATACCTTTTGCCTTCACCCTTGAAACTGCCCTTGGGTTGAGGGCTGACTCGATGATGGCCATAGCCTTGAGCTCCAGAGGGAGTTGGTACTGGTCCAGAATCTCCTCGATGATAGGCATGTAGTATCTGCACAGGCCGAGCATGGTTTCGGATTGTTTGGATATGCGCTCGGTGTATGTGATGATGTAGTTTCTGATGATGCTGTTGTAAGGGACGGAGATGAAAGAGTTCATCTTCTGAAGTCTCTCGATATATACAGAGTCTGGGATGTTTGAGAGGAGGACAGCTGTGTCAAGGTCCACATTTTTCTCAAGATTTTCGAGAAGCTCCATATTTTTCTGGTGGTACCAGATGCTCATAAGGGAGTCGGTGTCCTCCAATGTCAGGGAGTCACTTGGTACATAGCCCGGGACCAAATCCAATGACCCTTCATTGAGGGTATCTGAAGAGGTGACCAGTTCATAATCTGTAATCTCCATCCTGAGGGTGTCGATAAGTCTCAAGAGAGAATCATTGGCGGCATAAAGGCTGTCTCTCTGTTTGAGCAGGCTTGGACGTCTCTCCTCTTTTGGAGGGAATATTTTTTTGAAAAAATCGTCGCCCTTCTTCTCCCTCTTTACATTTTCTGTGGCAGACACAGTCACTGTATCTGTCTCAGCAGTGAGTGTGACATAGGTGGTGTCTGTATTTGCTGTATTCTGTGCAAATGAAACAGATGTGAATAGTGAAAGGGTCAGTAAACTGATAACAAGTCTCTTCATATAAATGTGTCAGAATGATAAATTTAATTGCAAACCAAAAGAGTTCTGCTGTCTTAAGGTTATATTTTGGTTTTGGTTTGGTGTTTCAAGTGGAGTGATGACTGTAGGGGATATGTCCATTGAGAGGTCATCTGTGATTTCGAAGTTGTGCATTGTGGCAAACACATTGGCATCTATGACCTGAAGCAGATAGACAGCCACTGTAGCCAGGATGGAGTAGTCCCTCATGCGCCTATATGTGTCCCTGTAGTGGTTGAGGTTGCTGACAGAGGTGCTCCCTGTGTACCCTCCATTGGGGTCAGATGCCTGGATGCTCAGCTCCTTGTATCTTTTATATTGTTTTCCGTTGTAGTTCCATGCATAACCGGCTACAGCCAGACCTGTGTACCAGATGGGGATGTGCCAGTAGTCCTTATTGTATATCTGCCCCAAACCGGGAAGGAGGACAGAGTATAGTGTGGCCCTTGTGGGGTCAGGGTCCTGGTAAGAGTCATAATTGCAAACACCATCGAGGATTGAGCCCCAATACACAAGGGCAGCCCCTGCGAAAAGGATGGTGCTGTATGTCTTGTGTGACGGATCGCCAGTTTTCTTGTACTTGGAGAGGAAGTATCCACCTCCGGCAGCCATACCTCCAATTCCGAGGTAGACTATGGGAAGCTTCCAGTAATCTTTGTTGTATATCTGAGCTGTGCCGGGGAGGACTATGGAACCTCCGAACATCCAGCTCATTTTGATGGTGTCTTTGTGGGCAAGGCCACGGAAATAATCTTTTGCAGAGAATATTTGTGTTGCTGAAATGGTGTCGTTCTCCGAAGATGTGGTACTGTTGCCGAAAAGGCCACCCAGACCACCACCATCATCTTCACCCATTCCGAAGTTGAATTGGGCGTAGCCTGAGACAGTAGATATGAGCAACAGTATGGATAGGAGAACTATTTTTCGCACGGCCTCTATTGTTGTTTTATTCCCTCCAGATCTTTCAGGAATGATTCCACCTCCTGGTCGTTTGCAAATTGGATGGTTATGCTCCCTTTTCCTGAGTCTGCCCTTTTGAGGCTGATGTGATTATTGAAATATCTCCCGACAATTTCAAGTACCCTGTAGTATGGGTCCGGGAGATTGACAGGTTTGTCCTCTTTGGCTGGCTTGGGCTCAAGAAGGGCTTTTGCTTTCTGCTCAGCCTGTCTTACCGACAGATCGTTCTTTATGATAATGTCGCATAGTTTTACTTGCTGTGCCGCATCTTCAAGTGACAGGATGCATTTGGCGTGTCCCATAGAGATTTTACCCTCTCTAAGGGCGATCTGCACTATTGCAGGAAGTTTGAGCAGGCGTAGATAGTTGGTGACAGTGGCCCTTTTTTTTCCTACCCTTTCTGCCATTGCCTCCTGGGTGAGGTTGCACTCCTCTATAAGTCTCTGGAAGCTCAAGGCCACCTCTATGGAGTCAAGGTTCTCCCTCTGAATGTTCTCTACGATAGCCATCTCGAGCATCCCCTGGTCATCAGCTTTTCTTATGTATGCAGGGATATGGGTAAGACCAGCTATTTTGGCTGCCCTGAATCTGCGTTCGCCACTTATGATCTGGTACTTTCCGTTCTCAATACCCCTTACGGTTATGGGTTGGATAAGACCGAGTTGTTTGATGGAGTCCGCCAGAGCTTCAAGTGCCTCCTCTTCAAAAACTGTACGGGGCTGGTATGGATTGACAGTAATGTCGTCCAATGAGATCTCAGATATAGATACTGGGCTGGATGTTGGGCCCGGTATAGTCACTGGGGGTGTGTGCGGTTCGAACTTCCCTTCATAACCGGATATGAGGGCACCGAGACCTTTTCCTAATGCAGATTTCTTAGCCATAGTATCTTATGAGTTCTTTTTTATAATTTCTTTTGCCAGATTAAGGTAGTTGTTGGAGCCTGGGGATACAGCATCATACAGGATGGCGGGTTTGCCATGTGATGGGGCCTCGCTCAATCGTACATTTCTTTGGATGAGGGTATTGAATACCATCTCTCCGAAGTGTTGCCTTACCTCTTCCACCACCTGGTTTGCCAGACGGAGACGTCCGTCAAACATAGTGAGGAGAAATCCTTCGATTGTCAGTGCAGGGTTGAGTTTGTTCTGTACCAGCTTGATGGTGTTTAGGAGTTTGCCAAGACCTTCGAGGGCGAAATATTCGCATTGGACTGGGATGATTACAGAATCAGCCGCTGTGAGGGAGTTGACCGTGATAAGGCCCAAAGATGGAGAGCAGTCTATGATGATGTATTCATACTTGTCGATAACCTTCTGAAGTGCGTTCTTGAAAACGTTTTCGCGGTTTTCGATGGAGAGCATCTCTATTTCTGCACCCACCAGATTGATGTGTGATGGGACAAGCTTAAGATCTGCAATCTCTGTGTCAAGTGTCACCTCTTCAAATGTTCTGTCTCCAATCAGCACCTCATAGAGTGTCCTGGTAGAGTCTGTGTCGGGGTCAAAATTTAGTCCCGATGTCGCATTTGCCTGAGGGTCAGCGTCGATAAGGAGTGTCTTTTTCTCCATTACTGCCAATGATGCTGCCAAGTTGATTGCAGTGGTGGTCTTGCCTACTCCACCTTTCTGGTTTGCGATTGCTATTACTTTTCCCATAATCGATATTATTCTCCAATAACGAGCAAATTTACAAAATCTTTTTATCTGCGCGATATTTATGTTAGATTTGTCCCATATTTCTAAACTTATTTACGATGAGTAATTCAAAGTGGATGGTGATAGCCAATCCGAAGGCTGGGAAAAATAAGGTACTTGAGGAGTGGCATCTGATAGATAGTGCCCTCAAGGGGGCAGGAGTGGAGTTTGATTCGGTATTCTCCAAGAGCAAGTACCACTCTATAGAGCTGGCTGTAAAGGCAGTAAGGGATGGTTACAGGAATATAATAGCGGTGGGTGGTGATGGAACCATTCACGAGGTGGTCAATGGAATATTTCTCCAGAAAGAGGTTCCTACCGATGATGTCAGATTGGGGGTTATTCCGGCAGGTTCCGGTAATGATTGGGTGAAGATGTATGGTATCCCTGCCGACTATGTAAAGTGTGCTGAGATAATTGCAGCGGGGAGGGTGGTCAAACAGGATATCTTCCGTGTGGAGGTGGAGGAGTCTAAAGTTAAGCAGAGCAGATATATGATCAACGGTTCGGGGGTCGGCTTGGATGCGGTCATCTGTCGTGAGTGCAATGCTATGAAAGAGAAGGGTCAGAGTGGGAAGTGGATATATGTAAAGGCTGCTGCCAAATCTTTTCTGAAGATGAGCCCCAAGCTATTCCGTGTAGAGGTGGATGGAGAGATTTTCTTCAAGGGTAAGGCTCTCTCTGTGGCATTGGCCAATGGAGTTTATAGCGGAGGCGGGATGATCCAGGCTCCAGATGCTGTAATGGACGATGGAATGGTGAATGTCACTGTTATAGGCAATATGTCCAGAGCTAAGATCCTGGTCCGCTTCAAGGAGCTTTTCTCAGGGAGAATCTACCAGATTCCCGATATTTACCATACAGTGGGCAAGAGTGTAAGAATCTTTATCGAAGGGGATGAGTTCCCAGTGGAGGTGGATGGAGAGGTTATAGGAGGGACACCTGTAGAGCTAGCAGTATTGCCGAAGGCACTCAGTATAGTCTGCTGAGTGTTTAGAGAGGATCTACGTCGATTATAACATTTTCAAAATAGTAGAGCGCTGATGAGAGTTGGCGCTTTATTTTTTGTGCCCCCTTGTTTTTGTGGAGACGTATCTGGAACATGCAACTCTCCTCTGAAATGGGGATGGGTCCATCGAAATCTGTTGCTCCGGACATTTTTATTGCTTTTGTCACTTCCTCTCCCTTCTGTTCCATTTTTTGGAAGCTGTCGCAGTGCATGGTGATCTGAATTATTCTGCTGAATGGGGGGAGGTTGAGCTCTGCCCTTTCCTGGAGCAATGTCTCAAATGGGACTTTACCACAGAGGTGTTTGAAGATATTGTGGCGATAGAGTGATGTCTGCACGATGACCTGTCCCTCGCTTTTACCACTTTTGGCAATCTCTACTATCTTCATTATTTGTTGGAGTGCTCGCTCTTCAGCTCTGAAATTTTTGGGAGAGAGGAGTGCTTCGCCTTGGATTACCACGATAAAAGAGGGTTTGGCCTTGAGAGATTCCAACTGCTGGATCTCTGTGAAGATCTCTGTTTTGATCCCCTCGAGAGCATCTTCAAGTTCGGGACGCCACTCCTGTTCTGCCTGGGGAAATGCCCACTTGGGGCGGAAAATGGCGGTTTTGATCCCCTTTGCAGCCCTCTCACGCAGTGCAGCCAGGGCAATATTTGTAAGTGCCCCTTTGGTCGATCCTGTCCGGAACTCCTTTGAGAAGTCCACTATCTTCAGAGATTCTGTAGCATCATTTGGATGGTCTGCCAAAAGCTCTTGTGGGAGGGACAGTTCCTGATATTTCCCTATCATCACATTGTGTAGGGACTCAAATGATGGGGTGGGGGAGCTGAGGATGATGTCCGCGTTGTGCAGTTGGGCCAATATCAGTGCCGTATCCCTGCCGTGATAGCGTGGGGTAGGCTCTGACTGTTTGTAAAGAGGGCTATGCTCCTCATCTACAATGATAAGGCCCAGATTTCTGAATGGGAGGAAGAGGGCTGAACGGAGGCCAATTATAATAAGGGGTGAGTGGTGGTCTCCTCTTGTGCTGCAGATGGTGTCTGTATAGGTTCCAATGGTATGACAAGTACCCTCTGATGCCGGATGGGAAGCTTCTCCATTTCCGGTGAGGAGAGCCTTGGTCGCTTCGCGCTTTTTGGCTGTGGTCTGTCCGGAGTGGTATGTGATTATTTTGTCGCCGAAGTGTGGGGATAGTGCTTTCTCCATCTTACGGCAAGATGCTATGTCCGGGGTGAGGATAAGGGTGCTTTTCCCTCTTTGGACCTGTCTGCTTACCAGGTCCAGATACAATCCGTTCTTGATGGCAGGGTCTTGTGGGCTCTTTAGAAATTTGGGCACGGAGTGGGCGTTTTTGGTGCCCAAAGTGGCGGTTTCTGGGTTTTCGGGCACGGATTTGCCGGTTTGGGTGTCCGAAGTGCTTGCTTCTGTTGCTGCGGCCATCCATTCGGTGGTTTTGCTGACCAAAATGTCTGGCTTTTTCGCTGCAGCCGCACATTTACAGGCTTTGGTGTCAGTTTTTGGGAGGGATTCAGCAGATTTCTTCTCCCGTTTGGTGAGGAGCTCCATCAGGAATGGGGTGGCTGCCTTGAGTGCCTCCCCTGAGCTGCACATATAGTAGTCGGCGATGGTGCGCCAGAACCGTATATCTTCAGGGGTTGCCGTAATCTCAGTATCGATGGAGAGGATATCCCTTATCTTCCTGATGTCGTATCTCGGGGTCTGCGATATCTCCTCCACATACCCCTTGTACTTCCTGTATCCAAGCATCACCTCCACCCTTGAACCAATCTGGATTTTTGGTACAAGCTCATCGGGGACAGAGTAGGTCACTGTGTCCCGAAATCTTACCGGAAGGATTACCTGAATATATGTTTTTGCCCCTTTCATACGACTGCGAAGATACAAAAGTTGAGCGAAGATGAGAAAAATGATAAATTTATTTTGGTAGTCCAAAAAATAATCCTACATTTGCAATCCCAAAACCGATGGTGCCATAGCTCAGTTGGTAGAGCAAAGGACTGAA
>JAGBVU010000006.1 GCA_017630155.1 Bacteroidales bacterium
CCTCTGACCGGAAAGATGTCTATGTCAAATTACTGGAATATCTCATCCCTTGCATATCCCTTGATTGTCTTCTTCTGTTCAAAGAGGAAGAATATGAAGTGGATAAATAGACCGATGCCCCACGAAATCGCAGTGATGGTCACGGACTTTAGTGATTCGCAGTGCCAACCGATGTAATGTGTCACGTATCCGAGTCCGATACACAGTATATATGTCACAAAGTGATATCTGAATCCTATATCGTGAATCTCGTTTTCTGCCACATCCTTACTTCCAAAGTACCAGCCTGTGAGGAACATCAGGCCGAAATATACAACGGAACACAATAATGATCCGATTACGCTATTCATTCCGATACATAAGTTCAGAGCATATCGAAATACAACGGTCAGGCACAATGCGCCGAGGGTAAATTGTCCCAATCTTAATGTCAATACTTTCATAACTTACTTAGTTAAAAGGTTGATGATTGTTTCTTTAGTGAATAATAATATATTTCGTTCTGCAAAACGTCTGAAAAGTTCATTGCCAGTTTCAGTAAGATGATAGTATTTCCTGTCCGGTCCTTTGCTGACCCTGATACACTCATATTCCACAATCTCAAGATTCTGGAACTTGCGAAGGGTCCTGTACAGACTCTGTTCCTCACAAGACATTGTGCCTTCCGACATCTTCTCCACAAACTCTTTGATATCCTCAACACATTTATTGCTTTCTTTCAAAGCAAGGAAAATCCAGAATGTCAGCTGCCCCTTCTTATAGGTTTCCTCCCAAGCATTGAGAAGGTCATTAATCACATTGTCATTTACCATAAGGCGTATTATATTTATGTATTAAACAACTTGTATAATACAAAGGTAATACTATTGTTTAAATATACAACAGAAACCGACAATATTTGCTAAAAATTCATTTACAGCGGCACTTGCCCTCTTGCCAAATAAGCTTGACAAGAACGCAACCTTCTATACCCACCGCACACATAAAAACGCCCGGCAAGACTTCAGTTGGACAAACCACAAGACTCCAGATGGTCTATGCCCCTCTTATCCCCACAGGGGAAGAATGATCGCCTTCGCTACCGTATTGCTGAATGGACTGTCAGCAGACGAAGCCCGCAGTGGAAAATTCTCCGCTGCGGGCTTTTATCGTATAAAATAGTCAGCAATTATAGCTGATAAACTTCTTGCGAAAGACAAAAAACTCAGTAGGATGCACAAATAACCTTATCTTTGAACTGGAAACCGTACGGAAATTTTGCGAAATCTTTTTTGTATCTCTTGTACATCATAAAAACAAAAAAGCCCAACTTTGCAGTTGAGCTTTTTGTGCGGGCGAAGGGACTCGAACCCCCACGCCTCTCGGCACCAGATCCTAAGTCTGGATTGTCTACCAATTTCAACACGCCCGCTTTTCCAAAAGAACTTTCGTTTCCGTTTTGGGATTGCAAATGTAGAGACTTTTTTTGAAAGTGCAAATTTAATTTACACTTTTTTTAGTTTTTTGTAAATTTTGCAGATACCCAATTGTCCTTTACCAATTCATATTCAAATTTAAGGGATTGTTTTTCAGCCTCTTCTATGAGCATAGGTAGGTCCTGTGTGTAGAAGCCGCTAATGATCAACATTCCGCCGGGGCGAAGACCACGTGAATAGGTGGACATGTCCTGAAGGAGGATGTTGCGGTTTATGTTTGCCAGGATAACATCGTATCTGCCGGCCTGGATCAGCGATGCATCACCGTAGCGTGCATCGACAGCTTCATGTACGCGGTTCTTCCATGCATTTTCCCTTACTGAGTATACTGCGGTAGGGTCGATATCTATCGCATGAACAGGGAACTCTGCTTTCATCTTGGCAGCAAGGATGGCAAGTATACCAGTGCCGCACCCCATGTCGAGCACCTTGAGCCCTTTGAGGGTCTTCTCTTCGCGCTGCATCGCCTCCATCATAAGTGATGTGGTCTGGTGGTGACCTGTGCCGAATGCCATCTTGGGGGTGATGGTGATGGTGTATTTGGTGCGTGGCAGACCTTTATGAAAGTGGGCTTTTACTGTGCAGCGGCCGATTACTATTGGTTCAAACGAGGCCTCCCATACTGCGTTCCAGTTCTGTTCCTTGACGTAGTTAGTGGTGTAGCTGAGGTCGAATAGGTCACGGTCAATTCCGCTGAGGATCAGTTTGAGATGGCGCTCAGAGAATTGGTTTACCGGGATGTATGCCTTGAGATATGGGTCCTCGTTGACATAGCTTTCGAAGCCGAGGTCAGCAATTTCTGCTACTACGATGTCGGAGAAATCATCGCTGTAGGGGGTGATTTTGATTTGAACTTCTATGTAATCCATAATGCTTTTGGTTTTGGGCACGGAATAGGCTGTTTTCGTGCCCGTTTAGTGTTTTTTATGTGGTTTGGGCACGGATTTGGCCATTTTCGTGCCCGTTTTATATGATCCACTCCGGTTCTATATGAAATCCCCCGAGCGGGTCGGGGGATGATGTTTCAAGAAGATGCGGTCGCGTCCTGTCGAGGTTCCCGGAGCTTGCCTAGATTTCCTATGGGCCTGAAGATGAATTCCCTGTAAGACCTACATAGGATGTCCCGTTAGGCTTGCCGAGGGTAGTGCCGACTAGTACGAAGTAGCGATACCGATGAAGTCCTCTGCTTTAAGGGCAGCGCCACCGATAAGACCGCCGTCGATGTCAGGCTGAGCGAAAAGTTCAGGTGCATTTGAAGGTTTGCAGCTGCCACCGTAAAGGATGGTGATCTCTTCTGCAAGTGCTGCACCGAATTTGTCAGCAAGGGCTTTGCGGATGAATGCGTGGATCTCCTGTGCTTGCTCTGATGTAGCGGTTAGACCTGTACCGATAGCCCAAACTGGTTCGTAAGCGATAACTACCTGTGCCATCTCTTCAGCTGTAAGGGTGAAAAGTACCTCTTCGATCTGTTTGCCAACTACTTCAAAGTGTTTGCCTGCAACTCTTTCGTCTTTAACCTCACCTACACAGAAGATAGGTTTGAGACCTGCTGCAAGGGCAAGTTTTACTTTGGTAACAAGTGTCTCAGATGTCTCTCCATAGTACTCTCTTCTCTCTGAGTGGCCAAGGATTACATATGAGCAGCCAACTGATTTAAGCATTGCTACAGATACCTCACCTGTGTATGCCCCTTTCTCATGGTCAGCGCAGTTCTGAGCTGCAAGTGCGATAGAAGAACCTGCAAGTTTAGATGCTACTTCTGAAAGGTGTGTGAATGGGGGAGCTACGATAAGCTGTACATCTGAAGGTACAGTAGAAAGTTTTGAAAGGATACCGTCAACGAGCTCCTTGCCTTCGCTGACAACTGTGTTCATTTTCCAGTTTCCTGCTACGATTTTAGTTCTCATATACTTCTATTATTTTTATAATACTTTCATTTGGGGCTGCAAAATTAGAAAAATTCAACTAAAATTTATACTTTTGCGGGCTAATTAGGAAAAAAGTAAAATAATATATAATCGACTATGAACATTACAGAACTTAAAAAGGATGACTTGATGATTCAAGTCCAAATGGATTTCACCAAAGAAGACTACGCAGACAAAAAGAAAAAACTTCTTAACAAGTACCGTAGAGAGGTGGACATCAAAGGTTTCAGAAAAGGTATGGCACCTATGTCACTTGTAGAGAAGACTCACGGCCAGTCTGCTTTGGTAGAGTCTATCAACGAGCTTATCTCTGAGTCTCTTGACAACTATGTAAAAGAGAACAACCTTACCATTCTTGGTGAGCCACTTCCAAACGAGGAGGTAGAGTCTAAAAATGACTGGGCTGCTGGTGAGAACTTCACTTTCGTATTTGATATGGCACTTGCTCCAAATTATGAGCTTAGCCTTTCAGCTGAGGACGTGATCCCTCACTATACCATCACAGCTACTGCAAAATCTAAAGAGGAGTACAAATCAAACATCCTTAAACAATACGGCAAACTCGAGAACTGCGAGACAGTTAAAGAGGAAGATTTCATCGTAGCTGACTTCGAGCAGGGTGAGACCAGAGTTGAGAAAACTTATGTAGCAATGAGAACCATCAAGGATGAGGCTTCAAAAGCTTTGTTCCTTGGTAAGAAAGCCGGTGACTCATTTGAGCTTAACGTTAACGAGGTATTCGTAAACGAGGCTGACCGCGCTGCTATGCTTAAAGTTAAGAAAGAGGAGCTTGCTTCTATGGATCCTATGTGGAAATTCACCATCGTAGAGGTTAAGAACTATGTTGACGCTGTTCCTGGTCAGGAACTTTACGATATGCTTTTCGGTAAGGATACCGTTAAGACTGAAGAGGAGTTTGATGCCAAACTTGCTGAGAGAATGGCTGCTGAGTATGCTGAGGAGACTGATTACAGATTTATCCTTGATGCTCGCGAGTATATCATCAACAAAGCAAACATTGCCCTTCCTGAGGATTTCATGAAGAGATGGCTTTTCGCTGCTAACCAGGGTAAATTCACTATGGAACAGATCGAGCAGGAGTTCCCTGCATTTGCTAAAGATTTCCGTTGGCAGACTATCACTCAGAGAATCATCAAAGAGCAGAACCTTGAGATCTCTAAAGAGGATATGCTTGAGCAGGCTAAGAAACTTGCAAAATACCAGTTCGCTTCTTACGGTATTCCAAACGTACCAGAGGAGTACCTTGTTAAACATGCTGAGAGCCTTATCGCTAACGAGAACGAGGGTCGCAGAATCTTCGAGAAAGTGGAAGAGACCAAAGTTCTTGACTATGTTCGCAGCGTAGTGACTGTTGAGAAGAAGAAAATCTCTCTTGACAAATTCCAGAAATTGCAGTAATTGTCTGTAACATCTGGGGCGCAATTCCGTATATATCCATAGAACATTAAACTTTAGAGATTATGGCAACAGAATTTGAAAAGTACGCAAAAGGTCACCTTGGAATCAGCAGCACCTCACTTGACAAATATTCAAGGGTGTATGCAGGCTATATTAATCCTACAATCATTGAGGAGAGGCAGCTCAATGTGGCCACTATGGATGTTTTCTCAAGATTGATGATGGACCGCATTATCTTCTTGGGTGTGGGAATTGATACCGATGTGGCAAACATAATCCAGGCCCAGCTCCTCTTCCTGGAGTCAACAGATCCTACCGCCGATATTCAGCTCTATCTGAACTCCCCTGGCGGAATGGTATATGCAGGGCTTGGTATCTACGATACAATGCAGCTTGTTTCACCAGATGTGGCTACTATCTGCACAGGTATGGCCGCTTCGATGGCTGCAGTCCTATTGACCGCAGGTGCAAAGGGGAAGAGAACAGCTCTTCCCCACTCCCGCGTTCTCATCCACCAGCCAATGGGTGGTGCAGAGGGACAGGCGTCCGACATTGAGATTGCGGCACGCGAAATTAAGAAACTCAAAGGGGAGTTGTACGATATTATCTCCAAGCACTCCGGCAAATCGGTTAAGCAGATCGAGAAGGATGCTGACCGTGACTATTGGATGAGTGCCGAGGAGGCTGTCAAATATGGTATGATCGACTCAATTCTGAGCCGTACCAAATAATTAAGGCAATATATGAGCAAGAAGAAGGTGGAAAGGTGCAGCTTCTGTGGAAGGGGCAGCGACCAGGTGGATATGTTTATGGGTACAGGTGAAGTCTCAATCTGTGTGGATTGTGCCCTTACCGTATCGCAATATGTTCAGCAGGCTTTTGGTGAGGAAGTGGCTGTCAAGTCACCATCCAGAAAGGGTGGGGCAGAGGAGAATGAGACACTTCTGATGACCCCTAAGGAGATTACAGCATTTCTGGACCAGTATGTCATCGGTCAGGACGATGCGAAGAAGTTCCTATCTGTGGCAGTTTACAACCACTACAAGAGGATCAATTCTCCAAAAAGCGATGAACTCGAACTGGAGAAATCCAATATCCTCCTTGTGGGTGCCACCGGTACCGGCAAGACCCTCCTTGCCAGAACCATTGCCAAGATGCTCAATGTCCCATTTGCCATAGTGGACGCCACAGTGCTTACCGAGGCAGGTTATGTGGGTGAGGATGTGGAGACCATCCTTACCAGACTCCTTCAGGCATCTGACTACAATGTGGAGAAGGCTCAGAGAGGTATCGTATTTATCGATGAGATAGACAAGATTGCCCGTAAAAGCGACAACCCTTCTATCACTCGTGACGTCTCGGGTGAGGGGGTGCAGCAGGCGATGCTCAAGCTTCTCGAGGGGAGCATTGTCAATGTGCCTCCACAGGGTGGACGCAAGCACCCAGACCAGAAAATGATTGCGGTGGATACCAAAAATATCCTCTTTATCTGCGGAGGTGCCTTTGAGGGTATAGAGAGGAAAATTGCCCAAAGGCTCAACACCTCTGTGGTGGGTTATGGCGCACAGAAAAAGAACGAGTCAATCGACAAGGAGAACCTTCTGCAGTATATTGCCCCTCAGGATCTCCGTTCATACGGACTTATCCCTGAGATCATCGGCCGTCTCCCTGTGTTGACCTTCCTGAATCCATTGGATAAAGAGGCACTGCTAAGGATTTTGACTGAGCCTAAGAATGCACTTATCAAGCAGTATGTGAAGATGTTCGAGATGGATGGGGTAGAGCTTGTGGTGAAAAATGACGTGCTTGAGTTCATTGTCGAGACTGCTATCCAGTACAAGCTTGGAGCACGTGGTCTCAGGTCAATATGTGAAGCGATCCTCCTTGACTCTATGTATGAGGTGCCGGGCAGCGGCAAGAAGAAACTTACCATTGACCTCAAATATGCAAAGGAGAAAGTGGCTCAGTTTACAGGGAATCTCCTTACTGAGAAATAATATACTTCAACTCTTTGAAGGCGAAGGATTTGATGGTGCCTGTCTCTGTTTCGATACGGAGGCAGGCGTTTTTTTCTATTCCCCGAATGTAGCCGCGGAAGGTCTCGCCGGTGGTAAGGTCCACATAGGTGTGGAGTTCGTCACGACGGTATAGGACTGAGAGGTAACGCTCTTCCAGAAGTAACGGGAAAGATGCAGAAACGGGGTCGGACGATACTGGGACCTCCTGAGTAAGCGGCAGGTATAGTGCTGCGATCTTCTGAAGAAGAAGCATCAGCTCATTTCTGTCGTTAAGCGGCTCGGCAGAAGGGTATCCTGATCGCTGCAACTCAAGCAATAGCGATGTCGGGTTGGGGGCGTCGCTGCGGAAAACTCTTTGGTTGAGGTTGAGGCCGATGCCGGCAATGCAGACTGACAATGTGGCACCCGAAAGGATATTTTCAATAAGGATTCCGCAAATTTTTCTATCCTCTACATAGATGTCATTCGGCCATTTGATTTTGGCTTCAATTCCCTTGGTGGCAAGGTAATCCACTACTCCTAGAGCGACCACTTGAGATAGCTCAAACTGCCTGGTAGAGAGGAAGTTCTCCGGCTTGAACAGGATGGAGAATGTGAGGTTTTCCCCCACAGCACTCTCCCACGAATTGCCCCTCTGTCCCCTGCCTGCAGTCTGGAACTGAGCTGCCCATACGGTGAAATCTGATGCCTCGTGACGATGCCTGTGTGCATCACTGTTGGTGGAATCTGTCTCCTTTAGCCAATTTACTGTCATATCTGTCATAAATGGTCAAAAATTTGCAGTATCTTTGTCGGACAAAAATAAAAATAATAAATGAAAGAAATTGACATTATTGCAGAAGCAATGCTCGACAAAAAGGCAAAAAATGTTTGTGCCCTCGATTTACGCAAGATAGGTGCAGCCATTGCCGACCATTTCGTGATTTGTAATGCAGATTCGACTACAGCTGTAGCAGCTATTTCAGATAACATCGAAGATATGATGTGGGAAAAAGGTCAGAGGAAACTCCGCAGAATGCAGGGTAAAGAGAACGGCTTCTGGGTGATTCTTGACTACGATGATATTGTAGTGCACGTTTTCCTTACAGAGTATAGAAACTTCTACAGGCTCGAGGATCTTTGGGCCGACGCTATCCGTAAAGACTATAAAGACGAATATGACGACTAACCAGAATAACAACAAAAAACCACTAAATGAAAAGAGGCCACAACCCAAGAGGCCTCAGAACGCAAATAACAAAAAAGGTCCCAGGTTCAACTTTATGTGGATCTACTTTTTTGTTATTCTCGCCCTCGGTTTTGTGTTCAGGATGTACGGCTCTGCCGACCCTGTGAAGACTGAGTGGCTCACAGTGAAGGAGCAGATGATTCCTGGCGGTGATGTGGAGAAGATTACTTACATCTCGAACCTGCAGAGGGCAGAGGTGTATATCCAGAAGGACAGCCTCTCAAAATATGTAAACAAATATTTCGGTGGGAGGGAACCATCTGTGGGTCCTCACTTCTTTTTCCTCGTCTCTCCAAACTTCAACGCTGAAGAGAATTTTGAGGAGGCACGCATGTCACTCCCTGTGGAGCAGAGATTTGTCCTCACCACTGAAACAAGAGAGAACTATTTCGGGAAGCTGCTTGAATGGTTCATCTTTCCTCTATTGATTTTCGGTATCCTTTGGTTTATCATGTTCCGCCCTATGCAGAAGGGGATGGGCGGTGGCCAGGGTGGTGGCGGCGGTATCTTCAGTGTGGGGAAATCTCAGGCCAAACTTTATGAAAAAGAGAACAATGTAAAAGTGACATTTAAGGATGTGGCAGGTCTGGAAGAGGCGAAGGTGGAGGTTATGGAGATAGTGGACTTCCTCAAGAATCCTAAGAAATATACCGCTCTTGGCGGTAAGATCCCTAAGGGTGCTCTCCTTGTAGGCCCTCCTGGTACAGGTAAGACCCTTCTTGCAAAAGCTGTGGCAGGTGAAGCAGATGTGCCATTCTTCTCCATCTCAGGTTCAGATTTTGTGGAGATGTTCGTAGGTGTAGGTGCTTCCAGAGTGAGGGACCTCTTCCGTCAGGCAAAAGAGAAAGCACCTTGTATCGTATTTATCGACGAGATCGATGCAGTAGGTCGTGCCCGTAGCAAGAATGTAGGCTTTTCGTCAAATGACGAACGCGAGAACACCCTCAACCAGCTCCTTACAGAGATGGACGGCTTCGGTACCAACTCAGGTGTCATCATCCTGGCTGCAACAAACCGTGCTGATATTCTCGACAAGGCACTTATGCGTGCTGGCCGCTTTGACAGGCAGATTCACGTGGATCTTCCTGAGCTTAAGGAGAGGGAGGCTATTTTCAATGTACACCTCCGCAATCTGAAACTCGTGGAGGGATTTGAGATAGGATTCCTTGCCAAACAGACTCCAGGCTTCTCGGGAGCAGACATCGCCAATGTTTGCAATGAAGCTGCCCTTATCGCGGCACGTAAGGATAAAAAAGCCATCGACAAACAGGACTTCCTTGATGCCATCGACAGGATTATTGGCGGTCTTGAGCGCAGGAGCAAGATAATCACTGCCCATGAGAAGAAGACCATCGCATATCACGAGGCTGGTCACGCGACAGTAAGCTGGATGCTCCCCAATGCAAATCCACTGCTTAAAGTCACCATTATCCCTCGCGGCAGGGCACTTGGAGCTGCATGGTATCTACCCGAGGAGAGGCAGATTACCACTACTGAGCAGATGATGGATGAGATGGCTGCAACACTCGGTGGTAGGGCTGCAGAGGAGATAATCAACGGGAAAATCTCTACCGGTGCTCTCAGCGACCTGGAAAAAGTGACCAAGCAGTCATATGCTATGGTAACATACTACGGTATGAGCGAGAAGGTGGGTCATCTTTCATACTATGATTCAACCGGTGGCAACGGCTACAGTTTTGACAAGCCATACAGCCAGAAGACAGCCGAGCTTATTGATAATGAGGTTAAACAATTTATCGACCAGGCTCACGAAAAAGCTTTGGAAGTGCTTCGCAACAATATGGAAGGCTTCACCCAGTTGGCAGAACTGCTCCTTGAAAGGGAGGTAATCTTCTCTGAAGATTTGGAGAAGATCTTCGGTCCCCGTGCTCCGAAAGATGGTGCAGCACCTGCAGAGGAGGCTCAGTCAGAGGCTGGTGCATTGCCAGAGGCAAAACCTGAAGAAACAGTTAACGCATAACCTATATGAAAAGCTTTATAACCAGAACTATAAGTGCAATATTTTTTGCAGCAATAATGCTAGGGGGTCTTCTATGGTCCCCTCTTGCTTTTTGTGGAGTCTTTGGATTCATCATCGTGGTGATGATGTATGAGTATCTCCATATCACCCTTGGTAAAAAACTTTGCCTTGGGCAGTGGCTCTCCATTATCAGCGGTCTGCTCCTTTTTACAGGGGTATTCTCTGTGAGATATTTCTCTCTCAATCCAGGTGTGCTAATGGCAGTAGCACTCCCTGTCTCACTGATACTTATCACACTTCTATGGAAAAAGGAGAACTACACCCTTTACCCGTACCTGTTGAGCTCCATAGTGTATATTGCATTGCCTTTTACCCTATTGAATCTCCTTGCATTTGACTATGCAGGCCGTTTCAACGGAGTGATAGTATTGGCCCTCTTCATCATCCTGTGGGCTTCAGATGTGGGAGCATATATTTTCGGAATGCTTTTCGGACAGAAAAACGGGCACAAGCTATTCCCATCAATCTCTCCTAAAAAATCGTGGGAAGGGTATATCGGCAGCCTTTTCGTGAGTGCAGTCGTGGGTTTCTACCTCTCTAAATTCGATTTGCTCCCATTCAGATTTGCACCTTCCATCATCCTGGCAGTGATAATCAATGTATTTGCAACACTTGGAGACCTGGTGGAATCGCAGCTGAAAAGGCAGTTTGATGTGAAGGATTCTGGCAAGATAATGCCTGGTCACGGAGGTCTGCTTGACAGATTTGATGGTGCCCTGATTGCATTTCCGGTAGCAATTGCCTATATTTACATCTTCGGACTAATCTAACCTAAACTATGAAAGTACACAAAGAGGGTTACAAAACCATATTCATAACACTTGCACTTGCCATAATGTTCTCCATTGTGGCCCTTGATATTTTTGAATACACTATGTGGGCCTGGGTAGCAGTTGCCCTTTTTATAGGTTTCACAATATTCATCCTCTCGTTTTTCAGGGTACCCAAAAGGGTGGCCAATGGCAGCGGTACACTTGTAAGTGCACCTGCTGACGGTAAAATCGTTATAGTGGGAGAGGTGGAAGAGCCAGAGTATTTTAAGGGAAAAAGGATTCAGGTCTCAGTGTTCATGTCATTCTTCAATGTTCACGTAAACTGGTTCCCTATTAGCGGAGAGGTGGTTCATTACAAATATCATCCCGGCAAATATGTGGCAGCCTTCTACCCCAAGTCATCAGAGAAAAACGAAAGGACTACCATCGTTATCCGTAATGAAAACGGCACAGAGATTCTGACCAGACAGATCGCAGGACTTGTTGCAAGAAGGGTGGTATGCTACGCCCAGAAGGGTAAAATGGTGGAGGCCGGAGGCCCTGAAGGTTTCATCAAATTCGGCTCCCGTGCAGATATTTTCCTCCCACTTGATGCTAAAATCAATGTAAAAGTGGGAGACAAAGTGGTAGGTTCAGAATCTATCATTGCAGAAATCAAATAGTAACAAATAAAAAGAGACAATATGAAACAATACATCGCTGAAAACCAGGAAAGATTCCTTAATGAACTGTTCGGACTGCTCAGAATCCCATCTGTCAGCAGCCAGTCAGCCCACAAAGAAGATATGGTAACTTGTGCACACAAACTTGTGGAGCTCTTGTTGGCCGCAGGTGCAGATACTGCTCAGGTGTACCCAACCAAAGGTCACCCTGTAGTATTCGGCGAGAAACGTTTCGATCCCAACAGACCTACCATCCTGGTATACGGACACTATGATGTTCAGCCTGTAGATCCTATCGAACTATGGAAATCAAACCCATACGAGCCTGAAATCCGTGACGGTGCCATCTATGCACGTGGTGCCAATGATGATAAGGGGCAGCTTTTCATGCACCTTAAAGCATTTGAATATCTGGTTAGGAAAGGGCTTGTGAACCACAATATCAAATTCATCCTTGAAGGTGAAGAGGAGATCGGATCTCCAAGTCTTGCAGAGTGGGCAAAAGAGCATAAGGATATGCTTGCATGCGACATCATGCTTGTATCGGACACCACAATGATAAGCGAGAAAGTTCCATCTATCAACTGCGGTATGAGAGGCCTTGCTTATGTGGAGGTGGAGGTGACAGGCCCTAACAAAGACCTTCACTCTGGCCACTATGGCGGTGCTGTAGTGAACCCTATCAATGCCCTTTGCAAGATGATAGACCAGCTTATCGATGATAAAGGTCATATCACTATCAAAGGTTTCTATGACGATGTAGTGGAGCTTTCTGCTGAAGACAGGGCAATGCTTGCACGTGCCCCTTACAACGAAGAGGAGTACAAAGAGTTCCTGGATATCGATGCAGTAGCTGGTGAAGAGGGGTACACCACAATGGAGCGTACAGGTATCCGCCCTTGCCTGGATGTAAACGGCATCTGGGGCGGTTTCATAGGTGAGGGTTCAAAAACTGTCCTACCATCTGTAGCGCACGCCAAGATATCGATGAGACTTGTCCCTAATCAGGATTGCAACAAGATTGCGAAGCTGTTCGAGGAGCACTTCATGTCTATCGCACCTGCAGGTGTAAGGGTGAAAGTGACCCCACACCATGGTGGCAACGGCTTCCTTATCCCTATCTCATCTCCTGCTTACAAGGCTGCAGCCAAAGCTATGGAGGAGGTTTACGGCATTGAGCCTGTACCAAGCCGCGGCGGTGGATCAATTCCTATCCTTGCAGATATGCAGCAGATCCTTAAGGCAGATCCTCTATTGATGGGCTTCGGTCTTGAGAGAGATACCATCCACTCTCCAAACGAGAGCTACCTCCTTTCACAGCTCTGGAGAGGTATGGAATCGATTGCATTGTTCTACAAATACTTTGACAAATAAAATATCAGCATAATGACTTACGAACAACTATATTCCCAAATACAGAAGAAGAACAGCTGTCTGTGCGTAGGACTTGATACAGACCTCAAGAAAATCCCACAGCATCTTCTCTCAATGGAGAACCCTATCTTTGAGTTCAATAAAGCGATTGTTGACGCCACTGCACCCTATTGCGTGGCATACAAACCAAATATTGCCTTCTATGAGGCAGAGGGTGTGTCTGGATGGCAGCAGCTTGAGATGACTGTCGCATACATACGTCAGAACTATCCTGAGATGTTCATCATCGCAGATGCCAAGAGGGGTGACATCGGTAATACTGCTGCACTTTACGCCAAAGCGTTCTTCGAGAAGATGGATTTTGATGCTGTTACACTTGCCCCTTATATGGGCAGGGATGCCATCAAGCCGTTCCTTGAGTACGAAGGGAAATGGGTAATAGTATTGGCCCTTACTTCTAACCCTTCTGCAGAAGATTTTGAAACCAAGGTTCTTGAAGACGGACGTCCTCTGTTCAGAGAGGTAATCGAAAATATGAACGATATCGTTCCTGAGTCACACCAGAGGGTGATGTATGTGGTGGGTGCTACCCGTGCAGAGAAACTTGCCGAAATCAGAGAGTTCTGTCCAAAACACTTCTATCTCGTTCCGGGTGTAGGTGCACAGGGCGGTTCGGCTGAAGAGGTTCTCAAATATGGAAGCAACGACGCTTGCGGTGTCCTTATCAACTCTTCACGTGCCATCATCTATGCATCAAAAGGTGAAGACTTCGCAGAGGCTGCAGCCAAGGCAGCACAAGAGAGCGGATGTAACTGGAGGTAGTTTTCTGCAGTATGGGAAGAGCAATATTTACAATTCTCCTTCTGGTGGCCTCCAATGTCTTTATGACACTTGCCTGGTACGGTCACCTCAAGTTGGCTGAATATAAATGGTTCAGCTCACTTCCACTTATCGGTGTGATAGCGATAAGCTGGATCATAGCATTCTTTGAATACTGTCTTCAGGTACCAGCCAACAGAATGGGATTTATCGGTACAGGTGGTCCCTTCTCGCTCATGCAGCTTAAGGTCATTCAGGAGGTGATAACCCTCACCGTCTTTGTCATCTTCAGCCTGGCAGTATTTAAAAATGAGCAATTCCGCCTCAATCACCTTATAGGCTTTGTTTTTCTGGTCCTGGCGGTTTACTTTATGTTCAAGAAATAATTAATTGGGGGCGGAATGATGATTTCTGCCCCCAATTCGTTAATAATCTTTCCTGACGGGGGTAAAAGTGCCTGTTTCGCCCCCGATTACCATCGGCGAACACTATTCCGGGGCAGAAAGGCCGTTTTCGCCCCCGATTACCATCCGCGAGCACCATTCCGGGGCAGAATGACTTGTTTTGCCCCCGAGTGACACGATCGATATTGATGAGTTACTTTGACGTAAGTGGAAACATGCTGTTCACATCATAGCTATCCATCTTGAGAATTCTTGATATCTGGCTATTGCTGGCATGGTAGTCAAAATGCATACACTTTGCTAACTCGTACTTGGCTTCGCTGTCCAACTTGGTCAGCGCAAATGTACCATACTTGTCATGACTGATTTTTCTTAGAACAGAATACATCTCATTATCTGATAAGAATATAGTGTCGCCTATCAATTGTGCTACCTCTTTGTATGCTTCGACACCCTTCGTGACAGATGAAAAGTAGTCGTGAGCATTATAGAAAAGGCTTTCAGCTTCTTTTACATGGCAATAAGACAAAGGGGAAATATAATCTCCTTGCATAAAGTAGTGTGATGGACAATCAATGTCATGGCTATGGAACATGGATCTTTTGACTCTATAGGGTAGAGCGCTATATAGGCCATCTGGTGAGATTGGTGTATTGAAGTAGAACATATTGGCCCCCCAAGGATAGGTAAATGGGGTGTACTCTTTGTTTACTACATATCCGTTTCTGTTGATATATGCCACATTGAGTCTGAATTGATTGGAGTCATCTATCTTTTTGAGGCTATATCCACTGGGATATACATCATAACCCTTATGATTATTGAGAATCTTGGCCAATCTGGATTGGTACGCATCAAAGAATTCCCTCACTATATCTGATTGGCCTGAAATGAGGTAGTGGTGGTGATTATTCATCAGCTGGAAGGTGTATAGGGTTACTTCCGGGTATTTTCCGGCAAAGTAGGCTGTCAGATTCATTCCCAATATAAAATCGTCCCTATCTCTGTAGATGTTGTCACTCTCTTTACCTGGTGTGTACAGGTGCCAGCATGGGCCGTTTTTCCGGCATATTTCATCAAACTTTCTCTCCATAATATCTCTCGTCACTAATTTTCTGCAAAAATAAGCAATGAAAAATTACCGAGCTTGATGCTAATCGCTTATAAGCGGATAAGTTGAAATAATGTGTCAAAATTATTATTAACTTTACCCGTTCTAATATTTCTACGTATGAAAAGACTACTTCTTATCATTTCAGCCATCGTAGTAGCTATCGCTTGCCAGCCCAAATGTGATGATGCTAACTACCTTACATTCAAGAATGCCAAATGGGAAGTGACAAATATCGATAACGGTATTACCCTCAAACAATACCACTTCCAGGGAGAGGAACAGATTTTTGAATCTTCACAATACATCAGCATCATCGAGATTGACACTAAAGCTGCAGCTACAGGACGTTGGGCACTTGCCAATGATCCCGGTAAAATTACCCAGACCAGCAAATTTGCTGCAGACAGCAGTGCACTGGTAGCGATGAACGGCACATTCTACAATATGAGTGTCCCTTACAACAGTGTCAGCTTCTTTAGAAAATATGGGGAGTTGTGCTATGAGTTTACCGAAAATATGGGCCAGAGGGACAATGGTGCCCTTGCAATCGGAGAGGATGGCCAGATATATCTTGTAGCTGCACCTGTAGATACTATAGGTATGGTTCTTGACAAGGAGTGGGCTATCAATATAGAAGAACCCCACGTAATGGGTAGCGGTCCACTTCTTATGATGGATGGCAAGAATGCCTATCTTGATGAGAGTTCATTCAATACCAAACGCCACCCTAGAAGTGCCCTGGCTACCAACTCAAAGAAGGTATTCCTCATCACAGTGGACGGACGTGCTCCCGGCGTAGCTGACGGTATGAGTCTTCCAGAACTTACCAAAATAATGCATTATGCCGGCGCAGTGAATGCACTCAATTTGGATGGTGGCGGATCCACTACCCTGTATGTTAAAGGTATAGGTATCGTAAACCACCCTTCTGACAATAAACAATTTGACAAAGAGGGTGAAAGATATGTAGTGAACTCACTCCTTTTCATCAAATAATACCCCGCATATTTTTACTATGAAAAACATCATATCCATAATTCTTGCAGCTGTCTTTATGGCAAGTTGCACAGATGGCATAGTAGTATCACATCAGGATAAAGCTGCATATACCATCACCACATCTCCAGCAGAGATTTGTGATACCCAGATGAATTTCAGTTGGGCCACAGACACTACTATCACCGAGGCCATACTTGAGGTGACACCTGTCAAAGACAGAAATTGGAAAAACTCCCTAAAAGAGAGTTTTCACGGGGCTCTGTGTACCACTTTTGACAGCGTCTACTCCAAGACCCACGACGGGAAAGATTTTTATGAGGATGCAGTGTTCAACAAATTCAATGCAAACATATCAGGTCTTGCCCCCGATACTCAGTATAAATATAGGATCATCACTACTGATACCAGCTCTGTCCACTATTTCCACACTGCAGGTGCCAAGAGATGGGAAGCTTGCATTATATCAGACTTCCACGTATACTCCCCCATATATGGCAGAACACAGGCTGCAATGGATATGATATCTACAGTAGAGAACTACAAACCATTTGACTGGATCCTCCACCTTGGAGATATCACAGCTTGGGGAGGGAGCTACACATTCTGGAAAGATCTTTATAAAGAGGCTCCATTCCACAAATATATGTGGGCCGGTGTAAATGGGAATCACGATAATATGACCCGTGGCTACCACAGAACTACAAATGAGTTCTTCCGTGATGCAGCGGCATATCCGCGTAATGGTTACACCTCAGAAGAGGGTGTCTGCTACCATTTCCGCTATGGCGATGTCCTTTTCATAATGCTCAACAATGAGAATATGAAAGACAGCCTTGGCCTTGAAGCGGCTCAGCAATGGGTACGCCAGGTAGTGGCAGAGAACCCTGCCCCTTACAAAGTGGTGTGCGAGCACTACCAGTGGTTCTTTGGCAAAGATGGTAAGACCTCACAATATGGACGCTGGAGCGCCTTGTTCGACGAACTGGGGATTAATCTTGCCCTTGCAGGCAACAACCATATCTATGTAAGCACCCCTGCCCTTTATGACGGAAAGACAACAGACGGCACAAAAGGGACAGTCTACATCCAGACCCCATCTTCAGACAATGAGCGAGGTGTGGAATATGACCCTCAGGCACCCCTTGCAGAGAACGATGACAAGATCAAGTTCCGCTGGAGTGAAGGTGGCAACACTGTAGGTGCAATGCATATGAAGGTGACCCCAGAAAAAATGACACTGGTACTCCTGGACCGCTATGGCAATGTTCTGGATACCAATTACGTATATCCTACCAGATAATAATTCAATATAAATTATATCAGTTCCAATTTTTAAATCAGAGAGATTATGAGCAAATGTAAATCATTGCTCTTGGCGGCTGTTATGCTATTGTCCTACTCGGCATCCGCACAAGAGTACGTTACCCCATTTTATCATTGCTTGTTGAATGAGGCTTATTATGATCAGTTAGTAGGAGAATCATCAGGAGACAGAACCTATAATTACATTATGGATATTGCCCCCTATGAGAGAGACCGTAAACATAGCGATTACGAAGGAGAATTCTTCGAATCAAGATATGTGGTAGAGAAGCTTAAAAGTTATGGTATTGAGAATGCCGTGACACTGAAACTGGGAAAGACCAAAACATGGGACGGCGTGAGCGCATCCCTATGGGAGACCTCTCCAAATAAGGTTAAAATTGCAGATTATCAGGATCTTGCAGCTATACTTGCACAAGGGAGTGCCAACGCCGATGTAGAGGCAGAACTTATCTGGATCGGAAGAGGTACAGACAAAGAACTTGAGGGATTGGACCTTAATGGCAAAATAGTGGTAACTGAGGCATCCGGCGGCCGTGTTCATGACAAGGTTGTGGCCAAAGGTGCTGTTGGTGTTATCAGCTTCAATTCACCCCGTCCACTGGTTGACCCTCTTCAGATCCCCAACTCAGGGATCCGCAGCAAGAACCCCACCTTCTGCTTCAACCTCCCTCCAAGAGACGGTTACGCACTTCGTGACAGATTGCTCTATGGTGAAAAAATCACAGTTCATGCAAAAGTAGAGGCTACAAATGAGGAGACCGACATCGAAGTACCCACCTGCTTTATCCCTGGTACCGATCCAGATGCTGAGGAGGTTATCTTCGTGGCCCACCTTTATGAAGGTTATGTGAAACTGGGGGCAAATGACAATATCTCAGGTTCCGCAGCCCTCCTTGAGGCGGCACGCACCATCAATGAACTCTACAACAGTGGCAGACTTCCTCGCGCCAGAAGGGGTATGAGGTTCATTTGGGTACCTGAATTCCAGGGGTCAATTCCTTGGGCCATCCAAAACAAAGAGGAGCTTGAAAAGGCCCTTTGCGCCATAAATCTTGACATGGTGGGTCTATGGTTGAGCAAAAGCGAAGGTTACTATTGCCTTCACCGCACCACAATGGGTAACCCACACTATCTCAATGATGTAGCAGAGTCATTCTACCACTATATGGGTGCTACAAACCGCAGTTTTGTGGCAACAGGTATGGGGCGTCCCGATGCACTCAAACCTGTCTTCAGCCTCACAGGATCGCACGACCCATTCTACTATGCCATCAATGCCCACTACGGCGCATCTGACCACGAGGTATTCAATGATTGGGGTGTGCAGGTGCCAAGTGTCATAATGATTACCTGGCCAGACAACTACTACCACACTTCAGGCGACAGACCTGCTATCTGCGATCCTACTCAGCTTCACAGAGCTGTAGTCATTGCTGCTGCAACAGCATACACCATTGCCTCAGCAGAGGAGGAAGGTGCTATTAAGATTGCGTCAGAGGTGGCAGCCAATGGTGACAAACGCCTCTCATTCAAAATGAGGCACGATCTTGCACAGATGGGCTCTGCCTCAGCTCAGCAACTTGCATCTGCATACAAGTCAGCACGCTGGAATCAGGATGCTGTCGAGAAAAATGAGATTGCAACCCTTGCTTCAGTGCTTGAGCTTGCCCCTGAGAGCAAAGCACTTGCAGAATATGTGGCAACACTACAGAAAGGTATCCGTGAGACAGCCAAGGCCAATGCCCTTGATATAGATGCAGCGATGAAGGCGTACGCATCAGCCCTAGGATGTGCCCCTGTAAAGATCGAACTCACAGCTGAGGAGAAGGCCGCTGCCAAGGTTTATCCAAAATCTACAGCAAAAGTGCTGGAGAGTGGCTACGGCGTAATGAGGACCATCTCACCAGAGCTTATGGCCAAATACGGATTCGACAAGAGGGGTTCTGTAATCAATGGAGGCGAAATCGCCAAATTGACCACAGACGGCACAAACAGCATTCTGGATATCAAGAAGATGCTCGATGCCCAATTCCCAGTTGGCGACTCAATAGAGACCATAACCAAATACGTAAAAATGCTTGAAGAAGCGGGATTGGTTACCTTCTAAACAAATTCGGGGGCGAAAATAGCTGTTTTGCCCCCGATTGCCATTGGCGATTACCATTCCGGGGCGGAATAGCCGTTTTTGCCCCCGATCTCCATCAGCGAACACTATTCCGGGGCAGAATGACCTGTTTTGCCCCCGAAAAGTGTGATAAATGACAAAACGGGGGCAGAATGTTGTTTTCTGCCCCCGTTTGTGTTTGTGTATGTGATAACTGGTTACCCTTTCAGTGCAATGATCTCGGCAATAGGGTCTGGAGCGTTGAAGACTGAGCTTCCTGCTACGAGGGCGTCAGCTCCGGCTGCTGCGAGGATAGGGGCGTTGTGACGGTTTACACCGCCGTCCACTTCGATAAGTGTATTGAGGTTCCTCTTCAAGATCATCTCTTTAAGGGTAGAGACTTTCTTTACGCAGTTCTCAATAAATTTCTGGCCGCCAAATCCTGGGTTTACAGACATAAGCAACACGTAATCACACTCTTCAAGTATGTCTTCAAGAAGATGCACAGGTGTGTGAGGGTTGAGTGCCACACCAGCTTTCATACCCAGATTACGGATGTTCTGGAGTGAACGGTGAAGGTGTGTGCATGCTTCGTAGTGAACAGATAGATACTCTACACCCATTTTGGCGAAATTCTCCACATATCTGTCGGGATCCACAATCATCAGGTGTGCATCAAGGACTTTCTTGGCCTCTTTGGCTATGGCACTTACCACAGGGAAGCCGTATGAGATATTTGGGACAAATACTCCGTCCATAATATCAAGGTGAATCCATTCTGCTTCAGAAGCATTTACCATCTGTATGTCTCGTGCCAGATTTCCAAAATCAGCTGCGAGGATTGAGGGTGCTATTATCATAACTATCGGCAGTTTACAATTACGTATTCAAGAAGTTTGTTGAACTTGTCAAGGCTTGCAAGGTCAAGTCTCTCACCAGGTGCATGTACCCCTCTGATGGTGGGACCAAACGATATCATGTCAAGTGAAGGGTATTTGTCAAGTATCAAACCGCACTCAAGTCCTGCATGGATGGCCCTTACGATAGGGTCAACACCAAAAAGTTCTTTGTATCCTTTTTTGGTGAGTTCGAGTACAGGTGATTTGAGCTGGGGCTTCCATCCTGGATATTCACCTTCATGGGTAACTTCTGCACCGGCAAGTAGGAAGGATGCCTCCACCTTCTCTGCTGCGTGGTGGCGGGCACTATTGATGGAACTTCTCTGGCTTGTACCCACTCTGATGCGTCCGTCAATCATCTTGACAGATGCCAGGTTGGTCGATGTCTCCACAAGCCCTTTCATCTCCTGGCTCATAGCCAGAACGCCGTGAGGTGCAGAGTTAAAGCATGAAATAAGATTGAGGGCCACCTGGGTATCAATAGCATCGTCGTTCCACTCTGTCTCTTCGAAAATAGGGGCAATGTTTGGCTCGGTGGCAGCATATTCAGACTTGATATCTTCGGCGGTGGTAAGGTGCATCTTTTTGATCTCTTTGAGATCCTCCCCTTTGAGGGCAATGATGGCATATGCTTCACGTGCGATGGCGTTGCGTTTGTTGCCACCGTCTATTGCACATAAGGCCACATTGAACTCCTTCATTATTTTGTAGAGTGAGCGAGAGAGGAGCTGGATGGCGTTTGCGCGCCCTTTGTCGATGTCGTCACCGCTATGGCCGCCTACACCTCCGCAGAAGCCGATTTTGTATTTCAAAAGATTCTTGTCAAGTTTTTTGGTAGTGTAATCAAAATGGGCTGTAGTGTCCACTCCGCCGGCGCATCCGATGAAGAGTTCACCTTCATCTTCCGAGTCAAGGTTGATGAGGATGCTGCCGCTCATAAAGTCAGGGGTGAGGGCAAATGCTCCGTCCATACCTGTCTCTTCGCTTACTGTGAAGAGTGCTTCTATTTTACCGTGTTCGAGGGTGTTGTCTTCAAGGAGTGCGAGGGATGCTGCGATACCGATGCCGCAGTCTGCTCCAAGGGTGGTCTCTTTGGCAATCATCCATCCGTCCTCGATCACAGCTTTGATGGGGTCTTTGGCGAAGTCGTGCTCCACGCCGCTATTTTTCTCACATACCATATCGGAGTGGCTCTGGAGAATGATAGTGGGTGATGACTCCCTTCCTGGGGTAGCCTCTTTGGTAATCAGTACGTTGCCAACTTTGTCGGTCTTGCATGGAAGTCCGTTTTTCTTGGCAAAATCCTGAAGGTATGCTATGATATGCTGTTCGTTCCCTGATTCACGGGGAATACAAATAATCTCGCTGAAGATAGCGAGAATTCTGTCTGTAGTCATAATGTCAAATATATCTTATTGGAGGTTTGTGCGGAGTTCTCTCTCTATGTCGGTGATATATTGACGGAAAGTGCGGTCGGTGTCCATAAGGTCACAAACAGTATTGCAAGCATATAGAACTGTAGCATGGTTCTTCCCACCAATCTGGCTACCGATAGAGTCCAATGAAGTATTTGTCATATTTCGGCTGAGGTACATAGCGATCTGCCTTGCCTGTACAATCTCTCTCTTTCTGGTGTTTGAAAGCAGAATCTCAGGGGTGATGCCGAAATAGTCACAGACTGTCTTTTTGATTTTATTGACAGATATGTCGTTTTTAGGTGTGCTGACAATCTTGTCGATGAGTTCCTGTGCCAAGCTAAGGGTAATCTTTCTCTTGGTGAGGGTAGCGTTGGCAATAAGGGATATGAGTGTCCCTTCGAGCTCACGGATATTGCTGACAACCTTTGATGCTATATAGTCAAGCACATCCTCTGGAAGGCTGATACCTTCGCGGAAGCTTTTAGCCTTGAGAATGGCTAGTTTGGTCTCATAGTCAGGTGGGAGAAGCTCTGTGGTCAGACCCCATTTGAATCGTGACAACAACCTCTGGTCCAGACCCTGAAGATCTACAGGGGGCCTGTCCGATGTGAGGATAAGCTGTTTTCCTAACTGATGCAGGTGGTTGAATACCTGGAAGAATGCATTTTGTGTAGAGTGTTTCTCTGCAAATTCGTGAACATCGTCAATGATGAGTACATCGATTGACTGGTAGAAATGCAGGAAGTCTGTAAGTTTGTTCTTCACTGTAACTGCATCAATGTATTGGGTCATAAATACATTTGCTGTTACATAGAGTACAATCTTCTCAGGATATTTGTTCTTTATCTCAAGTCCGATGGCCTGAGCCAAGTGTGTCTTTCCAAGTCCTGAACCACCGTAAAGGAATAGGGGATTGAAAGCATTGTTACCTGGCTTCTTCGATATCTCCATACCGGCAGAGCGGCCAAGTTTGTTGCAATTGCCCTCAATGAAGTTCTCAAAAGAGTAGTTGGTGGAGAGGTTAGGGTTGATGTCCAGTCTCTTTAAACCAGGGATAGTGTAGGGGTCAAGACCGGCCAGGTTTGACACCTGTGCAGGACTCATAGGGACTGGTGGATTCTTCACCTCTTTGGAGCTACTGCTAGGATATGTGATGGTGGAGTTCTTGATTATCTTCACCTTGTATATCAGACGTGCTCCTGGACCGATAACCCTGCGCAGTGTCTTGCTCAACAAATCAAGGTAGTGTTCCTCAAGGTATTCCCTGAAAAACTCAGATGGTACCTCCAATGTCAAAGTGGAGCCGTCGAGGTCTACAGCCTGGATAGGCTCAAACCACGTCCTGTAGCTCTGTGGAGGTATTATGTCCCTGATAATCAGTAGACATTCGCCCCATACAGATATGTGATTCTGCTCTGACATTAGTGATTAGGTTAAGCGTTTTACGATAGGTTAGGGTCTGCAAAGATGAGTAAAAAATCTCTTCCAAAAAAATGAAAATTCTAAAAAAAAATTAAGTGCCTAATACTCAATATTAAAAAATTTTTGGGCAAATTTTTTTTTAAAATTAGGGAAATTTTACTTAGAATATTGGTGGAAATTATCGGTTATTTGAAAGTGCCGATAAAAGCACCTGGGAAGAGGTTTTTAACTTTTGCGAGCTCTTTTGAAGCCTCCTCTCTGGAGTCAAATCTTCCAACTGTATATTTGTAGACATTGCCCACTTTTACATATTCGCAATCGAGCCCTTTGAACTCAGCGGATCCTTTGGGCAGTTCCCTGGATGATGACATCACTTGTATCCTGAAAATTCCTTCTGAATCTGTCTGTGCAGGGAGCTCTATCTGGGTGTCGTATTGTTTCTTGTATGCCTCAAATGCCTTGAAGATTCTGGTGGCGAACTGAACCTGTGAGGATTTGGTTGTCAGTGCCTTGTAGTCTGTAGGGTTTGACAGGAATCCGAGCTCCACGAGGATTGAGGGCATGGTGCATTTCCAAAGGACCAGAAATGGTGCCTGTTTTACACCTCTGTTGTGGGTAATTGGCCCATTTTTCAATTCGTTCTGCACCGCCTCAGCTATGATAAGGCTCTGCTCCAGGTGGGAGTTCTGCAGGAGGGAGAATATTATGTAGGATTCCGGGTTCTTGGGATCAAAGCCGGAGTATTTGGAGTTGTACCCCTCCTCAAGGGTGAGTACGCTGTTCTCCAATTGGCATACTTCCATATTGGAATTGCTTTTGTCAAGACCCATTACGAAGGTCTCTGTCCCTCTGGCAGAGGTGGCTTTGGTGGCGTTGACATGAATTGATATGAAGAGGTCTGCCTTGTTCTTGTTTGCAATGGCTGCCCTTTGGTCAAGCGGAACAAATTTGTCGGTAGAACGGGTGTACACCACTTTTACATCAGGGTACTTGTCCTGAATCATATTGCCCAGGGCTTTTGCTACGGAGAGGGTGATGTTTTTCTCCTGGACGTTGCCCTTTATGGTCCCTGGATCTTTGCCTCCGTGCCCTGCATCTATGACCACGGTTTTCAATTGGACCAGTTGTCTGGTCTGGGCATCGGATCTGGTAGGAAAAATCAGCGCTGCAACCGATATTATGAGTAAATATCTATATAGAAAGTACATGTATATTCAGATTTTTATTATATTTGCGTGCTGCAAAAGTAGCAATAATTTTCAAACGTTGGTTGATGCCGCGATTTAATCTCCTAAAACTAATTCTTGTCTGTTTCCTGTTGGTTATTAAGGCCAGCTGGGCCCCTTTGTGTGCGCAGGAGATGGAGAGGAGGGAGCTTCCTAAAAGGTTGACAATGTTTGATTCTCTCTCTGTCAGGGGAGGTGTAAAGCCTGTAATGGCTGACTCGTTGCGTGCTGGCATGGACTCTCTGGCATTGGCCTCAGACTCTACATCAAGGGGGGATTCGCTGGCACTGGCAAATTCGCTTGCTGCTGTTGATTCTGCCTCCCTGGAGAAAAAGGGTATGCTCGATTTCCCGGTATTCTCAAGTGCCAAGGACTCTACTATCGAGGATTTTTCGGGGCCCCACAAGATGATTTATTACTACGGGGATGTGAAGGTTACTTATGGCAATATGGGGATAGAGGCCGACTATATGGCATATGATGTGGACAAGCAGACTGTGTTTGCTTCAGGTATGACAGACTCGCTGGGTAATCTCCTCTCAAGACCAAAGATGATTATGGATGGGCAGTCTTACGATGTGGATCATGTCTACTACAATTTTAACTCCCGGAAGGCTAAGGTGAAGAATATGATTACTCAGCAGCAGGAGGGTATCCTGCATGGTGAGAATCTGAAGATGATGCCCGACAAGTCCATCAATATTACGAAAGGCAAATATACCGTTTGTGATCTGGATCATCCTCACTACTATCTCAAGATGACTGCCGCCAAGATTATAACTGAGCCGAAGCAGAGGACTGTATTCGGACCGGCGTATGTGGTGGTGGCGGATGTGCCGCTTCCGTTGGTGATTCCGTTCGGATTTGTTCCCCAAAAGCCCCAAAGGGCCAGCGGTATCCTTTTCCCTACATTTGGTGAGGAGCAGGCCCGCGGTTTCTATATGAGGGATTTGGGCTACTATATGGTCTTCGGAGACCATTTTGATGTCGCCCTGACTACAGATATCTATACTCTAGGTTCGTGGAGTGTCGATCTCAATTCAAGATACAAGCTGAGATACAAGTTTAATGGTAGTGTAGGTCTCACATATTCGGTGGACCAGACAGGTGAGAAGGGGACATCGGAGTTTTTCCAGAGCAAGAACTTCTCTGTGAAATGGTCACATAGCCAGGACTCAAAGGCAAATCCGGGGACATCTTTCAGTGCATCGGTGAACTTTGCCAGCCCTTCAAACAACAGGTACAACGCGAACAATATCAATCAGGCTCTGGAGAGTCAGATAGGTTCTTCAATATCGTACAGCAAGACCTGGAGCAAGATGTCGCTCTCCATCAACGGTCTGCACAACCAGAATACAAGGGACAGCTCGTATAATATTACACTGCCTAACATCACTTTCAATGTGAACAGATTCTATCCCTTCAAAAGGAAGAACAGGGTGGGTAAGGAGAGGTTCTATGAACAGATATCTTTGGGTTATGGTGCCACATTCCAGAATAAGATAAGTTTCAAGGCCAAAGAGATAAAGGATCCCGATTTCTTCTCAAAACTCCAGGCCGGTATGAACCACAGATTTAGTATAGGGTTACCATCTTTCACCTTGCTGAAGTATCTCAATTTCTCTCCAGGTGTGTCGTACGGTATGAACTGGCATTTCCAGGAGCAGCATCCTGAGTACAATCCCGAGACTGATCGTGTAGAGTACCACAAATCTCCCCAATACAGTACATTCGGTGTGAGTCAGGACTTCTCAGCCAGTATATCGATGAGTACACGTATCTATGGTACATATATGTTTACCCTTCCAAACTCCAGACTAAAGGCGATCAGACATATGATAACCCCATCGATGTCGTTCTCCTACAAGCCTGAGATGGGTATCCCTATGAACGGTTATATGACCTACACATATACCGACAATAAAGGTGAGACCCAAAGCATCGATTACAACAAGTATGCAGGAGGCTTGTACCAGCCACCAAGCAAAGGGCAGACTGCGGGGCTCTCTTTTGAGTTGAGGAACAATCTTGAGGCGAAAATAAAGGATGATCAGGATACCACAGGGGTAGGAACCAAGAAGGTGAAGTTGATAGACAATCTCAGTATCAGGGGCAGTTACAACTTCCTGGCAGATTCGCTCAAGCTCTCTACCCTAAGCATATCTGGAAATACTACTGTGTTCGAGAAAATAGGTATAAATGCGAGTATGACCCTCGATCCATATGCTGTTGATGAGAGAGGACGTAAATGCAATGTTTTTCAGGCAACCAAAACCAATGGGGCCAGTTGGGCACGTATAACCAATGCATCTGCATCGTTGTCGTGGAGCATAAGGGGGACAGGAAAGATTGAAGGAAATGATGGCCATGGAGACCGTAAGGGTGGATCTGGCTCACAGCAGAAGACGCAAGGAAGTGTGGTGACAAATACTGAGGAGATGGCCTACAACAAAATATATTATCACCCCTATACAGGTGAATATATCCCGGGAGGTTGGGTCTATTATCTGAACCCTAATGTCCCATGGCAGTTGGGTCTGAACTTCAACTACTCCTATAGCAAATCCTATTCATACGCCAACGAACAGCTTCAGACGAAGCACAACCATACACAAACATTGTCAATTAACGGATCCGTGTCACTGACCAAAGATTTCAATATAAGTGTCAATACGGGTCTCGACTTGACCAAACTCAAACCGACAACCACTACGATAAATGCTACCTACGATCTCCACTGTTTCAATATCTCTGTGATGTGGGTGCCATTTGGCCAGTGGGAAAGCTGGAGTTTCAGGATTGCAGCCAAGGCATCAGCCCTTGCAGACTTGTTGCAGTACAGGAAATCTTCATCTTATTGGGATAATTAGTAACATTTAAATTTATACATTATGAGCAAAAGAGTTATTGCCAGTCCTTTGGCACCAAAAGCTGTAGGTCCATACAGCCAAGCAGTTGAAGCAAATGGTACACTTTATGTATCTGGTCAATTACCAATCGATGCGCAGACAGGTGAATTTCCTGAAGGTGGCGTAAAAGAGCAATTGGTACAAATTTTTAAAAACTTGCAATACATCCTTGAAGAGGCAGGATATTCGTTTGATAACGTAGTTAAAACTACTGTATATCTGACCAATATGGGCGACTTTGCTACACTTAATGAGGTCTACTCTCAGTTCTATAGGGAACCATACCCTGCAAGAGTAGCTTATGCAGTGGCAGCACTTCCAAAGGGGGCCCTTGCAGAGGTGGATGTAATTGCAGTAAAATAGTAAATTCAATCAGTGTCTAAACCAAAACTATGTACGGTATATTAGAACTTAACAGCAAAAGTTTTGAAGAGCTTGTAAAGATAGCAGAGGATCTCAATATCAGGAGAGCTTCAGCTATTGCCAAAGAGGATCTTATTTACAAGATTCTTGATGAACAGGCTATTCAGAGCAAAGAGAATCCTCGTCCTAAAAGGGCTAGAACAAGGATAGTGAAACAGATCGTTGATCCTGTTTCGGAGAGCGTGGAGGTAAAACAGACCCCTAAAATAGAGGAGCCTGTACCGGTAGCGGAAGCGACACCTCAAGCAGTTAAAGAGGGTGAGAACAAGCCTAAGAAATCAAAAGGCAGACCACCCAAAAAGAGACAGGAGCCTGCATCCGAAAAAGTGGTTGCTCCAGTAGAGAGTGCACCTGTGGCAGAGACCGCTCCAGAGTCTCTCCCAGAGGCGGTTACCAAAGAGGAGAAAGGTGAAGAGCAGAGCTCTCCTTCCCAGAACCAGAACAAAAAGCGTGGCCGCAAACCAAAGAGTCAGAAAACTGAGCAAAAGGTGGAGACTCCATCAGATGCACAAGTGGAAAATAATGAGGATAACTCCATAGAGGAGGGTACTCAGAGTGCAGAGGCAAATAGCACCAAGCAGGAGCGTCAGCACGACAAACACGAAAGGCACCAGCACGAAAAGCATCAGCCTAAAATCGAGTTCGAGGGCATTGTGGAGGCTGTCGGTGTCCTTGAAATAATGCCTGACGGTTATGGATTCCTACGCTCATCTGACTATAACTACCTGAATTCACCAGATGATATTTATGTATCACAATCTCAGATAAAACATTATGCTTTGAAGACAGGTGATACCATCAAAGGTGAAATCCGTCCTCCAAAGGAGGGTGATAAATACTTCCCTCTTGTGAAGGTGAACAGTATCAATGGCCGCACCCCTGAGTTCATCAGAGACCGCGTCCCATTTGACTTTCTGACACCTCTTTTCCCTGAGGAGAAATTCAATATCACAGCTAACGGACATAATAATCTTTCAACCAGAGTGGTGGATCTTTTCACCCCTATCGGAAAAGGTCAGCGCGGTCTTATCGTGGCTCAGCCAAAGACAGGTAAGACAATGCTCCTCAAATCTATCGCCAATGCTATTGCAGATAACCATCCTGAGGTATATATGATAGTTCTCCTTATCGATGAGCGTCCTGAGGAGGTTACCGATATGGCCCGCAGTGTAAAGGCTGAGGTAGTGGCGTCCACATTTGATGAGCCTGCAGAGAGACACGTGAAGGTGGCAAGTATAGTTCTGGAGAAGGCGAAGAGGATGGTAGAGTGCGGTCACGATGTGGTGATCCTTCTTGACTCTATCACCCGTTTGGCCCGTGCATTCAATACAGTGCAGCCTGCATCCGGTAAGGTACTATCGGGTGGTGTTGATGCAAACGCTCTTCACAAACCTAAGAGATTCTTCGGTGCTGCACGTAATATCGAGAACGGAGGTTCCCTTACCATTCTGGCTACAGCCTTGACAGAGACCGGTTCGAAGATGGATGAGGTTATTTTCGAGGAGTTCAAGGGTACAGGTAACATGGAACTTCAGCTTGATCGTAAGCTTTCTAACAAACGTATTTTCCCAGCTGTCGATGTTACACTCAGTAGTACCCGTCGTGATGACCTTCTTCTCCCTAAAGAGAAAATCAACCGTCTGTGGATACTCCGTAACTACCTTGCCGACATGAATTGTGTCGAGGCTATGGAGTTTATGAAGTCCCGTCTGGAGAAGACCGAATCCAACGATGAGTTCCTTATCTCGATGAATGGTGAATAACACTTTAGAAGGGTAAATTCGGAATATTTCCCTTTCATTTAGCCGGCTAGGTCTGCAAAAATGTGCGAGACTGGGCCGGCTTTATTTTTGTAATATGTTGATAGATAATTTTTTGTAAAATGTGTTCCGGCCAGGTCTAGCATTTTTTTGCAGACCTGGCCGAAGATGGGCAAAGATGGACATGATGTTCGGGAATTCGGGGGCGAAAAGGGGTTATTTGCCCCCGATATGCATGTTGGTCGACAATTCGGGGGCGAAAAGGGGGGTATTTGCCCCCGATGGGCATGATGGTGCTGGGGTAAAAGAAAAGAGGCTGGTCCCCGTGGGTCCAACCTCTTATTTTTTTTGTGTGTAACTGTAATTAGTTAGCGCTGATAGCACCTACTGGGCAAGCGTCAACACAAGTACCGCAATCTGCGCAAAGAGAAGCGTCGATTGAGTAAACATCACCAGCAACGATAGCGCCTACTGGGCACTCTGATTGGCATGAGCCACAAGCTGCACACAAACCTGCATCAATTTTATGAGCCATAGTTTTAATTAATTAAATTGTTAGTAATTCTAGAATTCGGCACAAATGTAATGCAAATGTGCCGAACTCGCAAATTATTAGTAACCGAAAATCTCCTCTGTAGATACTTTGCGGATGTTTCCGTACTCTTTAAGCCCTTTCAGATCAAGATCTTTGGCATCACCAAGAATGGCGATAGAATATTTTCTGTCTTTTACCCACTCTTGCTGGAATTTTACGATGTCTTCCATGGTGTAGCCCTGAACTTTCTCGAAGATATCTTTGTTGATATCGTAGTTGAGGCCAAGATCACGCATTCTGACGTATCTGCTGAGTACATCTGATTTTACCACTCTGGTGGTTCTGATATTTGCAAGAAGTGACTCTTTGGCGATATCAAATGCGTTGTCAGATAGTGGCATGTCGTTGATAATCTCGTCAAATGCCTCAAGTGCGTCGATCATCTTGTCGTTCTGGGTGGCGATGAACATATTGTAGTTGTATGTTTTGCCAACTTTCGAAGGTGATGATAATGATGCACCCGCTGAGTATGCAAGACCTCTTGCCTCCCTCATCTCCTGGAATACGATAGCATTCATGCCACCACCGAAGTAAGAGTTGTAAAGGGCGATGATAGGGGCATTTGTTGCATTGTACTCTTCGCCTCTGTTAGAATAGCCGGCCAAGTAGATCTGTTTTGCATCGTAAGGGGCGATGATAACCTCATTTTTAGTGATCTTTCTTTCTTTGAATGAATCGTTCTTAACAACAGGGGTCAACTTCTCAGGTACATTGTGAAGCTCTGCAATAGTGGCCACGATTTCCTCTTGGGTCATAGGTCCATAGTAAAGTATTTCGTGCTCGTATGAGTTCAAAGCGTGTATTCTGTCAAGAAGTGCATTGTCTTTAAGACCTTTTATCTCATTATTTGAGAGGTGGTTGGTAGATGGAGAGTTGGGACCGTAAGTGTTGTATGCTCTCAACTGGCTGAAGTTTGCACTTTGGTTGAGTTTGTTGTTCTGACGTCTCTTAAGTATGTCAGCTTTAAGCCCTTGAAGTGCTGCTGGATTTGCCTGAGCGTCTGCAAGAAGAGACTCTACAAGGGTGATGGCCTCTTTCATATTCTCTCCAAGACCAGAGACTACTACTTGAGTCTTTTCAGCACTTGTGTATACGCCGTATGAGCATGCAAGGCCGTAGAAAGCTGTTTTGATCTGCTCTGGAGTCATAGTGCTAGTACCAAGATAGTCAAGGTATTGTGTTGCAGTACCAAGACATTTGTCTTCATTATTACCCATATCAAACTGGTAGATGAGGGTAAAGATGTCGTTGGTGGTGTTCTGTTTGTAGAGGACTGGGATGTTGCTCTTGGCTGTAAGGATAGACATATCTTTCTCGAAGTTCACAAATACAGGTTCGATAGGGGCTACCACTGAGGCCTGGATCTCACGAAGGAATGCACTTGAAGTGTCTCTGTTCATGAAGATAGGGGTGATGGCAGGTTTTGCTATCTTGAGCTCGTTGGGGTCTTTTTTCTGAATCTTGTTGATTACAGTGTAGTTGTCTCCAAAATACTCATTGGCATATGCTACGATATCCTCTTTGGTAATCTTTGATATATTGTCCACCTGGTTGATGAATCTCTCCCATGATACCTCATTGATGAAGCAGTTAACGAAAGAGTCTGTACGGCCGTAGCTGCTTTCAAGATATTCTACCTGGCTTAGCTTAAAGTTGTTTACGATGGCTTTGAGAATGTCGTCATCAAAGTTTCCTTTCTTGAGGTTCTCTACCTCGGCAAGGATAATCTCTTTCACCTCTTCAAGTGACTGTCCCTGTTTTGGACGAGCCTGGATAAGGAACACTGAGTAGTCTGCCTGTGCGTAGTTGCCACCGAAAGCACTCAATACTTTCTGCTGTTGGTTTACATTGAGGTCGATAAGACCGGCCTGACCATTGTTCATTACTTGGCTGATAACTTCAAGTTTATCGCTGCTTGGATCCTTGATGCCTGGAAATCTCCATGCCAGGGTAACACTTGGAGACTCAAGTCCGTATACCTCTTTTACGATAGGCTCAGTGATAGGGGCCTCAGGTTCAAAAGACATCTTCTTCAAATCTGGATTTGGTTTCCAATTCCCGAAGTACTGGTCAATGATCTTGATAGTCTTGTCTGGATCGAAATCACCTGACATACAGATGGCTACATTGTTTGGAACATACCATTCCTTGTAGTAGTTCTTGATGTTGGTGATAGATGGGTTTTTAAGGTGCTGCTGTGTACCAAGAACAGTCTGTGTGCCGTATGGGTGGTTCTTGAAGAGAGCAGAGAACATTTGTTCGTAGATCTTGCGTGAGTCCTGTGTTAGGGACATGTTTTTCTCTTCATATACGGTCTCAAGCTCAGTGTGGAAGCCGCGGATTACATTGTTGGCGAAACGGTCTGCCTGGATTTTTGCCCAGTTCTCAATCTGGTTGGAAGGGATGTTCTCAGTGTAAACTGTCATATCGTAGCCGGTGTAGGCGTTTGTGCCGTCAGCACCGATAGCTGCCATAAGTTTGTCATATTCGTTGGGGATGGCATATTTTGAAGCCTCATATGACAATGAGTCAATAACTCTGTAGATGGCAGTCCTTTCAGACTCATCAGTGGTCTTTCTGTAGATCTCGAACTGAGCTTCGATAGCATCAAGAAGGGGTTTCTCAAGTTCGTAGTTCTGTGTACCGAAAGACTCTGTACCCTTGAACATTAGGTGCTCGAAGTAGTGTGCAAGACCTGTGGTCTCGTGAGGGTCATTTTTTCCACCTACTTTAACTGCAATATGAGCATCAATTCTTGGCTCATCTTTTGTAACGCTCATATATACTTTCAGACCATTGTCCAAAGTGTATATTCTGGTGTTGGTAGGGTCATTGGGGACAGTCTCATATTTGTATTGGCTACAAGAGGCTGCCAACATTAGCATTAGGGCGATTAGCCCACATTTGATAATACGGTTCATAATAAGTTGTAAATTTTTATTGACACAAAAATAATATTAATTCGTATATTTGAAGGTTGATATGAGAAATTTTGCACAAAAAATATTCCAGGTTGTTATCGCGCTGATTATCAGTGCAAATTTTGCTTTTGCCCAGAATGAGTTTGGGGGGGTAATCAAGTTTGACAAGACCATCCACGATTTTGGTGATATCCTCCTTTCTGACGGAGCGCAACATTGTAAGTTCAATTTTACAAATATAAGTGACAAGCCTATTGTGCTGCACAGGGTTATCACATCTTGTGGTTGTACCGAGCCGGATTGGGACAAAAAGCCACTCAGGCCGGGTGAGAAGGGTGAGATACGGGTCACTTTCAAGAATGATCAAGGGCCATATCCTTTTGATAAGGTGATTACCGTCTATGTGTCAGATCTGACAAAGCCGGTTCTATTGAGGATCAGAGGTGTGGCGCACCAGAAGAAAAAATCATTGGAGGAGCTCTATCCGGAGAGGTTCGGGGTTTTGGGCTTCAAATCAAAGACAATGAGTCTGGGGCAGATAGAACAGGGGCTTTCCAAAAATCATAGTGCAGAGTTTGTAAACCTTTCGGGCAAGAGTGTCAAAGTCTCTTTCAAAGGGGTGACACTAGGGCTCACGATTTCTGCCGAGCCTGCTGTGGTGCCTGCCAGAGGGAAAGCCAAAATTACCTATGTTGTAGATACCAAAAAAACTCAGGGCAAACTCTGGGGACAATCCCAATTCAAGGCGGGAGTAGTGGTCAATGGCGTTCTGCAGAAGGGGGAACTCGTTGTGGAGGCCCTTGTTAAGGAGAATTTTTCAGACTACAGTGAGCAGCAGATGAAGAGTGGTGCTCTTCCCAAGTTCCTAACCTCCTCAGCATCGTTTGAAAAATGCAAGGCAGGGGAGAAGCAGAAGGTGTCATTTACCTTTACAAACATGGGCAAAGAGACAATGAAAATATACAAAGTGGAGTCGAGTGAACCAGGGTGTACTTTCAAGTATCCCGAGGTGGTAGCGGCATCAGAGAGGGGTATAATCGAGGTGACAGTAGATACCTCCAAAGGAAAGGGGGAGATGCTGTATGTGATATCGCTCATTACCAATGCCCCCACAAGACCCATTGTGAACCTATTCATAACAGGAGAGATAGAAAAATAGATAATTATGGATAACAGCAAACATCAAGGAGATTTCTTCGAGGAGTATCACAATGAGGATACTGCTCTTGTGGTAAATGATGGCGTAGAACAGCCACCTGTAGTAAACCCCTACATAAAGAATTTCTTCAAAAACAAGAGGAAATCCATCCTTACTGTGGATGAGTATATGGATGGCATCACCAAGGGTGATACAGTTATTCTCAGTAAGGCGATTACACTTATTGAGAGCTCCCTCCCTGAACACAGGGCGATGGCACGTGAGATAATCACCCGTTGCCAGGAACTTTCATCTGCAAATCAGTCGATGAGGATCGGTATTACAGGTGTTCCTGGTGCAGGTAAGAGTACATTTATCGAGTCGTTCGGTAATCTTGTGACAGCTAAAGGACATAAACTGGCAGTCCTGGCCATAGACCCGAGCAGCGAGAAGAGTAAAGGTAGTATCCTCGGTGACAAGACCCGTATGGAGACACTCTGCAATAATCCGGATGCATTTATCCGCCCCAGTCCAAGTGCTGGTTCACTTGGCGGTGTTGCACGCAAGACCCGTGAAACAGTACTTCTGTGTGAGACAGCAGGATATGATGTCGTATTCATTGAGACAGTGGGTGTGGGGCAGTCAGAGACTGCTGTCCACTCTATGAGTGACTTCTTCCTGTTGCTTATGTTGTCAGGTGCGGGTGATGATCTCCAGGGTATCAAGAGGGGTATTATGGAGATGTCAGACCTGATAGCTATCACCAAGGCAGATGGAAACAATGTGGATAAGGCCAATATGGCACGTGCACTTTATGCAAATGCCCTCCACCTTTTCCCACCTACAGAGTCTACATGGGTACCTACTGCCCTAACTTCGTCTTCACTCGAGAAAAAGGGTTTGGAGGAGATTTGGGCCAAGATAGAGGAGTATTTCAATCTTGTCAAGGGGAACGGGTACTACCAGAAGCGTCGTCGTGAGCAGGCAAGGTTCTGGATGTATGAGAGTATAAATGAGTCCCTTAAAGAGATGTTCTATGAAAACCCGGCTATAGAGAAGATTCTTCCTCAGTATGAGGATTGTGTCCTTGATGGCAAAATGGACTCTTTTGCTGCTGCAGGAGAACTTCTTGAGAGATATGTTGAGCGTGATATAAGAAATTAGTCTTATGGGTTGGGAGCTTGTTGGTGATGTGTTGAAGAATGCCTTTCTGGTGACCGGGCTGGTGATGGTCATGATGATGACCATCGAGTATGTCAATGTTCGGTCGGCCGGAAGATGGTTTGCATCTCTGAGGAACTCAAGGTTCAGACAGGTATTGCTTGGTGCTATGCTCGGCCTGATTCCGGGGTGTGTGGGTGGATTTGCGGCAGTGTCACTCTTCTCCCATGGCCTGATTAGCCTTGGTGCGTTGGTAGCAGCTATGGTCTCTTCTTCCGGAGATGAGTCATTTGTGATGCTGGCGATGATTCCCAAGGTGGCACTTGTCTTGTTTGGAGTCTTGTTTGTGATTGCCATTGTCAGCGGACTGGCGGTAGACAAATTTTATAAGAAAAAGATAACTCTCAGCTGTGATCAGGAGTTCGAGGTGCACCATGAGCATTCTGATAAGGTAACAGAGGGGGGCAAAAAAGGCTTCTCTGCTGCGAAGGTATTGGTGGTGGCAGGTTTGGCTCTTTTTGCTGCGTCTCTTTTTACAGGGGCATTGGAGCATACACATCACCACCCTGTACAGGTCTCTGAGACATTGGATGGGGGACATCATGAGCATGGAGAAGGTCATCATGATCACCACCAGGATGAGGCTTGTCACCTTGAACATCATAGTCATGATGCCCACCAACATGGGGCTATATCACTATTGGATGAGAGATGGATAAATATCCTTTTCGGAGTGATAAGTGTAGTGGTGCTCTTTCTGATTCTGAATTCAAGCGAACATTTTGTACAGGAGCATATATGGAATCATGTGATAAAGAAGCATTGTTTCAAGATATTCCTGTGGACTTTTGGCGCTTTGGCTGTGATTCAAGTGGGGCTACATTATCTTGATATAGAGCATTGGCTGAGTGAAAATGTTTTTGTGGTGATATTGATTGCAGCGCTTGTGGGGATGATTCCAGAGTCGGGACCCCATATGATTTTTATCACCCTTTTTGCCGGAGGATATGTCCCATTTTCAGTCCTCCTTGCAAGCTCCATTTCGCAGGATGGGCACACTGCATTGCCGCTTTTAGCTTCAGATAAGCAGAATTTCCTGAGGACCAAGCTGGTTAACGCTTTGGTAGCGGTAGTATGCGGAGGTGTGCTAATGTTATTCGGTTTATAAATATTGATTATATTTGCAGTTTATTATATATTAAACAAATGGCATCTTTTACTAAAATATTACAGAAACTATTCGGATCGAAGGCGGAGAGAGATATGAAGCAGATCAAACCTATCCTTGATAAGGTTCTTGCTTCATATAGTCGCATTGATGCCCTCTCGGATGATCAGTTGAGGGAAGAATCGGAAAAATTAAAAAAAATAATAGCAGACAGAATCGCTAAGGATGAGGCCAGAAAGCATGAGCTGAGAACTCAGCTTGAGGATGTTAACATCGAACCAGAGAAGAAGGAGGCTTTGGCTACCGAGGTGGACAAGCTTACCAAAAAGATCGATGAGGATATAGAGGCTGTCCTTTCAGAGATACTTCCAGATGCTTTTGCAATAGTAAAATCGACAGCCCGCAGGTTCAAGGAGAATAAAGAAATCAGAGTTAAGGCTTCAGATTTTGATAAGGATCTGAGTACATCACACGACTTTGTTACCATTGAGGGGGATGTGGCAGTATGGAAAAATAGCTGGATGGCCGGTGGTAACCCTATAGTATGGGATATGGTACACTACGATGTGCAGCTTATTGGCGGTATCGTATTGCACCAGGGTAAAATATCGGAGATGGCTACTGGTGAGGGTAAAACCCTTGTGGCAACACTACCTGTTTTCCTAAATGCTTTGGCAGGTAAGGGTGTGCACGTGGTAACAGTCAATGACTACCTGTCAAAACGTGACTCAGAGTGGATGGGACCTCTCTATATGTTCCACGGCCTTAGTGTTGACTGTATTGACAAACATCAGCCAAACTCAGAGGCGAGGAAGAGAGCCTACCGTGCAAACATCACCTTCGGTACCAATAATGAATTCGGTTTTGACTATTTGAGGGACAATATGGCCCTTGATCCTCAAGACCTTGTACAGAAGAAACATCACTATGCCATCGTCGATGAGGTGGACTCTGTCCTTATTGATGATGCTAGAACTCCCCTTATCATCTCAGGACCTGTTCCAAAAGGAGATGATCAGCAGTTCATGACATACAAACCTTTCGTGGAGAGACTCTACAGTGCCCAGAGACAACTTGTGGGCAAACTGTTGCTCGATGCCAAAAAACTCCTCTCTGAAGGGCAGGAGTTTGAAGGTGGAAAACTCCTTCTTCGTGCCCACAAAGGTCTTCCAAAATATGGTCCCCTAATCAAATATCTCTCTGAGCCAGGTATCAAGCAGACCCTGCAGAAGGTGGAGAACTTCTTTATGCAGGACAATAACAAGCAGATGCACCTCATTACCGATGAACTCTACTTCGTTATTGAAGAGCAGCACAAGAGTGTGGAGATGACCGATAAGGGTAATGACCTTATTACAGCCAATCTTGATGATAACAAATTCTTTATCCTTCCGGATGTCGGTACCGAGATCTCAGAGCTTGAGAAGATGGACCTTACCCAGGAGGAGAAGTTGGAGAAGAAAGATAGGATTCTTGCAGATTATGCCCTCAAGTCGGAGAGGGTGCACACTGTGAACCAGCTCCTTAAAGCGTACGCCATGTTTGAAAAGGATGTGGAGTATGTGGTGATGGACAACAAGATTAAGATTGTGGATGAGCAGACAGGCCGTATCCTGGAGGGTAGAAGATACTCTGATGGTCTGCACCAGGCTATCGAGGCCAAGGAGAATGTGAAGGTGGAGGCTGCTACACAGACATTTGCCACTATTACACTTCAGAACTATTTCAGAATGTACCACAAACTTGCAGGTATGACAGGTACAGCTGAGACAGAGGCTGGTGAGTTCTGGTCTATCTACAAACTGGATGTGGTGGTTATCCCAACCAACAGACCTATTGCCAGAATAGATGAGGAAGACAATATCTATAAAACTAAGAAAGAGAAATATAATGCTGTTATCCAGCAGATTGTGGAGCTTACATCGAAGAACAGACCAGTTCTTGTAGGTACAACATCTGTTGAGATATCGGAGCTGTTGAGCCGTATGCTCAAGCTTCGCGGTATCAAGCACAACGTGCTGAATGCGAAGCAGCATGCCCGTGAGGCAGAGATTGTACTCCACGCTGGTGAGCCTGGTGCTGTGACCATTGCTACCAATATGGCTGGTCGTGGTACCGATATCAAACTTGGTCCCGGTGTCAAGGAGGCTGGCGGTTTGGCTATCATCGGTACAGAGAGACACGATAGCCGCCGTGTGGACAGACAGTTAAGGGGTCGTGCCGGACGTCAGGGTGACCCCGGTTCTTCAACTTTCTATGTCTCTCTCGAGGATGACCTGATGCGTATTTTCGGATCTGATCGTATCGCTTCTATTGTGGACAAGATGGGTCTTCAGGAGGGAGAGGTGCTTCAGCACCCTATGCTCTCAAGTTCTATCGAGAGGGCACAGAAGAAGGTGGAGGAGAACAACTTCGGTATCCGTAAGAGACTCCTTGAGTATGACGATGTGATGAACTCTCAGAGGGAGGTTATCTATAACAAGCGCCGCAATGCCCTTTACGGTGAGCGTATAGATGTGGATGTCCTCAATATGATGAGTGACTATTGTGAAATCCTTTCTGAGATGGCCAAAGAGATGGATTATGAGGCGTTTGCAATGGAGGTGATGAAGACCCTTTCTGTAGATCCTGCAATGGATGAGAAGTTCTTCGATGAGTCATCTTCAGAGAAGATTTTCGATGCTCTCTATACCAGAGTGAGGGAAGAGTATAACAGAAGATGTGACCTTATGGTCAAACAAGCTTGGCCAATCATTGAGCGTATCTATGAGACACAAGGTGCACGCTTTGAGAATGTTGTGGTCCCTGTAGGTGATGGTACCAGGATTATGCAGGTGCTTCTGAACCTCAAGAAGGCTTACGAGAGCAAAGGTCGTGAGCTTATCAGGACTGTCAACAAGACTGTAACCCTTATCAATATTGATGAGTACTGGAAGGAGCATCTTCGTGAGATGGATGAACTCAAACAGTCTGTGCAGAATGCCACTTACGAGCAGAAGGATCCACTACTTATCTACAAGTTCGAGAGCTTCAACCTCTTCAAGAAGGTCCTTGAAAATATTTCAAAAGACACATTGTCTTATCTCCTTAAGGCCCATATTGCCCTAAGGCAAAATAATGAGGAGGCTTCACTTGAGGAGGGTCGCCAGAAGAAGGCTGACCTATCTGCAATGCGTGCTTCGCGCAATGAGATGACCTCAAACCTCGGCGGAGAAGCCAGGAGCAATGCCCCTGTAAGGGTAGAGAAAAAAGTTGGTAGAAACGACCCTTGCCCTTGCGGTTCGGGTAAAAAATATAAAAACTGTCATGGAAAAGAAATATAATGTAATTGTGATTGGCTCTGGCCCAGGTGGTTATGTAGCTGCAATCAAGGCTGCTCAACTCGGTTTTGAGACTGCCGTAGTAGAACGTGCAAATTTGGGCGGCATCTGCCTTAACTGGGGTTGTATCCCTACAAAAGCACTCCTTAAAAGTGCTCAGGCATTGCATTATGCACAAAATTCAGAGAGCTATGGCTTCACTGTAAATGGTGATATCACTGTAGATATTGCCAAAGTGGTGGAGAGAAGCAGAGGGGTCTCTGCACAGATGTCAAAGGGTGTGGAGTATCTTCTGAAGAAAAATAAGGTGACAGTAATCCAGGGTGAAGGCTCTGTGAAGGCAGGTAAAGTGGTGGCAGTCAATACACCCGATGGTGTGGTGGAATATGGTGCAGACCATATAATCCTCGCTACTGGTGCAAGACCAAACTCCCTCCCTTTTGCCCCTATCGATGGTGAGAAGATAATATCATATTTCCAGGCACTTGTCCCTGAAAAATTGCCTAAGAGTATGGCGATTATCGGTTCTGGTGCTATCGGAAGCGAGTTTGCATTCTTCTATAAGAGCATGGGCGTGGAGCAAGTTCACCTTATCGAATATGTGGACCGTATCGTCCCTCTTGAGGATGATGAGGTGTCGGCACAGCTCAGCCGTTCATTCCGTAAGATGGGTATCAAGGTGATGGTTTCTGCCCAGGTTAAAGGGGTGGATACCACGGGTGATATCTGTAAGGTGACCGTAGAGACCAAGAAGGGTGTTGAGGTTATCGAGGCCGAACTTGTACTTTCTGCTGCTGGTGTAGTTCCTAATACAGAGCATCTGGGCCTTGAGGAACTTGGTGTGGCTATGAACAGAGGCAAAGTTCTAGTAGATGAGCACTACAGAACAAATGTTGAGGGGCTTTATGCTATCGGAGATATTATCCCCACCCCTGCGCTTGCACACATGGCATCTGCAGAGGCTATCCATTGCGTAGAGCATATTGCAGGGATTGATTCACCTGTTATCAACTATGGTAATATCCCAGGATGTACATATACCTCTCCAGAGATTGCATCTGTAGGTATGACTGAGAGGGCTGTAAAAGAGAAAGGTATCGATTATAAAGTAGGTAAATTCCCTTTCACCGCTTCAGGAAAAGCTGCTGCTGCAGGTGAAAGAGATGGCTTCATCAAACTGATTGTCGATGCAAATACTGATGAGGTACTTGGAGCCCATATGGTGGGTGCAAATGTTACCGAGATGATTGCAGGTATAGTGGTAGCACGCAATATGGGTGCAAAGGCTGCTGATATCATCCATTCAGTTCACCCTCACCCGACTATGAGTGAGGCAATTATGGAGGCAGCAGAGGCCTCTACAGGACACGCAATACATATTTAAAACCAAATATTATGAGTAAAGAAGTAAGTGCACAACAGGTAAATGACATTTGTCGCATTTCCCACTCTACCACTATGACCGGCGAGATGGTATCTGCATCAGATATCAGAATTGACGGAAAGTTTATCGGTAAAATCTGCACCAAAGGTAAACTGGTAGTAGGTGAGAAGGCCCTTGTGGAGGGTGTCATCGTGTGCAACAGTGCAGATATCTGGGGAGAGGTGAAGGGTGAGATTTTTGTGGAGACAGCACTGTCACTCAAGGCAAAATCTGTCTATACAGGTGCCCTTAAATCTTCTAAAGTGGGTATTGAGATGGGTGCCATCTTCAATGGTACTTGCAATATCATCACTACAGAGGATTTCAAGAAACACCTTGCAGAGTATTTCCCTGCCTTGGCACCAAAACCTGCAGGTACACCTGCACCATCCGCTGCTCCGGCAATGGATGCTAAAAAACTTTAGAAAATGTGAAATCTTCCCGGGAGTGGGGTGCGCAATTTGATTGTCTCCCCTGTAACCGGGTGTGTGAATGAAAGTCTATCGGCGTGGAGAGCAAGACGACCTATCGGATTGCTTTTCGCGCCGTACTTTTTGTCCCCTGCAATAGGGTGTCCGATGGATGAGAGCTGTACTCTGATCTGATTTTTTCTACCGGTGAGGATATTGATCTTCAGAAGTGAGTACTCGTCGTTGTATTTTGCTATCCTATATCTGGTTACCGCAAGTTTCCCTTTGTCTTCACGGGACTGATATACTACCATTGCCCTGTTCTCGGTTATGAAACTGCGGAGTTCATCCTGGGATTTTTCAGGATGACCCTCTACAATTGCCATGTACCCCCTCTCAGTTACCACCTCGCTCCAACGGGATTGCATGGCCTCTTGGGTCCCCTTGTCTTTGGCGAAAATCAAGATGCCGGAGGTGTCCCTGTCGAGGCGGTGGAGGACAAAAAGGTGAGCCCTCCTGTTGCCGTAGGCAAGATAATCTTTGACCAGACGGTATGCAGTGGTATCCTTCTCCCTATCTGTGGCTACAGAGAGGAGCCCTGAAGGTTTGTTGATGGCAATGAGGTAGTCATCCTCATAGAGAATTTTCACCTCTACGGGGTGCTGGCGTCTCATCGTATGGTTTTGTTGATGTTGTATTCGTTGCGGTGCGGGCTATTGCGGGAGATGAGCTCTCCTAGGAATCCTGCAAGGAACAAAAGGGTACCTATTATTATAGCCAGCAAGGCAAGATAGAACATAGGCTGGTCGGTCACAGGTCTGAATTTGAGCCCTTGTGCCTGCGATATGAGCTTATCTGCAATGATCCATACAGTTATGAAGCCTCCAGTGAGGAACGATATGATTCCGAGCAATCCAAAGATGTGCATCGGTTTCTTTCCGAATTTGGAGAGGAACCAGATGGTCATAAGGTCGAGTACACCATTGAAGAAGCGGTCGATCCCGAATTTGCTCTTCCCGAATTTGCGTTTCTGGTGCTTGACCACCTTTTCACCTATCTTTCCGTAGCCTGCGTTCTTGGCAAGGTAGGGGATGTACCTGTGCATATCGCCGTATACCTCTACAGCCTTTACCACCTCATTTCTGTATGCTTTGAGTCCGCAGTTCATATCGTGGAGCTTGATGCCGGTTACTTTGCGGGCTGTCCAGTTGTAAAGTTTGGATGGGATGTTTTTGGTGAGGGTGTTATCGTGTCGTATTTTTTTCCATCCAGACACGAGGTCATATCCCTCCTCCATAATCATTTTGTATAGTTCTGGTATCTCCTCGGGATCATCCTGAAGGTCTGCATCCATGGTGACTACAACTTCACCCTGAGCAGCCTTGAATCCTTCGTACAGGGCGGCCGATTTGCCGTAGTTGCGGCGGAAGCTGATGGCGCGGATATGGTTGTCCTCTTTGGCGAGGGTCTCTACCTCTTTCCATGAACCGTCTGTACTTCCGTCATTGACCATTATGATCTCATACTCCTTGTCGCGTAAGTGTGATCCGGAGATGGATTTTGTGATCCAAGCGATGAGTTCCCTCAGTGATTCCTCTTCGTTGTATAGCGATATGACTATTGAAAGATCCATTATTCTTCTGTGTTTTCAGTTTGCTCTTCTTCGTCGAATATAATCTCTTTTTTGGTGTAGTTGGCTACAATGGCCGGGAATATAAGTGCGAAAATAATGTAGTCAAGGAAGAGTGAGAAAAGGATTATTTTGGGCATATACGAAGATAGTGTCTGGTAGTCCAGAGTCATTCCGGCGCTGCTGCCCATGCTGCTCTGTGCAGTTAGCATGGTCTCGATCATTGCATCTATAAGTTCAGGACGGAATAGTGTATAATCTATGTAGGTATATGCTGTGCAGATAATGGTAGAGCAGAAGCATACCAGAAAGCCGAATTTGAAAGATGTGCCGTAGCTTACTGAGCCGTCATACATTTCGCTGTATTTTTCCATGAAGTAACGGAGCATATAGAAGATGGCCACAAATTTGGCGATGGTCAAAATGGTGCCAAGCCATCCTAGAATATTGAACATTCCGATAATTGAGACGATAATTGTTGCAGATGAGAGGATGAGTCCATATTTGGCCGCAAGGGACCATTTAGTTTTGTTGTCCATAGTTTGTAGTATTATGTGTGAATACAAGCTACAAAGATAGTATTTTATTTGTATATGTGTAGCGCCTGTCTGCAGAGTGGCTTTTGAAGGGTGGACCCGGTGCTGGGAATGTGCAGATTTCTAGCCCTAACAAAGATTCTGCGTCTGGATTTTGCGATTTTCTGCAGCAGATACGAAATCCACCGCACTTTGTCCCATTAACACAAGGGGTATTTTGATCGGCATTGCTATATTTTCTTGTAGTCAGAGTAATAAATTATTTATAGGTATCAAAGGTTATATTTTTTTCATTACCTTTGTAGGTCAAAATTGAAAACAACGACAATTATGATAAATATAACATTTCCTGACGGCAGTGTCCGCAGTTACAATGAAGGGATTACCCCTTATGAGATAGCTCAGAGCATCTCACCCCGTCTGGCAGCTGATGTTCTGGCTGCAAGTGTTGACGGTCAAGTTTACGATTTGGATCGCCCTGTAAATAAGGACGCATCTTTGAAGCTTCACAAATGGGAAGATCAGGAGGCTAAACAGACTTTCTGGCACTCATCATCTCACCTTATGGCTGAGGCTCTTCAGATACTTTATCCAGGTATCAAATTCGGTATCGGTCCAGCTATTGAGACCGGTTTCTACTATGATGTGGATCTTGGTGACAGAACCCTTGTAGAGGCTGACCTTAAGAAGATTGAAGACAAGATGATCGAGCTTGCCCGTGAGAAACAGCCTTTCGTAAGAAAAGATATCTCTAAGGCAGAGGCTATGGCTACCTATACTGAAAAAGGTGACCAGTACAAATGTGAACTTATCAACGATCTTGAAGACGGTACCATTACCTTCTATACTACAGGTAGCTTTACTGACCTTTGTAGAGGTCCTCACTTGAGGGATACCTCTGTGATCAAAGCTGTAAAACTTACCTCTATTGCAGGTGCTTACTGGAGAGGCAACGAGAAGAACAAGATGCTTACCCGTATCTACGGTGTGACATTCCCTAAAAAGTCGCTTCTTGATGAGTATCTTGCCATGATGGAAGAGGCTAAAAAGCGTGACCACAGAAAGATTGGTAAAGAGATGGAGCTCTTTACATTCTCTCAGAGAGTAGGTGCAGGTCTCCCTATGTGGCTACCTAAGGGTGCTGAGCTTCGCGGCAGACTTGAGGCTTTCTTGAAGAAAGTGCAGAAAGCATATGGTTACCTTCCTGTAATCTCTCCTCATATCGGACAGAAAGAGCTTTATGTGACTTCAGGTCACTACGCAAAATATGGTGCTGACTCATTCCAGCCTATCCACACTCCACAGGAGGGTGAAGAGTTCTTGCTCAAACCAATGAACTGCCCTCACCACTGTGAGATCTACAAATCAAAACCACGCTCATACAAAGATCTTCCTGTACGTCTTGCTGAGTTCGGTACAGTGTACAGATACGAGCAGAGTGGTGAGCTTCACGGTTTGACTCGTGTACGTGGATTTACTCAGGATGATGCCCATATCTTCTGTCGTCCTGACCAACTTAAAGAGGAGTTCTGCAAGGTTATTGATATCGTGCTTTATATCTTCAAAACCCTCAATTTCCCTGAGTTTACTGCACAGATCTCATTGAGAGACAAAGTGAATAGAGAGAAATATATCGGTACAGACGAAAACTGGGAGAAGGCAGAGAATGCTATCATCGAGGCTTCTGCAGAGAAAGGTCTCAATACTGTAGTGGAATATGGTGAGGCTGCTTTCTACGGTCCTAAACTTGACTTTATGGTTCGCGACGCTATCGGACGCAAATGGCAGCTTGGTACTATCCAGGTGGACTATAACCTTCCAGAGCGTTTTGAACTTGAATATATCGGTGCTGACGACAAGAAACACCGCCCTATCATGATCCACAGAGCACCATTTGGCTCAATGGAGAGATTTGTGGCTGTACTTATCGAGCACACCGGTGGTAAATTCCCTCTATGGCTCACTCCAGATCAAGTAGTGGTATTGCCTGTAAGTGAAAAGTATAACGATTATGCAAAAAAAGTTTGCGAATTGCTTAATAATTACGATATTCGCGCCTCAATTGACGATCGTAACGAAACTATCGGCAAGAAGATTAGAGAGAACGAACTCAAGAGGATTCCATTCCTTCTCATCGTAGGTGAGAAAGAGGCGGAATCTAACTTGGTGTCTGTAAGGCGCCAAGGCCAGGGTGACCAGGGTCAGATGAATGTTGAAGACTTCGTTGCTTTGGTAAATGATGAAGTAAAAAAAGAACTTAACTAACTTAAATTTATAGGAGGACACTTATATCGCAACACCTAACAAAAAGCGACCATATGTCGCACCAAGACCGATGAATGCTGCTGGTCCAAGACCTTCAGCTAACAATTCGCGTCATAACAACCAGAACCAAAAAGAGGAGGGAGCAAGGATCAATGAAGAGATTACAGCTCCAAACGTACGTCTCGTAGGAGACAATATTCCAGAACAGGGTATCTACTCTTTTGCCGACGCCATGAAACTGGCTGAGGAACTGGAGCTCGATTTGGTTGAGGTGTCTGCGAAGGCAGATCCACCGGTATGTAAGATTATTGATTACCAAAAGTTCTTGTATCAGCAGAAACGCAAGGCTAAAGAGATGAAGGCAAATGCCTCTAAGGTGGTAATCAAAGAGATCAGATTCGGTCCAAATACCGATGAGCACGATTTCCAGTTCAAACTCAACCACGCGAAGAGTTTCCTTCAGGAGGGTTCAAAGGTTAAATCTTACGTATTCTTTAAAGGTAGATCGATTATGTTCTCTGAACAGGGGGAAAAGCTTCTCCTCAGATTTGCTCTGGAACTTGAAGATTATGGACAGGCAGAGCAGATGCCTAAGCTGGAAGGTAAGAGGATGATTATGATGATCGCCCCTAAGAAGAAGAAATAAACATTTTGTTTAACTATAAAATAATTTTAGAACAATGCCCAAAATGAAAACCAACTCCGGTGCTAAAAAGCGCTTTGTGCTTACCGGGACTGGAAAAGTTAAGAGAAGACACGCTTATCACAGCCACATTCTCACTAAAAAAACTACTAAGCAGAAAAGAAATCTTAACAAGGTTGTAATCGCTGACGCTTGCGACCAGAAGAGAATTAAAGAGCTTATCACTGCTTAATTATTAATCAATTGTTTAACTGAATGCTTAGCAGAATAAGACTCTCAATAGGGGAGGGCGCTGACATTCTTAAAACCAAAAAAGTATGCCAAGATCGGTAAATTCGGTAGCTTCAAGAGCACGCCGTAAAAAAATTCTTAAAGAAACGCGTGGTAATTTCCTTGCGCGTAAAAATGTCTGGACCGTTGCCAAGAATACTTGGGAGAAAGGTCAAACCTATGCTTACCGCGACCGTAAGCAGAAAAAACGCAATTTCCGTGCACTTTGGATCATGCGTATCAACGCTGCTGCAAGAGAACATGGTATGAACTACTCTCAATTTATGGGAGCACTTGCAAAACAGAACATCGGTCTTAACCGTAAAGTTCTTGCTGACCTTGCAGTTAATAATCCTCAGGCATTTGAAGCGATTATCAACTCAGTAAAATAAATAGTTCTTTGAGTGAAAGAATTCCTTCATAACAGATGGTTCAAGTTCGGATTCTGGGCCCTTCTTTACACAGCTTGGGTAATATGGCTCGGAAACTTCTGGTGGCTTTTTGGCCTGATAGTGGTATTCGACTTGTACATCACCAAGAAGGTAAAGTGGGCTTTCTGGAGAAAGACCTATAAGGAGGGTGAGAAACCCAACGTGTTGCTTGAATGGCTTGATGCCATTATCTACGCTGTAGTGGTGGTTACATTCATCAATATGTTCTTTGTCCAGTCGTTCGTGATACCCACCTCATCTATGGAGAAATCCCTGATGACTGGTGACTATCTGTTTGTAGGAAAATTGGCCTATGGCCCTAAGGTGGCAGAAAGACCTCTTTCTATACCTTTTGTCCACAATGCCCTTCCGAATGGAAACAAGTCGTATTCTGACCTTATAAAGGTCGATTACAGAAGACTTGCAGGTTTTTCGGAGGTGAAGAGGGGTGATAAGGTGGTGTTCGGTTTTCCACACGGAGATACAGTTCTCCGCAAGTGTCCTACCGATGACTATTATACCCACGTGAGGCTAAATGGCAGGGAGTACACACAGAAGATGTACGGTCCCCTTGCTGTAAGACCTGTGGACAAAAAGGACAATTATGTAAAGAGATGTGTTGCCATCGCAGGAGATACTCTCCAGATCAAGGATGGAATGGTCTATGTAAATGGAGATCCTCAAGAGAGTTATCCGGGTGTTCAGAATACCTTCACAGTGGTTACCAACGGCTCGGCTATCAATCCGAAAATTTTGGATGATATGGATGTTAATCCAAACGAGTACTGGTTTGACGCTGCCCTTCCAGGGTATCGTTCGATTCCCCTCAATGAGGAGAATGTGGAGAAGGTGAAGGCACTTGGAAATGTGGTAAAAGTGGAGCAGAATATCGATTCTTATCCACCTGACTACCCAGACTCTTATTTGATGATTTTCCCATTCAGCAGGGACTACCAGTGGACAAGGGACAACTACGGACCTATATGCATACCTGCGAAGGATGCTGTCGTAGAACTGACCCTTACAAATCTTCCGCTTTACCAGAGGATAATCTCTACATATGAGAAGAACACTTTGGAGGTGAAGGATGGCCAGATTCTGATCAATGGAGAAGTTGCAAATACATATACATTCAAGCAGGATTATTACTTCATGATGGGTGATAACAGACACAATTCGCTTGATTCCCGTTACTGGGGGTTTGTGCCTGAAGACCACATAGTAGGAAAGCCTCGAGTGATATGGTTTTCATCAGACAAGAACAAGCCTTTCCCTCGGAATATCAGATGGAACCGATTGTTTAAGTTTGTATAGAAAGATTTGCAAATTAGAGAAAAAAAGGGGATATTTGCACCCCCGAAAATTAGTATAATCAATAAATTACACATACAATGGCAAGAGTTTGTCAAATTACTGGAAAGAAAAGGGTGATCGGAAACAATGTTTCACACTCAAAACGCCGTACCAAACGTGAGTTTGCACCCAATCTAAGAACTAAACGCTTCTGGTCTGAAGAGGAACAGAGATTTATCACTTTGAAAGTATCAGCTGCTGGTATTAGAAATATTAATAAAAACGGTTTGGCCGCTACACTAAAAGCTGCTCAGGCTAAAGGTTTAATCGATTTAGTATAATTATAGACTATGGCAAAGAAAGCTAAAGGTAATAGAGTTCAGGTTATTCTTGAATGTACTGAACAAAAAGAGAGCGGTGTTCCAGGTATCTCACGTTATGTAACTACCAAAAACAAAAAGAATACCACTGCAAGACTTGAGAGGATGAAATACAATCCTTACTTGAGAAAAGTAACACTTCACAAAGAAATTAAATAACTCGTTAATATTATTTTACTATGGCAAAGAAAGCGGTTGCAACATTTAGTGGTGACAAATCAGCTTCAAGAAACTACGTAAAATGTATCCGTATGGATAAATCAGCACGTACTGGAGCTTATGTTTTCACCGAGGAACTAGTTACTGTAGACAAAACTAAAGATTTCTTTGAGAAGAAATAATCTTTAATGAGATAGAAGATAAAAAGCGGTCATTGTCCAAATGACCGCTTTTTTTTGTAAATTCTGATATAAATCAATAACTTCGCAAGTTCAACTAAACAGGTTATTTATGGCGTTTTTTTGGAAGAAAAAGAAGAGTGAAAGCGAGCTAGAGACACTCGACAAAGGGCTTCAGAAGACCAAGACTGGTATCTTTGAGAAGATAGCCAGAGCTGTGGCCGGAAAAACCCGTGTGGATGATGAGGTGCTTGATGGAATAGAGGATGCCCTCATTGCCTCTGATGTGGGTGTTGATACCACACTCAAAATTATAGATATGCTTGAAGAGAGGGTTGCAAGGGATAAGTATATGAATATTGACGAGTTGCACTCTATTCTGAAGGAGGAGATGACTTCCCTTCTGAATATCAGTCCTGATGGGGCAGATGAAGATGGTGATGCGAATGTCTTTGATTTCTCCAAGAAACCTTATGTAATAATGGTGGTAGGTGTCAATGGTGTAGGCAAGACCACAACTATAGGCAAGATCGCTGCACGTCTTAAGGCATCTGGAAAGAAAGTTATGCTTGGTGCAGCTGATACATTCAGAGCGGCCGCAGTAGACCAGCTTGTCATATGGAGTGAGAGGGCAGGTGTCCCCATTGTCAAACAGGCGATGGGTTCTGATCCGGCTTCTGTGGCGTATGATACAGTCAAATCAGCTGTAGCAAATGATATTGATGTGGTCCTTGTCGATACAGCCGGACGCCTCCATAACAAAGTAAATCTTATGAATGAGCTTACCAAGATAAGGAATGTGATGAGAAAGGTAGTTCCCGACGCACCGCACGAGGTTCTCCTCGTTCTTGACGGTTCAACTGGTCAGAACGCTTTTGTCCAGGCAAGGGAGTTTACAAAGGCTACAGATATTACTGCAATGGCGGTGACCAAACTTGACGGTACAGCCAAAGGTGGTGTGGTCCTTGGTATAGCGGATCAGTTCAATATCCCAGTGAAATTTATCGGTGTAGGTGAAAAAGTAGAGGACCTGCAGATATTTGATAAGAAATCTTTTGTCGATTCATTGTTCAGTTAGAAGAAGAAGCTTTATTGCATTATGAATATATCTTACAATTGGTTAAAGGAGTATGTTTCATTTGACCTTACTCCAGAAAAAGTTTCAGAAATATTTACCTCTATAGGACTTGAGGTAGAAGAGATTAGTGTTGTCGAAGATATCCCTGGCGGATTGGCAGGTGTAGTGGTAGCCGAGGTTGTGGAGTGTGATATTCACCCCAATTCGGATCACTTGCACATCACCAAGGTGTTTACAGGAGAAGGGGAGCCTTTCCAGGTGGTTTGTGGTGCCCCAAATGTGGCAAAAGGGCAGAAGGTCCTCCTTGCAACTGTGGGTGCAGTGTTGCCAACACCGGATGGTGAAGGGTTTAAGATAAAAAGATCAAAAATTAGGGGAGAAGAGTCTCTCGGCATGATTTGTGCCGAGGATGAGCTTGGTATAGGTGAGTCGCACGACGGCATTATGGTTCTTGAGCCGGAGGCTGTCCCTGGAACACCTGCTAAAGATTATCTTAAACTCTCAACAGATACAATTTTTGTGATCGGTCTAACCCCAAACAGGGTGGATGGTGCATCACACTTCGGCGTGGCACAGGATTTGGCCGCTTATCTTCAGACAAACGGTTTGGGTGGTGAACTCCATTTCCCAAGTGTTGATTCTTTTGCAGAGGGTGATGGTGAAGCTGTTCCAGTAGAGGTAGTCTCTGCTGATGGAGCTCCAAGATATATGGGTATCACCATTAAGGATGTTAAGATTGCTCCATCTCCAGAGTGGCTTCAGAAGAGACTTCAGGCGATAGGTCTCCGTCCTATCAACAATGTGGTAGATATTACCAATTTTATCCTTCACGAGACAGGTCAGCCACTCCATGCATTTGATCTTGACAAGATCAAAGGTGGCAAAGTGGTGGTAAGAAAGGCACAGAAGGGTGAGAAGTTTGTTACACTTGATGGTGTGGAGAGAACCCTTTCGTCAGAGGATCTTATGATATGCAATGCTCAGGAGCCAATGTGTATCGCAGGTGTATTTGGTGGCCTCGAGTCAGGAATCACAGAGGGGACCACATCGATGTTCCTTGAAAGTGCATATTTTAACCCTGTATCAGTAAGAAAGACTTCAAAAAGACATACACTCAAGACAGATGCCTCATTCAGATTTGAGAGAGGTGCAAACCCAAGTATGGTTCCATACGCTGGGATGAGAGCAGCACTTCTTATTCAGGAACTTGCCGGAGGTACTATTGTAGGCAAGGTGCAGGAGTTCTACCCTGAGAAGATCGCCAAGAAACGTATTGAACTTGATTATGGAAGGATGGAGAGCCTGATAGGTAAGGCCCTTGGCAAAGAGACAATCGAGGGTATTCTCAATAATCTCGGTTATGAGTTTGAGTCTAAGTCTGACAATGGTTCTGTGGTTCTTGCCCCTTATCATATGGTCGATGTATACAGAGAGTGTGATGTGGTGGAAGAGGTGTTGAGAATCTATGGCTACAACAATATAGAGCTCCCTTCAAGTGTGAGGATGTCCATCAATGCTACACCAAAACCAGATCCAGAAGAGGTGAGGATGAAGATTCTTGATTTCCTTGCTGCCAATGGCTTTATGGAGTGTATGAACAACTCTCTGACAAAAGGTGACTACTACCAGAAACTCAAGACTTTCCCTGCAGAGAACTCTGTGAATATAATCAACCCTCTGAGCTCAGATCTCAATGTGATGCGTCAGACATTGCTCTTCAGCGGCCTTGAGGTGGTGGCATACAATCTCAACAGACAGGCCTCTTCGCTTAAATTCTTTGAGCTCGGCAATGTGTATTCATTTGAGCCAAAGGAGGATGAGGAGAATCCTGTAAACAGCTTGAGATCGTATAAAGAGGGTGCAAGACTCTCTATGTTTATCTCTGGAAAAGCTACCCAATACTGGAGAAACAGTGTAGGTGAGGGTCACTTCTTCACTTTGAAAGGGTATCTCGAACTGTTGTTCAAGAAGATGGGTGTGGATATCTACTCTCTTGAGGCAGTTCCTGCCCCTGGTGATATTTTTGCTGAGGGTATCGAGTATATGACCCGTGGAGGCAAGAGACTTGCCATTATCGGAACAGTAGCCCCTGCAAGACTTAAAACATTCGGTATCAAACAGCCTGTTTTTGCAGCAGAGGTGAACTGGGATCTTCTTTTCGACCTATACAAGAAGAATAAGGTGAAATATAAAGAGCTGCCTAAGTTCCCTGAGGTGAAACGCGACTTTGCACTTCTTCTGGATGAGAATGTTACATTTGCCCAGATCCGTCAGGCAGCTTTCAATACAGAGAAAAAGCTCCTCAAGCAGGTGTCGCTGTTTGATGTTTACAGGGGTAACAAGATTCCTGAAGGTAAGAAGCAATATGCAGTAAGTTTTGTTCTTCAGGATCCTGACAAGACACTTACTGACCAATATGTTGAACAAGTTATGACCAAACTGCTTAACAGTTTTATGAAGCAGTTCGGAGCGACATTGAGATAGAATCAATAAAAAAGGGGCTTGACTTTTCAGTCAGCCCCTTTTAATTTAACTGGAGTAGGGTTAGAATGTGTATTTAACACCTATACCGCCACCGTGCCATGAGAATGCGATACCTGTAAGATTGATACCAGGTGTCCAGTCTACAGAGATAGCAACAGGTGCTCCCGAGAATTTGTACTCAAGACCTATCATACCGTTGATTGATGCGCTGAATGCCATAGGATCTCCCAGGAACAGACCTACATATGCACCGGGACCGGCATACCATGAAAGACCGTTAACGCCTCCCAACTGGTTTTCCCAGGTGTAAAAACCGCTTACAAGAAGGCCAAGACCGTTCTTCTGGAACATACCACTCAGATTGACACCCAATTCCAGGGCATTTGATGAACTTACGTGTGTTTTGTAGTCAAGTGCTACATCATAACCAATTTTCAAACCAATTGCATTCTGATAGTTCTGGGAGAATGCTGATACGCTCACTACAAGAGCGGCGATGATTGCGATAATTTTTTTCATCTTAGTAATATTTAACTTCTGTGTTTAGAATTTCTGTGAGAAGATTGTTGGCCATACGGCTTGCTCCGAAGCGGAAGAGTTCTTTGTTGAGCCACTCCTCGCCGAGGATAGTATCCACGATGCCGTAGAAGAGGGCAGCGTCTTCTGCTGTCACAATGCCTCCGGCAGGTTTGAAACCTATCTTGCGGCCAGTAGCTTTATAATACAGTTTGATGCACTCACACATCACTACTGCTGCTTCCGGGGTAGCTGCAGGGGAGGTCTTGCCTGTAGATGTCTTTATAAAGTCAGCACCGGCTTCCATTGAAAGGAATGATGCTTTGGCTATATCCTCATATGTGGGAAGTGAGCCTGATTCAAGGATTACTTTAAGGTGAGCATCGCCTATTGTCTTTTTGATCTCTGAAATCTCGCGTGAGCACTCTGCGTAGTTTCCATCGAGGAATGCATTGTGTGCAAGTACTATATCCACTTCGTTGGCGCCGTTTTCTACAGCCATTTTGCTCTCAAGGAGTTTTACCTCCAGGTAGCTCTGTGAGGCAGGGAAGCAGCCAGATACCACTGTGATGTGTACCCCTTCAGCTGTAAGGATATCCTTTATGGTCTTGCTGAAGTTTGGATATACACATATGGATGCAGGGTAGGGTGCATCGGGATAGTTCTCTTTGGCTTTGTTTACCTTCTCGGTAAAGGCTCTTACTTTTGAATGGGTGTCTGTACCGTTGAGTGTGGTAAGGTCCACCATTCCCAGGCAGTTTGAATAGGCCTCTTTGGTCTGCCATTTGGCAAGATTGGCTTTTACAGATCCGATTACATTCTGGATATCACTGTCTGTAAGTGTATAGCCGTATTTTGATAGTGTTTCGTTCATAGTGTTATACTTTGTTTTTGGTGTCAATAATGATGGTTACAGGTCCGTCGTTTATCAGTGAGACTTTCATCTCCGCACCAAAGATACCACATTGGATATCTTTGCCCAAATCACGGGCCAGTATTTTTTTGAAATCCTCATAAAGGGGGACAGATATTTCAGGTCTGGCAGCCTTTATGTATGATGGACGGTTCCCTTTTTTTGTAGAGGCGTGCAGGGTGAACTGGCTTATTACCAATATGTCTCCACCGACATCCTTGATAGAGCGGTTCATAACCCCATTCTCGTCATCGAAGATTCTGAGGTTTACTATTTTGGATGTGAGCCACTCTATGTCCTCCATATTGTCCTCTGCTTCAATCCCTACCAGAATCATCATTCCGGGACCGATGGCGCCATGGATTTTCCCTTCAATCTCTACCGAAGATTCGGTAACTCTCTGAATAACTACTTTCATATCTTTATCCCCTTATCTGAATTTTTATCCCCTTTTCGATGAGAGGCTTTGCGATCTGTTCCATCTCTGCTGCAGTTACCTTGGTCAAGTTCTGGGCAGGTGTCTCCCTGTCGAGGGTGTACATCATCACCTCGCGGGGATTGAGTGAGATAGCCATCTCTACCCATTTTCTCACCTCCTCAGGATTTGTGCAGTCTATGGTCTCGCCATCTACCTCTCCACGGAGGAACATGGTCTGGAGTATGAAATTGCCCTTGAAATATTTTAGGTTCTCTATAATCTGTGCCACAGTGTAACCTTTATTGGGGCGGTCGATCTTCTCTACAAACGAGTCTGTTGCCCCGTCAAGTTTGAGGATAGGATTGTCCACTTTCATAAGGGCGTTGCGCACCTCCTCCTTGACTATCTGAGTGGCATTGGAGAGTACTGAGACAACTGCAGTGGGGAAGTATTTGTCCCTCATCTGGAGTGTGAAGTCTATAATTTCGGGGAAATGGGGGTGGAGTGTAGGTTCACCATTGCCTGAGAATGTGATGGTATTTACCTCGGTCCCCTCTTGGCTAAGGGCCTCCATTTTGGCCTCCATTGCCTCAAAAACCTCGTCTCTGGTGGGAAGTTTGGTGTCGGCTTTCCCATCCTTGTTCCATCCGCACTCGCAGTAGATGCAGTCAAAACTGCACCATTTGCCATAGCGTGGTAAAAGATTTACACCCAGTGAGTTCCCCAGGCGGCGGCTCTTGATGGGCCCGAATATTATATCGTTGAAAAGTATAGTTGACATAATTATAAAATGCGTTTTGCTGTGCTTTTGTCAGTTAGTGCAAAATTTTTCCAGTCAATGTTGTCGATAAGGACAGCTCCAGGGCATTTTCCCACCTCGAATGAGCCGTAGATATCACCTTTGCCAAGAGCAATAGCACCGTTGAGGCATGCCCACTCAAGAATTTCTGTGAGTGGAATCTCCGGGTGATGGCTCTGGATGCACTCTATCTCGCGCGCCATCGAGAGGATGTGGTTTGATGAGAGGCTGTCTGTTCCGATAGCGATTCTGACCCCTTTTGAACGGAGAAGATCAAATGGTGCCAGAGTATCGTGGATGAAGAGGTTTGAGAGTGGGCAGGTGACCCAGGTGACATTCTGGAATGTGCTGAGTGCCGCATCTACCGACTCTTCATTGGTAGCGGTGTTGTGTATAAGGAGGATGCTCTCTGTAAATGGCTCTGGGTGAACCTCCTTAAGGCTGTTTATAAAGTAGAGCAATGCTGGCTTGCCAGTTACCGGAGGGGTAGGCATATTGCGACCTTTATAGTTCTCTGCAAGGGCTCCGGTGCCACTTATAAGTAGATCTTCCTCCTCCTGTGATTCCTGGTTATGGTATGATATGAACCCCTCCTTGAGTCCCTCTGCTGCAGACATCTGGAGCAGGCGTGTGCTCATTGTGTATGGCGAGTGTGGGGTGGGGGCGGCATCCAGACCCATTGCCTTTGCCTTGGCATTCAAACTTTTTACCCCTTCAATAACCTCCTCTGCCTCCTCAGGGAATGCTCCGAATACCTCCAGATATGTGCGGGTGTACATGGGGGTGTTGGCCTTCGCTTCAAAGCTCTCATCGCAGTTCGAGATGTCTGCCATGGCGGTGACACCTTCTGCATATAGTTTGTCGAATTGTTCTTTAATAAGGGCAATGCGCTCCTCTTTGGGGGCAGAGTCACGTAGTGCATTGATCTGGTTGATGAATCCGGACATTCCGGTTTTCTCCACGAACTTGTCCTTCAGGTGTGATAGTTCGATGTGGCAGTGTGCATTGGTGAATCCTGGGCATAGTATGCCATTGTAGAACTCGGTGCTTTCTGTCTCACCTTCGAGTTGCCCTACAGCGAGGACATGCCCCTGGGCATCAAAATCTACGTATCCGTTTTTGATGGGTTCTCCCACTACAGGGAAAACATAATTTGCAGCTATTCTCCTTTTATTCATCTGATCTGTCATTTGAAAATCTTCTCAATCTCGAGTTTAGTCTGGCCTCCTCCTCGTCAGTCTCCTCTGCCGGGGATGGAGCGGGTCTCTCCAGAATTTTTTCAGGTTCTTTCTTTATTTGTACACTTTTGATTCCCTGTACCAGCCGGATGGTATCCTGTCTCTCCTCTTTGAGTTTTATCATTGGTATACGGTCGTACAGCCCCGGGATGGAGTCATACAGGAAGTATGCCGAACTGATATGGTTCAGAATGGTGGAATCTATTGTGGGTGATGTTACCTCCAGTGTGTCGGGTTTGAAGAAGATGAGTCTCAGAGCTCTGTAGTGCCCGTTCCCTTTGAAATTGTCGTCTCCATAAATGTCAAGTGAGTCAAGCAGCTTCCACTTCTTGTTTTTCTCTTTGGTCTGTGAGATGATCTCCTCTAGATAATCCCTCCTCTGTTTTACCTTTGTCTCTGTCATCTTGAAAATCTTGGTAAGCTCTTCAGGCTTGTGGAGGTAGTAGTCAACAGTGGCCCTGTATTCGTCAAAGGTGTAGCCGTGTTTCTCTATGATGGGGATATAAATCTGAACACTGTCTCCGAGCTTGAACTGGCTCATCGATTCCAGATACCTGTCAGCCATATAGAAATCGTAATATATGTCGGCCATTTTTCCTCTGGGGATGATGTCATTAGGTGTGCAGGCGACAACAAAAACGACAGATATCAGGAGTATATATAATGTTCTTTTCATTACACTTTATCTTGGTACCGCAAAGTTAATTTTTATTCGTATTTTTGCCAATCACAATTGAAGAGAAATGTTGTTCAGACCACCTGTGCTGTTGAAAAAAATCTACCCCTCTTTCATCTGGAGGTTTCCTTCAGATGGGGAGAGTTTCTTTTTGACATTTGACGATGGTCCCACACCTGATGTGACCCCCTGGGTACTTGACAGACTGGATGAATATGGGGCAAAGGCCACATTTTTCTGTCTTGGGAAAAATGTGGATATGTATCCGGATATATATCAGGAGGTTCTTAGAAGAGGACACAGTGTGGGAAACCATACCTACAGCCATCAGAAAGGGTGGGGAATGCCAGCCACAGACTATGTCATAGATATAGATACGGCGGCAGATCTTATAGATTCAAATCTCTTCAGACCACCATACTTCAGGATTACAAGGCTTCAGGAGAGACTTGTTAGTGAGAAGTACAAAAATGTGATGTGGAGTATCCTGGCGCGTGACTACAACAGGTCGCTCTCTTCCAGACAATGCGCGAAGAATGTCATCCCACACATAGGCTCTGGTGAGATAGCGGTGATGCATGATTCGGTAAAGTGCTTCGAGAGGGTGGAGAGTGCACTGCCATGGATTCTTGATGAGGTGTATAAAAAGAATTTAAAATGTAAATCTATAATATTATGACAAAGATCAATGTATTGGTTCTTGGCTCAGGTGGCCGCGAACACGCCCTATCCTGGAAAATAGCACAAAGTGACAAACTCGGCAAATTGTATTGCCTTCCAGGTAATCCTGGAACTGCGGAGGTGGCAGAGAATATTGCCGGCAGTGCCACAGATTTTGCAAAGGTAAAAGAGGTGGTCCTTGAGAAAGGGATCAATATGGTGGTTGTGGGACCTGAAGAGCCACTAGTAAAGGGTATCTGTGATTACTTTGCTGCAGATAAGGAGCTTAAGGATGTTATGTTTATCGGTCCTGACAAGTTGGGTGCTACCCTTGAAGGATCAAAGGATTTTGCCAAAGAGTTTATGGTGAAAAATGGTGTCCCTACAGCCAGATATGAGTCATTTGGTAAAGGTGATGAGGAGAGGGCCCGTGAATTCATGAAGGGGCTTACCCCTCCGTATGTCCTTAAAGCTGACGGTCTGGCTGCCGGTAAAGGGGTTCTTATCATTGATGACTTGGATGAGGCTATGGCTGAATTGGAGCAGATGTTCAGCGGCAAATTTGGAGATGCAGGCAATACAGTGGTCATTGAGCAGTTCCTTAAAGGTATCGAGGCATCATGCTTTGTATTGACCGATAGTAAGGATTATCTCCTTTTGCCTGAGGCTAAGGACTATAAAAGGATAGGTGAGGGGGACAAAGGACTTAATACCGGAGGTATGGGTGCAGTGTCACCTGTCCCATTCTATACTGAAGAGTTCAAATCGAAAGTGGAGGAGAGGATAGTGAAGCCTACTATCAAAGGTTTGGCTGAGATAGGGGCAAAATACTGCGGTTTCATCTTTATCGGTCTTATGAATTGTGGTGGTGATCCATACGTAATCGAATACAATGTGAGGATGGGTGACCCTGAGACAGAGGCAGTGATGACCCGTATCGACAGCGATTTCCTTGGTCATCTTGTGGCTGCAGCCAAAGGTGAACTTGCTTCTGAAAAGATGGTATATTCACCCAAGACAGCACTCACCTGTGTGCAAGTCTCTGGAGGCTATCCTGAGGGTTATGCCAAAGGGTATGAGATCTGCGGTCTTGATGATGTTAAGGAAGCAATAGTATTCCATGCAGGTACATCTGTGAAAGATGGTAAAGTGGTAACATCTGGAGGACGTGTTCTGGCCATTACTGCACTTGGTGAGACCATCCCTGCTACACGTGAAAAACTATTCACCGAGGTGGCAAAAGTAACCTACACCGACAAATACTTCCGCAGCGACATCGGTCTGGATGTGATGTAGAGGAATGTTAGGAAATAAAAAAGCCCGGCGGGTGACCGTCGGGCTTTGTTTTGTATATTCCTATAGAAGATATTAGATAGTTCTGCCAGGATATTGTTTAAGAGCTACCTCCAAACATTTCATAGCTGCTACCAAGTCTTCCTCTTTAAGAACGTAAGCGATACGAACCTGGTTTACACCCATGCCTTTGGTTGCGTAGAAACCTTCAGCTGGAGCTACCATTACAGTTTGTCCTTCGTATGAGAACTCTTCAAGTAGCCATTGTGCAAATTTGTCAGCGTTGTCAACTGGAAGCTCAACTACTGCGTAGAAAGCACCCTGTGGGTTAGGGCATTTAACGCCTTCCATTTTGTTAAGAGCCTCTAGCATAACATCTCTTCTGTGCATGTACTCTTTCTTAACCATATCGAAGTATGATTGAGGAGTGTCAAGTGCACCTTCAGAAGCGATCTGACCGTATGCAGGTGAGCAAAGACGAGCCTGAGCAAATTTAAGAACACCTTTCATTACCTCTTTGTTCTTTGATACGATGCAACCGATTCTTACACCGCAAAGAGAGTATCTCTTAGATACAGAGTCGATAAGGATAACGTTCTCCTCAAGACCAGGAAGGTGCATGCAAGAGTAGTGAGGCTCTTCAGTGTAGCAGAACTCACGGTATACCTCGTCAGAGTAGATGTATAGACCGTGTTTTTTAGCTACTTCACCAAGTTTCTCAATAGACTCTTTAGTGTAAAGTACACCTGTAGGGTTTGCAGGGTTGCAAAGGATGATACCTTTGGTTTTAGGGGTGATCTTCTTCTCGAACTCTTCTACTGAAGGAAGTGCGAAACCAGTCTCAATGGTAGTGGTAATAGGAACCAATTTAACATCATTCTGAAGAGCGAATGAGTTGTAGTTGGTGTAGAAAGGCTCCATTACGATAACCTCATCATCAGGGTCACAAGTAACAGCAAGTGCAATCTGAAGAGCCTCGCTACCACCGGTGGTGATGTTGATGTCGGTGTAATCTACATTGATATTGATGTTCTGGTAGTATTTTGCAAGACCTTTTCTGTAAGACTCGATACCTGCAGAGTTAGGGTATTCTACCAAAGTAAGTTTGTTCAACTTAACTGCATCAAGTGCCTGGTCTGGAGAGATGATATCTGGCTGACCAATGTTAAGGTGATAAACTTTAGTACCACGTTTTTTTGCTTCATCAGCGAAAGGAACTAGCTTTCTGATAGGAGAAGCAGGCATCTTTTGTGCCTTTTGTGAAAGTGTTAGCATTTCGATATTTAATTAAAAAATTGTGTTATTTCTTTTTACCCGCATATACGGATAGTTCTTTCATAAAACCTTCAATCTGTGATTGCATTTTGGATGTGGTGCCGTTGTTGACCAAAATGGCAAATCTGATAGGACCCTGCGCGCTGATTACATATCCAGCGTAGCATTTTACACAAGAGAGTGAGCCGCTCTTGGCGTAGATGCGATCTTTTACCTCTTGTGGTTCATCTTTCAATACCCTCCTCAAAGTGCCTCGGTCTTCACCAGGCTGAGGGAAACTCTCCAAAAACTCTGCAAATGTATCACTTTTCGTCATCATTTGATAATATTTGGTGAAAAATCTTGGAGATACGTAATTTTCTCTTGAAAGACCGCTTCCATCATCTTGAGTGTAACCTACAAGTGACAGACCCTGGCTTTCGAAGTATCTGTTTACAGCCACCCTTGCAGAGTCGTATGAGCCTACGCCGGTAACCTCTTTACCAATGGTTTTCAGAAGGTTCTCTGCGAAGAGGTTGTTGCTTACAAGGTTGGTCTCAGAGATGATGTCGATAAGTGATGGAGAGTATGTGGTGGCGATAATCTGAGCTTCTGCCACGCACTCCATAAGTTTAGCATCTTTGATGGCAGTGTGGCACTCCATGCCGTTTTTGATGAGATATTTTTCAAACTCTTTTGCACAGCCCAGCTGAGGGTGTTTGGTAGAGAATGTAGGGGTAGCCTCTTCTCTGTCGATAGGGAGATTGCCGTGAAGTTCAGAGTCGGTAGTGATGTCTTGAGTGTAGTACCATGATCTGTATCTCGATCCGGCTTCACCTGTGGTCATTTCGATTTTTACCCTTAGTCCGGGTATCTCAGGGTAAGTGGATTTGATTACTGCAGGTTTTCCGAGAGAGTCGCCAGGGGCGAGGAAGAACTGCTGTGTGTTTTCCACGAAGCATAGACCGGAAGCACCGCAGCCATAAGTCTCAGGGATATTGCCCCAAGTCCAGCTGTCTGGAATCATCTCATCTGTAAGATATGTGTCGTCAGCGATGATAGAACCATTGATCACTTTGATGCCCAGGTCATCGATAGCTTTTTTCCACTCTGCAAAAATGTCTTCGATGGGGTAGGCAAGTGGTGCGTCAGAGCCAAGTGTGGGGTCACCACCACCGATAATATGGATATTTCCGTTGAGTACTGAGTCCACTATCTCACCGCTATATCCGATTTTGGTCTCGAAGCGAAAATCTTCTCCCAGAAGCTGAAGGGCCGAACCGGTAGTGATGGTTTTCATGGTTGAGGCTGTAAGCATCGGAAGATCAGGGTTCCATTGTGCTACGCACTTACCTTTTGCATCCTCAGCATAGATGCCCACGATGGCATTCTGGAAGAGTGAGTCTTTCTGAAGTACTTTTTTGACATATTTCTGAACATTGTTGTTCTGGGCCATAGCACCAAGCGGTGCCAATAGCAGTGCTAAAAAGAGTATTTTTTTCATAGGTTCAATTAAATGCTAATTATCCACAAAATTAAATTAAATTTGCACGATATAAAAGAATTTGAGATGAGTATTTTCAGAAGAAGCGCATTGGAGGAGTTTTCTGCGCACAAAGCTCAGAGATTTTATCAGGAGGAGAGGCCTGTATCTGAGTTCTTCGGACAGAACGTGTTCGATGACCAGAAAATGAAAAAATATCTCACCCCCAAGGCTTATCACGCTGTGGCAGCATCCATACAAGATGGTTCCAAAATTGACAGGACCATTGCAGATGAGGTGGCTGATGGTATGAAAGCGTGGGCAGTGGAGATGGGTGCCACACATTATACTCACTGGTTTTCACCACTTACAGATTCGACAGCGGAGAAGCACGAGGCTTTTGTCGACATAGACAAAGACGGTCAGATTTTCGAGAACTTCAAGGGTGATGCCCTGGTTCAGCAGGAGCCTGATGCTTCAAGTTTCCCAAGTGGAGGTCTACGCAATACCTTCGAGGCCCGTGGCTATACAGCCTGGGACCCCTCTTCTCCAGCCTTTATTATAGATCAGACCCTTTGTATCCCTACCGTATTTGTATCTTATATGGGAGAGGCCTTGGATATGAAGATTCCTCATTTGAAATCTCTTCAGACCGTAGAGAAGGCATCTTTGGGGGTTCTGGAACTTTTCGGGGATGAAGCCAAAAGGGTAAATGTGATGCTCGGCCTTGAGCAGGAGTATTTCCTGGTGGATGATGCTCTTTTTAGGGCAAGGCCTGATCTTCAGATCTGCAACAGAACACTTATCGGACATACTGCCGCCAAGGACCAGCAGCTTGAGGACCACTATTTCGGGGCAATCCCCTCAAGGGTAATGGCCTTTATGAAGGACTTTGAGACTGAGGCATACAAACTCGGAATTCTACTGAAAACACGCCACAATGAGGTGGCTCCAAACCAATATGAGTGCGCTCCATACTATTCGGAGGCAAACCTAGCCATTGACCATAACCTCAAACTGATGATTGTGATGCGCAAGATCGCGCAGAAGCACCATCTGGAGGTCCTTTTCCATGAAAAACCCTTTGACGGGGTTAATGGCTCCGGCAAGCACTGCAACTGGTCGGTGGTGACAGACAAGGGGAAAAATCTCCTCTCACCAGGCAAGACCCCGGGTACCAACCTGCAGTTCCTCAGCTTCTTTACATCTATCATCCGTGCAGCATACGAGCACCATTACCTTTTGATGGCAAGTATTGCCTCGCTCAATAACTCGCACCGCCTTGGCGGGCACGAGGCACCACCTGCGGTAATGTCTGTTTTTATTGGCAGCACACTTGACAGATTGCTCAACTCAATAGAGAATATGGAGAATACTGCAGATTTCTTCAATGACAAGAGCAACGCCCTTGATATTGCTAAGAAAATTCCAGAGATTCTCCCTGACAATACAGACAGGAACCGTACATCGCCATTTGCCTTTACCGGCAACAGGTTTGAGTTCAGGGCTGTGGGGTCATCGGTCAATGTGGCATCTGCTGCATATGTTCTCAATGCGGCCATTGCACAGCAGCTCTTCAGATTCAGAGAGCTGGTTGATGGACATATCGCTGAAGGGGTGGAGAAGAATGAGGCCATCATAAAAGTTATAAGACAATTCATTATAGAGTCTAAAAATATAAGGTTTGAAGGGAACGGATATAGCGAGGAGTGGCGTAAGGAGGCTGCTGCCAGAGGGCTGAAAGGGCTTGAAAGTGTCCCTGAGGCCTATAAAGCTTTCCTTGAAGAGAAGGCTGTGAAACTGTTCGACAGTATGCATATCCTTTCACCTCGCGAGGTGGAGGCGAGGTATGAGGTGATGAATGAGACTTACACCAAAAAACTGCAGATAGAGGCGAGGGTTATGGGTGATCTTGTCATCAATCACGTTATCCCTACCGCCATCAAGTTCCAGAATACCCTCATAGAGAATGTAAAAGGTATCAAGGAGTTGTATGGGGATGATGTGTATAGGGAGATGTGCGGTCAGCAGATGAAGATGATAGGGAAGATCTCCGGATATATAGAGTCGCTGAGGGTATATGTGCATGAGATGATTGAAGCCCGCAAGAAGGCTAATGTAATAGAAGATTTTGCCCAGAAGGCAGAGGTCTACACATCTACAGTTCTCCCTTATCTGGAGAAGATCCGAGAGAAATCGGACAAACTTGAGATGATAGTGGACGACGAATTGTGGCCGTTGCCAAAATATAGAGAATTATTGCTGTTAAAATAGAGATATGGATACTACCAAAGGAAACAGATACGCTATGCGTGGCGTCTCTTCTGCCAAAGAAGATGTACACAATGCCATCAAGAATATTGACAAAGGGCTTTTCCCAAAAGCATTCTGCAAGATTGTTCCAGATTACCTGAGCGGTGATCCCGACTATTGTCTTGTAATGCATGCCGACGGAGCCGGTACAAAATCGTCCCTCGCCTATACATATTGGAAGGAGACAGGTGATATGTCTGTATGGAAAGGTATAGCACAGGATGCTATCGTCATGAATACAGATGACCTTCTGTGTGTGGGTGTGACCGACAATATTCTCCTGTCATCTACAATCGGAAGAAACAAGAATCTCATCCCTGGAGAGGTAATCTCCGCAATAATATCGGGAACCCAGTCTTTCGTGGATACAATGAAAGAGCACGGCGTGGATATGGTACTTACCGGAGGAGAGACTGCTGACGTGGGAGACCTTGTCAGGACTGTTATAGTGGACAGTACCGTGTGTGCGAGGATCAAACGCACAGATGTAATTGACAATGCACGCATTGCTGCAGGTGATGTTATTGTCGCACTTGCTTCCTATGGCCAGGCAAATTATGAAGATGAATACAATGGCGGAATGGGAAGCAATGGCCTTACCTCTGCCCGTCACGATGTTTTCTGTAAAGATGTGGCTCAGAAGTACCCTGAGAGCTTTGATGCACAGGTGCCATCTGAACTGGTATACTCAGGCTCAAAGAAACTTACAGAGGTGGAGCCAGAGACTGGGGTAACATATGGCAAGCTTGTCCTTTCTCCTACCAGAACATACGCACCAATCATCAAGAAGATTTTTGACTTGCACCGTGCAGATATCCATGGTATGGTTCATTGCTCAGGTGGTGCCCAGACCAAGGTTCTCCACTTTGTGGACAACCTCAGGGTAATTAAGGATAACCTCTTCCCAGTGCCACCATTGTTCCGAACCATCAAGGAGGAGTCAGGGGCAGAGTGGAAAGAGATGTACAAGGTGTTCAATATGGGGCATAGAATGGAACTTTATGTGCCGGCTGAGATAGCCCAAAGCATTATAGAGATATCTGAATCATTCGGTGTGGAGGCCCGCATTCTCGGTAGAGTGGAGGAGTGTGACCACAAAGAGGTAATCATCAGAAGTGAATTCGGTGAATTTATATATTAGTCAATTATGAAAGCTAAATATTTGTCATTGGGGTTGTTATTCTCCCTGTTTCTCGCTGCATGTGGCGGAAATGGCCAGGTTGAGACATTGATCCCCGTATCTGAGAAGGCATTGGGTGACACATCATCTGTTTTCTATGCCGATTTTGCATCATATCCTGTGGAGAGGGCCCATCTCCCTATCGGTGTTTTTGATTCGGGTACTGGTGGACTTACAGTGCAGGAGAAACTCCTCACCCTCGATGAGTTTGACAATATAACAGGTAAGCAGTCTCCTGATGGAATTCCAGATTTCGCAGGTGAGAATTTTGTATATCTGGCCGACGATGCCAATATGCCATATGGTGACTATGATGCTGCCGGCAAGAGTGATTATCTTCGTGAACTTGTAGTAAAGGATGCACTTTTCCTTTTGGGAGATTCGTATTACAATCTGGCACTGGATGAGAAGCCTGATGGCCGTAAGGATCAGGTCAAGATTATTGTAATTGCTTGCAATACAGCCACTGCTTATGGTCTTGGCGATATAGAGAAACTTCTTCAGAGGAGCGGTACTGGTGTTAAAGTGATAGGCGTCATAAATGCCGGTGTCAGGGCTACCCTTGCAGATATGGATCCTGCCAAAAATTATGCAGTGGGTGTTATGGCCACTCCAGGTACCATCTCTTCAGGTGCTTATGCCAGGACCTTTAAGGAGATCGCAGCCCAACAAGGGTTCAAGGGTGAAATCCAGGTGGTGAACCAACCTGCTTTGGGATTTGCCAATGCGGTGGACGGAGTTGAGGATTATGTAAAACCTGGTATTGTCCTCCCTCGTGATGAATACAGAGGCCCAAAACTCGGAAAAGAGGAGGGAGATATCAACCCCTCAATTATGGATAGATACAATTTTAATTTTGCCAAAGGGGAGATTGTATATTCCAAGATGGATGGTGAGTATAGCAGGGTTCAGCTCAATTCTGCAGACAATTATGCACGCTTCCACCTAGTATCTCTGGTGGAGAAGCACAGATTGAGCGGCAGCAAAACCCCTATGACCCATATTATCCTTGGTTGTACACACTACCCATATCATCTTGAGGTGCTGCAGGAGACTGTAGAGTATCTCCGCAACTACAAAAAAGATGGGGTATATATCTATAGAAATGTTATTGCAGAGGATTTCAAATTTATTGATCCTGCGCAATATACAGCGATGGAGTGCTATTCGCTCCTCCGTCAGGCAAATCAGTTGGCAATGCGTCCTGAGAAGGGGACCTTGTTGCCATATATCTCTATACCTGCATATGGACTGGCTGTGGAAAATCTCGATAAAAACGGAGATTTGACATACGACTTCAAATATGGAAGAGAGGTGGGAACTGAGGATATTACTACAAAAGCAGTTCCGTTCTCATCCAGATATATTGACCAGTCTACAATTGACAGAATGGCCCGTCTGGTTCCCGAATCATACGCGCTTTTCAGAGATAGATTGTAATGTTTTTTTGAAATGAAATTTGCAGAAAGTATATCAGTAGAGGAAATTGAGCAGCTGGAGCTGGCCAGCTTTGATGGACCGATTGTGGTGATAGACCAGATCAACGAAGAGTATGCAGAAGCTGTGGATTATCTGGGAAGCCAGTCGGTAATCGGCTTTGATACAGAGACCAAACCCTGTTTTCAGGCAAATCAGCCGAGAAATAAAATGGCTCTGCTCCAACTCTCCGGTCCAGATAAGGCTTACCTTTTCAGATTGCATGCAGTTGGGCTGCCAAAACCTGTGGCAGCAATCCTTGCTGACCCCAAAATTGTAAAAGTGGGGGCAGCTGTGAAGGATGATATAAGAGGACTTCAAAAGTATCTCAAATTCACCCCCAAGAATTTTGTTGACCTTCAGATTATAGGGCAGGATTATGGTATACAGGACAAGAGTGTCAAGAAGATGGCTGCTATCATTATGGGGGTTAAGGTGTCCAAGGCACAGCAGCTCTCAAATTGGGAGGCACCAGTCCTTTCCGGTGCCCAGCTGAAATATGCAGCTATTGATGCCTGGATTTGCAGGGAAATGTATCTTAAACTTATAAACAGCCGATAGGGATGATAAAAAAGGTTATTCTTAAAAAGGGAAGAGATGAGTCTCTCAAAAGGTTTCACCCCTGGGTGTTTTCGGGGGCAGTCCAGAAGATAGAGGGAGAGCCATACGAAGGGGAAGTGGTAGAGGTGGTGGATTTTGCTGGGGAATTCCTTGCTTATGGTCACTATCAAGTGGGCTCAATCTCAGTGAGGGTACTGGCTTTTGATCAGGAGTATGAACCTGTAGATGGCGAGTTTGGTCTCGACTTTTGGGTAGAAAAAATATATCTTGCATATAAAATGCGCCGTACGCTGGGGATAGACAACACCCAGACCAATTGTTACAGGCTAGTGCACGGCGAGGGGGATAATCTCCCCGGGCTTATCATAGACTATTATGATGGGGTAGCTGTAGTACAGGCACACTCGGCCGGTATGTATCTCTCTCAGGAGAAGATATGTGAGGCCTTGAAACACTGTTATGGGGCAGCTTTGAAGGCTGTTTATGACAAGAGTGAAGGGACAGCTCCATATAAGGCGGGGCTCGAACTTGGCGATAAATATTTGTGGAAAAGGGATGATTTCAAGGAGGAGGAGTCTCCAGTCCTTGAGAATGGAAAGAGCTTCCTTGTCAATTGGGAGAAGGGGCAAAAGACAGGTTTCTTCCTTGACCAGAGAGACAACAGAGAGATGGTAGGGGAGCAGGCTAAAGGTAAGAAGGTCCTTAACCTCTTTTGCTATACAGGAGGTTTCTCTATCTATGCACTGGCGGCTGGAGCCAAAAAAGTAGTATCTGTAGATTCGTCAAAAGTGGCTATGGCCATGGTGGACAGAAATGTGGCCTATAACGGATTTGAGCCGGAGCGTCACGAATCGGTCTGTGAAGATGCCATAGATTACCTGAAGAAAATTCCGGAGGGGGAATTTGATCTCATTATTGTGGATCCCCCTGCTTTTGCAAAGCACAGAGGTTCGTTGAACAATGCATTGAGAGCCTATAAGAGACTCAATGCTTGTGCAATAGAGAAAGTGGCCCGTGGTGGGGTAATATTTACATACAGTTGCTCGCAGGTGGTGGACAAGCAGGCTTTTGCTTTGGCAGTCTTCTCTGCTGCAGCATCAGTAGGTAGGAGTGTTAAGATTCTCCGTCGTCTTACCCAACCGGCAGACCATCCGGTAAACATTTATCACCCTGAAGGGGAATATCTTAAAGGTTTGATGCTGTATGTCGAGTAGTTATCACGTTACACCGGGGGCTTCTAAAGAACAGAAATATATGGAGTTGATCCCCCAACTCGAGATGGAACTTTCAACTTTCGATTACTCCATATCCACATTGGCAAATGTGTCGGCAGCCCTTAGGTCCGTATTCGGATTTTTCTGGGTGGGATTCTATATTGTGGATGGTGACAGGATGTATCTTGGCCCTTTTCAGGGTGATGCAGCTTGTACTTTCATTGGGTATGGCAAAGGAGTTTGCGGTGCTGCGTGGATGACTCGCAGGACTATGGTTGTCCCTGATGTGGAGGATTTTCCCGGTCACATAGCATGCAGTTCGCTTTCGAAGTCAGAAATAGTGGTTCCGATGTTCGGAAGTGATGGAAGTGTAATAGGTGTTCTCGATATTGATAGCGACAAACTGGGCGATTTTGATGAAATTGATGCAAAATATCTTGAAATCATTGTCAAAATAGTTTGCAAAACGATAAATTAATGCTACATTTGCAGTCCTAAATCGGTACCATGGCCGAGTGGTTAGGCAACGGTCTGCAAAACCGTCTACAGCAGTTCGATTCTGCTTGGTACCTCAAAAAAAGAGAAGTCATCACTGACTTCTCTTTTTTTGTGGTACCTATTCACCCCAGTCACTTCGTGACAGCCCCTCCAGGGGCAGATGCCGACCGACGCTATGCTCTGGTCGGGTGGCTTCGTGCTCGATATCCGGAGGATATCTCCAAACTCCGCCACGTCCTCTGACGAGGATGTTTTATAAATGAAGAGCTCTTCGGACGTCTTTTTTTTGTTTTGTGGTACCGGTTCCCCCGTATGCCCCCCAGGGGGCAGATCCTCCTTTCACTTCGTTTCAGTCGGGTGGCTCCGTGCTCATAAAAGCAGTAGGGAATGAATACTGTAATTTCATTCCCTACTAAGGCTCTTTTTTTTCAAAATTGCCATTTTTGATGGATAGTAGGGAATACCAGGAGTGTTTTGTTCCCTACTTTAATAGGTCTATTCCACAGGTGCAAGTTTGACTGTGAAGTGGCGGAGTAGGGGTGCTTCCCATGTGATCTTGTAACCGTGTTTGATCTCGTCCCTTCGGTCAAATACATTTTTGAGTGCCACAGCTATAACGTCCATATGATTATTGGTGTATGTACGTCGGGCGATGCACAGACGGAGAAGGTCAAGACCACCGAAGCGATTCTCGCGTGTCACCGGGTCGCGGTCAGCAAGGATGTATCCGATCTCACATCCACGTACGCCAGCCTCTTTGTAAAGCTCGATGGCAAGTGTCTGTGCAGGGAACTCCTCTTTAGGTACATTTGTCAGTACAAGTGAGGCATCCACGAAGAGGGCGTGACCACCCACAGGCCTTTGGTAAGGGATGCCAAATTCGTCAAGTTTTGATGCGAGGTATTGTACCTGTTTGATTCGTGTCTCTATAGTGTCAAGTTCGGTGTTCTCATCCAGACCTACGGCCAGTGCATCCATATCGCGGCCGTTCATTCCTCCGTATGTCAGGAAGCCTTCATAGCGGATACAGAAACCTTTGGCCCCTTCGTACCAGTCCTCATGGCGTGTGGCGATGAAACCACCCATATTTACCAAGCCATCTTTCTTTGATGACATTGTCATACCATCTGCGTATGAGAACATTTCGCGGCATATCTCTTTGATGCTCTTGTCTGCATAACCCTCTTCGCGAGTTTTGATGAAATATGCATTTTCAACGAAACGGGCAGAGTCGAATACCACACGTTTGCCATATTTGTCGGCAAGAAGACGGACGCCACGGAGATTTTCCATTGATACGGGCTGACCTCCGGCTGTGTTGTTGGTGATGGTGACGATGATAAATGTTACTTTGTCACCTTGCTCAGCAAGAACCTTTTCAAGCTTCTTCAGGTCCACATTACCCTTGAACGGAAGTTCAAGCTGGGTCTCTTTTGCCTCATCAATGGTGCAGTCCACTGCAAAAGCGGCACGCCCCTCTATATGACCTTTAGTGGTGTCAAAGTGAGAGTTGCCAGGAACAATATCTCCCTCCTTTACGAGGTAGCTGAAGAGTACATTCTCGGCAGCACGCCCCTGGTGGGTGGGGATAATGTGTTCGAAGCCGGTAATACGGGTGATAGTCTCCTTTAGATGGAAGAACGAAGATGCACCTGCATAGCTCTCATCACCTGTCATCATTGCAGCCCATTGGCGGTCACTCATTGCCCCTGTTCCGGAGTCTGTGATGCAGTCGATATAAACCTGATGTGATCTGAGGCCGAAAAGGTTATAGTGTGCATCCTTAATCCATTGTTCGCGCTCTTCGCGGGTCGATTTGCGGAGAGGTTCCACCATTTTGATTTTGTAAGATTCTGCAAAAGGAAGTTCCATGTTTCTTTATATTTTTAATTATTAATAGACTTTTAACTCTCAAATATAATAAAATATGTGAAAATGTCTTTGGTTTGTTTAAAAAAAAGATGCCCGAACTGAGTCGGGCATCACATTTATAATAGGGTCTGGCATGAGAGTTGGCCTATGGACTTGAGACTGCAGACCAGCTCTGTGGGAGGATCGGCTACAGGCTGTCGCCGAAGTCCTTGCGGAATTTCTCCACAATGCGTGATGGCCAGTCGGTAAGAGGCTCGAGTTCACCCATAAAGAAGCGTAATACGGTAGGCTCATAGTTGAATTTGAGACCTCCGATGAGGTGTCTGTTTTCATATAGCCAAGCCAGACGGTCCACTACGTATTTGGTCTGGGAAAGTGTGAATACCCTGCGAGGGAATGCAAGACGCATAAGTTCCACATCGGCAGGAATCTCAACTCCGTTCTCGTCGCGGACGCTTGACATGGTTCCGCGCTCCATGCCACGGACACCTGAACAGAGGTAGAATGCAGCAGCAAGTGCTCCGGCTGGATATTCGTGTTGTGGAATATGTGAACAGAATTCACCTGCGTTGACGTGTGCACCAAGTACGCCCGAAGGGGTTACCATAGGGATACCCATTTTTTCTGCACTCTCTACACAGTATTTGATGAAGTCCACACTCTGGCTGATCATGGTCTCATCAATAGTTTCGTAGATACCCACAGCCATGGCCTCAATCTCGCGGATGGACATACCACCATAAGTGAGGAAGCCTTCAAACAATGGAATAAGGGGCTCCATCTGTTTGAAGAGTTTGTGGTTGTTGGTGCAGATACCACCACCGCGTGAAGAGGTGAGTTTGCGGGCTGAGAAGTAAACGAGGTCGGCAAGACCGGTCATCATCTTGATGATGTCAGCCATAGAATTCTCTTTCCATTGCTCCTCGCGCTGTTTTACGAGATATGCATTCTCACCAAGCAATGAAGCATCAAGTACTAGCATAATGCCGTATTTGTCTGCCACCTGGCGTACATCCATCATATTCCTGATAGAGAAAGGCTGTCCGCCGATAAGGTTGGTGGATGCCTCCATGCGGATGTATGCTACATTTTTGGCACCTACCTCTTCGATGGTTTTGACAAGTTTGTCGATGTCGATGTTGCCTTTGAAAGGGTTGTCTGATTTCAATATGAGAGCCTCATCGCGAAGGAGTTCTATCACGCGTCCCCCAACTTCGTTGACGTGGGCCAGCATAGTGGTAAAGTGGTAGTTGGTGATAACTACCTGTCCTGGTTTGATGAATGTGCGTGAGATGATGTTTTCTGCAGCACGACCCTGGTGAGCTGGGAGGAAGTATTTTTTACCAAGTACATCTTCAATGCCTTTCTGGAGACGGACGAATGACTGTGACCCTGCATAAGCGTCATCGGCATGCATCATCGCTGCCAACTGGTTGTCACTCATGGCATTGGTTCCACTGTCTGTAAGCATATCCAGGAATACATCCTGAGTGGATAGTTTGAATGTGTTGTAACCAGCCTCTTTGATGGCGTCACGTCTGCGCTCAATGGGGACAAGATTTAGTTTCTGAACAATTCTCACCTTGTGGAGCTCGAGAGGAATATTCTCTCCAGAGAAGAATTTGATGTTTGGCATAGTTGTTATTTTTTAGTGATTTTTACAAACAAAAAAGCCCGACAAATCGGGCCGTTCAAATCAATATGCATACAATAGAAAAACACGCCCGATCGTTATGACTGGCGGTAATAATATCGTATGTTAGTTATATGTTTCATTCTGCATACAAAGTTAAGAATGTTTTCTTATTTTTGTACATAATTAACATAAATTTTTGATTCCTATGAAAAAATTGATTTTCCCCTTGATTGCTGCGTTGGCAATCTTTCAGAGTTGTGCATGTGGCGGTGGTAAAGAATCTGCCGAGGTGGCTACCAAGGCAGAGACTGCTGTAGTAGCAGATAGCGTAGGGTATATTGTAAAGGTGGGTGATATGGCTCCAGATTTTACTTGCACCCTTACCGATGGTTCACAAGTGAAGATTTCAGATTTGAAAGGTAAGGTGGTGATGCTTCAGTTCACAGCGAGCTGGTGCGGTATCTGCCGTAATGAGATGCCCCATATCGAGAGTGATATATGGCTCAAACATAAAGACAACAAAGATTTTGTCCTAATCGGTATCGATCGCGATGAACCACTTGAGACAGTGGTGGAGTTCGGTAAATCTGTAGGGGTTACATACCCTTTGGCACTTGACCCAGGTGCAGATATTTTCGCACTCTATGCACTTCGCAATGAAGGTATTACCCGTAATGTTCTCATCGATCGCGAGGGGAAAATTGTTATGCTTACCCGCAAATTCAAAGAGGAGGAGTTCAAGGCTCTTTGCGGGATGATAGACAGCATGCTCCAATAGCCGATGAACTGGCTTGAGATTATAGGGACCTTGGTAGGGCTGGTGTATCTCTGGCTTGAGTACAAGGCGAGCATATGGCTTTGGCTGGCCAGTGTCATTATGCCTGCTATCTATCTGGTCATATACTATCAGGCCGGTCTGTACGCAGACTTCGGAATAAATGTCTATTACCTTATAATCGCAATTTATGGCATCTGGCTCTGGCTTGGAGGGGGTGCCAAAAATAATAAGAGAGAATTGCCCATCACCGCCACACCCTCAGGATTGTGGTGGAAGATGGGCATAGTTTCTATGGCAATATTTTTCCTTATTGCCTATATCCTTATCAGCTGCACTGATAGCAATGTCCCCTGGATGGATAGCTTTACCACTTCACTCAGCATAGTGGCAATGTGGATGCTTGCCCGCAAGTATGTGGAGCAATGGCTCGTCTGGATCGTGGTGGATGCAGTCAGTGCAGGGCTGTATATCTATAAAGAGCTCTATTTTACAGCGGGACTTTATGCTCTCTATGCAATAATAGCGTATTTCGGTTACAGAGAATGGAGAAGGTTGATGCTATAATAGTGGGAGGTGGGGATTTTCCCTCGCACCCCATACCACTTGAGATCCTCGGGAGCTCAGATAAGGTGGTGTGTTGTGATGGGGCAGCCAATGAGTTCTATACCAGAGGGCTGCAACCCTGGCGTATAGTGGGTGATTGCGACTCGCTTTCCCCTGAGGCGGCAGGGAAATTCCGTGATATAATCCGGCACAATCCTGACCAGGAGACCAATGACCAAACCAAGGCAATATCATATCTTGCCTCAAAAGGTTATACAAATATTGCAATAGTGGCTGCTACCGGACGCCGTGAGGACCATACACTCGGCAATATCAGCCTTCTGATGGAGTATATGCGTCAGGGGCTGAAGGTGCGCACCTATACTGACTTCGGGGTGTTTATACCCTGTCGTGACAACAATACTTTTGAATCTCCTGTGGGTAGCGCAGTCTCCATTTTCAGTTTCGGTACTGCGGGTATGACTGCAGAGGGGCTCCAGTACCCCCTACGGGACTTTACCTCCTGGTGGGAGGGTACCCTCAATGTCACCACTGCCCCCTCTTTTACCATAAAGTGTAAAGGGGAATATCTGGTGTATATCACATATCCTGAAAAGTAATTGTAGTAAAACAAAAAAGGCAACCATAGCGGTTGCCTTTTTTTATCAATATCAAGAAATCTTATAGCTCTTCGAAGTCTACATCTGAAGAATATTGCCCTTGAGTGTGTTCTGGTGCCACTCTCTCAGTGATGGGACATCTCTCCTTGATATATTCCACTACTTCTTCAAGTCCTTGGGCAAATTTCTCGAAATCCTCTTTGTAAAGGAAAATCTTGTGTTTGTCATAAACAAATCGCCCATCTTTCTCAATACGTCTTTTACTCTCGGTGATGGTAAGGTAGTAATCGTTACCTTTAGTCGCTTTCACATCAAAGAAATAAGTTCTCTTTCCAGCCCTAACAGGTCTTGAGTAAACGTCATCTCCAGCACGCTCTTGCGCCACACCATTTTCAATGTCTTCAGAATACATAATTTATCTTTTTTAAAATTATTCATACAAAGATAATTAAATTTCATCCGAAAACTATAAATTTGCAAAAAATATAAAAATATATGCTGAACAGACGTCTGATAAGGATAAAAGTATTCAAATCTCTCTTCAGTGCGGTATCTTCGGGTGCCGATTCTGCTATAGGGGTGGAGAAGTCATTCCTGACTTCGTGTGACAAGACTAAGGATTTGTATTTCTTTATGATGAATGTATCTGTAGCCCTCAAACGTGCTGCAGATGCCAAGATAGAGGCAGGTCTTAAAAAGTTCCATCCTACACCTGAGGAGAAGAATCCAAATATGAAATTTTCGGAGAACCTATTTGTGGAGAGGGTTCTCAGTGAAGAGAAGTTTACAAGCTATGTGGAGCGTGAAGGTCTATTGTGGAATAGCGATGAACTCCTGCTTTATGTCAAAAGACTCTATGCGAGAATAGCAGAGAAGGAGTATTTCAAAGCCTATATGGCCTCGCCCGAGCGCTCTTTTAAAGAGGATTGCAACCTTTTCATCAATATATTTACTGAGGAGTTTGAGGACGATGAGACATTGGAGCAGATACTTGAGGATATGTCTCTCTTCTGGATGGATGATCTTGGTTTTGTCCTTATGACTTTGGTGTCGAATATAGAATATCTCAGGGATAGGGACAAATTTGTGATTCCTAATACATTCTTGAAGGATGATGATAAGGAGTTTGCTGTGGAGCTTATGAACTTCTCACTTGTAAATTATCATAAGTTCTATGACAGAGTGGCCGAAAACCTCTCTAACTGGGACTCAGACCGTCTTGTCAATACAGACATAGCGCTTATTGTGCTGGGTGTGGCAGAGGCTGTAAGATTTTCAAATATCCCAGTGAAAGTGACTATCAACGAGTATGTGGAGATTTCAAAATTCTACAGTACAGTAAACAGTAAAGTCTTCGTGAACGGTCTTTTGGACAAGATGATCCAGAAGATGTTGGCTACAGGCGAGATAGCCAAGAGCGGAAGGGGACTCATCGACTAATTCATAGATTATTTAACACATTTTAAAAAGATATGACACTTCTATCATTTACACTTTTGCAAGCCGCTGCAGCTCAGCCTGCTCAGGGCGGAAACTATTCTTTCCTTATTATGATGCTCCTTATCTTCGTTGTGATGTATTTCTTTATGATTCGTCCACAACAGAAGAAACAGAAAGAGATCGTGAAATTCAGAGAGTCACTAAAAAAAGGTGACAAGATCGTGACTATTGGAGGTATCTACGGTGTGGTTGCAGAGGTGAAAGAGCAGTACATTATTATGGAGATTGACAACAATGTCAAAATCCGTGTGGATAAACAATGCGTTGTTAGAGACAGCACTGATATTCAGGTACAAAACTAACATTTATGCCCCGTATCAATTGGCATTGGACTTATAAAATTGCTAAAGGGAGAGGAGAATGGATGACTTTGTTGTTCTCCCTCCTTTTGGCTTTATTTATATGGACTATCCACAATCTCTCCCTCAGGTATACTGCTTATCTCCAGTATTCTGTTCACGTGAAGACAAATATAGAGGGGAGGGCGCTGGAGGCCGATGCAGAAGATGCGATTATGATGAGGGTCAGGGCCAACGGATATACACTTCTGTCACACCGGATGAATGATGAAATTTCCCTTAACCTTGAACCCAAGTTTCTCCGCCCGATAACACCGGATTCTGATACGTTTATAGTGTATGTGTCTGAAATAAAGGACGTTATTGAGAAGCAGCTCATAGATGGCAAAATATCTAATGTGGAGAACTACACTACAGAGATGGTGCGGGTCATTCTCCCCAGGATTGACACAAAGAAAGTGCCGGTGGTGGCGCAGACCCAGTTGGACTTCACTTCCCAATATATGGCTATATCGGATCTTAAGTTGAATCCTGACAGTCTGATAATCTATGGTGAGGATAATATAGTTGAGAATATTGATGCAGTCTATACCAGAATCATCTCCCATTCGGGGGTGTCAAAGGGGATTCAGGGTGTGGCATATATAATACCCATCGAGGGTGTTGTCATATCGGAGGATTATGTCTATTACTCTCAGGAGGTGGGCAGATATATTGAGCAGAATATCGAACTGCCACTTGAGATTATCAATGTCCCACGTGGGAAGGAACTTCTCCCTTTTGCATCAAGTGTCAAGGTGGTCTACAGACAGTTGCTTGATTCACACAAGCCCCTTGATATGTCAGATTTCAGGTGTGTACTTGACTATAAAGATATAGAGAGCTCAATCAATTCGCAGGCAGTTCCACGTCTGGTAAAGGCACCTCAGGGGATATACTCTATCTCATTTGACCCACCATATGTTGATTGCATAGTTTTGGACAAGCAATGATAGTACTCGCTGTTACCGGTGGTATAGGAAGCGGTAAAACCCATATTGTAAATATGTTCGCTTCAATGGGTATTCCTGTCTACTTTACAGATGACAGGGCCAAGGGGCTTTATGACTCATCCGGCGAACTTCTCGTAGCTCTCCAGTCCATATTGGGAGAAGATATAGTTCAGGATGGCAAACTTCGAAAGGATATTATGGCTGCCCGATTATTTGCAGACAAGTCTCTCTTGGCAAAGGTTGAGGGTGTGGTCCATCCTGCGGTGATAAAGGATTTTCTGAAATGGAAAGGGGAACAGAAGAATGTCCCTTTTGTAATAATAGAGTCAGCAATTTTTCTGGAGAATCCTCTCCTTCGACCCCTCGCAGACAAAGTGCTCGTTATAACTTCCCCTATTGATCTTAGGATAGAGAGGGTTCAAAGGAGGTCAAATCTTACCAGAGAGCAGATACTGGGTAGAATGGATAATCAGTGGAGCGACAGTGAGAGGGAGAAATGGGCTGATTATGTGATTGTCTCAGATGAAAAGAGGGCATTGCTGCCCCAAATAATCGGAATTTATAAAGAATTGGAAGATGGGAATAGGTAAATGGATAGGTGGAATTCTGGGCTGGACCCTTGCAGGACCTTTCGGGGCTCTGCTCGGTGTAGGTATTGCCTCCCTTTTTGAGAAGGGGAGCGGTAGCTATTTCAGCCAGCAGACACCTCAATACAATAATTTCATGGTTTCGCTCCTGATTCTTTCATCTTCTGTGATGAAGGCAGACGGGAGGGTACTCCGCTCCGAATTGGAGTATGTGAAGAATTTTATCAGGGCCAATTTTGGTGAGGAGGCAGTAGCCGATGCCCTTAGAATCCTCAAGGAGCTCCTTCAGAAGGATGTCAATATAGAGGAGGTCGGGGCACAAATTGCAATCAATGTCCCAATTTCGCAGCGTCTCCAACTTTTCCACTATCTTTGCGGTATTGCTAAGGCAGATGGAGTAGTCTCCCAGGCGGAGATGGATATACTCAGGAGAATTGCTGCAGCAATGAGGATTCCTAGCCAGGACGCAGAGTCGATGTTTGCGATGTATGGTTCATCTGTTGAGGATGCATACAAAGTGCTTGAAATCGAGCGCACTGCGACCGATGATGAGGTGAAAAAAGCATATCGCCGTATGGCGATGAAGCATCATCCCGATAAAGTGGCAACACTTGGGGAGGATGTCAAAAAGGCTGCCGAGGAGAAATTCAAGAAAATCACCGAGGCATACGACAAAATAAAAAAAGAGAGAGGTTTAAATTAAAAACAATATTACAATGGCAACAGATCTACAAAGAATTCTATCAGTTTCAGGCGAGCAGGGCCTATTTGAATATGTGTCACAGGCTAAGTCGGGCGTGGTCGCTGAAGCATTGGCTACCAAAAAAAGGACTGTTTTCGGTATGACCGCAAAGGTTACCGCCCTTTCAGATATCGCTATCTATACTGACGAAGAGGAGCTTCCTCTAAGAGAGGTGTTCTTGAAAATGAAAGAGACCCTTGGTGAGGATAAGGCACCAGATGCAAAATCTGACTCTAAAGTGCTTGTGGGTTTCTTCGAGAAAGCTATTCCTACATACGATAGAGACCGTTTCTACGTATCTCACATGAAGAAAGTGGTTCAATGGTACAACATCCTTAAGGAGCACGCTTCACTTGATTTCGTGGCTCCTGAAACAGAGGAAGAGAATGAATCAGCCGAATAAACCAAAAAAGGTACAGGTAGCGACCCTTGGTTGCTCCAAAAATAAAGTTGACTCCGAGCACCTGCTGGTCCAATTGGAACGGGCAGGTGTTGCCATTTCTCCGGAAGGTGAGGATTTGGCTACAGCTGGGGTCGATACACTCATTATCAACACCTGTGGTTTCATCGGTGATGCCAAGGAGGAGTCTATTCAGGCCATCCTGGAGGGTGTGGATGCCAAGACCAAGGGGTATATCTCTCAGGTGCTGGTGTGGGGTTGTCTGTCGCAAAGATATCGTGAAGAACTTCTCGAGGCTATTCCTGAAGTGGACCGTTTTTTCGGGGCTTATGATCTGGATAATATCCTGGCATATCTTGGTGTGGAGAAGAACCCATTGCTCCTGACTCAGAGGCTTCTTACTACCCCCAAGCATTATGCCTATCTCAAAATATCTGAGGGGTGCGACCGACATTGCTCTTATTGTGCGATTCCCGGTATTAGGGGACGCCATATCTCCATTCCCATCGAGGAACTTGTCCGCGAGGCTCAGTATCTTGCCTCGATAGGGGTGAAGGAGCTGATTCTCATCGCGCAGGATACTACTTATTATGGACTTGATATCTATAAGAAGAGGGCGCTTGGTGAGTTGATCTTAAAGCTTGAGGCTATCCCTGGTATAGAGTGGATAAGGATCCATTATTCTTATCCCGCTTCATTCCCTGAGGATGTTCTTGAGATAATGGCACATTCTCCGAAGGTGTGCAAATATATAGATATTCCTCTTCAGCACTCTGCTGACAAGGTGCTTGCCGCAATGCGTCGCAATATTGACGGGAAGCAGACCCGCGCTCTGGTGGAGAAGATGAGGGAGAAAGTTCCTGGTATTGTCCTCAGAACTACTATGATAGTTGGTCACCCGGGTGAGGGTAAGCGTGAATTCCAGGATCTTCTGAATTTTGTCCAGGAGTATAAGTTTGAGCGTCTGGGTGCTTTCCCTTATTCAGAGGAGGAGGGTACTTGGGGTGCTGAGAACCTTAAGGACACTATCCGTAAGGGGATTAAGCAAGAGAGGTATGAGGAGCTGATGGAGCTCCAGTCAGGTATTTCCCTTGAGTTCAATCAGTCGCGTGTGGGCTCAGTGGAGAGGGTTCTTGTCGATTCGTTTACTGATGGTGTATATGTGGCACGCACATCCAAAGAGTCTCCTGAGGTGGACGGAGAGGTACTTATCGGAGGTGAGTTTGATCCTGCCCGTATCGGAACCTTTGCTGACGCAATGATAACTGGTGCCAACGAGTATGACTTGCTTGGCGAATTCAAATAGCATAATATGAAAAGATTTCTGCCGATTCTCCTTCTCCTTTCTTTGCTTGTCTCATGTGGCCCGGTTAAGATGTATGTCGATGTGGAGTCCAAGAGGGATACAGGGACAATGCTATCTGTTTCCGGGAGGAGATTGGCTGTGATCTCTGTAGCTGACCCTTCCGACAGGGACAGCGCTCTGGTCTCTGAACTTGGAGTCGGTGTGGCTGAAAAGATAGAGTCGGAAGCGGGTTTAGCTGCAGGGACAGTAGGGGTATTCAACATCCCTTCAACATATCAGAATATAAGGGAGGCCGGCTCACTGGACCTTCTGGCCATACAATCTGATGCAGACCTTATCATAGCCCTTGATTCACTGGAGGTCTCATCGTTCAATATAGTGAGAAATTCAAATGTCTATTATGTGGCCCAATATGAGCACGTAGTGGATGTCATAATGCCTGTGTCCTACAATGTTATTGCGTACGATGCTGCTGCGATGGAGACCTTGTATGCCAATAGGGTGGTAGATACACTCTCGTGGACACTTATGGGTGAGGAGCCTATATCCAACTCCACTGCTATATCTCAGGCCAATTCCCATCTGAAGGATGCGGTGAGGGCTTCAGGGGGTAACCTGGCTCAACTTTTCCTCCCTGACTGGGAGAAGGAGTCGGTAATGATTGCCACTTTTGCTGGAAGCAAATGGGAGAGTGCTTACTATTTGGCCCTTGATTTCAAATGGGAGCAGGCCATTGATATATGGCTTGAACTGGTCAAAGGCCCGGGTTTGCAGAAACAAGGGTGCGCTGCCTACAATCTGGCTGTCGCCTGTGAAATACTCGGACGCTACGATGTCGCCCTCAAGTGGCTCGACTACGCAGAGAGCAAATGCTATTTTTCACAGATGACTACCCTCAGGAAGAAACTCCAGGAGAGGTAATATGTTCATTTTTCGTCCTAAGAGCGCTACTGTGCCGTTTTATGCGTGAAACTTGTCGCAAACACTCTGCAAAGTCGCTCACGACGGATTGCTTCGTGCTGCTCACTGCACTCACATCTCCTTGCCGGATAACTCATCCTTATAGTCGTGCTTCGCACGCCTAACGTCTTCAGACAGAATCCGGCATTGGCTTCGCCACACGGAGATTTGCCGTTTGTTCGCTTGACGCACTCCGCAAAGTCGTTCGCAACTCTTTGCAGAGGTGGGTGGTTCAGTGTAGTCATGTGTGTGAATGGTGGATGTAAAAAAGGCACGGGTTGTTTCCGTGCCTTTTGTATGGAGACACCCGAACGGGGTCGGGTGTGACGTGGTATCAGTGTGTTAGTCCATCACACGTGGTTTTGGGACGCCAGGGAGCTGAGGGTAGGTCTTGATCTGCTCAAGAAGCACTTCGACTGCTTTCTTTAGCTGTGCGTCGTTGCCAAGGTAGTCCTCAAATGGGTTGATGTCCACGTAGATGTCAGGTGTGACACCTTCATTTTCAAGAATCCATTTGCCGTCTGTAGAGTAAGATGTAAAGAAAGGAGTCCTTACATCCTGTCCGTCAACATAAGGTTTAGAGCCTGAGATACCCACGATACCACCCCAGGTGCGTGTACCGATAAGTGGACCGATACCGAGCTTCTGGAAGCCGTAAGGGAAGAGGTCTCCGTCTGATGATGAGTATTTGTCCACAAGACAAACCTTAGGACCATGGTGTGTAGACTCAGGAATGGTAGCAAGACCCTCTGAACCGTTGCGGTACATATTCATACGGTAAACTTCCCTCTGAAGTCTCTCGATAATCATAGGTGATACGTTTCCGCCACCATTCATACGGTCATCGATGATAAGGGCTTTTTTGTCCAGCTGGGTGTAGAATAGTTTGGTGAACTCATCCAGACCGACAGTGCTCATATCAGGGATATGGATATAGCCGATCTGACCGTTACTCATCTCATTTACTTTCCTGATGTTGTTGTGTACCCACTCGTAGTAAGCAAGCTGAGTCTCGTCTGCAATAGGTTTTACGTAGATGGTGCGGGCACCCTCCTCTGAAGGGGTAGTGTTCACCTTAAGCGCCACCATTGATCCCACTTTACCTACAAGTGTCTCGTAGATATTCTTTACATCCTTGAGCGATTTGCCGTTTACAGCCAAAACATAGTCGCCCACTTTAACACCAAGACCTGGCTCTGCAAGTGGCGAGCGGTTGGTCTTCGACCAGTCTTCACCCTGGAAGATCTTGGTCACTTGGAAATATCCCGACTTGTCTTTAGCGAACTGTCCGCCAAGAAGGCCCACTTTTACCCTTTCAGCACGAGGAGCTTCGCCGGTAGTTACGTATGCGTGACCGATATTGAGTTCAGCGATCATCTCGCCGATAATGTAGGTAAGGTCCTGTCTGTGCTGTACGTATGGGAGAAGGACTGCATATTTGTCATGGATAGCTTTCCAGTTCTTTCCGTGCATGTTCTCAAGATAGAAATGGTCTCTGAAGACTCTCCATGTCTCGTCAAAGATCTGTTTCCACTCCTGAGAGTAGTCAATAGAGACCCTCATATCACCCATTGGAACTGTAGCCTCACCCTTGAAGCTTTGGGTAGGAACCACTTTAAGGGCACCTTTTGACATTACAAGGGCTTTTTTGTTGTCAGGGGTAAGTGTCAGAACTCTATCTTTACCAAGTTTTGACTCCTTCATATCCTTGAGGGAGAGTTTGCAGGTCTCACCACCTTTTGTATAGTAGAGGTTGTCACCCCAGCAGCCGATGATGCTGAAACGTCCAGAGCCTAGAGGAAGAACGGCTGCCCTTTCGATAAGACCATCTGTGTCCACTACAGTTTTGGCTGCAGGAGCAGGTGCTGCACCAGGTTTGCCAGGGGCAGGTTTGTCACCTTTGGACTCTGCAACAGGTGAGTATTCATCACCTTTGAGAAGGGTAGGAGCAGGGGTGGCCTTGGCCAATGGAACTACGAACATGTAGTTTGAAACCTCATAAGCGGCATTCCACTCCACGCGTGAATATCTTGACTGGAACTCTCTGGCTGAGGTGAAGAATAGGTATTTGCCGTCAGCGGAGAATACTGGTGAATATGAGTCATACCAGGTGGTGGTGACAGGGTACTGTTTGCCATCTGCCAGATTGAGAAGATAAACCACAGATACATTGTTCTGGGCTGCAGCTGCATATGCCATCCAGGCACCATCAGGAGAGATATCATAACCTCTCATCCCACCGAATTTGCCATAGAAGATATTGGTGAGTTTCTTCGACTCTACATCAAGTGAGTATGTGTTCTTTTTCTCGTCTGAGAAATAGAGTTTCTTTGAATCGGGTGACCAGGTGAGACCCTGAGGGTAGCCGGTTTTGAATTTGGTGAGCTGTTTCCCCTCTGCAGGGTTTGTAGCATCAGCTACATATACCTGGTATTCTCCAGATGCATCTGAGAAATAGGCGATCTTTTTGCCGTCAGGTGACCATACCGGTTCCCTCTCCTGAGATGCAGATGACGATGTAACCTGGTAAGTAGCACCTTTTGCAGCAGGGATATTGAAGATGTCACCACGGTGTGTGGCAAGCACCCTTTCTCCATCAGGTGAAAGGCTGAAGCCCCCGCGGAACATACCCATACCTGAACCGGCACCAGGGGCTGCAGACAATTTGCCGCGTGCATATACACCGTCAGATGAGAGGGTGATGTTTACCTTTTCGCATTTGCCAGCTTTAATGTCGTATTTGTAGATGTAGCCACCATTCTCAAATACCACATAGTCCTGAGAATATGATGGGAATTTGCAGTCGTACTCTTTGAAATCTGTAACCTTGCGGGTCTGCCCTGTCGCTGTGTTGTAGCAGAAGAGATTCATGGTGTGGTCTCTGTCTGACATAAAGTAGATCTCTTCACCTACCCACATAGGGAAGATGTCCTGAGCAGGGTTGTTGGTCACATTTACCAGTTCAGTGGTCCCTACAGTGTTGATCCAGATGTCATCTGCCTGTCCTCCGCGGTAGTATTTCCAGGTGCGGAATTCGCGGAACATACGGTTGAGAGCAAGTTTTTTGCCATCAGGTGAGTATGAGCAGAAGCCACCCTCTGTGGTAGGGATCTGTTTGAGGTCTGATCCATCCACAGGTGCGTGGTAAAGGAGACCTCTGAGGCCTGAGAAGGTGTACCAGCGGGTGCGGAATACTACATCTTTACCATCTGGGGTCCAGCACATTACGATATTGTTGGGGCCCATGCGGTCGCCGATATCATCGCGGTCAAGGGTAGCTGTATAGGTGAGTCTCTGAGGTGTACCACCCTCTGCAGGGATAAGGTAGACTTCGGTATTGCCGTCATATTGTCCGGTGAAGGCTATTGTTTTGCCATCTGGGGAGAAACGTGAGAATGTCTCGTAACCGATATGCGAAGTGATCTTGGTGGCGTGGCCTCCATTTACCGGTACGGTATAGAGATCACCGGCGTAGGTAAAAGCAATTTTGTCTCCTCCCACTGAAGGGAAACGGAGCAAGCGTGCCTCCTCTGCTGTCATCAACGCAGGGAGGAGCATTAAAAGAAAACAAAGTGTTTTACGCATAATTTATAGAATATTAAGTGATTGTTCTTTAATCTTTTCGAGTTCATCTTTCATTTTTACCACCCACTTCTGGATCTCCACGTGGTTGGCTTTTGAACCCATGGTATTGATCTCTCGTCCCATCTCCTGTGCGATGAAGCCGAGTTTCTTGCCTGGGTGTTCCTCTTTCTCAACTGTCTCGAGGAAATAGCGGCAGTGCTGGCGGAGACGCACTTTCTCTTCATTGATGTCGAGCTTCTCCACATAGAAGACAATCTCCTGCTCAAGGCGGTTCTCATCGCACGAAGAGCATACCTCTTTCACTTTCTGAACTATCCTGTCGCGGACGGTAGAGACCCTTTCCGCTTCATATTTCTCCACTTCAGAGACAAATGAGCAGATGAGTCCCACCCTCTTGCAGACATCCTGCTTGAGGATTTCACCCTCTCTGGTGCGGAACTCTATGAGGCGGGATGCTGCTTCTTCTATGGCGCTGCGCAATGCATCCCAACTCTCGTCGCTCATCTCTGTGCGCTGAGTCTCAATGACATCGGGCAATTTGAGCAATGCTGGGAATATTGCATCAGCATAGTTGCCCGGGAATGGGGTGTCTGCTATTGCCTCGGTTACCTGGCGGTAGTAGTCCATCAGGATATCCCTGTTGATCTTCTTCGAAGAGACTGTCCCTATCTGCTCGACGGAGGCAAACATGTCAATATTGCCCCTTACAAGCATCTGTGCAAGATGCTGCCTCATTTCTATCTCCTTGTCGCGAGGGATAAGTGAACTCTTTATGGATAAGTCGCAATTTTTTCCGTTGAGTGAGCGGATTTCGACTGTAAATTTCTCAGTTGTAGTGCTTTTTTCGGCTTTTCCGTAGCCGGTCATCGATAGAATCATAATTTCCTTAAAATGTTTCGTCTTTTAAAGGTGTAAATTTAACTAGAATAAACTACCTTTGCAAGATATTAAAAGTTAAAAACGCTAAGTCAATGGAAGAAGTTAAAAAAGAAGAAGTGGTCGAGACAAGACCATTGAATTTTTTGGAAGAGATTATTGAGAATGATCTTTCATCTGGGAAACATACCTCAGTTCTTACCCGTTTCCCACCCGAACCAAATGGTTATCTCCATATCGGGCACGCAAAAAGTATCTGCTTGAATTTCGGCTTGGCGAAGCAATATGGTGGCAAGACCAACCTCCGCTTCGATGATACCAACCCTGTGAAAGAGGATACTGAGTATGTAGATTCAATCAAGAACGACATCCAATGGCTTGGCTTCCAATGGGCAAATGAGTTCTATGCATCTGACTACTTTGACCAGCTCTATGAGTGGGCTGTGCAGATGATCAAAAGTGGTCTTGCATATGTTGATGACCAGACTCAGGAGGAGATCAGGGCAGGTCGCGGTACTGTGCAGACTCCTGGTACCAACAGCCCCTACAGAGACAGAAGCGTAGAGGAGAACCTTGACCTCTTCGAAAGGATGAAAAACGGTGAGTTCCCTGAGGGTGCAAGGGTACTTCGTGCAAAGATCGATATGGCACATCCAAATATGATGTTCCGTGACCCTCTTATGTACAGAATTATCCACGCTGACCACCACCGTACAGGTTCCAAATGGTGTATCTACCCTATGTACGACTATGCACACGGCCAGTGTGACTCTATAGAGAACATCACACACTCTATCTGTACCCTTGAGTTTGATGTGCACAGACCTTTGTATGACTGGTTTATCGAGAAACTCAATATCTTCCCTTCACATCAGTATGAGTTCGCAAGACTTAACCTCACTTACACAGTGATGAGTAAGAGAAAACTTCTCGAACTTGTAAGAAACAACTTCGTCTCTGGCTGGGATGATCCACGTATGCCTACTATCTGCGGTCTCCGCAGAAGGGGTTATACACCTGAAAGTATCAGAGCTTTCGCAGAGAAAGTGGGTGTGGCCAAGAGGGACAACATGATCGACCTTTCACTTTTGGAGTGGTGCTTGAGGGATGACCTTAACAGACGCTCAAACCGCTATATGGCAGTACTTAATCCAGTTAAGCTGGTGATTGATAACTGGCCAGCCGATGTGGAGAGTGAGATTTGTACAGCTCCTAAAAATCAGGAGAATCCAGATGCAGGTACACGTGAGATAGCTTTCACCAAAGAGCTCTATATCGAGAGAGAGGACTTTATGGAAGAACCACCTAAGAAATTCTTCCGTCTCCGTCCAGGTGGAGAGGTTCGTCTCAAATACTCATACATCGTCAAATGCGAGTCTGTGGTTAAAGACGAGAATGGCGAAATTACAGAGATTCACTGTACATACGATCCTACTACCAAACCTGGTAACGGTACTTGGAGAAGTGTTAAAGGTACTATCCACTGGGTATCGGCACAGCATGCCAAGAAGGTGGAGGCACGCATCTATGACAGACTATTTACAGAGGCTGATATGGGCGGTATTCCTGAAGGCAAGGATTATAAGGCTTACTTGAACCCTGAGTCACTTGTGGTGAAAGAGGCCCTTGTAGAGCCAGCACTTCTGGAAGACAACTCCGGTATTGCTGTTCAGTTTGAGAGAAACGGTTACTACATCAAGGATGCCGACTCTACACCTGAAAAACTTGTATTCAATAAAGCTACCGGCCTTAAGAGCAGCTTTTAATTAGCTGCAGATGAGTCTACAAATTTGAGGAGGATGCCACCCTCGGCTAGGGGGTGCCTGCGGCATAGCAGCAGGCGGGGCCTCCGAAATTGTAGACTCATCCGCGATAGACAGATTGATATTATGAAATATATAGGAGCACATGTGAGTGCTGCGGGTGGGGTGGAAAATGCCCCACTCAACGCATATAATATAGGGGCTACCGCATTTGCCCTCTTTACCAAGAACCAGAAGCAGTGGGTCGCACCACCTTTGAGCGAAAAGAGTATTGAACTCTTCAAGCAAAGGTGTGCAGAGTATGGTTTTGCACCAAATGCTATCCTTCCACACGACAGTTATCTCATTAACCTTGGTCACCCAACAGATGAGGGGCTCGGTAAATCGCGTGCGGCATTTATCGATGAGATGACCCGTTGTCAGCAATTGGGTCTGGACCGTCTCAATTTCCATCCGGGAAGCCACCTCAAAGCGATATCTGAAACAGAGTGTCTGCGCAGGATCGCAGAATCCATCAATATTGCCCTGGATAAGACCCAAGGTGTTATCGCTGTCCTTGAGAATACAGCGGGACAAGGGTCCAATATGGGGCACCGCTTTGAACACCTGGCCGAGATTATCGAGCAGGTGGAGGACAAATCAAGAGTAGGTGTCTGCATTGACACCTGTCACGCATTTGCAGCAGGGTATAATTTGCTCCCCGGTGCTGCCGACAGCCTGTTTGGTGCCGATGCTGCAGAGGCCACTTTTGACACCGTATTCTCTGAATTTGACAGAATAGTGGGCTTCAAATATCTGAAAGGTATGCATTTGAATGATGCGAAGAAGCCTCTCGGCTCGAGGGTGGACCGTCACGATAGTCTTGGCCTGGGTGAGCTTGGAAAAGGTGTCTTCAAGAGGCTGATGGAAGATCCCCGCTTTGATGATATACCGCTTATCCTCGAGACCCCAAATGTGGATATCTGGGCAGAGGAGATCGCAGAGCTCAAAGGTTGGGCAGGGGTGTAAGATTACCTTACTCCACTTTGGGAAATAACCATTGGAGAAACTTTCTGATGAGATTCTTAAAAGCTGATGCCATAACGGTGTCGGTTTTTTTGTTTTCCAAAGGTAGTGTTTTTTATGTATCTTTGTAGTATGTCAAACATTCTGGATAGTGATATAAAGTATTTGACCGGTATCGGTCCGAAGAGGGGGGAGCTCCTGGGAAAGGAACTTGGGATCAGTACGTTCAGGGACCTGGTCTATACATTTCCGTTCAGATATGTGGACAAGTCAAAGGTGTATGCCATTAGTGATGTCTCTTCCTCTACTGCATATATTCAGCTTAGAGGAAAGATTACCCGTATGGGTATGGTGGGGGAGAAACAGGGGAAAAGGTTTGTAGCGACTCTGAGTGACAGTACGGGCCACATCGATCTTGTTTTCTTCAAGGGGATCAAGTGGATTCAGGAGAAGCTTATTATAAACAAGGAGTATATTGTCTTTGGCAAGCCATCCATCTTCAAAGAGAGTTTCAATATGGTTCATCCGGAGATTGATCAGGTGTCCGATTCGGCACCAGCTGGTGAACCATCCATGATAGGGATCTATTCCAGCACCGAAAAGCTCAAAAGTGCCGGAATTGGGAACAAGGTCTTTTCGAAGTTTGTGATGACATTGCTCTCAAAACATCTGAGTCAGATTCCGGAGACATTGCCTGATTATATATTGAAGAGGCATAAATTGTGCCCATTGCAGTATGCACTGAAGAATATCCATTTCCCATCTGACCCTAAAGCCCTCTCTGCTGCACAGATGAGGCTCAAGTTCGAAGAACTTTTCTATTTGCAGTTGTCGCTGCTCAAGACCAAGAAAAAGAGGACGCAGGAGTCTGTTGGGGTGATGATGCCCAAGGTAGGGCAATATTTCAACAAGAGCTTCGCCAATATCCCGTTTGAACTTACAGGGGCACAGAAGAGGGTGATAAAAGAGGTGAGGGGAGATATTATGAGCGGCAAGCAGATGAACCGTCTGCTGCAGGGTGATGTCGGGAGTGGGAAGACAATGGTGGCATTGCTCTGCTGTCTGCTGTCTGCAGATAATGGTTACCAAAGCTGTATCATGGCACCCACCGAGGTCCTTGCACAGCAGCACTATGCGGGGGTGCAGAAAACCATTGCCGGAAGTGGCATCAGAACAGCCCTCCTCACAGGAAGTACCAAAGCAAAAGAGCGCCGGGAGATCCATCAGGGGCTCCTCGACGGCTCCATACATATCCTTTTCGGGACCCACGCAGTGATTGAGGATACCGTGCAGTTCCTCCGTCTGGGTTTTGTCGTTATAGACGAGCAGCACCGCTTCGGGGTGAATCAGAGGGCAAAGCTACGTTTCAAATCGGAGATTGCTCCTCATATCCTGGTGATGACCGCCACCCCTATCCCAAGGACACTTTCTATGACCCTTTATGGAGATCTGGATGTGTCCGTTCTGGACGAGTTGCCCCCAGGGAGAAAGCCTATCCAGACGATGCATCTTACAGAATCCAAGCGGGATGCTATGTTTGCATTTCTTAAAAAAGAGATCGCACTGGGCAGACAAGTGTTTATCGTTTATCCCCTTATAAAGGAGTCAGAGACAATGGATTATAAAAATCTGGAAGAGGGGTATGAGCTGATTACAAGGGAGTTTCCAGCTCCGCAATATATAACTGCTGTGGTGCATGGGCAGCAGAAGAATGAGAACAAAGCTTACGATATGAAACTCTTTGCCGAGGGTAGGGCCCATATCCTGGTGGCCACTTCGGTGATTGAGGTGGGTGTCGATGTTCCCAACGCCTCGGTGATGGTGATAGAGAGTGCAGAGAGATTCGGGCTGTCCCAGCTCCACCAGCTTCGTGGCCGAGTGGGGCGTGGTGCGGAGAAGTCATACTGTATTCTTATGACTGGCTACAAACTATCTAAGGAGTCTCGACAGAGGATTGACCTGATGTGTGCGACCAATGACGGTTTTGAGCTGGCAGAGGCTGACCTCCGTATGAGAGGACCTGGTGATATAGAGGGTACCCAGCAAAGCGGTCTGGCTATCGATCTTCGGATCTCTAATTTGGCTCAGGACAGCCAGATACTCCAGCTTGCCAGGATGACGGCAGAGGAGATACTGGATAGGGATCCATCTTTGGCTGGTGGTGAGAATGCTCTTCTGGTGGCACAGCTTGCCCTAATGAAGAAGCAGGATGAACTGGTCAATATCGATTATTCAAAGATAAGTTAGAGGGCTCGGCCAGGTCTGCAAAAAATGCGCAGACCTGGCCAAGCTATTTCCTACAAAACACTAATTATCTGCATTTTACAAAATAAGAGCCGTCCAGGTATGCGCACTTTTTGCAGACCTGGCCGGAATTTTTCAGATGGCTCTTCGGTGAGAAGGCGGAGTAAGGTGCGGAACTTCACGGCGGGGGCGAAAACGGCCTTTCTGCCCCGGAATGGTGTTTGCTGATGGTAATCGGGGGCAAAACAAGTCATTCTGCCCCGGAATGGTGTTTGCTGATGGTAATCGGGGGCAAAACAAGTCATTCTGCCCCGGAATAGTGTTAGCCGATGGTAATCGGGGGCGAAACAGGTCATTCTGCCCCGGAATGGTGTTTGCTGATGGTAATCGGGGGCAAAACAAGCCATTCTGCCCCGGAATCGTGTTAGCCGATGGCAATCGGGGGCGAAATAAGCCTTTCTGCCCCGGAATGGTGCTCGCCGATGGCAATCGGGGGCGAAAACTTGCGTGTGTGGTGAAATGTACATCGAAGCTTGTGATTTATTGGCTTTAGCTAGCGTAGCGTATGGAAAAGTGTGATGTGGCAGCGGCTTTGGAGTTAATGTTCTTCAGGCGTTCGCGTTGCTCACTCCCACCACCGCATTGGCGGTGGTCCCCCCGCTATCAAGCGCGGGTGCTTAGGCCTTCAGAACATTAATCTCCGCAGCCGCTGCTTATGCATTCGCTTGACGGCAATTTATATTCTGCTCGTTTCCTATATGCATATGTACTTGTGGTATTTTAAAACTGTTCCTATCAGTCGCAAATGAATACTACAATCATAAGACTCTCTTATTTTTATTATACTGTTTAATAGCAATATACATAGGAATAATAATTCTTAGTTAACATGAGAATCTTCTTTCTGCACATGATGGCTTATTGTTGCGAATATATAGTTCGTGATAGGAATTTACCTTTGCAACCAGATACGATGTTTAACCCTCTAAAGCGTGATGATATGGGATATTATGATGATGAAACTTACGATGAGTACAACGGTACATACGTGCAGGACGTAGAAGGATGGAGCGATCAGATGATCAATGATGCCCTCGATGGAGAACCAGATGCATTTTGGAATATTGATTAAAGCGTGAAAGATCAATATTAGGCGTTCTTTGATATACCGGAAAGATTTTGACCTTCGCCTTTCGCATTCGAGAGGTATCTAGGGAAACCTAGATGTGCAATGTTGCTGCGTTTCGCGAGATTCCATCTCCACGTACGCTACAATGTAATCTCCATATATATTACATTAATGTAATGATATGAGTTACGGGATTGAAAATCCCAATCAAACAACACCCCATCTATCGTTGGTGTGTTGAGAACACAAAGAAAAGAATTCCGGTATGTTAGACGCTTTCTTGCATATCCAGCAAAATACTTATAACTTTACAAACTACGTTCTATGACATACTAGAATAGGATTTTGAATAGCCGTCTGTCGTATTCGATAGATATCCAGTATACTGGATGAAAAATGTATCTTCGTAATATGTTGTATATATACTTTGTATGACATTACATGTAGTATGATATGTTAAACGGTAACAAGTTACCTATACACAAAGAAAAGAGAATTCTAGTATGTCAAGAACGTTTATCAGTGTGGGCATGAATAAACAGCAAATTATTGAAAAAGTTCGTGGTCTAAAGACCAAGGTAGATCTCTTAAATCTTCTCAATGCATTAAAGAGAGATGATTTAGGGAAAGATTGCTATAGGTTTACCTTGAACCAAATCAATTTTTATTGCAACCCCAACCATAATCCTTCTAGAAGATACAAAGACTTTACAATTCCTAAAAAATCCGGTGGCGTAAGAACTATTTCTGCCCCAAAAGGTTCCCTAAAATCTATCCTCACATATCTTAATGTGATCTTTCAGGCGATGTACGAACCATCTGAAGCTGCGATGGGCTTTGTACCTGGACGTTCTATAGCGGATAATGCCGCTATGCATGTAGGAAGAAATTATGTTTTTAACACTGACCTGAAGGATTTCTTCCCAAGTATTCACCAAGCTAGAATATGGAAGATGCTTCAACTTAAACCATTCTCATTGAGTACTGAATTGGCATCTGTTATAGCTGGCTTATGTTGTATGCAAGACCCGAATGGAACAGTTGATAAGAGTGGAAAAATTATTGGCGTCTTGCCACAAGGTTCACCGTGTTCGCCAATATTAACTAATATTATCTGTAGGAATCTTGACAGAAAATTACTAGGATTAGCCAAACGCTTTAATATTAGATATACCCGATATGCTGATGATATTACATTCAGCAGTGATTATAATGTCTTTCAAGAAGGAAGTGAATTCATGAAAGAGTTCACTAGAATTGTTACTGAGCAGCGATTTAAAATCAACGGCAGTAAGACTAGACTCCAGAAGAGTGGTCAAAGGCAAGAAGTAACGGGACTCGTCGTAAACAAAAAGGTTAACGTGACTAGGGACTATTATAGAGATCTCCGTTCATTACTTTATATCTGGCAAAGGTATGGGAAAGAACAGGCATATGCTAAATTCTGCATCAGATACAAAGAATCTAAGACATATAAACGTAAGCAAAACGAAATGCCTGATATTGTCGCTGTAGTTAGTGGCAAACTGCTTTACATGAAGATGGTTATGGGAGAGGAATCTACTGCGTACCTTAGTCTTAAGAATAAATTTATATCGTTATGTCCTGAGCAGAAACAGATTCTTGATACGAATCTTCACTATCTGGCTTCATATAGGTTAGATGAATTTGAGAGGGCTTTCAATACCCAAGTTGTTTTTGCTTATAAGCCACAAAATAGAGTAGTAGGTAAATCTAAGACAATGGGAACCTTTGTCCTTGGAGAGGAAAAGCATGTTGTCGCAATTAATATCAGATGCGACTCGATCATTGATAAATATCTCAGTGCACCTGATGATAAGCTCATGAAGGGGCTTAGAAAACGTCTCTATATAACTTTGTCCGAACGAGGCTCTGAACGATTCTGGCTCGTAACAATTGCTAGAATGAACAACGAACATTCGAGATCATTCAATGAATCCTATAAGGCAAAAGTACGTAATGAGATTGAAACTAATAGTGGCGAACCAGTTGATGTCATAGACTCAATGTATGAAATGGATGTCTATGACTGTTTCCCGGAAAACATAGATATTGATGGGTTGCTTTCAGAATTTGTAAAATCCGAATTTGACTTTAACACCCTGAACTCATGGGACAAAATAAGGAAGAATTAGGGCAATTATTAGCCTTTATTGAAATACTAGTAAAACAACCTGGCAATGAAGAATTTGTTGCTAGGCTTCAAGACATAATACTTAAGTACTACCAAAATAATATTGGAGAGTTGACACACTTTTTGTCTTGTGTTAATACGCTAGTTCAACAGCCTGGGAATGATGAATTTGTTACTGGGCTACAGTCTATTGTGTCAAAAAAGTATCCCCAAAAAGTTCATAATAGTGAATTAGATACATATTTGAAGCTACAGCGTGATAAATGCAAGAGAAAAGCACGCAAATATTATAAAGATATATCTAACGCCTCATTAAAGACTCAATTAATCGAAGACCATGCAAAAATGCTATGGTATAGATCAGTGGATGATGTAGAAAATTATTTCAACTATGTTAATTTTCAGATTGAGAATATAGTTAACTATTACCTATCGAGTATTGATTTCCATAGTAAAATACTTGCCAATCCTACAGATTATATACACCATCTAGTTGTTACACCAGGTAAATATGAGTTGGATATTGATTGTAACAAGGACTTCTTTAAAACCACCTCTTCAGGAATTGTGCGTTTACCATATAACAAGGTGAAAACATTATGGAGTAAAATATGGATCTGGGCAGTTTGTACTGGGAATGAGCATCTTGTTATTTCGCAAGCAAACAACATTGCTTCAATAATAACTATTAGAAACTCAAACAATCATAGAGATAGCAGAATACCCAATACGATTTCAGCAGATTATTGGAAAAATCTTGAAGACGATTCAAACTATGGCTTTATTCTCATGATCCTTAAATATTTTAGGAATAGCATAATCTAGACGTATGAATAATAGACCATTTAGTATACATCCTCATAAAGGATATCTTAATACGGAGATTACGATAACTAATACATCAAACGCCGATATCATTATCTATGACAATGGTAATAGAGTTGGAACTTTACCCCCAAATTGTTTGATGACTAGTTGCTTTTCTGCTGGAGCACATGTGATAACCACGCAAGAAGATTACCTTTCATGTCTAGATCATGATGAGGTTTATATTGAGGATGCTATAAAGCTAGGTGGTGGAAAGATTGTTAAAGGCTATATTTTCGACAAGTCTCCATGGATTGTTGTAAAGATGACTGATCGTATGTATTTTCACAATCGTGAAACTTCTACGGAGTATGTCGAAATGAATCTCGTGCCGGATGAGATAGTTGCATTAAATCCGGACTTAATGCTCTTTAAAACCAAGAGTGAAGGATACTCAATCTACTCGGTTTCTTCTTCAAGAATGCTGGCGAGATTTGATGAGGAGCCTATTTTTATAGGTGACTCTTCTATTGTATACAACGCAGTTGTAGGCGTTGTTTCCATATTATATTACACGGATTACCAAATACATACAATCGAATGCGACAAATATACAATAAGTGTTAGTGGTAATGAAATATACACTGCTAAGAACGACTCTATATTAGTACACTCACTTAAAACGGATACATTTATTACAAGAATCCTTTTTAACAAAACACTCATATCATTAGATAGTAATGGTTATTATTGTTTGTTAGAAAAGTCTTATAGAGGAACTTCACTTGAAATAAAGAAAATTAATCTTTATAACCAAAGTGAATTAAAAGAAACACTTTGGTTTGAACCCAATGTGATTAAAGTTGGTTCTTATCTATTACGAGAAGATGATTTTATTGATAATCTAGATAATGCCTTTGAATCCTTGTGGGCTCAAAGAGACCGCCAATATAAACATTTCATATCTCTAGATTCTCTATATTGTGAAATACAAGATTTCTATGTCACAGATTCTGCTGTTTTCTATAAAAAAAAGATAACGAGTAGAAGTGAATATGGAAGGAAACAGGAAGCCTATTATTTGTGTTCCTCATCTATTTCTGAACCCGTTAAAATTGCCCCATACACTAAAGTATATACTCAAGGTAATTCTTTGATTTTTGAGCAAAGCGCTTATGTCAATATTATCTGTAATGGTACTATAACTAAGATCAGTGGAAAACTGCTGCAGCATCGTAATGCATTATATATCATTTCAGCATCTCCTGAGAAAACATCTATTCTAACATTAGAAGGTAATGTTATATATGAGGGGAATTTTGATATGGATATCAATGTTTACTCTTTGACCGAGAAACGGAATGTATCTATTCGAACTTTAGATGACTATGGGTGGATAATAGAAAACAAGAACGATGAAAAGAGTCTCTTTTGTGTTTTCCCTGTTTCCTCAAGAACTCATATAAAGTCTACTCCTTATAAGTCGCTGTATATGGCAGGTGATGCTTTTGTGGCTGATAATTCTGGAATGATGTTGCACATTAACTCTGGACATGTTTTGCCAATTTCTTCGGAAGAAAGGTTTAATATTTTAAATGTCTCTGAAAATGGAATGCATCTCCTTATAAGTAGACATGAAGAATTGTATTACATCAATTCATGGGAGGATGGATTAGGTTTACTAGGTTTTCATAAACTTGATGGTATAGAAGAGCGTATCCTTGAAGGCATATTTGACAAAACCTATTATACCGAAGCTTTATTTGCCAATGATGGAGAGAGTGTTGTATATGCGGATTCTCATGGTAAATACTTTTTGAAAAACTTGACAACGAATCAAGTGACTGAGTTTGATTCATGTAAATATATAAAGCACACTAATGGCTATACACCGTTGTTGGAAATTCGTGACAATAGAATTCCAAGAATTATAAATCCTGTTACAGGGCGCTTTGTTGATGCTAACTTATTCGATTTTAAATTTTCTAGCCCCGATGGAATGTGGACTGTTGTAGAACCAGATGAATTAGCACTTGATAACGTTGGTAGTCTTGAGTGTGTTCACAAGGGGACCAGACAGAAGCTTTCAGCAAAAGAGTATAATGATTTACGTCAGAAGCTGGATATGCCTAGATTCATATCATCTGCTTCTCCAGGAGTACGTAACGAACGTACAAAAGAAATGGCTAATTATCCGCATTTGTTTGTGGATGAATTGAATAGGCGTTGTGCGAAATCGGTTGCATGGAAGAGAGCAAAGATAAATGCTAATGTAATACGAATGTATGCTATTAATCCATTGGATGTTGAAGAAATATCAAGACAAGCTTTAGATTGTTTTGTTGAATATACTCGAGTCTTCTCTAAATTCCTCGTAGATGTCACAGAATTTATCGAGATATCTAATCAAACTAGTGGGCAGATTCGTAGGATAAATATAGGTATCCCACTCTGGTTTATGAACTATATCTCGTTCTCATATGACTCTAGATATGTAGCAATGGCTGGAAGATATGAAGATGATACAGTAGATGAAAATAGAAATTCTCTAGGTGGATTGTATATGCTATATGACTTAATAGAAAATAAGGTTATATCGAAGAAAACAAATTCACAAGCAGTATGGGTTACATCTTTCACTAAAGAAGGACATATTGGTTTCTATGACTCTCATCCTACAACCTACATTACCAACTGTGCTAATGAAGAGATTGTAATTGGTGGAAGAAATTTCTTAACGTTCAGCGCTAGCGGTAAGTATTTCGCTCTATCTAATCAAGGCTATATTAGATATGAGAACGCAACCATAGATCGTCCTGGTGGTCATCAGCCATCAACAAATGTCTATATCAGAAAGATAAGTTCACCTTTAGAAGAATTGGCTCAATATAATGACCACGGAGATAAGATTAGAGGGGTTATGACTAAAAAGGCTCGTACAGTTGCAATGGTGGCCTTTTCTCCTGACGATACAAAACTTCTATCTATAAGTGATGATGGTGTTATTGTAATCAGAAATCTACATTTGGAAATTGAACATATATCTTCATCTAGCTATTATACTCATACAGAAGAATCCATCGATGATCTTCCTTTTTAGAAGTTATGCTTACATAGAATAATCACTTACAACCAACACTGCGAACATAGCATTCGCATTACAATGTTAGATTTGTGATTAAATAACTTTAATATTATGCCAGCAAATAAAAACGCCCTCATAAGATATCGATTCCTTGATGAACTTCTTTCCTCAAGGGTTAGTTATTATACGCGTGAGGAGCTATGGAATAAAGTTAATGAGCGTCTAGCATCTCCGGTGTCGAAAAGATGTATAGAGATGGACCTAATTGACATCCAGGATGAATGGGGTATTGACTATGATGAAATAAAAGATGAATACGGAAAGAGGCGTATTCACTATGCTGATAAATCATTTTCGATATTCAATAAGGAACTGACTGAAGAGGAAAGAACACTTCTAAAGTCCGCATTGGATACCCTTGGACAGTTTGATGGCCTCCCAAACTTTGAGTGGCTGGAAGCTATGCGACTAAAGCTGTCCAAGGGTGGTAGGTCTGCTATGTCAGCAGGTGAGTTTGAGAATGACGGTAATAAGATCATCGAGTTTGGAAGCAATCATTATCTGAAGAACTCCAATATGATTGCCGGGTTATTCCAGCACATTGCATCTAAGCAAGTAATCCATATAGAATACCTTCCATACCTGGTTGAGTCATCTATCGTTGAAACTGTGAGTCCATATAGGCTAAAACAATACAACAACAGGTGGTATCTGCTTTGTTGTCGCATGTCAGATGGAAGATTTAGCAATTATGCTCTCGATCGGCTGGTTTCCTATGAGAAGGTAGACGGGATAGAGTACATGCCGTGTCCGATTGAGATTGACGAGCATTTTGATGATATAGTTGGAGTTACCTATTTCAAAGATGAACCGATTCAAACTGTGCTATTTGCTGGAAATCCTAAAGATATTCAGTATATCCTGACTAAGCCGATTCATTGGTCACAAAAGAATCTTAATGAACAAAAACAGGCAGAATTACATAGAAAATATCCAAATGTTCCTATTAATTGGGTGTTTCTTACGGTAGAATGTAGATGGAATTTTGAACTTATAACTACACTTTTTTCATATGGAGAAAGAATTGTTGTACTCTCTCCGGAAAAAGTTGTTTCTGATTTGAAGAAAAAAATTATGGCTATGCAAACGTTATATCAAGAATTGTAAACTTTAAAAAGCATGGAAAATATTTTATCGGATTTTTGCAAAGGATGGAACACCTTTGACGCTAGTTTATTAATTAAACATTTGGATGATTCTTTTGTTTATGACTCACAGTGGGTTTTTTCTTCATTGGATCATAATGGGTATGTAGAGTATATTCAAAATAAATTTAGAACACTAAAAAATAAAGGGATTGTTATAAGTGCTTCAATCGTTTCTGATCCGTACTTAGGCGGTAAGATGTTGAAATTGATACAAGAAGAAAATATATCTTACTATAGGATTAAAGTGGTAGAAAATAAGGTTGTAAAAGGTGATTTATGTATGTTCTAAATCTGGGATAATGAAGAATATATTTACGATATCTTTTTTGCTGCTGATTTTAATTTTTTCAGGTTGTAGAGATCCAAAAGGTCAATTTGAAAAGTCAAATAATCATAAGGTAGATACTTTACTCAATAATTTTGTCAGCGCCCTGAAAGATTCTACCAGCTCTTTTGAACATTTGTATGAAGTGGCATTACCATTGGCAAAATGCTTAAATGATAGTGTTTCTATGTCAGAACATGTAAATGTCAGAGTTAGGTGCAGGATGCTCTCTTGGTATGTTTTCAATGAAGTGGATTCTATGTTGGATTATATTGACTATAGTGATGACGATCAATTACAAGTGGATGAACTTTACAATTTGTTGTTCAATTCATTAAATAGGTGGAATTGCCATAATTTACCCGGAACTGATGTGTATTATACTGAAATAAGTGTAAGAACAGCAAAAGGAACTCAATACGAACAAGAAGATCATATAGATATAAGTTTTACTAAATTTGAAGAAGATCAGGAAGATGAAAATTTTATCGTTATTACATTTCCTTCAAGTGCAGATAGTATGCATTCCATTGTCTTTTTCAATAGAGATGAAAATTTAAGGATTGTAGATAATTCAGAGGGATTTATTCCTGAGGGTGTAGTTGAAGAGAATGGTAGATTCTCTTTTTACTTCGGTAGGGATGCTGTATCTAAGTTATTTGAATATGAGATGATGATGATCTCATATAAATCGAAGTATGAACCTACTGAAGGTTATTCTGGAGTAGAGTTGTTTGTAATGAACTTAACTTATTTTAGGGATGCTGTTGCATGCTCTGGAAAATAGATAAATCTCGGATATGGGTATGAAGTATAATTATGATCAAAATGAGTTTGTCTTAGTTTGCAGGAAAAGTGATTGGGAAAAGGGTACCGTTGGGGAAGATATGTTTCTTGTATATAGAAGCGAATGGGAAGAGAATGGGGAAACTTTTGATTTGCTTCTTACTTTAATCAGGGATGATGTGCTGGAACTATATCTGGTAGAAGATGAAGCTATAGTTATTGTTAGTCAATTGCCAAGTTCAGCTAAGTCTGATTTTATACTTGTAAATTGATCTATCGGCCTGTAAGGGGTAGGAATGAAGAAACCATGCAACCCCTCTCTGGTTGCAGAGGTAATTGGCGAATAATGAACACCTTGTGGGTGATTATAATGAGCAGTCCGCATCTAAAGCGAGGGAGAGATTGTTCACGAATCCTGCTCCTTACAGGTTTAGAAACTTCGAGGCGGCGGCGACGGCGAGGGTGTCACAGAGTTCGTTTTCGGGGTGGCCGGCGTGACCTTTGATCCAAATGAAGCGGACACGGTGCTGACGATATACCTTCAGAAAGCGAATCCACAGGTCAGGGTTGGCCCTCTTTTCAAAATTTTTCTTTTCCCAGCCAAATACCCATCCCTGGTTCACAGCATCTACCACATATTTGGAGTCGCTGTATACTATTACCTCAGCATTTTCACGCTTTATGGCTTCCAGTCCCACTATGACGGCCATGAGCTCCATCCTGTTGTTGGTGGTCTCTTCGAACCCTTCGGAGAGCTCTTTATAGTGTGTGCCGCACTTGAGGACCACCCCGTAGCCACCAGGGCCGGGGTTGCCTCTCGAAGATCCGTCTGTGTAGAGGTAAATGGGTAGTAGTGCCATATCGGAATACTATACCGGACCTTTAATGCCTTCAACTTTAGGTTCGTGGGTCACCTGCAGTACATCTGCCCTCATCTCTTCATAAAGTCTCCTGTTGCGTACGATGTCGATGGCTGCGTAGATGGATGATATCATTGGCATGGCGTTAGCCTCATTTTTCCCTGCAAGCTCATATGCTGTACCGTGGTCAGGAGATGTGCGGACAACAGGAAGTCCGGCGGTATAGTTCACTCCACAGTCAAATGAGAGAGCTTTGAATGGGATAAGCCCCTGGTCGTGATACATGGCCAGAACTGCGTCATAGTTGTTCTGGAGATTGTTTCCGAAGAAGCCGTCAGGAGAGTATGGTCCGAAAGCCAGGATATTCTCTTCGTTTGCCTTTTTGATGGCAGGGCAAATGATTTCGAGCTCTTCACGTCCCAAAAGTCCACCGTCTCCGGCGTGAGGATTAAGACCGAGAACGGCGATTTTAGGTCTTATGATGTTGAAGTCCCTGCAGAGGGATTCGTGCATAAGTCTTATTTTACCCAGAATTTTCTCTATTGTAAGCGATTCTGATACTTTTCCAAGGGGAAGGTGGTTTGTGACCACACCCACTTTCATCTGCTCGGAGCACAGGAACATAAGTCCGTCGGTAGCACCGAACTCGTTGATGAGGTACTCTGTGTGGCCAGGGAAGCCGAATGAGCTGTCTGATACAGCCTTTTTGTTGAATGGCGCTGTGACCATGGCGTCGATATGCCCCTCTTTGAGATCCTTTACGCAGGCTTTGAGGGCTAGGATGGAAGACTGTGCAGCTTCAACAGAAGGCTGGCCTGGCTCAATCTTGAAATTGTCAGGTACACAGTTGATTATATTGATCCTCTTGGGATGGCAATCTTTGGCTGTATTTATAATGTTGGTATTTACATTCTCGGTGCTTGGAACTTGCTTCTTGTAGAAACCGAAGGTCTTGGATGATCCGTAGACGATAGGGGTGCAAAGATCGAGCATTCTGGCATCTGCCAAAGCTTTAATGATAACTTCGTAACCGATTCCGTTGGGGTCACCCTGGGTGATGCCCACTATAATTTTTTGACTCATATTTATTCAGTAGTTTGAAGCCGCAAGTTAGGAAAATTTTCCATAAATCACTATCTTTGTCTAAGATTGACTTTATCAGATATGGAACATATTCTTGAGAATGAAAACCCCAGGTTCTCTGTTATAGGAGGCGGCAGTTGGGCGACAGCTATTGTTAAACTTCTGACCAGAAACAAGAGAAAGGTCTGCTGGTATATGAGAAGCCAGAGTGCTATCGACCATATTGTCAAATATCAGCACCACCCGTCATACCTCCCTTCTGTGGAGCTTGACACAGAGTTGCTGGATATCAGTAGTGATATGAACTATGTGGCGGGATATGGTGAGGTGGTAGTATTTGCCATCCCATCTGCATATTTTCTCGATGAGGTGGCCAAACTGGATGTCGATCTGAAAGGGAAACTCATCGTGTCGGCAGTAAAGGGTTTTGTAGGTGATGACCATATCACTATAGCAGAGTATTTTAATCAGGTCCACTCTATCCCATTTGACAGAATAGGGGTTCTCAGTGGTCCTTGTCACGCTGAAGAGGTGTCCAGAGAGAGACTCTCATATATTACTGTCTCTTCAAAGCATATGAAAGTCTCTGAATATCTGTGCGGATTTCTTCAGAACTATTTCATCAAGGCTATCCCCGGTACAGATATTTATGGGGTGGAGTATGCTGCGGCACTTAAGAATATTTATGCCATCGCAGCTGGTATATGTGTAGGTCTCAACTATGGTGACAACTTCCTCGCTGTTCTCATCTCCAATGCTTTCGGTGAGATGAAGAGATTTATCAATGCCACCCACGCTGACAATAACCGTGACACCACAAATTCGGCATATCTCGGAGACCTGCTTGTTACCTGCTATTCGCAGTTCAGCCGTAACCGCACTTTCGGTCTGATGATAGGCAAGTCTTACTCTGTCAAGACTGCACAGCTCGAGATGAAGCAGGTGGTGGAGGGGTACTACGCTGTAAAGGCTATCCACGAGATTAACAAAAAGTACAATGTCAGTATGCCTATTGCTGATGCTGTCTATGCTATCCTGTATGACCATTGGTATGCCGATGCAGTGATAGAGGAACTGACCAAAAAGCTGAAATAAAAACACTAAAAATATAAACGCATTATGATTAAACTTACTGCAAATCCATCTGAGAAATATTTGGATAAAGCACTTGAGGCACTTGATGTTCTTGCCAATGAAAATGGCCCAGGCAACGATTTCCTAGGCTGGAAAAAACTCCCTACCACAACCCCTGAATCACTTTTCCAGGAGTGTGACGAGGTGGTTGAAAACTGGAAGAAACTTGGTGTTGAGGTAGTGGTGGCTATCGGAATCGGAGGCTCATACCTTGGCGCAAAGGCTACTATCGAAGCACTTTCACACAACTTCGAAGCAGCTATGCCTGCAAAAGGGCCTCGCGTAGTGTTTGCCGGACACAACCTCTCAGAGGATTATCACGCAGAACTTCTTGAGTATCTTGAAGGTAAATCTGTTGCTGCTGTAGTTATCTCAAAATCAGGTACTACTACCGAGCCTGCTCTTGCATTCAGAATCATCAAATCATATATTGAGGCAAAATACGGAAAAGATGGTGCACGTGAGAGAATCGTGGCTGTGACCGATGCAGCAAGAGGGGCCCTCAAGACCATGTCCAATGATGAAGGTTACAAGACTTTCGTGATTCCAGACGATGTGGGAGGCCGCTTCTCAGTTCTTACCCCTGTGGGCCTTATCCCTATCGCCCTTGCCGGTTATGACATCCGTGCACTTGTAAAAGGTGCTGCCGCAATGGCTGCAAAATGCTATGAGCGCAATCATGACAATATCGCAGTCCGCTACGCTGCTATCCGCAATGAGTACTATGACTCAGGCAAATCTATCGAGCTGCTTGTTAACTACAATCCTAAGCTCCACTCTATCAGCGAGTGGTGGAAACAGCTCTACGGAGAGTCAGAGGGTAAGGACGGCAAAGGTATCTTCCCTGCATCAGCTACCTTCACTACAGACCTTCACTCACTTGGCCAATATGTTCAGGATGGTCAGAGAATCCTATTTGAGACCATGTTCTCAGTGGAGAAGACCAACAAATCGCTCATTATCGGTGAAGATGCCCAGAATCTTGATGGTCTGAATTATCTTGCAGGCAAACATCTTGAGTATTGCAACCAGATGGCAGAGGCAGGTTCTCGCCTTTCTCATATGGATGGTGGTGTCCCTTGCATCTCTCTTTCAATGGAGAAGATCGATGAGTACAACCTCGGTGAGCTATTCTACTTCTTCGAAGTGGGCTGTGGTGTAAGTGCTTATATGCTTGGTGTAAATCCTTTCGACCAACCTGGTGTAGAGGGTTACAAGAAGAATATGTTTGCCCTGCTTGGCAAGCCTGGCTATGAGGTGCAGGGTGACGAACTTCGCAAAAGACTGTAGATGCAGACAGATATTTAATCTCTGCAAATCGGAATGATATGGCGGGCATCGCAATAGCCTGCCCGTCAAACATAAATTTTATTATGGGCTGGAAATGTGGCAAAATCCAGCCCATAATGTATAAATAGGGTGGTTAGGGCTGGAAAAGTGGCATTCTTGAGCCCGTTTTGTAACATTTGGCAGCATAAATCGTATAATAGTGTATGATGAACGGATTTTTACAACAGGTAGCCCAGATATATGTGGACAAAATGGGTGACGGGATAGCCGACTGCTGTTTCGTCTTTCCAAACAGGCGCTCGTCACTTTTCTTCAGGAAATATCTCGGGGAAAAGCTCCCCAAGCCGATGTTCAGCCCTACACTGACCACTATCAATAACCTATTTGCCCAGATATCGGGGCTAAAAGTAGCTGACAAGATATCACTGCTCATAGATCTCTATCAGGAGTACAATGTCTCTACATTTGACGAATTTGTATTCTGGGGAGACATAATACTCAATGACTTTGACGACATAGACAAATATCTCGTCGATGCAGAAAAACTCTTCACAAATATAAAGGATCTTCACGATCTGGACGGAGGCTACGAATTTCTCTCTGATGAGCAGATAAAGGCCATCAAGTCGTTTTGGCGCACTTTCAACGAATATTCCGGTGGTCCAAAAGAGAGGGAGTTTATCACCTTATGGGACAGTCTCTACGGTATATACTCCCGTTTCAAAGCAAGACTTGAGGCTAAAGGGGAGGCGTATGAAGGGATGATTTACCGCTCTGTAGCAGAGGATGTGAAGTGCCGGACAGAATTGCCGGAGGCTCTCAAGCGATACAAAAAGATAGTCTTTGTAGGTCTTAATGCTCTCAATGAGTGTGAAAAGGTCCTTTTGACCTATCTGAAAAAAGAGGGTGTGGCCGACTTTTATTGGGACTTCTATGGAGATGAAATCACTGATGAGGCCAACAAATCCTCTCTCTTTATGAAGGAGAACGTGCTCCAATACCCATCTCTGTACCCTTTGTCCGACGGGCAAAAGGGGATCAACCTTGCAGAGAGGGAGATAAAAGTTATTGGGGTCCCATCTGCAGTGGGGCAGGCGAAGTATCTTCAGCAGATACTCCAGGGGCTTGACCCGTTTGCCACCTCTATTGTCCTCCCTGATGAGAATCTCCTTTTCCCTGTGCTCAACTCCATCCCTGAGGAGATAGATGAGATAAATGTAACAATGGGATACTCCCTCAAAAACTCGCAGGTGGCATCATTCATGGGGCACCTTGCCCCCCTTTGGAAAAAGGCAAAAGAGATCAATGGGGTGACCCATTTCTATCACGCCAATGTTGTTGCCCTACTTGGACATAAATATATCCAGGATATGGATGGAGTGGGAGAAAAAGCGAGGGAGATCAGAAAGCAGATGATTGAGAGCAATATGATCTTTGCCCCTGCGACCCTTTTTGAGGGGGATGATCTTATAGGTTTCATCTTCAAGCAGAGGCCTGACTCGATGGCAGACTACCAGATAGCATTGCTCGAAGAGCTGCAGAAGGGTTTGGATCCACTCGATAAAGAATTTGTTCTGGGGTATTTCAAATGTATCAACCGCCTCAAAGGGTTCAACCTCAGCATAAAGGATGAGACCTGGTTCAAACTGCTGGCGCAACTGGTGTCGGCTATCTCCATCCCTTTCAATGGTGAGCCCCTCTCCGGACTGCAGATTATGGGACCATTGGAGACCCGAGCCCTCGATTTTGAGAATGTTATAATATTGAGTTGCAATGAGGGGAAATTCCCTTCGAGGAGCGTGAGCAACTCATTTGTCCCCTATAACCTGAGGAAAGGGTTCGACCTCCCGAACTATGAGTTCCAGGACTCTATCTCCGCATATCACTTCTATCGGAGCATCTACAGAGCGAAGAGGGTATATCTGATGTATGATACACGCACAGAGGGGGTTAACCGCTCGGGGGAGGTGAGCAGGTTTGTCAAGCAACTCAAGTACCATCACGGGGCGAACATTACCGAGAAGGTGGTTACATATAAGATAGATAGTGGCCCTTCGGGCAAAATAAAAGTGGAGAAGAGTGATGAGATGATAGCAAAGCTCCATGAGCACAATTTCTCTGCATCATCACTCAATATGTACCTCGATTGTCCCCTTAAATTCTATTTTCAGGCAGTGGAGAAGATAAAGGAGGAGGACGAGGTGACCGAGCAGGTGGAGGCCAATGTCTTCGGAACTATGTTCCATGAGGTGATGCAGAAGATATATGAGCCTTACTGCGGAGAGATCATTTCTTCGCAGATGATAGATAAGTGGATGAAGGACAAGGAGATGATTCAGGAGCTTATCAGGAATGCATTTGCCAATGAGATGAAAATCAAAAATATAGAGGGGAAGAACAAGATAGTTGAGGCGCTGATATTCAGATATGTTCTCAAAACTCTCGAGCAGGACAGAAAGAAGGCCCCATTTCTCTTTACCAGTGTGGAGGAGAGGTGTTTTGTGGAGGCTACCCTCCCTGGGAGCGGTGCAGAGGTTAAATTTTTCGGAATCATAGACCGTCGTGACGGTGTGGATGACAATGACCGGATAGTGGACTATAAGACAGGTGGTTACTCCATAGAATGGAAAGAGGTGGAGGATATGTTTGACCGTCCTGCAGACAAGAGGGGATATACTGCTCTTCAGATGATGTTCTATCTCTATCTCCTCGATATGAAAGGGCTGGTAAAGGATGTGGATAGGGCTGTTATGGCAGTATGCTCCCTGAAGGACCTGTTCGGGTCATCAAAAGATTTGCCTGCCTTTGGAATAACCCGTGCAGATTACGACCTCTTCGTGGAGAGGCTATATGATCTGGTGGAGAATCAGATACTTAATAAAGAGATCCCTTTTGAGGCGAAGGGTGAAGGTAAAACCTGTGAGTATTGCCCGTACTCCGTAGTATGTAACAAATAGAGCTATGTTGGAGATTTGTAAGGCATCTGCTGGGTCAGGCAAAACATATAAACTTACCGGTGACTATATCGTAAAGCTCTTCCAGAACGGAGAGAAGGATGGGTACAAGCATATTCTGGCGGTAACCTTTACCAACAAGGCTACAGATGAGATGAAGCAGAGGATATTGGAGAAACTCCACTCCCTGGCCACTACCACAGAAAAGGATACCATCTTTGACAATATAATGGAGATTGATACGTTGGGTTGGATGGAGCCTGCACGCAGGGAGAAGTATATCCGTGAAAATGCAGGCAAAATGCTCATAGAGATATTGAATGATTATAGTCAGTTCAATGTCAGTACCATAGATAAGTTTTTCCAGCAAACCATGCGCTCTTTTGCCCGTGAACTTGGGCACTTCGCATCATACAACGTGGAGCTTGATGCCGAATCGGTATTGTCGGAGACATTGGACCTTATGATGGACTCTCTGGGGGAAAACCAGCCGCTGCTTGACTGGATGATCAGGATGTCGGTAGAGTCTATCGAGGAGGGTGAAGGTTGGAATCCATTGCCCCGCCTTAAAAATCTGGGAGCCCAATTGTTCAAAGAGACCCTCAAATTGAAGCAGAGGGAGCTAGGTGGAGAGATAGCAGAGAAGGAGGTTATAGACCAATATCGTCAAGGAATTGAAAATGTCATACGCAGTTTTGAAGAGCAAAGTCGTAAAATAGGGGAAGACGGGTGCAATATCATAAAGAAACATGGATTAACGGCAGAGTCTTTCTCCGGTGCATCCAAATCTCCATTCAAACTCTTCGAGAGGTGGGCAAACGGTGAGATCAAAGAGCCTACAGCCACATTTGAAAAATTGAGCGGTGATATGGAACGCTGGTCTTCTAAAAAAGGGCCATCTGCGATTAAAGAGAGCATCGAATCAGCATATAACGACGGCCTGAATGATATGGTAGATAGGGCAATCTCCCTTTACAGTGAAAATGTTGTACACTACAATACGGCTAAGGTTATATCAAAGAACCTCTTTACCCTCGGCATTTTGGGAGATATCTATAATGTGTTCCAGGAATATTGCAAGGAGAAAAACATAGTACTCTTGTCTGAAACCAACGATGTTCTCAATAAAATCATAGATGGAAGCGACACTCCGTTTGTATATGAGAAGATGGGTGTATGGCTTGATCATTATCTGATAGATGAGTTTCAGGACACTTCCCAGATGCAATGGTCGAATATCTTACCTCTTGTTAAAGACAGTGCAGACAAAGGGTTGGACAATCTCATTGTGGGAGATGTCAAGCAGAGCATATACCGCTGGAGGAATTCCGACTGGAGCCTTCTGAAGGAGAGGCTCTACAGAGATTTCCAAGGGTATGATATCAAGGATGGAAATCTGAGGACAAGTAGGAGAAGCTATGAGCATGTGGTGAGATTCAATAACTCATTTTTCGGAATGTGTGCCAGGGAGCTTCAGAATAAGTTCAATAAGACAATAGGTGATACGGAGAATACCTTGATAACCAATATTTATAGTACGGATAAAGAGTCTCCGGACTATTTTGAACAGGAGTATCTTGAGAGCAAGGGTGGTGAAGGGCATGTAAAGGTGTCATTTATAGAGTCGGATGGTGAGAGGGATTGGAAAGAGGTGAATCTGGAAAGACTTGTTGAGGATATAAATATATTGAAAGGGAATGGTTGGAGCTATAAAGATATGGCAGTACTCGTCAGGACAAATAAAGAGGGGTCTGCTGTAGCTGGTAAACTCCTTGATGCAGGATTCAAAATTGTATCTGATGATTCACTTGTTATCTCAGCTTCCAAGAGTGTTCAGAAACTTGTGACAGCCCTTAAATATATCTCATCCCCGGAGGATCCCCTTGTGAAGTTCATTTTCAATGGAGTAGAGATATCAGCTTCTGAGAAATCTCTATATAATATATGTGAAGAGATAGCTCGTCAGATGTCACCCGAGGATATGCTTGAAGGTGCCTTTTTACAGGCATTTATGGACTCTGTCCTGGATTATACATCGGTCAATGGATCTGATCTTGACGGCTTTGTAAAATGGTGGGATGAAGTGGGACGTAAAAGGTCAATATCGGCACCAGAGGGCGATGATGCTATCAGAATTATCACAATACACAAATCCAAAGGGTTGGGGTATGATGTAGTCCTTGTCCCATTCTTTGATGAACCTTTATATGACTCAAAAGTGGAGGATCGAGGGAAGATATTGTGGTGTACCCCTGGGGATGCCCCTTTTAATGAGATTAAGATACTTCCCATAGCATCTTCATCAAAACTGCTCAATACTGTTTTTGCTGAAGACTATAAAGAGGAGGTTCTATATAGTTATATAGACAAGATAAATGTTGCTTACGTAGCATTTACCAGGGCCAAAACAGAACTTATAGTTTATCCAAAAGTGCCCAAATTCGATAAAGACGGGAACTTCGCTATAGCATCTATGGCAGATGTCCTCTATATGTATTGTGGTGAAGAACTGGAGTATGAAGAGGGAGAATGGTTTGTAAGCACTTCTCATACCTCTGAAAAATCATCTTCTGATGAGTCGGAATCGGGTATCTATAAATCGGTTCCTATAGGTGACAGACTCAAACTTGCCCTTGCAGGAGGTGATTTCTTCTCTATTGACAGCAGTAGGGGAAGAGGTGTAGTGATGCACGATGTTCTGGCCAAGATAGCGACAGAGGAAGATCTTGATGATGCAGTAGATGAAGCGGTGAGAGAAGGACTTATAGATGCCGCCTCACGTCAGGAGATCCTGGATGATCTTCATAAAAGACTGAAATCAGTGGCTGAACGTCATTGGTTTGATGGTACTTACGACTTCCATAACGAAATAGATATCCTCTTGCCTGGTGGAGAATTCCGCCGTCCAGACAGGATAATGACCAGTGGAAACCACGCTATTATCGTTGATTACAAATTCGGACATCTCAAGAGCAAACGTTACATTTATCAGGTCCAGGATTACAAAAAATACCTCCTACAAATGGGTTATACCACTGTAGAAGGTTACATCTGGTATCTCGAAGACAATGAGATAGTGGAGGTGAACTGATGCTTATTTTACAGCAAGGACAATCTCCTCTTCGGACATCCCTGTAAATTTGACAACATCATCGATAGACATTCCGTTTTCGATCATCTTTTTAGCCACTTCGAGTTTGCCCTCAGCACGACCCATTGCATGGCCTTCTGCGCGACCTTCAGCATGGGCTCTCTTTTCGGCAGTTCTGCGGATGTTTATTTCGTCTCTTTCGGTAATCATCTCGTGTTGGTATAAATTGCGTTTTTCAGTGCTGAAGTGGGCGATTTCTGCCGCCTTGAAGAGTTTTCTGAATACCCGATTCTGCAATTCAGATGGGAGCTCATCGAGTTTGGACATATATTTCAGTGCATAACACCATTTGTCTATAATGTCCTTACACTCTTCAAGAGGCTTGTCGAACCTCTTCAGTTCTACAAAGATAAGAGAAATAGTCTCACAAACTATCTCTCCTGTAGATTTTTCTCTGAAAGTGTAGTCGGATATAAATCTCCCTCTCCACCTTTCGGAACTCCTGTCAAAGCAATCCACAGCCAGAATACCTATCAGATATACCGGAGGGATATCATAATCTCTGTCCCCTTTTGTGTTTTTGATGTCGTACACTTTAGAACTGTAGGATACACACCTTTTGAAGAAATTTTCCTGATCGTACTTC